>NZ_JAHWXM010000001.1:600000-1200000 GCF_023091225.1 Microbacterium galbinum | reverse complement strand
CGCGCAGGGTCGAGTGCGCGTGTACCGTGGGGCGACCGTGGTCGACGGCACGGGTGCGGATCGCTTCGTCGCCGACGTCGCGGTCGAGGGCGCGCGCGTGGTCGCGGTGGTGCGGGAGGGCGCGGAGTCGCCGACCCTCGTGCTGCCCGAGGGGGCGATCGAGGTCGACGCCCGCGGACTCGTGCTCGCACCGGGGTTCATCGACATGCACGCCCACAGCGACCTCGCGGTGCTCGCCGGCGCCGCGCACGACGCGAAGATCCTGCAGGGGGTCACCACCGAGGTCATCGGCCAGGACGGACTCGGCTACGCGCCGCTCGACGACGCGACCGCACCCGTGATCGCCGCGCAGATCGCCGGCTGGAACGGGCCGACCACCGCGCCGTGGCGAACCGTCGCCGATCTGCTCGACGCGATCGATCGCGCATCCGTCGCGAACGCCGCGATGCTGGTGCCGCAGGGCAACCTGCGGATGATCGTGGTGGGTCACGAGAACCGTCCGGCGACGAGCGACGAGATCGCTCGGATGCGCGCGCTGCTCGCCGACTGCCTCGACGCGGGCGCCTTCGGCATGTCGAGCGGTCTCACCTACACGCCGGGGATGTACGCCGACACCGACGAGCTCGAGGCGCTGTGCCGGGTCGTGGCCGAACGCGGCGGATACTGGGCCCCGCACACGCGCAGCTACGGCGGATCCGCGCTCGATGCCTATCGTGAGGCGCTCGACATCGGCCGGCGCACCGGGTGCCCGATCCACCTCACGCACGCGACCATGAACTTCGCCCCGAACCGCGGGCGCGCACGCGACCTTCTCGAACTCATCGATCAGGCGATCGCCGACGGCGTGGATGCGACGCTCGACACCTATCCCTACCTGCCGGGGGCGACGACGCTCGCTGCGCTCCTTCCGAGTCGGCTCTCCGAGACCGGCTCGCTGCTGCGCACGCTCGCAGACCTCGACGACGCCGGACGCGAGCGCGTGCGGGTCGAGCTCGAGGAGATCGGCTGCGACGGGTTCCACGGGGAGCGGGCGGACTGGACGCAGATCCAGATCTCCGGCACCGCCAACCCGGAGCTGGGCGACCTCGTGGGACGCACCATCGCCGAGATCGCCGCGACCGAGGGTCGTCGCGCGGTCGACGTGGTGCTCGACACGATCATCGCGGATGCCGGAGCCACGGGCATCCTCATGCACATCGGCGACGAGGCCAACGTGCAGGCGATCATGCGCCATCCGCGGCACACGGCGGGGAGCGACGGCATCCTGATCGGTGCGCGACCTCACCCGCGGGGACGCGGCACCTTCGCCCGCTATCTGGGTCACTACGTGCGCGAGCTCGGCATCCTCACGCTCGAGGAGGGCGTGCGGCATCTGTCGGGTACACCCGCGCAGCGCCTCGGCCTCGACCGCGGCGATGCGCCCCGAGGCGTGATCCGCGAGCGGGCGACCGCCGACCTCGTCCTCTTCGACGCACGGACGATCGCCGCGGGGGCCACGTTCGAGTCTCCTCTCCACCCGCCCGTGGGCGTGGTCGAGGTGCTGGTCGGGGGAGTGCCGGTCGTGGCGGACGGCGCGGTCACGGGCGCCACCCCCGGTCGGGCGCTGCGCATGCCGCCGGCGCCCCACCGCGCGACCGTGCCCCGGATCGCCGCGCACATCGACGAGAACACGACGGGGTTCCGGTGGTCCACGCGCACGCCGGTCGTCGGAGCGGACGACCTGGTCGCCGCGATCCGCCGGCTCGGCGGCGGCGAACGGGCGGAGGACCGGGGTGAGGCGGTTCCCGCCATCCGACTCCGCGTCGATGCCGCGCTGGCCGAGGCTCCCGATTCCGAGGGGCGCATCGGCGCCGAGGCCTTCCGCCTGTCGGTCGATGCCGGGGGGATCGAGATCGTCGGCGCGACACCGGCCGGCGTCTTCCGTGGCGCGACCGTGCTGCGTCAGCTGCGCGATCCCGATGCGGAGGCGGAGGCGGACGCCGTGATCCCGGCCGGCGTCTGGCAGGGCTCGCCGGCGTACGGCTGGCGCGGGGCGATGCTCGACGTCGCCCGGCACTTCCGTCCGGCCGACGACGTACGCCGCCTCATCGACCTCCTCGCCGATCACCACCTCACCGTGCTCCACCTGCACCTCACCGATGACCAGGGCTGGCGCTTCGAGGTGCCGGGATATCCCCGTCTGACCGGGATCGGCGCACGGCGCGAGGCCACGCAGCGCGGCCATGGCCCGCTCGCGACCGTGGAGCCGGGCGTGCACGAGGGCTTCTACACGCAGGCCGAGCTGCGCGAACTCGTCGCCTACGCGGCGGAGCGCTTCGTCACGCTGGTGCCGGAGGTCGAGCTGCCCGGTCACATCCAGGCGGCTCTCGCGGCCTACCCCGAACTCGGCAACGTCGACGTGGGCGAGCCGATCACCGGCCCCTGGCAGCGCTTCGGCGTGAACCCGCGCACGCTCGCGCCGACCGAAGCGTCGCTCGCCTTCGGGCGGGCGGCCATCGATGCGCTCTGCGACGTGTTCGACGCGGAGTGGATCGGCATCGGCGGCGACGAGGTGCCGGTCACCGAATGGGCGGAGAGCCCGGCGGCGCAGGCGCGCATGGCCGAGCTCGGTCTCGCCGACCCGCACGACGTGCAGCCCTGGTTCACCGCGCACTTCGCCGCTCACGTGCGCAGCCGCGGTCGCACCGCGCTCGCCTGGGACGAGGTGCTCGAGGGCGATGTTCCCGAGGGAGTACGCATCCTCGCCTGGCGCGGCCCCGTGGCGATGCGCGAAGCGGTGCGCCGCGGCATCCCGGTCATCGCCTGTCCCGACCTCGAGGTGTACCTCGACTATGCGCAGGCGGATTCGGTCGAGGAGCCCATCCGCGTCGGGCCGCCGCTGACCATCGAGCGCAGCTACACGCTGCGGATCGAGGAGGGCGCGGTCGGCGGGCAGGCGAACGTCTGGACAGAGCACCTGCCCACGCGCGACCGTGTGGACTTCGCGATGTTCCCGCGCCTCGCGGCGATCGCCGAGCGGCTCTGGGAGGGTGGGGATCCCGCGCCGTTCGACGACTTCGCGCGCCGGCTCCCCACGCACCTGCGGCGCCTCGCGGCCGCCGGGGTGCGGTACCGTTCCCCTGACGGTCCCTCGCCCGTGCAGCGGCGACCCGGCGTGCCGGGCAAACCGATGACGATCGAGGCCCGCGAGCAGATCGTCGCGGGCCTCGTCGCACGCCTCGTCACGGGGGCGGAAACGGCTCCCGACGAGGCCGTCACACAGAAGTAACGTTTCGGTAACCTCGCGGACTCGCTCGGCGAGCGGGGTTGCGTAAATTATGTTCGTAAGGTCTACTAACAAACATGTCCGTGTCGGATGAACAGCGCCCCGCATCGTCGTCGGAGTACGTCGATGCGAATACGCACGCCTTCGGACCCGGCCGCCACCTGCGCTCGCGGTCGAAGGTCCTCCCCGAGCACGCGCGCGGGCACAATCGCGCCCTCGTGCTGCAGACGCTGTACCACGCCGGCGCGATGAGCCGAGCGGACCTCTCGCGCGAAACGGGCCTCACGCGGGTCACCATCTCCGACCTCGTGGCCGAGTTCATCGCCGACGGGATCGTCATCGAGATGGGCGTGCGCGAGACCGCCGGTCCCGGCAAGCCGCCGATCCTCATCGACATCGACCGCGTCGGCCACCAGATCCTCGGGCTCGACCTCTCGGGCCCGCACGCGTTCATCGGAGCCGTGCTCAGCCTCGACGGCGACGTGCTCGAGCGCCGCGAGGTGCCGCGGCCCGAGTCCGCCGACGGCGACGCGGCCTACGCCGCCACGCTCGAGCTCGCACGCTCGCTGGTCGCCGCCTCGACGCGCCCGCTGCTCGGCGTCGGCATCGGCACCCCCGGTGTCGTGCGCCCCGACGGCATCGTGCTGAGCTCGCCGAACCTGGGCTGGACGAGCTTCCCCCTCGAGGCCAAGCTCGGCGCCGACCTCGACCTCCCCGTGCTCGCCCGCAACGACGCCAACGCCGCCGTGCTGGCCGAGTACACCTTCGGCGAGGCGAAGGCCGACTTCATGCTCATCAAGATCGGCCGCGGTGTCGGCGCCGGTCTCATCACCGGCAGCCAGCCGCTGCTCGGCAGCCGCTTCGCCGCCGGTGAGATCGGTCACGTCACGGTCGGCACCGACGGGGGTCCGCGCTGCGCCTGCGGGAAGGACGGATGCCTGGAGGCATGGCTGAGCGAGACGCGCCTGAGCGAGGCCGTCGCCGCCGACCCGTCGGCCCGCGACGAGATCCTCCGCGACGCCGGCACCCGCATGGCGATCGCCATCGCCCCGATCGTCGCCGCCCTCGACCTCTCGGAGGTCGTGCTCTCGGGTCCCGCCGACCTGCTCGACGGCATCCTCATCGACGCGGCCGTCGAGACCCTGCACGCCCGCACGCTGGAAGGCGTGTTCGAGGACGCTCTCATCCGCCTCACCGTGCAGGACGACATCGTCCTCCGCGGAGCCGCGGTGATGGTGCTCTCGGGCCAGCTGGGAGTCTCGTGACCCGTACGACCCCGAGCCCCGGCATCCCGGAGCTCGCGACTCGTCGAGGCGCCGGCGAGTCCGCGGGCGGCGCCGTGCGCGTCGGACTCGACGTCGGCGGCACCAAGATCGATGCCGTCGCGGTCTCGCCGTCGGGCGAGATCATCGGACGCCTGCGGCGCCCCACCGGGTGGGGCGATGACGCCGTGGTCGAGAGCATCGTGCTCGCCGTGCGCGCGCTGGCCGCGGAGAACGCGATCGCGATGGCCGACATCGGCTCGGTGGGCATCGGCATCCCCGGGCTCGTCGACGTCGAGAGCGGGCGGGTCCTGCACGCGGTCAACCTCGGCGTCGAGTCGCTCGACCTCGCCGCGCGCGCCCAGGCCGAGCTCGGCATTCCCTTCCGCGTCGAGAACGACGTCAAAGCCGCAGCGCTCGGCGCCGCCGTGCTGCGCGGAGCGACCGGATCCATGGCCTACCTCAACCTCGGCACGGGTGTCGCCGCCGGCATCGTGATCGACGGCCGCATCCACCGCGGCTCCCGGGGCACCGCCGGGGAAGTGGGGCACATCTCCGTCGACCCCCGCGGACGCGTGTGCGGGTGCGGGCAGCGCGGCTGCATCGAGACCCTCTGCGGCGGCGGCGCACTCGCCAAGGCCTGGGGCAGGCCCGGCGCGCTCCCGGTCAAGGACATCATCGAGGCGGCCGACGCCGGCGACGCCGACGCGATCCGCCTCCGCGCCGAACTGCACCACGGGGGAGCGGCCGCCGTACGCGTGCTCGTGCTCTCCGCGGATGTCGACACCGTCATCATCGGCGGCGGACTCACCGCTCTCGGCCCGCGCCTGGAGGATGGCATCCGCTCGGCCCTGCAGGCGGATGCCGAGACGTCGCCGTTCATGCGATCGCTCCACCTCGATGAGCGCATCGAGATGCTTCCCGCGGGGTCACCCGCTGCCGCCTTCGGTGCCGCGCTCGTCGGCGCCGCCGTCCCCGAGAAGGAGATCGTCTTCCATGGCTGAGGTCGTCATCGTCGAGAGCAAGGAAGCCGCCGGCTCCCTGGTCGCCACCGAGATCGTCGAGCTGCTCGACGCACGCGCGGATGCCGTGCTGGGTCTCGCGACCGGGTCGACCCCGCTCCCCGTGTACGAGGCGCTGCGCGTGCAGCTCGCCGGTCGCGACCTCTCGCAGGTGCGCGGCTTCGCGCTCGACGAGTACGTGGGCATCGACCCGCACCACCCCGAGAGCTACCGCTCGGTCATCACGCGCGAGGTCGTCGAGCCGCTCGGCCTCGACCCCCGCCGCATCCACGTTCCCAACGGAGCGATGGACACGATCCAGCACGCCGGCGACGACTACGAGGCCGCGATCGCCGCCGCGGGAGGCGTCGACCTGCAGATCCTCGGGATCGGAACCGACGGTCACATCGGCTTCAACGAGCCCGGCTCGTCGTTCGCCTCGCAGACCCGGGTGAAGACGCTCACGGCACAGACCCGCGAGGACAACGCGCGCTTCTTCGACTCGATCGACGACGTTCCGATGCACTGCATCACGCAGGGACTCGGCACGATCCTGAAGGCACGCCACCTCGTGCTGCTCGCGTTCGGCGAGGGCAAGGCCGAGGCCGTGGCCGCCGCCGTCGAGGGCCCGCTCACGGCATCGCTGCCGGGCTCGGCGATCCAGCTGCACCCGCACGCGACCGTCGTCGTCGACGAGGCCGCCGCATCGCGTCTCGCGCAGGCGGACTACTACCGCTACACGTTCGCGAACAAGCCGGCCTGGCAGGGCATCTGAGCGCGCTCGTGCGAGCAGCGGGCCCGCGTCAGGGCTGAGGCATCACTCCACGCGGAGCGGGCCACGCCTCAATGCGGAGCGGGCCACGCCAGCGGCAGCAGGTGCTCGACGCTGAGGGGAGCGAGGGGGAGCGCCGACACGTCGTCGGGTGTGATCCAGCGCAGCTCCTCGAGTTCGGCCTGCACGCACACCTCGCTCGGATCGATCGTCGTGCGGAACGCGTCGGCGACCACCCGGTGGCCCGGTTCGTTCGCCGCCGCCGAGACGAACCGGCCGAGGGGTTCGATCGCGCTCTCGTCGAGCTCGAGTCCGAGTTCCTCGTGCAGTTCGCGCAGCAGCGTCTGCGCGGGCGTCTCGCCGTGCTCGGGTTTGCCGCCGGGCTGCATGAACCGGGTAGTGCCGCGCTTGCGCACGACGAGCACGCGTCCGGCGCCGTCGTCGATGATCGCCGCGCTCACGTGGATGTCAGGCATCGGGGGCGAACACCTTTCCGGGGTTGAGGATGCCGAGCGGGTCGAACACCCGCGCGATCTGCCGCTGCAGCTCCCACTGGTCGTGGCCGAGTTCGTCGGCGAGCCAGCGGCGCTTGAGGGTGCCGATCCCGTGCTCGCCGGTCAGTGTGCCTCCGAGGGCGATCGCCGCGCGGAACAGGTCGTCGGCCGCCTGCCACACGTGCGCGGGCGTCTCGGCACCCGCGAACAGGAAGTTCGGATGCAGGTTGCCGTCTCCCGCGTGCGCGACGGTGGGGATCGTGAGTCCGTACTGCCGCTCGATGCGCGCGATCTCGTCGAACATCGCCGGCATCGCGCTGCGTGGCACCGAGACGTCTTCGATGAGGGCCGTACCCAGCGATGCCATCGCCTGGTGCATCGACCGGCGGATCGCCAGCAGGCGCTCGCCCTCGACGGGGTCGTGCGTCACGGCGACGGTGCCCTGGTGGACGCGCAGGATCTCGGCGATCGCATCGGCCTCCGCCTCGGAGGCGGGCCCGTCGGTCTGGATCGTGAGCTGCGCGGCACCCGGCGTGGGGGCGGGGAGGTCGAGGACGGCGTGCACGGCGGCGAGGCTCGCGGCATCCATCAGCTCCATGATGGCGGGCTGTGCGCCCGAGGCCGTGACGGCGGCGGAGGCGGTCGCGGCGCTGCGGACGTCGGGGAACGTCGCGGCGATGGTGCAGACCGTGCCGACGACGCGGCGGCGCAGCTTGAGCGTGGCGCCGACGACGACGCCGAGGGTGCCCTCCGAGCCGATCACGAGCGACGTGAGGTCGAGACCGGTGACGCCCTTCACGCTGCGGTGGCCGAGATGCAGCAGGCGGCCGTCGGCCAGGACGAGGTCGACCCCCAGCACGGCATCGCGCACCACACCGTACTTGGCGCACAGCAGCCCGCCCGCGCCGGTGGCGATGTTGCCCCCGACCGTCGAGATCTCGCGGCTCGCGGGATCGGGTGCCCACCACACGCCGTGCTCGGCGAGGAGACGGTTGAGATCGGCGTTCAGGATGCCGGGTTCGACGACCGCGAGGAGGTCGTCGGGACGCACTTCGAGCACCGCGGTCATGCGGGCGGTGGAGAGGACGATCTCCCCCTCGCCGGCGTTCGCGCCTCCGGCGAGGCCGGTGCCGGCGCCCCGCACGACGACGGGGGTGCGCGTGGCGGTCGCGATGCGCATCGTCTCCTGCACATGCGCGACGGTCTCGGCGTGCACGATGGCGAGGGGGCGCCCCTCGGCGGCATGTCCGGAGCGGTCGGCTCTCGCCTCCTCGAGCGCAGCCGCGCGCGTGTCGACGAGATCGCCGAGAGCCGCGGTCAGCTGCGCGAGGACGCTCATCCGAGTGCGCGTCGTCCGCTGATGAGACCGGTGACGATCGCGACGAGGGCGAAGGCCGATCCGACCAGGGCCTGATCCATCGACCACCAGGCGATCGTGACGCCCACGTAGATGAGCAGCTCGACCGCGGCGCGCAGGAACGGGTGCACCCGCAGCACGGGGCGAGGCGAGAGGAACAGCGCCCAGACGAGGATCACGACGACCGGGGCGCCGATGCCCACCACGATGCTCCAGGGGAGATCCCAGGTGGCGAAGCCCCAGAGGGCGAGAGAGGCGACGGCCACCACCAGCACGACGGCACGGATGACGTCGATGACCGTGATGACGGGGCGCTCGACGCCGGGTATGGGGGTGGGATCCTGGGGCATGGATCCAGTCTATTCGGCGGGAACCGGCTCCTCGTCCGGCACCACGACGACCTCGGGCGTCACCGCGGCGTCGACCCGGGCATCGGTCTCGGCGGGAGCGGTCGCCGCTGCGGGCTCGTCCTCGACAGGTGCCGGGGCCGGCTCTTCAGCGGGTGCCGGCTCCTCGACGGGGGCGGGCTGCTCGACGACGGCGGGCTGCTCTGGCACGAGTTCGGGAACATCCGCGGGCAACGGCACGTCGGGAATGCCGCACGGCACCTCCCACGGGTCGACCCATGTGCTGAGCAACACCGCAGGTGTCTTCAGGTCGCTTGTCTTCCGAACACCATCGACTTCGATGTAGTAGGCCACGGAGACGTTGCCCCAGAACAACTCGAACACGTCGGGGTGGAGTTCTAGTGTCCCGATGCCCTGTGTGTTGACTGTCCCCGTCGAACTCTCCTCGAGGGCGTCGGCGTCGAGGCCGGTATACGCAACGACCTTCGCATCTGCCACGCCTGAGAGCTGAAGGGTATAGACGGTGGTCTCGAGAACCTCGTCCCTAGAGGGCGGCAGGCAACTGACTGACACACCTGTGATCGTCGGGACTCCTTCGGGAAGGACGACGGGGTCGACGGGCGGCTCTTCTTCTTCCTCGTCCGGAGGCGTCGTCGGAGTGGGCGTAGGCGTAGGCGCAGGGGTGGGAACCGTCCCGGGACCCGAATCGCCGCCCGAGCCCGGAGCCGGATTCGCCGGAGTCGTGACGACGGGGGCCGCGGGGACGTCCGTGCCGGTGTCGGCATCCGTCTCGTCGTCGGCCACCGGGGGAACGGTCTCGTCCTTCGGCTTCTCGACGGGCTCGTCGAGCTCGTCATCCACGGGTTCGGTGCTCATCGACGCGTCCGGTCCGACGTCCGAGGAGATCGACGACGAATCGGAGTCGCCGGCACTCGGCAGCGACGTCGACGGGTTCGCCCCGGCCAGGCCGGGGATGATCGTCGCCGCGGCGACGACACCGGCCACCACGAGAGCGGCCGAACCGGCGCCGACGAGGGCGCCCATGCCCGACAGCATCCCGCCGGATGCTCCGGCCGAACCACCGGCAGACCCGCCGGCACCACCGCCGGCCGACCCGCCTGCTCCGCCGGCACCGCCGGCTCCCGCACCGCCGGCGGTGGAGCCCGCCGCGAGGGCGCCGGATCCGCCGTCGCCGGCGACCACGCCGCCGGGCACGCTGGAGGGCATGGCCGCGAGAGCGACGATCGGTGCGCCACCGCCCTGCAGGGTCGCCAGGTACCCCGCGGCGCCCGTGACGCCGAGCACGAGGGGGAGCAGCACGAGTGCGAGGCGCTTGGAGACGTCCTTCGCCTCGGCGGCCACGATCATGCAGCGGGCGCACTCGTCGAGGTGCGCCTCGATGCGACGGTGGTCACGCGATCCGAGATTGCCGCGCGAGTAGGCGCCGAGGTGCTCGATCGTCCACTGGCACTCCGAGCCCGGGGCCGAGCTGCGCAGGTGCGCCTGGATCCACGCCTCGCGAAGACCCTCGCGGGCGCGGAACGCGAGCTGTGAGACCGCGCCCGACTTCATGCCCAGGAGCGGAGCGACCTCCTGCGGCCGCATCTGCTCGATCTCGGTGTACCAGAGCACTTCCTGCCAGCGCGTGGGGAGACTGCGGAACGCCTGCGCGGTGAGGCTGCGATCGAGGGCGTCGTTCGATGCCTGGTCGGTGCTGTCGGGGTCGGCGACCGCGTCGAGCTCGTCCATCGCGTCTTCGCGGCGCGAGCGACCCCAGGCGGCGGCCGTGTTGCGGATGCTGGTGAAGAGGTAGGCGCGGAACGAGCCGTTGGGCCCGCCACCCTTGACGATCGCCTGGTAGATGCGGGTGTACGACTCCTGCACGAGGTCGTCGGGGTCGATCGACGAGGTGACCGAGCGTGCGACCGCGATCCCCGAGGGGTAGTGACGACGCCAGAGTTCTCCGAACGCCCCCGTGTCACCCGAACGGGTGCGGAGGATGAGGTCTGCGTCGGCGATCGTGTCGTCGATGTGAGGAGTGTTCTCTTCGTGCACTGTGATCCCTCGGTCGTGGGGCACGGGTATGTGCCTTCACAGAGTGAGACGCGCGATGGGCCGGATCATCACGCGAGTTCTCCATTCTCTCTCGGAACTCGCCCGAGGGCCAGCCCTCGCCGGAGTTCGCCGGCGAAAATGTCTGGAAAAGAAAAGCCCGGTCAGAAGCGGATATTCACGAGTCTCAGAACTTTTCTCAGATTTTTTCCCAGGTTCGCGTAATGAATCGGGCTGCACGTCGTCTCATCTGTAGAGACAGCCACGACGAACTCCACCGGGGGGCGGGGTTCGGGCTCCGATGCAGGGGGTTCACGCATCGGTCGGGCGGGTCGGGAGCCTCGGGGGAGGAGTTCTCGGCCCCCCTCTCTACGTGGGGGAACCCGAGGGTGCCGATCCGGGGGGATCGGCACCCTCCACTCTCTCCGCGCGAAGGGACCGGAGCCGCCTGCGCTGCGCGTCGGCGCGCGGTGGAAGGACCTAGGCCCTGCGGGGCCGCGCCCCGACCCACACGCGCGCCACGCGCAGTTCTGCATCGAGCAGCAGGGCATCGCCCACCATTCCGGTGCGCAGCGCGCCCAGCTCCGAGGCGAAGCCCACGGCTCCGGCCGGGGTCTCGGTCAGCGCACGCACCGCGTCGACGAGCGCGACGCCCGCGGCGACCGCGCGCCGCAGAGCCTCGTCCTGGGTGAGCGTCGAGCCGGCGATCGCCCCCGTCTCGACAGCGCGGGCGATGCCGTTCTCGACCGTCACGCTCACCGCGCCCAGGTCGTAGCGGCCGTCCGCGCTCCCCGCTGCGGCCATGGCATCCGTGATCAGGGCCACGCGCCCGGGAGCGGCGTCGAACACGAGCTTGACGACGTGCGGATCGAGGTGCACGTCGTCGGCGATCGCCTCGAGCACGACACGGTGATCCGCCGCGGCGGCGAGCACCGGCCCCGGAGCGCGGTGGTGGATGCCGGGCATCGCGTTGAACGCATGGGTGAGGATCGACGCCCCCGCCTCGAACGCGGCGACCGCCATGGCGGCATCCGCATCGGTGTGGCCGACGGCGGCCGCGGAGCCTGCCGCGACGATCCGGCGGATCGCGTCGAGTCCGCCGGGAAGCTCCGGGGCGATCGTGATCTGACGGATCGTTCCGCGACCCGCGGCGAGCAGCCGGTCGACGTCATCGGGCAGCGGTGCGCGCAGGAGCGACGGGTCGTGGGCGCCGTGGTGCCCCGGATCGAGGAACGGCCCCTCGAGGTGCGAGCCGAGGATGTCGGCATCCGTGTGCACGAGGTCGGCGATCTGCGCGGCGCTGCGTGCGAGTTCATCGAGCGGAGCCGTCACCAGCGACACCACGGCGCGGGTCGTGCCGTGCGCGCGGTGCAGGTCGCGCGCGGTGCGGATGGAGTCGACGCCGTCGTCGAACGATGCGCCGGCCCCGCCGTGCCCGTGGATGTCGACGAAGCCGGGCGTGAGAAGCGCACCGGAGCCGGCGACGGATGCCGCGTCGACGACCTCGTCGGCGGGCGCCCAGTCGGCGCCCGTTCCGCGTGCGGCGACCCGGCCGTCGTCGAAGCGCACCCAGGCGTCGTCGACGATCTCGCCGCGATCCACGACGCGCGCGGAGTGGACGACCAGGCTTCCGGTCGCTGCGGGGTGGACGCTCATCGATCGCTCCAGGGGATGTCTGCGACGGGGTGGAATCGGGTCCCCTCAGCCTTCCACAGCGGAGCGAGGGCGCCGAGCCGCTCGCGGAACGACGACCATTCGCGTCCCTCTCCATGCTGCGGCGACCAGGCGATCTCGGCCTGCGCGGCGGCGCGCGGGAAGACGAGCAGCTCGACGTCGTCGATCGTGCGCGTGGTCTCGGACCACAGCGGTGCCTCGGTGCCGAGGATCGCCGCACCGGGCACGTCGAGCACGGCGGTGGGCTCCCACTCGTACGCGGTTCGCACGTCGATCACGGCGGCCCAGGTGAGGCCGAGGGGGAACTCGTCGTCGTACTTCATGTCGAGGTACGTGGCATCCGCGGCCGACATGATCAGCGCCCCGCCGCGTTCCACGAAGTGCGCGGCCTCGGCGGCGTGCGAACCGGTGGGGACCTTCATGCCCCAGTACTGCCCGATCGTGCCCTCGGCGATGCCGTCGGCGGCACCCATCTCGTGCCAGGCGACGGGGATCTTCCCGGCATCCACGACGATCTGCGTCGCGCGCTCGGCGAAGTGGTCGAAGTCCTCCTGCGAGGTACCCAGCGACTCGTCGCCGCCGATGTGGAGGTACGGGCCCGGGGTCATCTCGGCGAGCTCGCGCACGACGTCGCGCACGAAGTCGTAGGTGCGCTCCTCGCGGATGCGCACGCTCGAGTGACCGACTCCCCAGCCGAGGTACGTCTCTCCCGCGACGGGCAGGGGCTGCCCCAGCGTCTCGGACTGCGCGACGAGGGCGTCGTTGAGCACCGGCGCCTCGACGAGCTCGGGGTAGGCGACGCCGACCGCGTGGGTGTGCCCCGGCAGATCGATCTCGGGGATCAGCACCATGTGCCGCGACGCCGCGTGGGAGACGATCTCGCGGTAGTCGTCCTTCGTGTAGAAACCGCCGGGGTCACCGCCGGCCGACGTCGCCGATGACCGCTCGGTGAGCAGCGGCCAGGAGTCGATGTGCACCCGCCACCCTTGATCGTCGGTGAGGTGCAGGTGCAGGCGGTTGAACTTGAGTGCGCTGGTGGCGTCGATGAACCGCTTCACCTCGGCGACGTCGAAGAAGTGGCGGGCGACGTCGAGCATCACTCCGCGATGCGTGAAGCGCGGGGCGTCGTCGATCTCGACGTACGGCAGGCTCCAGCCCTCGTCGTCCTCGCGGAGCAGCTGCAGCAGGGTCTGCACGCCGTAGAACAGGCCGGCCTCGTCGGCGCCGATGATCTCGACGTGCGTGCCGACCGACAGTCGGTAGCCCTCGGATGCCGCGGCGTCGGCGTCGATGCGCAGCACGATGTCGCCCGGGGCCGGGGTGTGCGCGGAGGCATCGACGGAGGTGAGGGGAGGGGCGCCGCGCCGTGCGGCCGCGGCCGTCAGGACGTCGGCCGCGGGGGAGGAGCCGTGCACGCGCGTCGTCGCGGTGATCGGCATCCGTCCTTCGTGCACGACGGCTGCGGCGGGCACCGGGACGAGCGAAAGCTGATGTGTAAAGACCATGAACAAACCCTAGCCGCGCGGCGGGGAGTCGACCAGGGGGAATCCGGTATGCTCGATCTGTCGCGACTGGCGTCTGGGTGGGTTACCACCGGGGAGCGACCGACCACGGAATTCGACCGCGCGCCTGGGCCGATGAGAACACCCTTCGAATCCGTCGTCAGAGGAGCCCGTCATCATGACCGACCGTTACTTCAACGCCCCGCTCGCCGAGGTCGATCCCGAGATCGCCGAGGTGCTCGACCGCGAGCTGAAGCGTCAGCAGACCTTCCTCGAGATGATCGCGTCCGAGAACTTCGTGCCCGTCTCGGTGCTGCAGTCGCAGGGCTCCGTGCTCACGAACAAGTACGCCGAGGGCTACCCCGGCCGTCGCTACTACGGCGGCTGCGAAGAGGTCGACGTCGCCGAGGAACTCGCGATCTCGCGGGCGAAGAGCCTGTTCGGCGCCGAGTTCGCGAACGTCCAGCCGCACTCCGGCGCCTCGGCCAACGCCGCCGTGCTGCACGCCATCGCGCGCCCCGGCGACACGCTCCTCGGCCTCTCGCTCGACCAGGGCGGCCACCTCACGCACGGCATGAAGATCAACTTCTCGGGCCGTCTCTACGACATCGTCGCCTACGGTGTGAACCCCGAGACCTCGGTCATCGACATGGACGAGGTGCGTCGCCTCGCGATCGAGCACAAGCCGAAGGTCATCATCGCCGGCTGGTCGGCCTACCCCCGCACGCTCGACTTCGCGGCGTTCCGCGCGATCGCCGACGAGGTCGGCGCACTGCTCTGGGTCGACATGGCGCACTTCGCCGGTCTCGTCGCCGCGGGCCTGCACCCGAACCCGGTGCCCCACGCCCACGTCGTCTCGTCGACCGTGCACAAGACGATCGGCGGCCCTCGCTCGGGCTTCATCCTCACGAACGACGCCGACATCGCCAAGAAGATCAACACGGCCGTGTTCCCGGGCCAGCAGGGCGGCCCGCTCATGCACGTGATCGCCGCCAAGGCGACCGCGTTCAAGCTCGCCGCGACCCCCGAGTTCGCCGAGCGACAGGAGCGCGTGCTGCGCGGCGCGGCGCTGATCGCCGAGCGCCTCTCGCAGCAGGACGTCAAGGATGCCGGCATCGCCGTGCGCTCCGGTGGCACCGACGTGCACCTCGTGCTGGTCGACCTGCGCGAGGCCGAGATCGACGGCAAGCAGGCCGAAGACCTGCTGCACGACATCCACATCACGGTGAACCGCAACGCCGTGCCGAACGACCCGCGTCCGCCCATGGTCACCTCGGGTCTGCGCATCGGCACCCCGGCGCTCGCCACCCGCGGGTTCGGCGACACGGAGTTCACCGAGGTCGCCGACATCATCGCGCTGGCGCTGCAGCCGGGTGCCGACGTCGAGGCTCTCCGCGCCCGCGTCGACGCGCTCGCGGCCGGCTTCCCGCTCTACCCGGACCTGCAGCAGTGACCGCGGTCGTCCTCGACGGCAAGGCGGCATCGGCCGAGATCAAGGCCGAGCTGACCGAGCGCGTCGCTGCGCTGCGCGCCCGCGGGATCATCCCGGGCATCGCCACGGTGCTCGTCGGTGCGGACCCCGCGTCGCAGCTGTACGTGGGCATGAAGCACCGCCAGTCCGAGGCGATCGGGATGAACTCGATCCAGCGCGAGCTGCCGGCCGATGCCACGCAAGAGCAGGTCGAGGCGCTGATCGACGAGCTCAACGCCGACCCCGACTGCCACGGCTACATCGTGCAGCTGCCGCTGCCGAAGCACCTCGACACCGATGCGATCCTCGAGCGGATCGACCCCGCGAAGGATGCCGACGGACTGCACCCGACGAACCTCGGTCGCCTGGTGCTCAACGTCAACAGCCCGATCCGCACCCCGCTGCCGTGCACGCCGCGCGGTGTGATCGAGCTGCTGCTGCGCAACGACTACGACCTGAAGGGCAAGCACGTCGTGGTCGTCGGCCGCGGCGTCACGATCGGCCGCTCCATCGGACTGCTGCTCACGCGCCGCGACATCAACGCGACCGTGACGCTCACCCACACCGGCACGGTCGACATGCCGCGCTACCTCCGCGAGGCCGACGTGATCGTGGCCGCCGCGGGCGTCGCGCACCTCATCCGTGCCGAGGACGTCAAGCCCGGTGCCGCCGTGCTCGACGTGGGTGTGACCCGCACGACCGACCCCGAGACGGGCAAGAGCGTCGTCTCCGGCGACGTGCACCCCGACGTGGCCGAGGTCGCCGGCTTCCTCTCGCCGAACCCGGGCGGGGTCGGCCCGATGACCGTCGCGCTGCTCATGACGAACGTGGTCGAAGCGACAGAGCGCCTCGCCTGAACGAAGACGCTGACGGCATCCCGCTCGACGGATGCCGTCAGCGTCGGCGCACGCGCGCCTGCACGCTGTCGTAGACCTCGGAGGCCTTCGCCTGCAGCTTGTCGTCGACCTGGTCGTAGATCATCCACCCGACCAGCAGCAGGAGCGGCGGGATCACGTAGCCCCAGAATCCGCGGGCGTCGACGCCGCTCAGCCACACCGTGAGCGCCCAGACGATCAGTTCGACCAGGTACACGAGCACGTACTGGACGACCTTCTCGCCCGCCTTCGTACGGTCGGCGGCCGACTTCGCGGCGGATCGGCGGAAGGCGGCTGCCAGCGTCGGCTTCACGAACAGCGCGGCGAGGGTGAGGATGATCGCCGCCCAGAACGCGTGCCATCCCACCGAGACGCCCCGCAGCAGCAGGCCGATCAGCAGCAGAACCACCACGTTGAACACGTAGAGCGAGCCGAAGCGCACGATTGCCTTCTTCATAGGATCAGAATCCCACAGCCCGCGCGGAGTGCGCATCCCCGGAGCGACCGGGGACGATGTCAGCGCTGGCCGCCGAGCGAGCTCTGCACGTTCGAGATGCGGGCGTGCTCGTCGAAGCTGAAGGTGGCGGAACCCGTCGCATCGACGACGGTCGCGCCCGAGAAGGCCTCGTCGGTCCAGGTGAGCGTCCAGCCGGCGAGGCGGGCGAGATCCCACACCGAGGTGCGTGCGTCGGGCAGGGTGAAGCTCGCGAGCATGCGCGGCATGACGATCATGGCGTCGGCCACGGTGAGCTGCGGCAGCGGCGCGTCGAGGAGGAAGACGGCGCGTGTGCCGCCGCCGACGGGAGCGGAGTAGTACGGGGAGCGGCCGGTGAGTTCCACCGCGACGCCGCCGACGGTGTGCGCGGCCGCGGCGATCCAGTCCTCGTCGCCCGAGGCATCCGCGGGGAACGGCACCTCGGCCGAGGTGAGTTCGGCGATGCCGTGCTCCTCTCCGTAGGCGCGCAGCTGCGCGGCGATGCCCTGCGGGTCGCCCTGCGGGTGCGCCCAGGCCCAGAGCATCGAGCGCGGCCCCGGGGCGATCGTGGCGATCAGGTGCGCACGCGTGACGAGCTGACGCGAGGGGTCGGCGTTCGCGGTGAAGGTGAGGGTGCCCGCCGTCATGTCGGCGTCCCAGCGATGCTCGCCCAGCGCATCGGCAGCGGCCGAGAGCTGATCCTGGCGGATCACGGAGTAGAGGGCGGCACGATCGGCGAGAGGCTGGAGCGCAGCGAAGGTCATGCGAACAGTTTCGTGGCTGAGTCTATGAATCCGCCAGTCAGTAGCTCTGTTTCTCACCCCGGTCCGGAGCATCCGATCCACCCGAGGCGATGAACCGCGCGGCGAGAGCCTCGGATGCCCGCGCGAGCAGCGCCACGTCGGCACCGACGGCCACGAAGTCGGCGCCGGCGGCGAGGTAGGCCTCGGCAGCCACCGGATCGAAGGCGTTCACCCCGACCGGGGT
The DNA here is from genome assembly GCF_023091225.1 of Microbacterium galbinum. Lineage (NCBI taxonomy): Bacteria > Bacillati > Actinomycetota > Actinomycetes > Micrococcales > Microbacteriaceae > Microbacterium > Microbacterium galbinum. The sequence continues at coordinate 1,182,466 of NZ_JAHWXM010000001.1, read as the reverse complement.
TCCGGCCGCCTTCGCCGCGGCGAAGACGCGCTCGACGGCGGCGACGACATCCGGATGCGTCTGCTGACCCAGCAGGCCCATCGAGGCCGAGAGGTCTGACGGGCCGACGAACACGGCATCCACCCCGTCGACGGCGGCGATCTCGCCCGCCGCCTCGACGCCCGCCGCGGTCTCGATCTGCACCGTGAGCGACGTGTGCTGCGCCGAATCGCGCAGGTAGCCGTCGACGCGGTTCCAGCGCGCACTGCGGGCGAGGGCGCTGCCGACACCCCGCACGCCCTCCGGCGGGTAGCGGGTGGCGGCGACCGCGGCCCGCGCCTCCTCGGCGGACGACACCATCGGCACGATCACGTTCTGCGCGCCGAGGTCGAGGATCTGCTTGAGCGCCACGACGTCGTTGGCCGGGGCGCGCACGACCGGCGTCACCGGATACGCGGCGACCGCCTGCAGCTGCAGGAGAACCGAATCGAGGGTGTTGGCGGAGTGCTCCATGTCGATCAGCAGCCAGTCGAGGCCGGAGCCCGCGGCGACCTCGGCGAGCAGCGGGCTGCCCGAGCACACCCACATGCCCACGAGCGGGCGATCGGATGCCGCGAGCCGGTCGCGGAAGGAGGGATCTAGATGAAGCGGCATGCGATCGTTCCCATCGGTCCGTAGTCGCACAGCACCTCGTCACCGCGCGACACCCACATCGGGCGTGTGAACGATCCTGCCAGGATGATCTCGCCGGCCTCCAGGCGCGCGCCGTGCTGGTGGAACTTGTTCGCGAGCCACGCGACGCCGGTGGCCGGGTGACCGAGCACGCCCGCGGCGACGCCGGTCTCCTCGATCTCGCCGTTGCGCGACAGCACGCCGGGCACCCAGCGCAGATCGATCTCATCGGGACGCTTGCGCACCGAGCCGAGCACCATCGCCCCGTAGGCGGCGTTGTCGCTGATCGTGTCGACGATCGTGCGGCCCTCGAGCTCGATGTGCGAGTTGAGCACCTCGAGCGCGGGGACCGCGTAGTCGATCGCCGCGAGCGCGTCGTCGAGCGTGCAGTCGGGGCCCTCGAGCGGATGCTTGAGCACGAACGCGAGTTCGACCTCGATGCGCACGTTCGAGAAGTGGTCGACGGGGATCTCGGCGCCGGACTCGTGCACCGTGTCGTCGAACATCACCCCGTAATCGGGCTCGGTGATGCCCGTCGCCTGCTGCATGGCCTTCGACGTCAGTCCGATCTTGCGGCCCACGAGCGTGCGGCCCGCGGCGACCTGCGTGTCGCGCCACACGCCCTGGATCGCGTAGGAGTCCTCGATCGTCGCCTCGGGCCAACGAGACGTGATCCGGGGGATCACCGTGTGCTCCCGGTCGGCCCGGGCCAATTCTGCGGCGATCTGCGCGATGACCTCTGCTGACAGCATCCGCATCTCCTACAGCTGGTGGCCGAGCTTGTACTCGCCCTGCTTGTACTCGGGCATCGATGCCTCGCCCTCGTCCGGCCGCGTGTACGAGAAGCCGTCGGCGCCGATCGTCACCGCCATCTCGCTGGAGTCGGTGCGGGCGACGACGGGCTGAGGGTTGCCGTCGAGGTCGAGCACGAGCGACGCCTCGGTGTACCAGGAGGGCACGACGGGGTTGCCCCACCAGTCGCGACGCTGGTTGTCGTGCACGTCCCACGTGATGACGGGGTTGTCGGGGTCACCGGTGTAGTAGTCCTGCGTGTAGATCTCGACGCGGTGTCCGTCGGGGTCGCGCAGGTAGAGGTAGAAGGCGTTCGAGACGCCGTGGCGACCGGGTCCTCGCTCGATCGCGTCCGAGCGGCGGAGCGCGCCGAGCTTGTCGCAGATCGCGAGGATGTTGTGCTTCTCGTGCGTGGCGAACGCGACGTGGTGCATGCGGGGCCCGTCTCCGCCGGTCGCCGCGGTGTCGTGCACGGTGGGCTTGCGGCGCATCCATGCGGCGTACACGGTGCCCTCGTCGTCCTGGATGTCCTCCGTGACGCGGAAACCGAGGTCCTGGTAGTGGCGCACCGCGCGGGGCACGTCGGGGGTGACCTGATTGAAGTGGTCGAGGCGCACGAGCTCGCCCGGGGTGTGCAGGTCGTAGCGCCACGAGAGGCGCTCGACGTGGGTGGTCTCGAAGAAGAACTCGTAGGGGAAGCCGAGCGGGTCGACCACGCGCACCGAGTCGCCGATGCCCTGCACGAAGCCGTTCGGCTCGCGGCGCACGTCGCAGCCGAGCTCGGCGTAGAAGGCGACGGCGCGGTCGAGATCTTCCGCGCTGCGCACCCGGTACGAGAACGCGGCGACGGCGGCGATCGGCCCCCGGCGCAGGACGAGGTTGTGGTGGATGAACTCCTCGGTCGAGCGCAGATAGATCGCGTCGTCGTCTTCGGCGGTCACGTACAGCCCGAGCACGTCGACGTAGAACTGACGCGAGGCGGCGAGGTCGGTGACCACGAGTTCCATGTAGGCGCAGCGCAGGATGTCGGGCGGCGTGCTGGTCGGCGTCGCGACCGGGTTGTCGGAGTGGATCGGTGCCTCCTGCGACACGTAGTAGCCGGAGGAGGTGAGAGTCTTCTGCGTCTTGTCGGTCATGTCAGCGTCCTTGCTGTCGATTCCTGCGTGACAGGAGGGGGTCAGTTCTTGCCGAAGGTGGGGTTGTGGGCGCCGCCGAGCGTGATGTGCACGCTCTGCTGGTCGGTGTAGAAGTCGATCGAGCGGTAGCCGCCCTCGTGGCCGAGGCCCGAGGCCTTCACGCCGCCGAAGGGGGTGCGCAGGTCGCGCACGTTGTTGCTGTTCAGCCACACCATGCCCGCCTCGACCGACTGCGCGAAGTTGTGGGCGCGCTTCAGATCGTTCGTCCAGATGTAGGCGGCGAGGCCGTACTTCGTGTCGTTCGCGAGCGCGAGCGCCTCGTCGTCGGAGTCGAACGGGGTGATCGCGACCACGGGGCCGAAGATCTCCTCCTGGAAGATGCGGGCGTCGGGGGCGACATCGGCGAAGACGGTCGGGGCGACGAAGTTGCCCTCGTCGAACCCCTCGGGGCGCCCGCCGCCGGCGACGAGCCGGCCCTCGGTCTTGCCTACACGTACGTAGCTCATCACCTTGTCGTAGTGCTCGGGGTGGACGAGTGCGCCCACCTCGGTCGTCGGGTCGTGCGGGTAGCCGACCTTCACGCGCTTCGCCTGCGCCGCATAGCGCTCGACGAACTCCTCGTAGATCGCGCGTTCGACGAGGATCCGTGAGCCGGCCGTGCAGCGCTCGCCGTTGAGCGAGAAGACGCCGAAGATCGTCGCATCCACCGCGGCCTCGAGATCGGCATCCGCGAAGACCACGGCGGGCGACTTGCCGCCGAGCTCCATCGACAGGCCCTTGAGGAAGGGGGCGGCGTTGCCGAAGATGATCTGCCCGGTGCGGCTCTCGCCGGTGAACGAGATGAGGGGCACGTCCGGATGCTTCACCAACGCGTCACCCGCATCCTCACCGAGCCCGTTGACGAGATTGAAGACGCCCTGCGGCAGGCCCGCCTCCTCGAAGATCCCGGCCCAGAGCGACGCCGACAGGGGCGTGAACTCGGCGGGCTTGAGCACCACCGTGTTGCCGGTCGCGAGGGCCGGGCCGAGCTTCCACGACTCGAGCATGAACGGCGTGTTCCACGGGGTGATGAGACCCGCGACGCCGATCGGCTTGCGGTTGACGTAGTTCATCTGACGACCGGGCACCTTGAAGGCGTCGTCGGACTGCGCGACGATCAGGTCGGCGAAGAAGCGGAAGTTCTCGGCCGCGCGGCGGGCCTGGCCCAGCGCCTGCGTGATCGGGAGGCCCGAATCGTACGACTCCAGCTCGGCGAGGCGGGCATCGCGCGACTCGACGATGTCGGCGATGCGGTGCAGCACGCGGGAGCGCTCGCGGGGGAGCATCCGCGGCCAGGGGCCCTCGGTGAACGCGCGGCGGGCGGCGGCGACGGCCCGGTCGATGTCGGCCTTCTTGCCCGCGGATGCCGTCGTGTAGGTCGTGTTCGTCACGGGGTCGAGCACGTCGAAGGTGTCGCCGTCGACCGAGTCGACGAAGGCGCCGTCGATGTAGTGCTGGATGTGGTCGGGCAGGTCGGCGGGAATGCGCGGATCGGTCATGACTGGTCTCCGGTCGTCGGGGCGGTGCGGGTGTGCAGTGCGTCGAGGAACGCGTCCATCGTGCGCCAGCGGTGGTTGCGGGCGGCGAGTTCGATCTCGAGCGGATCGGCGCCCGCTCGGATGAGGTCGAGGATCTCGGTGTGCTCCTCGACGGAGTGCTGGGCGCGGCCCGGGATCGACGCGAAGGTCGAATCGCGGATGCCGGAGAGCCGCGACCACCCGCGGTGCACGAGGTCGAGCAGATGCGGGTTCGGGCACGGCTCGAACAGCACGGAGTGGAACTGCCGGTTGAGCTCGGTGAAGGCGTGGGCGTCGAGGTGGTCGAGCATCCGGGCCATGCGGTCGTTGATTCGGGCCGCCTCGTCGAGGGCGTCGTCATCGAGCAGCGGGGCGGAGAGCGCGGTCGCCGACCCCTCGACGATGCCCAGCGTCTGCATCGTGTGGGCGTACTCGCTCTCGTCGACGAGCGTGACCCGGGCGCCGACGTTGCGCTCGAAGGTGACGAGTCCCTCGGCCTCGAGGCGGCGGATGGCTTCGCGCACGGGCACGACGCTCATCTTCAGGTCGTCGGCGATCGAGCCGAGCACCAGGCGGTAGCCGGGACTGAACATGTGCCCGGTGATGCGCGAGCGGATCCACTCGTACGCGACCTCGGACTTGCTGGCGGCGGTGGTCGTCATGCGTTCGTGCCCGTCTCGGTGTGCGGGGCCGTCTCGTTCTGCGGGGCGGTCTCCGCCTCGTACCGGGCGCGCCATTCGGCGTTCAGGGGGAACAGGCCGTCGACGGGATGCCCCGCTTCGACCTGCGTCGCGATCCACGCATCCTCGTGCTCCTGGGCGATCGCGGCGTCCGCGATCTCCTCGGCGAGGGCGGGCGGGATCACGATCACGCCGTCACCATCGCCCACGACGATGTCGCCGGGCTGCACGGACGCCCCGCCGCAGGCGATCGTGACGTCGACCTCCCAGGGCACGTGCCGGCGACCGAGCACCGAGGGGTGCGCGCCCTGCGAGAAGACGGGGAGGCCGATCTCTGCGACCTGGTCGAAGTCGCGCACGCCGCCGTCGGTGACGACGCCGGCCGCGCCTCTGGTGCGGGCGCGCAGGGCGAGGATGTCGCCGAGCGTGCCGGTGGATGCATCGCCGCGCGCCTCGATCACGATGACCTCGCCCTCCTCGACGGCGTCGAACGCGCGCTTCTGGGCGTTGTAGCCGCCGCCGTGGCTCGCGAAGAGGTCTTCGCGGAAGGGGACGAAGCGCAGCGTCTTCGCGGTGCCGACGATCTTCGAGCCCGGGATGTTCGCGGTGACGCCGTCGATGAAGCACGAGTGGTGGCCGCGCTTGCGCAGCTGGGCCGAGAGCCCGGCGGTCGGGGCCTCGAGGAGCTTCGCGCGGAGGGCGGGGGAGAGTGTGGGCCCTTCGTCTCGCTTCGCTCGCTCAGGAACCGGGTTCCTTCCCTCCTCGGTTCCTGAGCGAAGAGCATCGCGACGAGACGAAGGGACCGCCACGAGACCGGCGGCCTCGGCGGAGCCCCAGGCCTCGGTGCGCTGCAAGTCGTCGACCGCGGGGAGCGACCCGACCGTCTCGTCGAAGGCGACGTGGCCCTGCGTGACGGTCGTGACGAGCCGGCCCGAGGTGGGCGAGCCCGAAGCGTCGGGAGCATCCACCTCGATCTCGACCACGTCGCCGGGGACGATGACGGATGACCCGGCCGGAGTGCCGGTGAGGATCACGTCGCCGGGCTCGAGCGTGAAGTGCTGCGACAGGTCGGCGACGAGCTGCGCGAGCGGGAAGATCAGCCCGGCCGTCGTGTCGTCCTGGCGGAGTTCGCCGTTGACCCAGGCGCGCACGCGCAGCGCCGTCGGGTCGACCGTGCGGGCGTCGATGAGGTGCGGTCCGAGGGGTGTGTAGCCGTCGCCGCCCTTCGAGCGCACGTTCGATCCCTTGTCGTTCGCTCGCAGGTCGTAGAGGCCGAGGTCGTTCGACGCCGTGACCCACGCGACGTGCGTCCAGGCATCCGCCAGCGCCACCCGCCGGGCGGGGGTGCCGATGACGAGCGCGATCTCGCCCTCGAACGCGAGCAACTCGGTGCCCGCGGGACGCTCGACCGTGCCGCCCGAGACCCCGACGGAACTGGACGGCTTGAAGAAGTACGAGGGGGCGGCGGGGCGACGCCCGCGCTGGTCGGCCCGGGAGGCGTAGCTCAGATGGATCGCGATGATCTTGCCGGGGCGGGCGATGGTATCCGTCACGGGGCGCCTCCTCGCGCTTTCTCCGACACCTTGTGCGTCGTATCCGAAATCATATATCATCGCTTCCACCCCCGGCAAGCACCTCCGACCGCGACTCGGATGCACGCCGTGACAATGCAGTCACGAACAAAGGAGACACCGCATGAGCGGTCAGTCACAGGCGGGTTTCACACCCACCGGAACCATCGCGACGGCGGCCGACCGTCGCCGCGTCGTCTTCGCCACGGTGGTCGGGACCACCGTCGAGTGGTACGACTTCTTCATCTACGCCACGGCCGTCGGGCTCGTGTTCGGGCAGCTGTTCTTCGCGCCGCTCGGCGCCGACAGCGCCCTGATCGCGTTCGCCACGGTCGGTGTGAGCTTCCTCTTCCGCCCGCTCGGAGCGTTCCTCGCCGGCCACTACGGCGACAAGCTCGGACGCAAGACGGTGCTCATGTGGACGCTCATCCTCATGGGTCTCGCGACCGCGCTGATCGGACTGCTGCCGACCTACGAGACGATCGGCATCACCGCCCCGGTGCTGCTCGTCCTGCTGCGCATCCTGCAGGGCATCTCGGCCGGCGGCGAGTGGGGCGGCGCGGTGCTCATGGCCGTCGAGCACGCCCCGCGCGCCAAGCGCGGCATCTTCGGCGCCTCGCCGCAGATCGGTGTTCCGCTCGGTCTGCTGCTGGCCTCGGGTGTTATGGCGCTCATGACGGTGATCGCGCCGGGCGACCAGTTCCTCGCGTGGGGCTGGCGCGTACCGTTCCTGCTCAGCGTCGTGCTGATCCTCGTGGGCTACTACGTGCGTCGCCGCGTCGAGGAGAGTCCGGTGTTCGCCGAACTCGCGGAGCGCAAGGAGAAGGCGAAGATGCCGATCGTGCAGCTGTTCCGCAAGCACGCGCTGCTCGTGATCATCGCCGCGCTCGTGTTCGCGGGCAACAACGCCGTCGGCTACATGACCACCGGCGGCTACATCCAGGGATACACGACCAACCCCGAGGGTCCGATCGGGCTCGAGCGCGGTCCGGTGCTGTGGGCCGTCGCGGGATCGGCGGTCACCTGGCTGATCAGCACGCTCGTCGCGGGCTGGATCTGCGACCGCATCGGCCGCCGCACGACCTACATCATCGGCTGGGTGCTGCAGCTCGGCGGCGTGTTCGCGCTGTTCCCGCTCGTGAACACCGGGGAGATCGGGCTCGTCTTCGCGGGCCTCGCGATCCTCACGATCGGCCTCGGCTTCACGTACGGCCCGCAGGCGGCGCTGTACACGGAGCTGTTCCCGGCCAGCATCCGCTTCTCGGGCGTCTCGATCTCGTACGCGATCGGTGCCATCGCCGGAGGCGCGTTCGCCCCGACCATCGCGACGGCCATCGTGTCGGCGACCGGTTCGACGCAGGCCGTCACCTGGTACCTCGCCGGCATGACCGTGATCGGACTCATCGCGACGCTGCTGCTGCGTGACCGTTCCGGCATTCCGCTCGGCCCGGATCACGAGGAGGAGCAGGCCGTGAGCCCGATCCACGGACTCGCCCGGGCCTGACCCGCGGATCCGTCCCATCGCAGTTTCCGTCGGCTCGGTGCGCCCGGGCCGACGGAAACTGCGACGGGAGCGCAGAACCCGCGCACAATGAGAGAAGTTCGGAAGGAATCGACGACGATGCAGTTCCACCACCACGGCTATGTCTCCGGCGACCCGCGCGTGCAGGATGCCGCGGGCACGGGTATCGAGCGACCCGATGACCTGCCCGACGAGGTCGACGTGCTCATCGTCGGCTCGGGGCCGGCGGGGATGCTGCTCGCGGCGCAGATGTCGCAGTATCCGGGCGCGACGACCCGCATCATCGAGAAGCGCGACGGACGGCTCGTGCTGGGTCAGGCCGACGGAATCCAGCCGCGCAGCGTCGAGACCTTCCAGGCGTTCGGGTTCGCCGAGCGCATCACCGCCGAGGCCTACAACATCGGATGGATGAACTTCTGGGGGCCCGATCCCGACGACGCCGCCGGCATCGTGCGCACGGCGCGCACCGCCGACTACGCCTACGACATCTGCGAATTCCCGCACCTGATCGTCAACCAGGCGCGCGTGCTCGACTACTTCGCCGAGGCGGCCGCCGACGGGCCCGCCCGCATCGTGCCCGATTACGGCGTCGCATTCGAGGGGCTGACCGTGCACAACGAGGGCGGGTACCCGGTCGAGGTGCGCGTGCGGTACGTCGCAGGAGCGCGGACGGGGGAGGAACGGGTCATCCGGGCGAAGTACGTCGCCGGATGCGACGGTGCTCGCAGTCGTGTGCGCGAGGCGATCGGTCGGATCCATGTGGGCGACGTCGCGGCGCACGCCTGGGGCGTCATGGACGTGCTGGTGAACACCGACTTCCCCGATTGGCGCACCAAGTGCGCGATCAACTCGCGCGCCGGGAACATCCTCCACATCCCGCGGGAGGGCGGCTATCTCAGTCGCATGTACATCGACCTCGGCGAAGTCGCGGACGACGACGACCACCGCGTGCGGCAGACGCCGATCGAGGAGATCATCCGTCGGGCGAATGCGATCCTGCACCCGTACACGCTCGACGTGCGCGAGGTGGCGTGGCACAGCGTCTACGAGGTCGGCCATCGCGTGACGGACGGATTCGACGACGCCCCCGAGGATTCCGGGCGCTCGCCGCGGGTGTTCCTGACCGGCGACGCCTGCCACACGCACAGCGCCAAGGCCGGGCAGGGTATGAACGTCTCGATGCAGGACGGCTTCAACCTCGGGTGGAAGCTCGGTTCGGTGCTCACCGGCCGCGCGCCCGAGGCGCTGCTCGCGACGTACGGCGCCGAGCGGCGGCCCGTCGCGCAGCAGCTCATCGACTTCGATCGCGAGTGGTCGAGCCTCATGGCGCGCAAGCCGGAGGAGATCTCGGACCCGCAGGAGCTCGCGACGTACTACCTCGCGACGGCCGAGTTCCCGTCGGGGTTCATGACGCAGTACTCGGCGTCGATGATCACCGGGTCGGATGCGCATCAGGGACTGGCCACCGGCGTCCCGCTCGGGAAGCGTTTCCGATCTGCGGAGGTCGTGCGGGTGGGCGACGGGAACGTGGTGCACCTCGGACACCACGCGCGCGCCGACGGGCGGTGGCGCGTCTACGCCTTCGGCGACGCGTCCGGTGAACGGTTGGCTGCGTGGGCGCAGGCTGCGGCACCGCTCTTCGAGCGATTCACCCCGGCGGATGCCGATGCGGACGCCGTGTTCGACGTGAAGGCCGTGTATCAGCAGCCCTTCGAGGACGTCGAGGTGACGACGACGCCGGCGCTGTTCCAGCCGCGGACCGGGCCGCTCGGTCTCGTCGACTGGGAGAAGGTGTACGCGGCGGGGCCCAGCAAGTGGACCGACGTCGACATCTTCGCCGAGCGGGGACTGTCGCGCGACGGCGTCGTCGTGGTTGTCCGACCCGACCAGTACGTCGCCGCGATCCTGCCGTTGGATGAAGCGGGCGTGCGGGAGCTGGCGGAGTTCCTGGCTGAAGGGATGCTGCAGGCGCGGTGAGGCTGACATTGTCTCCTGCCTGCTCCAGGGTCTGATCTGGCGAATGTCGGAGGTGCGGCCTACCGTGGATGCGGACGGGCGATGACGCCCGCCGTGACCTGAGGAGTGGCGTGATGGACTGGAAGATCGAACTCATCTTCGTGCCGGTGTCGGATGTCGACCGCGCGAAGGACTTCTACGTGAAGATCGGCTTCAACGCCGACCACGACCAGACCCCGACCGAGGGGCTGCGGTTCGTGCAGATGACTCCGCCGGGCTCGGCGTGCTCGATCGCGTTCGGCACCGGGCTGGGCCTGGATCTCGAGCCGGGTCAGCAGAACTCGATCCAGGTCGTCGTTCCGGATGCCGACGAGGCTCTCGCCCACCTGCGGGGCCTCGGGGTCGATGCCCGCGGCGTCGAGGATCTCGACTGGGGGCGGTTCGTGTCGTTCGACGACCCGGACGGCAACACCTGGACGCTGCAGGAGCTGCCCGACTACGGCGCGCAGGGCTGAGGATTTTTGGCGGCGCGGGGCTGAGGGGCGCGGTCAGGCTCCTTCCGCGACGATCTCGACCTTGAAGCCTGCGGCATTCTCCAGCCATCCGGCGTAGTGGTCGGGGCCGCCCGCGTGGGGGTAGCGCTCGTGGTACAGCGGGCGCCAGCCGTTCTCTGAGGCGAGCGACATGATCGCGTCGACGGCCGTTGCGGTGCCTCCCTGGAAGGCGAGGTGGTTGACGCCCGGGCGACGGCGGTCATGGCCTCGATCGTCGACGCCCGGTGGGGTCGTGATCGTGAGGTACGGCCCGCTGTCGGCAGCCCAGGTCTGACCCTCCGGCCATTCCTGCTGCAGTGAGAAACCCAGCCGCGGGAGGAGCCATCCCCAGTCGCGGCGAGCGGATTCGGGGTCGGCGACCCATACTTCGACGTGGTGGAGACCGGGCATGGCATCGATTCTCGCAGGCGCAGGCGCAGGCGCAGGTGCAGGTGCAGGTGCAGGTGCAGGTGCAGGGGCAGGCGCAGGGCTGGTGCTGGTGCTGGTGCAGGGGCAGGGCGACGGACACGGTCCTCACCGGGAACACCCTTCTGCTCGACCGTGTTCATGCGCGGATCGGTGTTCGTGTCCGGTGTGTCGCTGGCGCTCTTGAGGTCGCGGTCGCGGTCGAGGTCGAGCTCGCGGTCTCGGTGGCGGCGGTGGTGGTGGTGCGGGGTGCGGGTCGGGGTGTTCGCCATTTTTGGTGGGGGTCCCACCAGGCGGGTCCGCGGACGTGGGGTGTGCCGTTGTGCATGCGTATCTCCCAGCCGGAGGTGTCGAGGGTGCGGTGGTGGTGCCAGCAGAGGGTGACGCCGTTGTCGGTGGTGGTGGGTCCGCCGCGGGAGTGTTCGGTGACGTGGTGGATCTCGCACCAGGCGGCGGGGACGTGGCAGCCGGGGATGAGGCATTCGCGGTCACGGAGGGTGATCGCGCGGCGTTGGTGGGCGGTGAATACCCGGTCGGTGGTGTCGATGCCGATGATGCGACCGGTGGGGTCGGAGGTGACGCGTTGGATGCTGCCACCGCACGCTGTGTGCCGGGCGGTGGCGAGGGAGACCGGGGTGTCGATGCCGTCGACCTGCGCCCATCCCCGCCCGGACGCGTAGTCCTCCGCGGTCACGGACACGACCAGGGTCGGGGCGGCGCCGCCGAGGGAGGGCATGTCACTGTGGCGGGCGGCGATTCCGAGGGCGGCGGCGAGGGCGTCGTGCTGCTTCTGCGCCCGGGACCGCCCATCGACCATCCCACCAGGGTCGCCCGAGGGCAGGGCATCGTCGGACGGCAGAGCGTTGCCGTTGAGCCGGGGAAGCGGTTCACCGAGCAGGGCGTCATCGACCGAGCCCATCGTCGCTCCCTCAGCGGAGGGGGCGAACCGCACCCCACCGGCCATGCCCGCATCCGGGAGCGGGGTCGCGGGGGCGGGTGGTCCGTCGACCTTCGGGTTCAGGTACGCGTCCCAGATGCGTTGCAATTGCCCCGCCGTCTCCGGCAGCAGTGACCCGCGGATCGGTATCACCCCGTCCTTCGCGCGGCCGAGGACGATCCCGCGGGCGCGCATCGCGCGTTCTTCGGCAGGTTCCGCACCGTCCGGGTCGAGGTAGGTCACGATCACCCGCGACAACAGCTTCAAGTCTTCCGGGGTGGCCGGCGGGCCCGAATCGAACTCGCGCTCGGCATCGGCACCACGGTCTCCGTCCATAGCCCCGTCGCCCTCGACGGCGACGAGTCCCCGGGCGTACTCCGCCAACTCGGCGTCCGCCCGCAACCGGTCCGCTGACCCGATCCGCGGCCCCGCCTGCTCCACGGGGCCGGTCGCGGCGAGCAGCCCCGCGACCCCGACCGCCCCATCCAGCAGCGCTTCCCGCATAGCGGGCCACCGGGCGGGAAGCAGCGCACCGGAGGAGAAGTCCAGGTCCCGTCGGACGATCTTCCCGGCTTTCACGACCCGTGCCGCCCCGGCCGCGTCGGTGCGGAGTACGCGTTGGACGAGTTCGTTCATCGTCCGGCATCCGAACCGACCGCAGAACGCCAATTCTCCCGATCCCGCCGGGCGTTGATGGACCGATCCGACCGTCTCCACCACGACGGCGTCGACGAGACGGGCGAGCTCACCCGCGGCGCGGAGCACCTGCATCTTCTCGGCATCCGACAACCCCGCCAGCGCGTCTGCGCGCAGCACCGCGGCCAGGTCGGCGGCGACCCGATCCAGAAACTCGGCGGTGCTGTTCATACGCCCCAGTCCACCAGTAGCCACCGACATTCCGATACGAAAACACCAGGCCACAGCCAGTATCGACGCGATCGGTGGAGAACTCGGAACAACACGGCAGCGGTGCAGAACGAGTGCATGCGGGGTGGGGCCCTTCGACAAGCTCAGGGACCCAAGTCGTGCGGCAATGCCGCGGCCCTTCGTCTCGCTGCGCTCGCTCAGGAACCGGGAGGCTCGCTGCGCTCGCTCAGGAACCGGGAGGCTCGCTGCGCTCGCTCAGGAACCGGGAGGCTCGCTGCGCTCGCTCAGGAACCGGAGGCTCGCTGCGCTCGCTCAGGACCGAGAGTCTCGCCGCGCCCGCTCAGGAACCGTCGGCGGGAAGCGGGAAGGCGCCGCCCGCCACGACGATGCCGCCGGACTCCGGGATCGTCACGATCAACTCACTCGGCCGACCGACGTGCGCGCCCTGGCGGATGCGAATCGTCTCTCCTGCGTATCCGTGCTCCCGCAGATACGCGCCGGTCGAAGCCGCCGCGGATCCCGTCGCCGGATCCTCGGTGATGCGTCCGACCGGGAAGAGATTGCGAGCCTCGAACGCGGTCGAATCGTGTGCGTGCATCACCGTCACCGTTCCGAGCCAGCCCTGCGCGCGCATCAGATCGGCGATGTCGGCGGGACGGAAGCGGAACTGGTGGAACAGCTCCCGATCGGCGACGAAGACGATCGGATGCCAGTTGCCGGCGAATGACTCCTGCACGGGGAACCGCGGATCGACGTCGGCGACGGTGAGACCCAGCAGGTCCAGCAAGCGATCGCGTACCGCCGGGTCGAGCTCGCGCACCTGCGGCTCGACGCTCGTGAAGGACACGGTGATCGCGCCCGCGGCATCCGCCACCGACTCCAGGGCCACCGGCCCCGCCGCGGTCTCGAATACGACCGTTCCCGCCCCGTCACGTTCGGCGAGGGCGACCGCCGTCGCCACCGTGGCGTGACCGCAGAACGGCACTTCAGCTCCTGGCGAGAAGTACCGCACTCGGTGATGCGGCACCCCATCGACCTCGGAACGCTCCGTGACGAAGGCGGTCTCGGAGTATCCGACGTCGGCGGCGATCCGCCGCATCCGCTCGTCGTCGAGACCTGCGGCGTCGAGCACGATGCCCGCGGGGTTGCCGCCGTCGGGCGTCGCGGCGAACGCGCTGTAGCGCAGGATCTCGGGGTTCTCGGGCATGGATCGGAGCCTAACGGACAGGAACGAACGGACAGGAACGAACGGATGCCGCGCCTACGAGTTCACGCGGATGATCTCCTGCTGGTACGGCGCGATCACGTCACCCGAGATGCGCAGGTCGAGCAGCAGGAAGCGGCGGGTCGCGGGGTCTTCGGCAGCCCACGATTCCAGGCGATCGAGATCCGCGAGCGTGCGCACGACGACGCCCTCGGCGCCGACCGCTGCGGCGAAGGCGGCGAAGTCGACCTCGGGAATGCGCATCGGCGCCTCGGCGAGCCCCTTCAATCCGTACAGGTTGACCTCGGCACCGTAGGCGGCGTCGTTCCAGATCACCGCCGCCCCGCGACCGGCGGCTGCACGTACCGCGGACTCGAGATCGGCGATCGCCATGAGTCCGCCGCCGTCGCCCGAGGTGAGCACGACGGTGGCGTCGCGCCGGGCGAGAGCGGCACCGACGACGCTCGGCCAGCCCTGTCCGATCGACTGGAAGGCCGTGCCGATCATCATCATCCGGTCGGGCGCGGCGACCGGCCAGTACATGTTCGCCCAGCCGATGAAATGCCCGCCGTCCGAGACGACCACGCGGTCCTCGGGCAGCAGCGCGGCGATGCGCCGGGCCGCGGAGCGGGGGTCGAGACGCCCGTCGGGGGCGAGATCGTCGCCGTGGTCGTACGCCCGCGCGGCGGTGACGTCGACGCTCTCACGCCATGGCGCACCGATCGAACCCGTCACCCGCTCCACCAGTGCCTCGGCCGCGAGACGTGCGTCGGCCCGGACGAAACCGCCGACGTGGGCGTGCGTGGCCGCCGGAGCGATGTCGATCTGGAACACCTTCGTACCGGGAGCGAACAGCGCGCCGAAGCGCATCGTGAACTGGTTCAGTCCCGCGCCGAACACGACGGCGACATCGGCCTCGCGGATCAGCTCCATCGCGCCCTCGGCCCCGAAACCGCCCGTGACGCCCAGGTCGAAACGAGTGTCGGGGAAGACTCCGCGGCCGAGGGCGGTGGATGCCGTGAGCGCGCCGGTGGACGCTGCGAGCTCGCCCAGCGCGGCGCTCGCTCCCGATAGCCAGGCGCCGCGGCCGGCCAGCAGGAACGGCCGCTCGGCCGTGGACAGAGCGGCGGCGATCTCGTCGAGCATCCCCTCGGCGAACTCCCCGCTCGGTGCGAGCGGGGCCGGCACCCGCGGCTCCGGCGCCGGTGGGACGGACCCCGCCTCCAACGCCGCGACGTCGTAGGGGATCGCGAGCACGACGGGCACGCGGTAGGTGAGCGCGTGCTCGATCGCGATGACGGTCGTCGCCGCCGCGTCGGCGCGGCCCACGGTATAGGTGCGCGCACCGACCGCCGAGGCGAGGGCGATCTGGTCGACGTCCCACGGACGCGGTCCGGACGTCGGCTCGTCGCCGACCACGAGCACGAGCGGCACGTGCGCCTGCACCGCCTCCGCCAGCGCCGTGAGCGTGTTCGTGAATCCGGCGCCGTAGGTGGAGGTGCCCGCGGCGATCCGGCCCGAGGCGCGGAAGTGCGCGTCGGCGGCGACCACGGCACCCTGTTCGTGGCGTACGGCGGTGAAGACGGCATCCGTCTGCGTCTCGATCGCGTCGAGGAAGTAGGCGTTGCCGTTTCCCATCACCCCGAAGACGGCGTCGATGTGCTGGGCGAGGGTGAGCGCGACGTGCGCGGAGACGGAGGGCATGGCGAAGCCTTTCGAGACAGGGACGGAGAACGACGTTCCGTATGTGTCTCGCACCCGCGTCGGCGAGGAGTGCTTCGTGCCTCTTTTTCAGGCACCGGTCGCAGGGCGGCCGGACGTGGTCAGTCTATCGCCGCGATGGAGGACAATGGATCGGGTGACTGACGCATCGAACGAGCGCGAGACGCTCACCTGGGACGGCTTCGGCGCCGCCACCCGCGACCTTGCCCGTGACATCCTCGCCAGCGGCTTCGAGCCCGAGGTCGTCGTCGCGATCGCCCGCGGAGGGCTCCTGCCCGCCGGCGCCATCGCGTACGGTCTCGGCGCGAAGAACTGCGGCGCGATCAACGTCGAGTTCTACACCGGCATCGGCACCGTGCTCGACGCCCCCGAGGTGCTCCCGCCCGAGCTCGACATGGCATACCTCGACGGGCGCCGCGTGCTGCTCGTCGACGACGTCGCCGACTCGGGCCGCACCCTCGCCCTCGCGGTTCAGTTGCTGAAGGACAAGGGCGCCGACGTGCGCTCGGTCACGATCTACACGAAGCCGTCGACCATCATCCAGCCCGACTACGCCTGGAAGGACACCGATCTCTGGATCAACTTCCCGTGGTCGTTCCAGGGAACCGTGCGCGAAGAGGACCTCGGGCTCGCGCCTTCGGCCTGAGCGGATGCCGTAGCCGGCGCTCTTCTCACCTCACTCCCGCAGCAGGGAGCGGAGCGTCTGGATCGTGTCGGCCTCGCCCGGCGCCTTGTCGGGGCGGTAGCCCTTGACGCGGGCGAAGCGCAGCGCGATGCCCCCGGGATAGCGCGGGGATCGCTGTACGCCGTCGATCGCGATCTCGACGACCAGTTCGGGCCGCAGGAACACGGTGCCCTGCGTTCGTCGGGTCTCGAGCGTCGGGAACGTGGCGGTCTGCCAGCGCAGCAGTTCGTCGGTGAGCCCTTTGAAGGTCTTGCCGACCATGACGAGAGCGCCGGGTTCGCCGAATTCTCCGGCGGGATCGAGTGCCCCGAGATGCAGGTTCGACAGCAGACCCTGACGGCGCCCCGAGCCCCATTCGGCCGCGAGCACCACGAGGTCGTAGGTGAGCACGGGCTTGACCTTGACCCAGGATTTGCCTCGGCGACCCGCGGCGTACGGCGAGTCGATGGCCTTGGCGACGATGCCCTCGTGGCCGGCGGCGAGGGCATCGTGCGAGACCCGTTCGGCGGCCTCGGCATCGGCCGTCACCGTTCCCGGGATGCGCCAGGGGCCGGCGACCCGATCGAGCTCAGCGAGCCGCACGCCCAGCGGCTCGTCGATGAGGTCACGCCCGTCGACGTGCAGCAGATCGAAGAACCACGGGCGCAGGGCGAGCTCGCGCGCGGCGTCGGCCCCGAACCGCGACATCGTCTCCTGGAACGGACGCGGCCCACCGTCTTCATCGAGGGCCAGCGTCTCGCCGTCGAGGATGAGGTCGTGCGCGGGCAGGGCACGCACGATCTCGACGAGCTCGGGCACGCGGTGGGTGATGTCGGCGAGGCTGCGGGTGTACACCGACACCTCGTCGCCGTGGCGGTGCACCTGGATGCGGGCACCGTCGAGCTTGTACTCGACCGAGGCCTCACCCGTGATGCCGAGGGCGTCGGTCGGGGTCGCGGCGGTGGCGGCGAGCATCGGCAGCACGGGACGACCGACGCGGAGCCCGACCTCGTCGAGCGATTCGGCGCTTCCGGTGAGTGCGATCAGCGCTGTCTCGCCGAGGTCTCCCGACAGCATGGCGGCCCGGCGCACGGCGGGCACCGGACGATCGGAGGCGCGGGCGATCGCGTCGAGCAGCACGCCGCCGAGCGCGCCGGTGCGCAGCTCGCCGAGCATGGCCCGGGTGAGGAAATCCCACTCCGGCGCGGTCGCCCGTGCGGCCAGCGCCTGGAGGGTGCTGCTGCGCACGCTCGCGGAGCCGGTTCCGGATGCCGCGGCGAGACGCTCGAACGCCTGATCGACGTCGGTGATCGCGAGCGTCGAGGCATCGGCGTGGGAGACCTCGAGGGCGCTCATTCCTCGCCATCCGATGCCGAGGCGCCCCTGCCGCGGTGTCGCGAGCAGGAGCCCGGTCAGCGGCGCGATCTCGTCGGCGTCGGCCTGGACCAGCAGCCGGGCAAGCGCGTCGATCTTCGCCAGGCGCGAGGACGTGGCGGCGACCTCCTCGGTCGTCGAGACCAGCTGCGAGAGCATCATCTCCGAAGTGTCACACCGGGCACCGACATCCGGCCAGAGCGTTGACAACCCGGGGTCACCGGCTCAGCGGCACCCCCGTTCACCGGCGTGCCGGCACGCGCTCCCGCCGCCTCACCGTCCGCCGCCTCATCGTCCGCCGCCTCACCGCCCGCGGAACCGCGGCTTCCGCTTCTGCTGGAACGCCGCGAATCCCTCGCGGTAATCATCGGTGTCGCCGAGCTCCGCCTGCGCCGCGTTCTCGAGCTCGACCGACTCCCACAGCGCCAGCCGCTCGTCGCGGATGCGCGCCACGAGGCGTTTGCTGGCGACGAACGCGGCCGTCGGTCCGAGGGCGGCCGTCGCCGCGGCATCCCTCGTCGCCTCGTGCACCTCGTCGTCGGGCAGCACCCGCGAGAAGAGTCCCGCGGTCACGGCCTCGACGCCGGTCATCAGGCGTCCCGTGTAGATGAGGTCGAGGGTGCGGTGCGCGCCCAGGCGATCGAGGAAGAGGGCATGCCCGCCGGAGTCGAGGGTCGCGCCGAGAGCGGCGAACGGCGAGCCGATCTTCGCCGACTCCGCGACGTACACGACATCGGTGGCGATCAGCAGGCCGAGGCCGACGCCGAGGCAGGCGCCGTGGGCAGCCGCGAACGTGGGCGCGGGAAAGCGCGACATCCGCTGCAGGAGCGGGGCGACGAGCCCGCCCAGGTACCCGATCACGTCGTCGTCGCGCGGATCCACGCCCGAGATGTCCCGTCCCGCGCAGAACGCGCGCCCCTCTCCGCTCAGCACGAGCGCGCGCACACCCGCCGTCTCGGCCTCGGCGTACGCGGCATCGAGGCCGTGGAGCGCCTGCTCGTCGAGCGCGTTCAGACGCTCGGGAGCGCGCAGGGTGACGTGGGCGACGTCGTCGGCGATGCGGAGATCGATCATCGGTCCGTTCTCCCTCACACGTCGTAGTCGACGACGACGCGGTCGCTGGTCGGATGGGACTGGCAGGTGAGCACGAACCCGCGCTCGATCTCGTCGGGCTCGAGCGCATAGTTCTCGGTCATCGTGACGCTGCCCTCGACGACCCGGGCCCGACAGGTGCCGCACACCCCGCCCGCGCAGGCGAAGGGGGCGTCGGGTCGCACGCGCAGCGCCGCGTTCAGCACCGACTCGTGCGCATCCACGGGGCTCTCGACCGTCGACGAGACGCCGTCGAGCGTCACCTCGATCGTGGTCGTGCGCTCACCCGCCCGCACCTGCACCGGTCGTGCGGCACGGGCGGGCTCGTCGCCGGTCGTGAACAGCTCGAAGCGGATGTGCTCGCTGCCCACGCCGACATCGGCCAGGACCTCGCGGCAGAGGTCGACCAGGGCGAGCGGCCCGCACAGGAACCACTCGTCGACGTCGTCGGGCGGGAGGAGGGTCGTGAGGATCGTGCGCAGCTTCGGCTCGTCGATGCGGCCCGACAGCACGGGAGCGGTGCGCTGCTCGCGCGAGAGCACGTGGTGCAGAGTGAGGCGGGTGGGGTAGCGGTCCTTCAGATCGGCGAGCTCCTCGAGGAACATCACGTCGAGCGTCGACCGGTTCGTGTACAGCAGGGTGAACTGCGCGGTGTCCGACCGCGACAGCACCGTGTGCGCCAGGGCCATCAGCGGGGTGATGCCGGAGCCGGCGGCGATGCCCACCACGTGCCGGTGATCGAGGTCGGGCAGGGCCGAGGTGAAGGTGCCCTGCGGACTCATCACGTCGATCTCGAACCCCGGCTTCAGACCGCTCTGCGCCCAGGTCGAGAACCGCCCGCCCTCGTCGCGCTTGACCGCCACGCTCAGCCGGGTGTCGGCGCCGTCGGCGCGATGCTCGGGAGCACGGCACAGGGAGTACGACCTACGCACCTCGACCCCGTCGAGCACGGTGCGCAGCGCGACGTACTGGCCGGGCAGGTGGTCGTACTCGCCGGCGAGCGCGGCCGGCACCGTGAATGTCACCTCGACCGCGTCGTCGGTGAGCGGGCGCACGGCCTCGACGACGAGCGTGTGGAAGCGGGCGCGTCGACGCGCCTTCGGCACCTCGCGGGGCGGGGCCGGGGGAGCGGATGCCGTGGCGGGCGCGAACAGCGACATCAGTGCACCTTGAAATGGTCGAAGGGCTCGAGGCAGGCGCGGCACTCGAACAGCGCCTTGCACGAGGTGGAACCGAACCGCGACACCTCCCGGGTGTCGAGCGATCCGCATCGCGGGCAGCGCACGCTCAGCGTGAGAGGGATGGGTCCGTCGTGCACCGCCGCGCGACCGGTCGGAGGGGCGATGCCGTAGCGTTCGAGCTTGCGCTTGCCGGCATCCGACATCCAGTCCGTCGTCCAGGCCGGGGCGAGCACGAGCCGCACCTCGACCTCGCCGAAGCCCGCCGCGGTGAGCGCCAGGATCACGTCGTCGCGGATCGTGTCCATCGCGGGGCATCCGCTGTAGGTGGGGGTGATGTCGACGCGCACCCGCGCGCCGTCGGACTCGACCGCGCGCAGCACGCCCAGGTCCTCGATGGTCAGCACCGGGACCTCGGGGTCGGCGACGGCGGCGGCGATCCGCCAGGCATCCGTCGTCGTCATCGCCGTCACCATGTCGCCCCCGGATGCCGTCGCGCGAGCACCTGCATCTCGGCGAGGATGTGCCCCATCGGCGTGGCGTGCGACCCCTGTCGTCCGCCGGCGGACGACGCCGCGACGTCGGGCACCGCGAGGTCGGCCCGGGCGAAGACCGTGTCGATCACGGCATCGAAGCCCGCGCGCAGCGATGACGGGCGCGCGGCCGCATCGTCGAGCCGGTCGATCAGCGGGTCGTCGCGGAACAGCTCGTCGACGAACGGCCAGACGTCGCGCAGGGCGCGGATCATCCGCGAGCGCGATTCCTCGGTGCCGCCCGCGAGCCGGAGCGTCCACTGCACGGCGTGGTCGCGGTGGTAGTCGACCTCTTTGAGCGCCTTCTCGGCGACGGCCGCGATGGTCCCGTCGCCGCTCGATCGCAGCGCCGCATAGAGCTCGACCATGTACGTCGAGACGACGAGCTGGCGCGCGATGGTCTGCGCGAAGTCGCCGTTGGGCTGCTCCATGATCCAGGCGCTGCGGAACTCCGGCTCGTCGCGGAAGAACGCCAGATCGTCTTCGCTGCGTCCGTCGAAGGAGCCGGCGTAGCGCAGCAGCGAGCGGGCGTGGCCGAGCAGGTCGAGGGCGATGTTGCCGAGCGCCACGTCCTCCTCGAGCTCCGGCGCACGCGAGATCCAGGCGCCCAGCTGCTGCGACAGGATCAGCGCATCGTCGCCGAGACGCAGCGCGTACTCGGCGATGTCGGCGGATGCCGCGCGCTCGCCGGATCCCGCGAGCTCCTGCGCGAGGTGCAGCTCCTCGACGGTGACGTCACCGTGACCGTCCACGGCGTTCACAGGTGCGGCACCCCTTCGGAGGCCGTGTAGTACACGGCGTGCCGGTAGTTCTTGCCCGCGGCGCTCTCGAAGTACGCGCCCTTCGCATCCGGGTCGCTCGTGGTGATGGCCTCGGCGGGCACCGCCCAGATCGAGACCCCTTCGCCGCGTCGGGTGTACAGGTCGCGCGCGTTGCGGATCGCCATCTCGGCATCCGGTGCGTGCAGGGACCCCACGTGCACGTGGCTGAGCCCGCGGTTCGCACGCACGAAGACCTCCCAGAGGGGCCAGGGCTCGCGAGGGTCGGTGCCGGGGCTCGCCATCAGGCCACCTCCTTGTCGAGGGCCGAGGCGGATGCCTGCCGGCGGGCGTACTCCGCCGCGGCCTCCCGCACCCATGCCCCGTCCTCGTGAGCGGTGCGCCGGCGCTCCAGCCGTTCGGTGTTGCACGGTCCGTTGCCGCGGAGCACCTCGAAGAACTCGTCCCAGTCGATCTCACCCATCTCGTACCGCCCGGATGCCTCGTCGAAGCGCAACTCGGGGTCGGGCAGGGTGACGCCGAGGATCTCTGCCTGCGGAACGAGCATCCCCACGAACCGCTGGCGCAGCTCGTCGTTCGAGAAGCGTTTGATCTTCCAGGCCATCGACTGCGCGGAGTTGGGGGACTGGTCGTCCGGTGGGCCGAACATCGCCAGGCTCGGCCAGTACCAGCGGTCGACGGCATCCTGCGCCATGCGTCGCTGCTCCTCGGTGCCCTGCATGAGGGTGAGCAGGATCTCGAAGCCCTGGCGCTGGTGGAACGACTCCTCTTTGCAGACCCGCACCATCGCGCGGCCGTAGGGTCCGTACGAGGCGCGGCAGAGCGGAACCTGATTGCAGATCGCGGCGCCGTCGACGAGCCATCCGATCGCGCCCATGTCGGCCCAGGTCGGGGTGGGGTAGTTGAAGATCGAGGAGTACTTCGCCCGCCCGTCGATGAGCTGCTGCATCATCTCGTCGCGGGTGATGCCGAGGGTCTGCGCCGCGGAGTACAGGTAGAGCCCGTGGCCCGCCTCGTCCTGCACCTTCGCCATCAGGATCGCCTTGCGCTTGAGGCTGGGCGCGCGCGTGATCCAGTTGCCCTCCGGCTGCATGCCGATGATCTCGGAGTGCGCGTGCTGCGAGATCTGACGGATGAGCGTCTTGCGGTAGGCCTCGGGCATCCAGTCGCGCGGCTCGATGCGCTGCTCGTTCGCGATGAGCTCGTCGAAGAGACGTTCCTCGTCGGAGATGCGTTGCTCGTCGGAGACGTCCGCGGTGATCGAGGGGTCTGCGGGGGCGTTCATCGGGGCTCCTCCCGGCCAGCTTCTTTACTGACCGTTCGTTAGGTAATTCTGTCACGACGGGATGGGATCCTCAAGGCCGGCGCGCGTCGGATCCTTGACTCACTGCGAGCGCGAGACCAGCTCTAGCAGCGCTCGGCCGTAGGCCTCGGCGGGATCGGGGTGCTCGAACGAGAAATCTTCCCCCGAGATCCGCACCCGCACACGGAAGGTGTCGTCGAGCCGCTCCAGCGAGCGGAAGGTTCCGCGCAGCAGCTCGCGCAACTGATCCTCGCGGGGGAGCCACACGGCATCCGCGAGGGTCACCGCGTCGAGCGCCCACTCGGTCGTGCCGTTGAAGGCGAGGTCGGTGCCGCTCGGCGTCTGCCGCGCCTCGATCGTCATGCCGCTGACGGTGAACACGTCGGCCTCGGACTCCAGCTCCACCTCGTTCGGGAGGTCGAGCTGGAAGCGGTCGCCCTCGATCGGATGCCACACCAGGCCGGCGGCTCGGAGGGCGACGGCCAGGTCTCGGGTGATCACGTCTCCACGCTAGACGACCGGTTGCGCGGCGGGGCCGGTGCGTCTGTGCGCCGATCGCGGTGTCGGAGGGATGGGGCAGAGTGAGGGGATGACCTCCGCACCCTCCCTCGGCACCCGCGCGGCCGCTCTCGCCGCCCTCCGCGAGCTGGTCGGCCGCCCCGATGCCGACTTCCACGACGGGCAGTACGAGGCCATCGAAGCGCTCGTCGACGGTCGCCGCCGGGCGCTCGTCGTGCAGCGCACGGGGTGGGGGAAGTCGGCCGTCTACTTCGTCGCCACCCGCCTGCTGCGGGGCCAGGGGGCGGGGCCGACCGTCCTGGTCTCGCCGCTGCTGGCCCTGATGCGCGATCAGATCGCGGCAGCCTCCCGAGCCGGGGTGAGGGCGGTCGCCATCGATTCGACGAACGCCCACGAGTGGACCGACGTCCTCGCGCAGCTCGACCGTGACGAGGTCGACGTTCTGCTCGTGTCGCCCGAGCGCCTCAACAATCCGGCCTTCCGGGAAGAGCGTCTGCCGGCGCTCGTGAGCCGCATGGGGATGCTGGTGGTCGACGAGGCGCACTGCATCAGCGACTGGGGGCACGACTTCCGCCCCGACTACCGACGGCTGCGCGATCTCATCGCCGAGATGCCGGCCGACGTCCCGGTTCTCGCCACCACGGCCACGGCGAACAGCCGCGTCATGGTCGACGTGGCCGAGCAGCTCGGCGCGAGCACGGCGGGAGGCGATCCCGGGGCCGGGGTGCTCACGATCCGCGGACCGCTCGCGCGTACGTCGCTGCGCCTCGGAGTGCTCCGGCTGCGCGACTCCGCGAGCCGACTGGCCTGGCTGTTGAGCCACCTCGACGATCTCCCCGGATCGGGCATCATCTACACGCTGACGGTCGCGGCGGCGGTCGATACGGCGCGACTGCTGCGCGATCACGGGCACGACGTGCGGGCGTACACGGGGCAGACCGACACCGAGGAACGCGCCGAATCCGAGGGGATGCTGCAGCGTAACGAGGTGAAGGCGCTCGTGGCGACGAGTGCGCTGGGCATGGGGTTCGACAAGCCCGATCTCGGCTTCGTGCTGCACCTCGGCGCGCCCTCGTCGCCCGTGGCGTACTACCAACAGGTGGGCCGTGCGGGCCGCGCCAGCGAGAGCGCCGACGTGCTACTGCTGCCCGGTGTCGAGGACCGCGACATCTGGCACTATTTCGCGACCGCGTCGATGCCCGACCGTGAACGTGCGGAGCGGGTGATCGGCGCACTCGGCGACGCGCCGATCTCGACACCGGCCCTCGAGGCGATGGTCGACATCCGTCGGACCCCGCTCGAACTGCTGCTGAAGGTGCTCGACGTCGACGGCGCGGTGCGACGCGTGCAGGGCGGGTGGGTCGCGACGGGGGCGCCGTGGAGCTACGACGCCGAGCGATACGAACGCATCGCGGGGGAGCGCGTCGCCGAGCAGCAGCACATGATCGCGTACGAGCAGACCGACGGATGCCGGATGGAGTTCCTGCAGCGCGCCCTCGACGACGACACCGCGAAGCCCTGCGGGCGGTGCGACAACTGCGCGGGCGAATGGTTCCCGCGCGAGATCGGCGCGGCGGCCACCACCCAGGCCTCCCAGTCGCTCGACCGGGTCGGGGTGCCGATCGAGCCCCGCCGCGCCTGGCCCACGGGCGCCGATCGGCTCGACGTCCCCGTCAAGGGGCGCATCGCCGCAGACGAACAGGCGGGCGAGGGGCGGGCGCTGGCGCGATTGACCGACCTGGGGTGGGGTGGCACGTTGCGCACGCTCTTCGCCGCGGGGGCGCCGGACGCCGCGGTGACGCGACAGGTGCTCGACGGATGCGTGCGCGTGCTGGCCGGGTGGGAGTGGTCGCAGCGGCCCGTCGCGGTGGTGGCACTCCCGTCGCGCTCGCGCCCCCAGCTCGTCGACAGCCTCGCCCGCGGACTGGCCGAGATCGGCCGGCTGCCGTACCTGGGCGAGCTCGGTCTCGTCGGCGGCGGTCCGAGCGGTCAGCCCGGCGGTAACAGCGTCTTCCGCCTCGGCGGTCTCTGGGATCGGTTCAGCGCCGATCGCCTCGAGATCCCCGACGGTCCCGTGCTGCTCGTCGACGATCTCGCCGACAGCAGATGGACTCTCACGGTCGCCGCGCGCACGCTTCGGCTCGCCGGCGCGACCGAGGTGCTGCCGTTCGTGCTCGCCCTGCGCGGGTGACACTGCGCGGGTGACACGGCGCGGGTGACACGGCGCGGGTGACACGGCGCGGGTGACACGGTGGCGTCGAAGAACGCCGAAGAAGAGAGTTGGTGGCCCCGGATCCCACGTTCGACCTTGACAAGACCAGCCGTCCCGAGCATGTTCGACAGTGACGGCGGTGTCGCCTGTTCCAGGTCGCCTGCTTTCGCGACGTCGGCCATGCGGCCGGCATCGACACCCGACGGAAGAGATCGAAGGAGATCGGACGATGAAGAAGCTCATCAACGCCCCGGAGGACGTGCTCGTCGAATCGCTCAAGGGAGTCGCACTCGCGCATCCCGAGCTGTCGGTCGACCTCGAGACGCACGTCATCACGCGGGCCGAGCCGAAGGCGCAGGGAAAGGTCGCGATCGTCTCCGGCGGCGGATCGGGGCACGAGCCCCTGCACGGCGGCTACGTCGGTGTCGGGATGCTCGACGCCGCGGTCGCGGGTGAGGTCTTCACCTCTCCGACACCCGACCGCGTGCAGGCAGCGACGAAGGCCGTCGACCGGGGGGCCGGCGTGCTGCACATCGTGAAGAACTACACCGGCGACGTGCTCAACTTCGAGATGGCCGCCGAACTCGCCTCGATGGAGGGCATCGAGGTCGGCACGGTCGTCGTCGACGACGACGTCGCGGTGCAGGACTCGCTCTACACGGCCGGACGACGCGGCGTCGGCCTCACCGTGCTGCTCGAAAAGATCGTCGGCGCGGCCGCGGAGGAAGGACAGGACCTCGCCGCCGTCGTCGCCCTCGCGCAACGCGTCAACGGCCAGGGGCGTTCCATGGGCATGGCGCTCACCAGCTGCACGGTGCCGGCCGCCGGCAAGCCGACCTTCGACCTTCCGGACGACCAGATGGAGATCGGCATCGGCATCCATGGCGAGCCCGGGCGCCACCGGGAGCCCCTGGCGCCGGCATCCGACATCGCCCGCCAGCTCGTCGAGCCGATCCTCGCCGACCTCGACTTCGCGGGACCCGCGATCGTGATGGTCAACGGGATGGGCGCGACCCCGCAGATCGAGCTCTACCTGATGTACGCCGAGGTCGCAGCGCTCCTGGAGGCAGCGGGCGTGCAGATCGTGCGCAACCTCGTCGGCAACTACATCACCTCGCTCGACATGGCCGGCTGCTCGGTCACGGTGCTGAAGGCCGACGACGAGGTGCTGCGGTTGTGGGACAGCCCGGTCGTGACCCCCGGTCTGCGGTGGGGCGCCTGATGGCCGCGGATACCGTCTCGATCGCCACCCTGCAGGACTGGATCATCCGCTTCGGCGCGGCTGTCGCCGAGAAGCGCGAATGGCTCACCGAACTCGACTCCGCGATCGGCGACGCCGACCACGGCGCGAACATGGCGCGGGGGATGAGCGCCGTCACCGAGAAGCTCGCAGCGAGCGCGCCGGCCGCGGCTGACGACCTCCTGAAGACCGTCGGGATGACGCTCGTCAGCTCGGTCGGCGGCGCCAGCGGGCCGCTCTACGGCACGTTCTTCCTGCGGATGGGGATGACGACCGGCGCGGTCCAGGATCTCGACGCGACCGGCCTGGCCGCCGCGCTGCGCGCCGGGCTCGAGGGCATCGTCGCGCGCGGCAAGCCCGAGGTCGGGGACAAGACGATGTTCGACGCGATGTCGCCGGCGGTCGATGCGCTCGACGCGGCCATCGAGGGAGGTGCCGACCTCGCCGAGGCGACGCAGGCCGCTGCGGTCGCCGCCGCCACGGGGCGCGACGCGACGCTGCCGCTGGTGGCCCGCAAGGGGAGGGCCAGCTATCTCGGCGAACGCAGTGCCGGACATCTCGATCCCGGTGCCGCATCGACCACGCTGCTCTTCGAGACGCTCCCCGCGGCGATCGCGGCGAGCTGATGATCGGCATCGTCGCCGTCTCCCACAGCGCACGACTCGGGGAGGCGGCGCTCGAGCTCGCCCTGCAGATGGTGCAGGGGCCCGGCGCGCGAGTGCGCGTCGCGGCCGGTGCGGGCACGGATGCCGACGGTACGCCGATCCTCGGCACGGATGCCGTGGCCGTCGCCGAAGCGATCGACGAGCTCGCCGCCGACTGCGACGGTGTGCTCGTGCTCATGGACCTCGGGTCGGCTGTGCTCAGCGCCGAGCTCGCACTCGAACTGCGCCTGAGCGACGTGCCGGTCAGGCTCGCCCCCGCACCGTTCGTCGAGGGTCTGCTCGCCGCCGTGGTGTCTGCGGCGGCCGGGGGAGATCTCGACACGGTCGCCGCCGAGGCGTCCGCGGCCCTCGGAGCGAAGTCGGGGCAGCTCGGTGCGGAGGAACCGGTTCCGGAACCGGTGGCTCCGTCCCGGCCCGCCGGCGACGCGCAGACCCGCCGCGTGCTCGTGCGCAACCCGCAGGGCCTCCACGCCCGCCCGGCGGCCCTGATCGCCGAGGCTTCCGGCGGCGTCGACGTGCGTCTGCGGCGACTGCCCGACGGCCCGGAGGCGGCTGCGGCGAGTCTCTCGCGGCTGCTGATCCTCGGCGCGCGCCAGGGCGACGAGATCGAGATCTCGGCGCACGGGGCGGATGCCGCCGGTGCTCTCGATCGGATCGCGGCGCTCTTCGACGACGGGTTCGGGGAGGGAACGGACGGGCTCCCCGAAACCGGCACCGGCACCGGCACCGGGACGGGCTCGGCGCCGGAACCGGTCGCGCCGCCTCGGGATGCGGCGGGTGCGGTGACCGCGGGCGATGTGCTGCGCGGACGAGGCGTGAGCCCCGGGGTCGCCGCGGCATCCGTCGTTCATCTCGCTCCCGCGCTGCCCGAGCCCGATGGCGGAGTCGTCGTCGCCGAGAGCGAGCGCCCCGCCGAGGTCTCGGCGGTCGAGCGGGCGACCGTCGCGGTCGCCGAGCACCTGCGTGCGCGCTCCGCGGAGTCGACGGGGGAGGCGCGGGAGATCCTCGATGCCGCACGCCTCATCGCGTCCGATCCCGAGCTGCTCGCCGATGCCCGCGCGCTCGTGCTCTCGCAGGGCCGCACGGCCGCGCGCGCGGTATGGGAAGCGGCCCGATCGCACGAGACGGCCCTCGAGGCGCTCGGGGGGCGGATGGCCGAACGCGTCGCCGATATCCGCGACGTGCGCGACCGCGTGATCGCGGAGATCCTCGGACTCGACCTGCCGGGGGTCCCCGAGCGCGAGGAGCCGTTCGTGCTCGTCGCCGTGGACCTCTCGCCCGCCGACACGGCCGCCCTCGGCGGTGGTCGCTGCGCAGCGCTCGTCACCGAGCAGGGCGGTCCCACCTCTCACACGGCGATCATCGCCCGCTCGCTCGGACTCCCGGCGGTCGTCGGCGTCACCGGTGCCACGGGCATCCGCGAGGGGGAGATCGTGCTCGTCGACGGTGATCGCGGCACCGTCGAGGTCGGCCCGGATGAGGAGCGAGTGGCGTCCGCGCGTGCCGCCGCGGTCGTCGTCGAGTTCGACGGGCAGGGCCGCTCGGCGGACGGCCATCCGCTCGCCCTGCTCGCCAACGTCGGAGGTGCGGCGGACGCCCTCGCCGCTGCGGAGGCGCGCGCCGAGGGCGTGGGACTTTTCCGCACGGAATTCTGCTTCCTCGGGCGCACGGATGCTCCCTCCGTCGATGAGCAGGTCATCGCGTACCGCGGGGTGCTCGCCGCGTTCCCCGGTCGCAAGGTGGTCGTGCGCACGCTCGACGCGGGAAGTGACAAGCCCCTGCCCTTCGCGAACGTCGACGACGAGGAGAACCCGGCGCTCGGCGTACGGGGTCTGCGGATCGCCCGTCGCAGCCCGCGTCTTCTCGATGATCAGCTGCGAGCGCTCGCCCTCGCCGCCGAGGCGGAATCGGCCCTCGTCGAGGTCATGGCGCCGATGGTGGCGACCGTCGAGGAGGCGGCGGAGTTCGCGGAGCGGGCCAGGGGCGCGGGGATCGACCGTGTCGGCATCATGATCGAGACCCCGTCGGCCGCCCTGCTCGCCACCGAGATCTTCGAAGTCGTCGACTTCGTCAGCCTCGGCACCAACGATCTCGCCCAGTACACGCTGGCGGCCGACCGGCTCCTCAGCGAACTGGGCGACCTCAACGATCCGTGGCAGCCCGCGGTGCTGCGACTCATCGGCGCGGTAGGCGCTGCGGGGCGCGCGGCGGGGAAGCCGGTCGGGGTATGCGGCGAGGCCGGGGCGGACCCCGCGCTCGCTCCGGTGCTCGCGGGGCTCGGAGTGACTTCGCTTTCGATGGCACCGCGCGCGCTCGGGCGGGTCGGCGCGGCGCTCGCGGCCGTCGATCAGGACGCGTGCCGACGTGCGGCCGATGCGGCCCTCGCAGCGCCGACCGCTTCGGCGGCGCGGGAGGCGGTGGGCGCTGTTCTGGCGGACGTGAGCGGGCTCTGACACCTTCCCTCGCGACATATATGCGCCCACGGGCATGCGATTCGTATCATTCTGATCTCGACCGGTCGTGGAGGCGGGCGGGATGTCCAGAGCAGCCGCTACGCTCGCCCCAGGGGAGGCGTCGGCGGGCGGCGCAGCGGATCATCGGAGGGTCATATGCCGCACGGGCGGTCGTTCACGAAGCTCGTCCTCGGCCTGGTCACGGCCGGGGCATTGTTCGGACTCTCCGGGTGCGCGCCCGAACCCGACTTGACGCCGGATCCCACCCCGACGGCTGCCCCCGAGACTCCGGAGCCCGCGGCCTACGACGGGCCGCTCCACTTCGTCGGTGACGAGCTCGACTGGTTCCTGCCCTCGGAGGACGAGATCCGCGCGCTCCTGCCGGGCATCGCGGAGATGTCCGAACCGACGAGCGCACTGGAGCAGATCTCCGACGGGGGTGGGCCGGTGCCCGTCCCCTCGATCTGCGGCGCGCTCTCCGCAGAGATGTCCTTGGGATCGGTCGCGGCGCGGACCCTCACGTGGACCCTCGAGGGAAGCGACAACGCCGTGGGACGGCTGCACGTGCTGCAGCTCGCCGACGAGGCGCAGGTCTCAGCGCGGATGGACCAGCTTCGCGCGGCGACGGAGCAATGCGCCTCCTACGTGCTGGAGCGGGAGTCCGGGTTCGACGCCGAGATCGTCGGCGACGGTGACGACGTGCAGGCGATCGCCGGAACGCTGACCGAGGGGTACGTCGATGGCGAGTGGCGGTATCACAAGGGCTACGCGTCGATGGGGAACGTCATCGTCGAGCTGTTCCAGACGGGGGTCGACGGATCGGCGATCGACGCCGAGGCGGTGGCGGAGATGCTGCGAGAGCACAGCGGCTCCGCCCGCGACGCCCTCATCGAGGAGCTGACGGCGAATCCGCCGACTCCGTCGGAGACACCGGCGGCGGCCGACCCGTCAGCGCCGTGGAGTGCGTGGGAGATGAGCACCGCGGCCGTCGGTCCGATCGTGCTCGGCAGTGATCTCGATGCTGCGCTGGCCGCTGTACCGGGTGCTCGGGCGGTCGAGCCGGAATGGGCGGGGAGCCCGTGGTGGCTGACCGCCGCCGATGGATCCGCATCGGTCGGGATCTGGACCGATGAGAGCGGCGAACGCGTCGCGAGTGTGACGGTCGGAGTGTCGAACGTCTACGGCGAACCGGTCCACCCGGGAGCCTCCTTGCCCTCGGCCGGCGGAGTGCGTGTGGGGGATCCCGTGAGTGCGGCCATCACAGCGTTCCCGCAAGGGACTTTCGTGACCGTCATCGCCTCCGGCGAGTACTTCTACGAGTCGGCCACACGAGACGGCGGGTTCGTGCGGCTCCGCTCCGACCGCGACCCCGCCGATCCGGCGGCGGTCGTGACGGGCATCGGCGTGGAGGATGCGACGTTGCGCGCGCCGTTGGTGTTCGGATGAGCGGGCGGGGGATGCCGCCGATGCGCTCGCTCATGAGACTTCTGGTCGGGATGGTCGCGGCCGGGGCGCTGTTCGGCCTCTCCGGAATCAGGCGGGCACCGTCTCGCCCTGAGGATGCTTGCTCACGAGCGTGAGCACGTCGTAGGTCGCGACGGTCTCGTCGCGCTGATTGCGGATGACGGCGTCCCAGCGCACCTCGCCGTAGTCGTCGGTCTCGCGCGGCGTGATCTGCTTCGCGGTCAGTTCGACGCGGATCTCATCACCCGGCGACACCGGCGTGACGAAGCGAAGGTCCTCGAGTCCGTAGTTCGCGAGCACCGGACCGGGTTCGGGATCGACGAAGAGCCCTGCCGCCCACGACACGAGCAGATAGCCGTGGGCGACTCGCCCCGGGAAGAACGGATTCGCCGCCGCCGCGGCCTCGTCCATGTGGGCGTAGAAGGTGTCGCCGGTGAAGCGCGCGAACGTCTCGATGTCGTCGAGGGTCACGGTGCGCGATCCCGAGGCCACCTGGTCGCCGACCCGCAGTTCGGCGAGTGATCGGCGGAACGGATGCCGTCCGTCGCTGCGCACCGCGGCGCCCGTGTGCCAGACACCGGTCAGGGCCGTGAGCATCTCGGGCGATCCCTGCACCGCGGTGCGCTGCATGTGGTGCAGCACCGCCCGGATCCCGCCCAGCTCTTCGCCACCGCCGGCCCGCCCCGGTCCACCGTGCACGAGGTTGGGGAGCGGGGATCCGTGTCCGGTCGAGGAGCGTGCATCGTCGCGGTCGAGCACCAGCAGCCGCCCGTTGAACGGCGCGATGCGGGTCGCGAGCGCCACCGCCTGCGCGGGGTCGTGCGTCGCGATGCTCGTCACCAGCGAACCGCCGCCGCGGGCGACGAGACCTGCGGCCTCCGCGATGGTCGAGTAGGTCAGCATCGAGGCGACCGGGCCGAAGGCCTCGATGTCGTGCACGGCATCCGCCTCGGCGTCGTCGAAGCGCAGCAGGATCGGCGCGACGAAGGCCCCCTCCGAGACCGGCCCCGTGGTTCCGTCGGCGCGTCGCACCTCCGGCGTCGCGGTCGTGCCGATCACGATCCGTCCGCCGGCATCCTGCAGTGCGGCGACCTGTCGCAGCACCTCGTCGCGCTGGGCGAGGGAGGCGAGCGGGCCCATGGTCACGCCCTCGGCTCGGGGGTCTCCGAGCACCGTGCGCTCCGCGAGGCGGGTGCGCACGGCCTCGATCACGGCATCCGCCGATCCTTCCGGCACGATGACGCGACGGATCGCGGTGCACTTCTGTCCGGCCTTCGTCGTCATCTCGGTGACGAGCTGGCGCACGTAGGCATCGAACTCGCGCGTGTCGACCGTGGCATCCGTGCCGAGCACCGAGGCGTTGATCGAGTCGGTCTCGGCCGTGAAACGCACGCCCCCGGTCTGCACCGCGGCGCTCCGCCGCAGCGACTCGGCGGTCGAGGCGCTGCCGGTGAATCCCACGATGTCGCCGAGGAGCAGGTGGTCGAACAGGTCGGGCACGCTCCCGCTCACGAGCTGCAGCGTGCCCTCGGGCACCAGACCCGACTCGATGAGGATGCGCACCATCGCCTCGGCGAGGTAGCCGGTCGGGGTCGCGGGCTTGATCAGCGTCGGCATTCCCGCGAGGAAGGCGGGGGCGAACTTCTCGAGCGCACCCCACACGGGGAAGTTGAAGGCGTTGATCTGCACGGCGACGCCCGGCAGCGTGGTGTGCACGTGGCGGCCGAGGAAGGACCCGTCCTTCGAGAGGGGCTCGACCGGGCCGTCGATGCGCACGGTGCCGTTCGGCAGTTCGCGGCGTCCCTTGCCCGAGTAGGAGAAGAGCACGCCGATGCCGCCGTCGATGTCGACCCACGAATCGGCGGCCGTCGCACCCGTACGGGCCGAGAGCGCGTACAGCTCGTCCTTGCGGGCGGTCAGCGCCAGCGCGAACTGCTTCAGCAGCACGGCTCGCTGGTGGAAGGTGAGCCCGGCGAGGCTCGCCTGCCCGACCGTGCGGGCGTGCACGAGCGCCGCCGCGAGGTCGAGACCCGTGGTCGACACGCGGGTCACGAGCTCGCCGGTCGAGGCGTCGCGCACCTCCGTCGAGGGTGATCCAGCCGAGGGCGTCCACCAGGCGCCCTCGACGTAACTGGGCAGGTACTCGGTCATCGCGTCTCCTTCGGAGAGTCGGGGTCGGTCCAGTCGTAGAAGCCTGCGCCGCTCTTTCGTCCCAGCCGCCCCTCGGCCACCATTCGGCGCAGCAGAGCGGGTGGCTCGAAGCGGTCACCCAACTCGCGGGCGAGCTCCTGGGCGATCCCGAGACGCACGTCGAGCCCCACGAGGTCGGTCGTGCGCAACGGGCCCACCGGATGCCGGTACCCCAGCGTCATGGCGGCGTCGATGTCGGCCGCGGATGCGACGCGCTCCTCGAGCATCCGAATGGCTTCGAGTCCGAGCGCGACGCCGAGGCGCGACGACGCGAAGCCGGGGGAGTCGGCGACCACGATCGGAGTCTTGCCGAGCAGAGCGACCCACTCGCGCGCGGTATCGACGACGGCCGGGTCGGTGGTCGCTCCCCGCACGATCTCGACGAGTGCCGACGAGGGCACCGGGTTGAAGAAGTGGAGCCCGAGAAAGCGCTCCGGCCGTCGGCGGGCGAGCGCGAGGTCGTCGATCGAGATCGATGAGGTGTTCGAGGCGAGCACGGCCTCGTCCGGCAGCACGTGCTCGAGCCGCGCGAGCGCATCCTCCTTGAGAACGCGGTCCTCGGGCACGGCCTCGACGACCAGTGCGGCCCCCCTGCACGCCTCGACATCCGTCGTGACCCGGAGGCGCGCGGCGCATTCGCCCGCATCGAGGCCGGGGTCGCGGTCGGCGGAACGGCGGAGACTCTCGTCGATGCGCAGCGCCGCGGCATCCGCGCCCTCCGTATCGCGCTCGACGACGACCACTCGCGATCCGGCGAGCAGGAACGCGTGCGCGATGCCCGCGCCCATGCGCCCTCCGCCCATCACGCCGACGACGGCCGGCGCGCTCACGAGCGATCCGTGCGATCGAGGAAGGCGGTCATGCGGCGCTCCTTCTCGGGGCTCTCGAACAGCTCGGCCTGCAGTTCTCCGTCGATGTGCGGATGTTCCGCACGCGGCGCGCGGAGGGCGCGCTTGGTGTGCCGGGTGGCGAGCGGGTCGTTCGCGGCGATGCGGTCCGCGAGCGCGTGCGCGGCGGGCAGCAACTGCTCGGGCGGATGGATCGCCGAGATGAGCCCCCAGGAGAGGGCGTCGTCCGCGCCCAGCGCACGGCCCGTGAGCAGGAGATCGGCGGCGCGGGCGTGGCCGACGATCTCGGGCAGGCACCAGGTCGCGCCGGCAGCGGCGAGGATGCCGAGTCCGGTCTCGGGGTTGCCGATGCGGAGCGACGCGGTGGCGATGCGGATGTCGGCGGCGTAGGCGAGCTCCGCGCCGCCGCCCAGCGCGTAGCCGTCGAGGGCGGCGATGACCGGCATCGGCAGTTCGGCCAC
Source organism: Microbacterium galbinum (assembly GCF_023091225.1). Lineage (NCBI taxonomy): Bacteria > Bacillati > Actinomycetota > Actinomycetes > Micrococcales > Microbacteriaceae > Microbacterium > Microbacterium galbinum. The sequence goes on along the minus strand of NZ_JAHWXM010000001.1, from coordinate 1,147,938 downwards.
GCGGAGGAAGGCCGTGGCGTTGATCCCGCGGCGCGCATCGTCGGCGCGGCGCTCGCGCAGTTGGGCGATGTCGGCGCCCGCCGCGAAGTCGCCGCCCGCACCCGTGAGGATCAGCGTGCGGGGGTCGGCTTCCAGCTCGGCGCAGAGCGCGTGCAGGGCATCGATCGTGGCGAGGTCGATGGCGTTGCGGCGCTCCGGTCGGTGGAGCGTGGCGAGCACGCGGTCGTCACGCCGTTCGATCAGCAGCGGGTCGCTCATGCCACCCGCTCCAGGATCATGGCCGTGCCCTGCCCGACGCCCACGCACATCGTCGCGAGTCCGAGCCCCGCCCCCTCGCGCTCCATGCGCCCGAGCAGCGTGACGACGATGCGGCAGCCGCTCGACCCGAGCGGGTGCCCGAGGGCGATCGCTCCGCCGTCGCGATTGACGCGTTCCGGGTCGAGTCCGAGCCGACGGATCGAGGCGAGCGACTGGGAGGCGAAGGCCTCGTTCAGCTCGACGGCCCCGATCGCGTCGACCGCGAGGCCCGTGCGCCGCAGCGCCTTCTCGGTCGCCGGCACGGGACCGAGACCCATGATCTCCGGAGCGAGTGCGGCGGAGGTCGCCGTGACGATGCGGGCACGGGGTGTGAGGCCGTAGCGGCGCACGGCCTCACCCGAGGCGACGATCACGGCGGAGGCCCCGTCGTTCAAGGAGCTCGAGTTGCCGGCGGTGACGACGCGGCCGCCCTCCACGACGGGGCGCAGCGACGCGAGCGCACCGAGGTCGGTGTCGCGGCGCGGGCCCTCGTCGACGTCGACCTCGCCGGCGCGCGTGGGCACGGCGACGATCTCGTCGGCGAAGCGTCCGGCGTCGATCGCGGCGATCGCGAGGGCGTGGCTGCGCAGCGCGAACGCGTCGGCATCCTCTCGCGTGATCCCGTCGCGTCGGGCGACCTCCTCCGCGGTCTCCGGCATCGAGAGGGTGGTGCCGGCGCGTGCGGAGAGGCGCGGGTTCGTGAACCGCCAGCCGATCGAGGTGTCGACGACGGCGCCCGGTTTCGCCCACGCCCGTTCGGGCTTGGCCTGCACCCACGGGGCCCGGGTCATCGACTCGACGCCGCCCGCGACGAGCAGCTCGGCGTCCCCCGCGCGGATCGCCTGGGCCGCCAGGGCGATGGCCGACATCCCCGAGGCGCAGAGCCGGTTCACGGTCAGACCCGGGATGTCGTCGGGGAGCCCCGCGAGCAGCACGGCCATGCGCGCGACGTTGCGGTTGTCCTCCCCGGCCTGGTTCGCCGCTCCCAGGATCACCTCGTCGATCGCGGCATCCGGCACTCCGGCGCGATCGACGGCGGTGCGCACCACGAGGGCGGCGAGGTCGTCGGGGCGGATGCCGGAGAGGGCGCCGCCGTAGCGCCCGATCGGGGTGCGGGCTCCGCCGATGAGGAACGCCTCGGTCATATCGGCCTCCTCACACGCGCCCGTAGGCGCGCAACGGCTGTTCGATCAGCGCGACCAGTTGCCGCAGGAAGCTCGCGGCGTAGCCGCCGTCGCACACGCGGTGATCGAACACCAGCGACAGCTGGGCGATGCGGCGGGCGACGACCTCGCCGTCGACGACCCAGGGTCGCTCGAGCACGCGTCCGATGCCGAGGATCGCCACGTCGGGATGATTGATGATCGCAGCCGACCCGTCGACGCCGAGTCCACCGTAGTTGTTGAGGGTGAAGGTCGAGCCGCGCATCCGTTCGGGCGGCATCGACCCGGCCCGGGCGGTCTCGGCGAGCTCGCGCAGCGCGGCGTCGAGTCGCGCGACACTCAGCTCGTGCGCGCGGGGGACGACCGGCACGAGCAGCCCGCGCTCGGTGTCGGTGGCGACCCCGAGGTTCACGCCCTCGAACGCGATGAGCTCCTCCCCGCCGTCATCCAGACGCGAGGCGAGAACGGGGTGGTCCTCGAGCGCGAGCAGGGCGAAGCGGGCGAACAGCGCGGTCAGCGACGGCGCGCGCTCGCCGGCCGCGGCGATCTCGCGCCGCAGATCCCAGAGACGCGTCGCGTCGACGTCGACCCAGACGGTCGCCTCGGGGATCTCGGCGCGACTGCGGCTCAGGCGGGCGCTCACGGCCCGGCGCAGCGGAGACAGGCGGTCACGGGCGCGCACGCGCAGGCCGTCGATCTCGTCGGCGGACGACGCCGGACCCGCGGATGCCGGTGCGTGCGCGCCGTCGACGGCATGATCGACCGCGGCCCGCAGCACGTCGGCGCGCGTCACGGCACCGTCGGCTCCGGTCGCGGGGATCGCGTGCACGTCGAGACCGAGGTCGCGGGCGAGCCGACGGACGATCGGCGAGCGCACCGCGACGGTGCGGGCGGAGGGTGCCTCCGCCGTGTCGGCGGGCGTCGCGGCCGAGTCGTGCACGGCCGACCGCCGGCGGCGTCCGCTCGCCGACCGTTCGCTCGTGCCGTAGCCGATGAGCACGTTGCCCGAGCCTGCGCGTTCCTCGACTCGGTAGTCCTCGTGCGCCGCGTTCTCGGGGAGGACGGCTTCGGATGAGGCGCTCGCCGCCGCGGCATCCGACACCTCCAGCACCGGGGCGCCGACGGCGATCGTGTCGCCGGCGTCGCCGTGCAGCGCGGTCACCACACCCGCGAACGGGGACGGCAGCTCCACGACGCTCTTGGCGGTCTCGACCTCGGCGATCGCCTGATCGACGGCGATCGTGTCTCCGACCGCCACGAGCCACTGCACGAGACCGGCCTCGGTGAGACCCTCGCCCAGATCGGGCAACCGGAAGACGTGCGCGGTGAGGGTGCTCACGATTCGTCCTCCCAGTGCAGCGTGTCGATCGCGTCGAGCACGCGGTCGACGTCGGGCAGGTACCAGTGCTCGAGCTTCGGCGGGGCGTAAGGGATGTCGAACCCGGTCACCTTGCGCACCGGTGCCTCGAGGTGCTCGAAGCAGCGCTCGAACACCCGCGACTGGATCTCGGAGGCGACGCTCGCGTAGCCCGGTGCCTCGGCGATCACGACCGCCCGCCCGGTGGCGCGCACGGCGGCCGTGACCGTGGCGTCGTCGAAGGGGGAGAGCGAGCGCACATCGACGACCTCGACGCTGCGGCCCTCGGCGGCTGCGACCTCGGCGGCTTCCAGCGCGAGCGGCACGGCCGCGCCGTAGGCGAGCAGCGTCACATCGGTGCCGGTGCGCGCGACCCGGGCGCTGCCGAGGTCGACGCGGTGCGCGGTGTCGACCTCGCCGCGCGTCCAGTACAGCTTCTTGGGCTCGAGGAACACGACCGGATCGGGCGACTCGATCGCCGCCCGCAGCAGCGAGTAGGCGTCCTGCGGGGTCGACGGGCACACGACCGTGAGCCCCGGGGTGTGCGCGTAGTACGCCTCCGACGAGTCGCAGTGGTGCTCGACCCCGCCGATGCCGCCACCGAACGGGATGCGGATGACCAGCGGCATCCGCACCCCTCCGCGCGTGCGGTTCCCGTACTTCGCGACGTGGCTCACCACCTGCTCGAACGCGGGCAGCGCGAAAGCGTCGAACTGCATCTCGACCACGGGGCGCATGCCGTTCATCGCCATGCCCACCGCCGTGCCGACGATGCCGGACTCGGCGAGCGGGGTGTCGAAGCAGCGATCCTCGCCGAAGCGCGCGGTGAGTCCGTCGGTGACCCGGAACACCCCGCCGAGCGCCCCCACGTCCTCCCCGAAGACGACGACCTCGGGGTCGTCGGTCAGCGCGTCGGCGAGTGCGAGGTTCAGTGCCGCGGCCATCGTGAGCGTCGCCGGGGCCCGGCCGTCCGCATCGACGCCCGCGCCGATGCCGTCGAGATGCGTGCCGTCCTGCGCGATCGTCATCGGGATGCTCCTTCGTGAGAGGCGGACTCCGCCTGGCCGGATGCCGCCGCCGTGCGCTCGATCTCGCCCCGCAGCATCGCCCACTGCTCCTCGAGCTGCGGGGAACGGGTCGCGGTCACGAATCGGAAGAGATCCTCGGGATCGAGGTCGGCGTCGGTGTTCAATGCGGTGCGCAGCTCGGTCGCGAGGGTCTCGGCATCCGCCGCGAACCGGGCCTCGGTCTCGTCGTCGAGCGCTCCGACCGCGCGGAGGTGCGTGCGCAGCCGCCGCAGCGGGTCGCGTTCGACCCAGGCCTGCACCTCGGCGCGCTCGCGGTAGCGGGTGTCGTCGTCGGCGTTGGTGTGCGCCTGCATCCGATAGGTGTGCGCCTCGACGAGCGTGGGGCCGTCGCCCGCGCGTGCTCGCCGCACGGCCGCGCCGAGCACCGACAGCACCGCGGCGACGTCGTTGCCGTCGACCCGCTGCCCCGGCATCCCGTAGCCGATCGCCTTGTGCGCGAGCGAGGGGGCAGCGGTCTGGCGCGAGAGGGGCACCGAGATCGCGAATCCGTTGTTCTGCACGAAGAAGACCACCGGCACGCGGAAGACCGACGCGAAGTTCATCGCCTCGTGGAAGTCGCCCTCGCTGGTGGCGCCGTCGCCGCACAGGGCGAGCACGACCGTGTCGTCGCCGCGACGCTTCGCGGCGTACGCGAAGCCGACCGCGTGCAGCAACTGGGTCGCGAGGGGCGTGGACTGCGTGGCGACGCGGTGCGCACGCACGTCGTAGCCCGAATGCCAGTCGCCGGCGAGCAGCACCATGGTCTCCGCCGGCGGGACTCCGCGTCCGATGATGGCGACGGCGTCGCGGTACGTGGGGAACAGCCAGTCAGCGGCGCCGTCGAGCACCCGCGCGGCTGCGACCTGGCAGGCCTCCTGCCCGTGCGACGAGGGGTAGACCGCGAGGCGGCCCTGGCGCACCAGTGCGCTCGCCTGGTCGTTGAAGCGGCGTCCCTCGACGAGTCCGCGGTAGGCGTCGAGCAGCGCGCCGCGGTCGGGGAGCGGATAGTCCGCGTCCTCGGTGAGCGTGCCGTCGGGGGCGATGAGCTGCACCGCCTCGTCGCGGGGGAGCATGTCGTCGTTCATCTGGTCGCCTTCCTCGCCGAACCTGATGACGACAGCATGCGCTCTCGCGCGCAGTCGTCCAAGAGGTGCGGCTGAATGCTGGACGATTGCGCGCTCGTTGCGCTCGCGCTCGCCGAAGTGTCAGAATTCGACGCGGGACGAAGGAGTGCCATGACCACGCTGGATGAGATCGACCGGGCCATCCTCGACGAGCTGCGACGCGATGCGCGGGCGTCGATGACCGCGCTGGCGGATGCCGTGCACATCTCGCGGGCAGGCGCCCATGCCCGGATCCGACGGCTCACCGATGCGGGGGTGATCACGGGGTACACCGTGCGCACGGATCCCGCGAAGCTCGGCCATCACGCGAGCGCCTACGTCACGCTCGCGATCGAGCAGGCCAGTTGGCAGCTCGTGCAGGATCGGTTGCGGGCGATCCCCGAGATCGAGCACATGGCGCTGGTCGGTGGAGACTTCGACGTGATCCTGCTCGTGCGGGCGAACGATGCGCGCGACCTCCGCCGGATCGTTCTCGAGGACATCCAGGCGATCCCGTCGATCCGCACGACCCGCACGACCCTGATCTTCGAGGACTTCGAGCGCTGAGCAGCCACTCCTCGCCGCGCGGCCCGCGTGCCAGACTGGGGCGATGAGCGCAGCCGACCCCGTCCGTCGAGGGCGCCCCGGGTACGACCGCCGGGGTCTGCTCGACGCGGCGGTGGCGGTGTTCAACGAGTCCGGCTACGACGGCACCTCGGTGGCTGCCCTCGCTGCCCGGCTCGGGCTGTCGAAGGCCGCGCTCTACCACCACTTCTCCTCCAAGGAGGAGATCCTCGAGACGGCCCTCGACGAGGCGCTCGACGGCCTCGAGGGCGTCCTGGCCATCACGGATGCCGTGCGCCCGGGCGACCGACTGGCCGCGGTGCTCGAGGGCGCTGTCGGTGTGCTCGTGACGCATCTGCCCTCGGTCACGCTGCTGCTGCGCGTGCGGGGCAACAGCGAGGTCGAACGGCGCGCACTCGAACGTCGGCGCGCCTTCGATCAGGCCGTGACCGCGATCGTGCGCGCGGCGCAGGAGGAGGGCGCGGTGCGAGCCGATGTGGATGCCTCGGTCGCGACGCGTCTGCTCTTCGGCATGGTCAACTCCCTCGTGGAGTGGTACCGCCCGAGCGGTCCCGAAGGGGCCGAAGCCCTCGCCCGCGACGTTCTCGCCGTGGCCCTCGACGGGCTCCGTACGCGCTGAGCCGCGGCATCCGCCTCACCGGCGTGCGGCGCGGGTCGTCAGTCGATCGTCAGCGTGAAGCCGTCGTCTGTCGCCGTCACGGCGACACGGGTGAGGTCGTCGACCTGCACCTCGGGGTCGTGCGCGTGGGCGTGCGGGCCGACGCCGACCACGCGCATACCGGCGGCGTGCGCGGCCTGGATGCCGGCACCCGAGTCCTCGAACACGATGCAGTCGGCGGGATCGACACCGAGCTCCGCTGCGGCGCGGAGGAAGCCCTCGGGGTCGGGCTTCGAGGCCGAGACGCTCTCGGCGGTGATCGTCAGGGCGGGCAGGGGGAGCCCCGCCGCGCCCATGCGCGCGGTCATCAGTTCGACGTTCGCCGAGGTCACGATCGCGTGCGGGTGGGGGAGCAGCGCCTGCAGCAGTGCGGCGGCGCCGGTGATCTCGACGACGCCCGCGACATCGCTGCTCTCGTTCGCGAGCATGACGGTGTTCTCGTGCAGATTGATGGCGTGGTCGCGCTCGGGCAGCAGGATCGACATGCTCTGGTGGCCCTGGCGGCCGTGGATGACCCGCAGCACCGTGGCGGGGTCGAGCCCGTGCGGCTGCGCCCACTCCAACCAGAGGCGTTCGACGACGGCGGTCGAGTCGACCAGGGTCCCGTCCATGTCGAGGAGGACGGCGCGGGCGTGGAGGGTCTCGGTCACCCCTCCAGGCTAACGGCGCGGCGCCGCGGCATCCGCCCCCCCCCATCGGCGAGCGCCGCGACCCTAGGATGGCGGCGGGAGGTGCAGCATGCACGCGATCGCCGAACGGGTCCGCCAGGTGCTCCGGCAGGTGCGGGGGCCGGCGCGCGACGACGCCGTGCTCGAGGCCGCCGCGCTCATCGTCGGGGCGCTGTTCCTCGTGATCGGTTTCCTCGTCGCCTTCCCCGTGTTCTTCGGCCATGAGATGGCGATCAGCGGCACGGGATCGATCGGCAACTTCGCAGCCTACGGGGGAGCGGCCACCGCGGCCCTCGCGTTCGCACTCGGACGTCTCGTCGCCCGTCCCGAGGATGCCGATCCGGATGCCGTGCGCGACGGCTTCAGCGTGCCGGGCGACCGTCTGCGCTGGTACGACCTGCTCGCGATCGCCTTCGCCCACGCGGCGATCGCCTACCTCGGCTGGCTCGGGATCGCGAAGCTGCTCGAGCAGAGCTTCACGGATGCGCCGGTGTTCGCGTTCCCCGGAGCGGTGCTCATCGGTGTCGCCTTCGCGCTCACCGCGTACGTGTCGTTCCTCAGCTCCGTCGCGCTCACCCCGATGACCCTGTCTCTCGTGCTCGCGGTGTTCCTCGTGATCGGCGCCTTCGCGAGCATGCTCGCCTCGAGCGATCCGCACTGGTGGCGCGACAACCTCTCGGCGCTGGGCATGAGCTCCAACAGCGCCTCGTACGCCTTCAACATCACCCTGATCATCGCGGGCGTCATGGTCACGACGATCTCCCGCTACGCGACCGCGGGCCTTCCCGCGACCGACCCGGTCGATCGGCGCGGCCGCACGATCGTGCGTACGGGACTCATCCTCATCGGGATCTTCCTGGCGTGCGTGGGGATCTTCCCCGTCGACGAGTTCTTCGCGGTGCACAACACCGTCGCGACCGGGATGGCGGTGGCCTTCGCCGTGATCGTGGTCGGGCTGCCGTGGCTCCTGCGCACCATCCCACGCATCTTCGTGCTGCTCGGGTGGGCGTACGTGCTGGTGATCGTTCTGCTCGCGGTGTTCTTCGCGACCGGGTACTACAACCTGACCGCCGTCGAGCTGATCGCCGCGGTGCTCATCTTCAGTTGGATCATCGTGTTCCTGCGCACGGCGGGCTCGATCCATGAGCGGTCACCGGAGCCCGCGGCGGCGCCGGACGCCGTCGACACCGCCTGAGAACGGCTACTCGCCGCGCAGCGCCCGGGTCGCGGCGGCACTGCGCTCGAGGGCGTCGACCGCGACATCGCGGCGCAACTGCGCCGCGCCGATGAAGAGGCAGTCGACGAGGGCGAGCTGGGCGATGCGGCTCACCATCGCGCCGGCGCGGAAGCGGGATTCGCGCGCGTGGGTGAGGAGGAGGTGATCGGAGGCGCGGGCGAGGGGAGAGGTACCGGCGCCGGTGATGCCGATCGTGGTGGCACCGGTGTCGCGGGCGGCCTGCAGGAAGAGCACGGCTTCCGGGGTCGTTCCCGAGTTCGAGAAGCCGATCGCGACGGTCGGCGAGGTGCGCAGGGCGGCGGCGGCGCTCGCCTCGTGCGCATCGTCGAGGGCGATCGCGTTGTGGCCGATGCGCAGCAGTTTGTGGCCGAGATCGGCGGCGGCCAGGCGACTCGCCCCGATTCCGAACAGCAGGATGCGCCCCGAGCCCTCGATGGCCTCGGCGGCCGCTCCGAGCGCGTCGTAGTCGAGGCGCTCGACGGTCTCCTCGATCGCGAGGCGTTCCAGGGCGGCGAGTTTGCGGGCGGCGTCACGCAGGCTGTCGTCGGCGGCGATCTCGGCGCCGAACCCGCTGTTGGTGCCGAAGTTGACCGATTCGCGCCCGAGCTCGGCGGCGAGGGTGCGACGCAGCGCGGCGTAACCGCTCACCCCGATCACGCGGCAGAAGCGCACGACCGACGCGACCGAGGTGTCGCACGACGCGGCGAGCTCGGTGATCGTGCTCTCGATCACCTGGGTGGGGTTGTCGGCGACGGCGCGGGCGATCCGGGCGAGGGAGGGCGGCAGCGTGTCGACCGAAGCCGCGATCGTCGTCTGGATGCTCATTCATCTCCCTTTCCGGCTGTGAAGAATTCTTTCATGTCGCCGTCAATCTGCGTAGACTATTTTTATGATCTCGATGTCCCGCGTGCTCGCCGTCGACCTCGGCAAGTCGCGCTGCCGACTGGTGGTCGCCGATCCGACACGCCGGCCTGCACATGAGGGTACAGGTGCGCCGGGGCTCGCCGCCGCCGACGGTGTCAGCGCCGCTCTCGCAGCGGTCGAGACCGTGTTCGCCGAGGTACCGGACGGGATGATATCGGCCCTCTCCGTCGGGGCGGCAGGTGCGTGGGCCGCACCCGCCGCCGCGCAGCGCCTGGCCGGTCTCCTCGCCGCGCGGGTGCTGGCCCCCGTCGCCGTGACCTCTGATGTCGTCACCGCCCACGCCGGTGCACTCGACGGCGGCCACGGCGTGCTTCTCATCGCCGGCACGGGCGCCGCCGCCCTCGGAACGGATGCCGAGGGCGCCCGTCTCGTCGACGGCTGGGGTCCCGACGTCGGCGACCTCGGAAGCGGCTCCTGGCTTGGCCGCGAGGTGCTCCGCGCGGTGCTGCACGCCGCCGATGGTCTCGGGCCCGCGACCTCTCTCACGGAGGCGATCGCGGAACCCGTGGGCGCGGCATCCGACATCATCCCCTGGCTCGCGCACGGCGATCCACTCGCCCGACGTCTCGCGACCCTCGCTCCGCTCGCCCTGGATGCCGCCGAGGCCGGCGATGAGGCCGCTCGGGCGATCGCCGCCGAGGCGACCCGCCTGCTCACCGCCTCCGCCGTCGCGGCGTCCACGACGCCCGATGTCGTGCTGCACGGCGGACTCACCGACCACGCCTGGTTCCGTGGGCAGCTCACCGATGCGCTCGCCGCCGCCGGCCGCCGGGTCCGGCGGCCCGTCGGCGACGCGATCGACGGTGCCCTCCTGCTCGCCACCCGCTTCGATCTCCCTCACGAAAGGTTCGTGCACCGTGCCGAATGACGACACCCGACTCACCGCTCTGATCGAGGAGCTGTCGAAGCTCGACACCGAGGCCGCGACCACCGAGCGCGGTGACCTCGATCTTCTGACGAGCGCACAGCTCGTCGAGCGCATGAACGCCGAGGACGCCCGGGTGGCGGGAGCGGTGGCCGCGGAGGCCGCGCAGATCGCCGCCGCCGTCGACGGCATCACCGAGCGCTTCCGTCGCGGAGGGCGCCTCATCTACATCGGTGCGGGGACGGCCGGTCGCATCGGCGTGCTCGACGCGAGCGAGTGCCCGCCCACCTTCGGAACCGACCCGTCGCTCGTGGTCGGCATCATCGCGGGCGGTGAGACGGCGATCCGTTCGGCCGTCGAGAACGCCGAGGACGACGCCGACGCTGCGGCCGCATCACTGGCGGAACTGCAGCTCACCGCATCCGACACGGTCGTCGGCATCTCGGCCTCGGGCCGCACTCCCTACGTGATCGGCGGACTCGACTACGCCCGCGGTCTGGGCGCACTCACGGTCGCGATCGCCTCGAACCGGGCCTCCGCGATCGGTGCCGCCGCCGACATCGCGATCGAGGTCGTGACGGGCCCGGAGTTCATCTCCGGGTCGACGCGCCTGAAGTCGGGCACCGCGCAGAAGCTCGTGGTCAACATGCTCACGACGCTCTCGATGATCAAGCTCGGCAAGACCTACCGCGGCGTGATGGTCGATCTGCTCGCCACCAACGAGAAGCTGCACGCGCGGTCGATCCGCACGGTGTCGCAGCTCGCCGGGGTCGACACCGACGAGGCCGCGCGCGCGCTCGCCGCCGCCGACGGATCGGTCAAGCTCGCGGTGCTCATCCTCGCGACCGGCGCGACGCCCGCCGACGCGGCCTCCGCCCTCGACGCGGCCGACGGCCTGTTGCGCGAGGCGATCTCGGCGCTGAGCTGAGCTCGCCCGGCTGCCGCGGGGGTCAGTGCCCGAACTCGATCAGTGCGACGCCGACCGCGATGAGCGCGACGCCCGCGGCCATCATCGCCGAGAAGTGGTCCTTGAAGAGGATGCGGCCCATCACGGCCGTGATCGCCACGCCGGCAGCGGCCCAGATCCCGTAGGCGACGCCCACGGGCATGCCCATCGCCAGGATCGTGCCCAGCAGCGAGAACGCGGCGAGGTAGCCGACGACGATCACGGGGATCCACCGCCGGCGGCGCAGGCCCTCCGAGGCGCGCAGGCTCAGTGTGGCGGTGACCTCGCTGGCGATCGCGAGAACCAGCAGCAGCCAGATCACGAGGCGACCTCCGTCGAGGTCGGGCGGGCGTGCGAGCCGAGCTCGACGAGCAGCACGCCGATCACGATCGCGCCGACACCGATGATCTGCACCGTGCCGAGCGTCTCACCGAACAGCACGGTGCCCAGCACGGCGGTGAGCACGACGCCGATCGCCGACCAGATGCCGTAGGCGACGCCCACCGGCATCCCCCGATCGAGCACGACCGACAGCAACCACAGCGACCCGGTGTACCCGGCGACGACCACGATCAGCCAGAGCGGATGCGTGAAGCCCTCGGCCGCGCGCAGCGACAGCGTCGCCGATACCTCGAGCGCGATCGCGATCAGCAGGGGCGGCCACGGCGAGCGGTGGGGTCGGTCTGTCATCGAGGGCCTTTCGGGAGCGGCGGTGCCGACGGTGGATGCCGGGCTCGTGCGCCGCAGGGGAGAACACGTCGGATGCTCGCAGGATTCCCTGTCCGGCAGGTGAACGGGTGTCGGGGGAACGGGTGTCGGGGGCACCGGGCATCATGGGGACATGAACCGCACGTCGTTGCGCCACGAGCGCCTTCGTTCGCATCGGCTCACCGCGCGCGCCGCGTCGGTGGTCGAGGCGGCGCGGCACATGCTGGCGGTGCAGAGCCAGGATTTCACCGCCGGGCGATGGGCGCTGGCTGCCCGCACGCGCGGCACCGTCGCCTGGGAAGCGGTCGATCGCGCGTTCGATCGCGGCGACCTCGTGCGTGCCTGGACGATGCGCGGCACCCTGCACACGATCCCGGCACCAGATCTGGGGTGGGTGCTGTCGGTCACCGGGGCGCGTCAGTTGGCGGCCGCCGCGACGCGCCATCGCGATCTCGGTATCGACGACGAGCTGCTGCGACGCGCGGCCCGGATCATCGACCCGGCGCTCCGCGATGGCGGCTGCTCCCGCGCGGAGGCCTTCGCACGATGGTCGGATGCCGGGATTGACCCGCGGGATCAGCGCGGTGTGCATCTGCTCGGAGCTCTCGCGATGCGGGGCGAGATCTGTCAGGGCCCGGTCGTGCCTGCGACGACCTCCGCGGGGATCACCCGCGAACAGCGCTTCGTCGCGACCGACGCGTGGATCCGTGATTCGGTGCGGCCCGACGATCCGCTCGCCGAACTCTTCGTGCGCTACGTCGACGGTCACGGGCCGGTGCGGGTCGAGGACTTCGCGTGGTGGTCGGGGCTCACCCTCGGAGCATCGCGCGAGGCCGTGGCCCGCGCGGGCGTCCGCGTGGTCGAGGTCGAGGAGGGCACCTATGCAGCGGTCGCACCGCCGCGTCGCTCGCCCGGGGCGCCACGGGTGCAGGTGCTCGGAGCCTTCGACGAGTACTACATCTCCTATGCGGATCGCGCGCTCGTGTGCCCGCCCGAGGGGCTGGCCGCGGTCGGTCCGGGCAAGAACGGCATGGTGCGCCCCGTCGTGGTCGTCGACGGCGAGGTGGTCGGGGTGTGGCGTCTGCCGGCGGCATCCGGACGCGGGGGCGGTGAGGCGGTCGTCGAGCCGTTCTCTGCGGGGGAGCGGCCGGCGCTCGATCCGGAGATCGACGAGCAGGTGCGCGCCGCGCTCGCGCGTCATGCGGCGTTCCTCGGTGCCGCGGCCTGATCCGCGGAGCGACCCGCAGATGGACGCCGCGGATCACTCCTCGGCGTGACGCCCGAGGAACTCGTAGACCTCGCTGTCGTCGACGCCGGGGAAGGCACCACGGGGCAGCGGCGAGAACATGTGGGTGTGCACGCGGGCGCTCGGCCACGATTTGCCGTTCCAGCGCTCCGTCAGCTCCGACGACGGGCGTCGGCAGCACGATTCGTCGGGGCAGTTCGACACCGCGCGATCGGTCGTCTCGCGACCGCGCCACCAGCGTGCGTCGTCGAAGGGGACGCCCACCGTGATCGAGAACTCGCCGTCGGCCGACGACCCGGTCTGGGTCGAGCACCAGAACGTGCCCGACGGAGTGTCGGTGTACTGGTGATGCTCGGTCGTGCGGTTCTGCTGCGTGAAGGCCGCCCGTGCCTGGAACTTGCGGCACACGCGCTGACCCTCGACGGCCCCGGTGACGTCCATGGGCAGGGGCAGGTCGTCATTCTCGTAGACGCGGGTGATCGCGCCGTCGGAGTCCACGCGCAGGAAGTGCAGCGACATGCCCAGGTGCTGGGTGAGCAGGTTGGTCATCCGCATCCCCGCGGCCTCGTGCGTGACACCGAAGGTGTCGCGGAAGTCCTCGACGGCGAGGTTGCGATCCTTCTTGGCCTGCTGCAGGAAGGCGACGGATGCGGTCTCGGGCAGCAGGCAGCACGCACCGAAGTAGTTGATCTCGAGGCGCTGCTGCAGGAAGTCGGCGTAGTCGGTGGGCGGGGTGTGCCCGAGCAGGCGGTGGGCCATCGCCTGCAGCGCCATGGAGCGCAGGCCGTGGCCGCCGGGGATGGAAGCGGGCGGCAGGTAGATGCGCCCGTTCTCGAGGTCGGTGACCGAGCGCGTGGAGTGCGGCAGGTCGTTGACGTAGATGAGCTCGAACCCGAGGCGCTCGGCCATGATGCTCACGGTGCGGTGGCTGAGCGCGCCCTGCACGTGCCCGGCGGCCTTGAGCTGCTTCTCGGCGAGCTTCTCGATGTCGCCGAGGTAGTTGTTCTGCGCCCGCATCCGCAGCCGGAGCTCGGTGTTGGCGCGGCGGGCCTCCTCCGGGGTCGCGATGGCCTCGCGCTCGCGGCGCTGGAGCTCGCGGTGCAGGCCCAGCACCGACTCGATCGTCTCGTCGCTCATGCCCTTCGTCACGCGCACCGGGGCGATGCCGAGCTGGCGGAACACCGGGCTCTCCTGCGCGCGGTCGAGCTCGATCTCGAGAGCCGCGCGGCGGTTCGGCGGCTCCCCCGAGATGAGGTCGGTGACCTCGGTGCCCGTGGCCTGGGCGATGGCCTGCAGCAGCGAGAGTTTCGGCTCGCGCTTGCCGTTCTCGATCAGGCTGAGCTGCGACCCCGCGACGCCCACGAGCGCGCCGAGCTCGTCGAGGGTGAACCCCTGAGCCTGCCGGTGGTGGCGGATGCGATGGCCGAGGGTCGTGAGATGGATGCCGGAGGACGCCATTCCTTGATCTTAGACGAAAGAATCGCGATATTTACGACCAGAATCGTTGAAAAGTCCCGAGGAATGCCGAAGAAGATGGGTTCAACGCCCCACACTTCAAAGGAGCAGCCCATGGCCATCGCCGAAGTCTTCACCCCTCGCACCTCGCCCGTCGCCGCCGCGCGCACCTTCGGCGCGGTGCCGGTCTATGACACTCCCACGATGGCGGAGCTGGTGGCCTGGGTCGACGAGATGGCGGAGCTGACGCAGCCCGATTCCGTGCACTGGGTCGACGGGTCGCGCGCCGAGAACGACTGGCTGCTGCGCGGCCTCGTCTCCGAGGGCAAGCTCATCAAGCTCAACCCCGAGTGGCGTCCCGGCTCGTACCTCGCCCGCTCGCACCCCAGCGACGTCGCCCGCACCGAGGGGCGCACGTTCATCTCCTCCGAGAAGGAGGAGGACGCAGGTCCCACGAACAACTGGGCACCGCCCGCCGAGATGCACGAGAAGATGACGGACCTGTTCGCCGGGTCCATGCGCGGACGCACGATGTACGTCGTGCCGTTCTCGATGGGTGCGGTCGGCGGCCCGCTCTCGCACATCGGCGTGCAGATCACCGACAGCGCCTACGCGGTCGCCTCGATCGGCATCATGACCCGCGTCGGCGATGCCGTCACCCGGCAGATCGCCGACGGCGCCCCGTGGGTGCGCACCGCGCACACCGTCGGCGCCCCGCTCGCGCCGGGACAGGCGGATGCCGAGTGGCCGTGCAACGACGAGAAGTACATCGTGCACTTCCCCGACACCCTCGAGGTGTTCTCCTACGGCTCGGGATACGGCGGTAACGCGATCCTCGCCAAGAAGTGCTTCGCGCTGCGCATCGCCTCGGTGATCGCTCGCGACGAGGGCTGGCTCGCCGAGCACATGCTGCTGATCCGCGTGATCGACCCGCAGGGCACGGCCTACCACGTGGCTGCGGCGTTCCCCTCGGCGTGCGGCAAGACGAACCTCGCGATGCTGCGCCCCACGATCCCCGGATGGAAGGTCGAGACGCTCGGCGACGACATCGCGTGGATCCGTCCGGGCGAGGACGGGCGCCTCTGGGCGATCAACCCCGAGGCCGGTTTCTTCGGCGTCGCTCCGGGCACGGGTGAGGCGACCAACGTCACGGCGGTCGAGACGCTGTGGGGCAACACGATCTTCACGAACGTCGCCCTGCGCCCCGACGGCGACGTGTGGTGGGAGGGACTGACCGACACCGCTCCCGCCGAGCTCACCGACTGGGAGGGCAATGCCTGGACGCCGGACTCCGGCCGTCCCGCCGCGCACCCGAACTCCCGCTTCACCGTCTCCGCGGCCCAGTGCCCGCAGATCGCCGAGGACTGGGAGGAGGCCGTGCCGCTCGACGTCATCCTGTTCGGTGGGCGTCGCGCCAGCAACGTCCCGCTCGTCGTCGAGGCGACCGACTGGACCCACGGCGTCTTCCTCGGATCGAACATCTCGTCCGAGCGCACCGCCGCGGCCGAGGGAACCCTCGGCGAGCTGCGCCGCGATCCCTTCGCGATGCTCCCGTTCTGCGGCTACAACATGGGCGACTACTTCGGCCACTGGTTGAAGGTCGGTCGCGGTCTGCGCTTCGATCGTGCGCCGCGCATCTTCCAGGTCAACTGGTTCCGCCGCGGCGACGACGGCCGCTTCCTGTGGCCCGGGTTCGGTGACAACTCGCGGGTCGTCGACTGGATCATCCGCCGGATCGCCGGCGAGGTGCCGGCCGTCGACAGTCCGATCGGGCGCCTGCCGCGCACCCAGGACCTCAACCTCACGGGGCTCGACATCCCGCAGGCCGACCTCGACGAGCTGTTCGAGGTCGACCCCGCGGCGTGGCGGATCGAGGCCGATCGCACCGAGGAGTTCTACGACACGTTCGGCGACCGGCTTCCGGCCGCCCTGCGTGCCGAACTGGCGTCGCTCCGGTACCGCCTCGAGAAGGCGTAACCGGAGCGCAGGGCCAGGTGCCGGTTAGGGGGAGCCGGCACCTCTGCGGGTCCTCATCGCAGGACGCGCGCACAGACCCGCGACGGCGGGATGTCGGAGACGAACCCATGGCTGAGTGGTCTCCGGTATCCCGCCGTCGCGTCTTTCCGTGCGCGTCGCGCCGTGTGGCCGAGGGCAGCGCTCGGATCAGGCGAGCAGCTGGTGGCGGGCGAGGTCGCGGTACAGCGGCGTCGACTCGACGAGCTCCGCGTGCGTGCCCTGACCGACCACCGCGCCGTCCTGCAGCACGACGATGAGGTCGCTGTCGACGACCGTCGAGAGGCGGTGCGCGATCACCACGAGGGTGCGGTCGTTCGAGACGGCGTCGATCGCCTCGCGCATGCGCTGCTCGTTCACGCCGTCGAGCGAGGAGGTCGACTCGTCGAGCAGCAGGATCGGAGCGTCGGTGAGCAGGGCGCGGGCGATCGCGAGTCGCTGGCGCTCGCCGCCCGAGAGCATCACGCCGTCTTCGCCGACCGGTGCCGCAAGGCCCAGGGGGCTGCGCTCGAGCACGTCGCCCAGGTTGACCGCGCGCAGCACCCGTTCGCAGTCCGCATCGGACGCCGCGGGCGAGGCGAGCCGCAGGTTGTCGGCGAGCGTGCCGGCGAGGGTCGGAGCGTCCTGCTCGACGTAGCCGAAGTGCGCGCGCAGCTCGTCGCGCGGGTAGGTGCGCGCGTCGTGCCCGTGCACGCGGATCGATCCGCCCGTCGGGTCGTAGAAGCGCTCGACGAGCGAGAGGATCGTGCTCTTGCCGGCGCCGCTGGGCCCGACGAGAGCGACGCGGGCGCCGCGGGGAACGGCGAACGAGACGCCGCGCAGCACCTCGCGGTCGAGGGCGTCGGCTGCGGGAACGGTGTCGAGGGTCGTCTCCGGCTTCTCGACGTGGGCGTCTTCGAGCAGCGTCCGGGCGGCCTTCGCCGCCGCCTCGCGCGCAGCGACCACGTTGTCGGGGTAGCGGAAGTGCACGTCGCGGAACTCGATCGCGGCAGCATCCGGTGCCGTCGCGGTGCGCACGATGTCGGCGGCGATCCGTTCGTCGTCCTGCGTCTCGGTCGGCAGCTCGAGCACCTCCTGGATGCGGCCGAGCGCGCCGAGCGCCTGGTTGACCGAGGTGATCGCCCCGAACGTCGTCGCGAGCGGCATGACCAGCAGGAACAGGAACATGATGAACGCGATCAGCGAGGCGATCGAGAGTGCACCGGCGGCGACCCGGAACCCGCCGACGCCGAGCACCACGATCAACGAGAGCTGGAGGGCGATGCCCGCGACCGGAACCACGAGCGAGGAGATCTTCGCGATCCGCACGCCGATGCCGTAGGCCTCGTCGGCCGTCTGCGACACGGTCGCGGTCTCGCGCTCGGTCGCGCCGGAAGCGCGGATCGTGCGGATGGACCCCACCGCGCGCTCCACCCCGGAGGCCAGCTCGCCGACCTTCTGCTGCTGCGCGGTCGAGGCCGTGCGGATGCGGCCGCTGAGCGCCACCACGACGACGACGGAGACGCCGATCACCAGCACGATCAGTAGCAGGAGGATCGGGTCGATCACGAGCATCGCCACGAGGGCTCCCACGAAGAGCACGGCGCTGCCGACGGCATCCGCCAGTCCCTGCGTGAGCACGGCGTAGAGCAGGGTCGTGTCGGTGCCGACGCGCGAGACGAGGTCGCCGGTGCGGCGCGCGTCGAACTCCGAGGTCGGCAGGTGCAGGATGCGGGCGATGAGCTTGCGGCGGCTGGAGAGCACGACCGCGGTGCCGGTGCGCTGCAGCAGGTAGTGCTGGAAGCCGGAGATGATCGACGACACGATCACGAACCCGATCAGCAACCACACCAGGATCCCGAGCGTGCCGCCGGACTGCACGGCTTCGATGACCTGCCCGACGAGCAGCGGTTGCACCAGCGAGGTCGCGGCGCCGAAGACGCTGAGCACGGCCACGACGACGAGCGTGCGCTTGTGCTCGAAGAGGAAGGGGAGGAGCTGGCGGAACGTGGCGCGCGGACCATCCTGCTGCGCGCCGCGTCCGCGTCGGCGCGGTGTCGCCGTCCGGGACATGGAAGACCTCGTTCTGGGAAAAAGGGGGTACTACGACCGTACTTCGTGCGGAGGGCGTCCGCGGTCGCTCAGGATCGCCCGAACCGGCGGTGCGCGGCCTGCTTCGATACGCCGAGGGCGCTGGCGATGGCCTGCCAGGAGTAGCCGCCGTTGCGCGCCCGGCGCACCTGGGCCTCCTCGGCGCGCGAGATCTCGCGGCGGAGTGCCGTGAGCCGGTTCAGCTCGGCGAGGGGCTCGCCCTCGGGGTCGGTCGCGATCGCAGTGCGGATGCTCATGCGTCAATGCTAG
The DNA here is from genome assembly GCF_023091225.1 of Microbacterium galbinum. Lineage (NCBI taxonomy): Bacteria > Bacillati > Actinomycetota > Actinomycetes > Micrococcales > Microbacteriaceae > Microbacterium > Microbacterium galbinum. The sequence continues at coordinate 1,129,306 of NZ_JAHWXM010000001.1, read as the reverse complement.
TTGACACCTGAGCCGGCGTCAACCCGAATTGACGTTTCGAATTGCTCGCTTCGTCGATTCCGACCCGGCGAAACGGCGAAGTGAGCGATTCGAACCCGTGATTGGCAGACTGGGCGGATGCTCGACACTCCCGCACTCCGACCCGGCGACCACATCGCCGTGCTGTCTCCCGCCTTCGCCGCTCCGGCCACCGCACCCGAGATCCACGAGCAGGCGATGAGACGGCTCGCCGAGCTCACCGGACTCGTCCCCGTCGAGTACCCGACGACGCGCCTCCTCGGCGCGAGTCCGGAAGCACGGGCCGCCGACGTCAATGCGGCGTTCGCCGATCCGAGCATCCGAGCGATCCTGGCGACCATCGGCGGCGACGATCAGATCCTCGTCGTGCCGCACCTCGATCCCGCGCTGGCGCTCGCCGATCCCAAGCCGTTCCTCGGGTACAGCGACAACACGAACATCCTCAACTGGCTCTGGGAGCTCGGCATCCGCGGGTACTACGGCGGCTCGACCGCTGTTCACCTGGGGCCGGGCGCCGCCGTCGACGACGTGCACCTGCTGTCGCTGCGTGCGGCGCTCCTCGACCGCGGCACGGTCGAGATCACCGAACCGGGGGAGTCCGAGGACATCGGTCGCCGCTGGACCGATCCGCGTGCGTTGACCGAGTTCGGCGATCGGACCCCGACGGAAGCGTGGACGTGGGCGGGGCCTGCGCGCACGGTCTCGGGGCGGACCTGGGGCGGATGCCTCGAGGTCATCGACAGCCTCGCCCTCGCCGACCGCCTGCCGGTGATCGATGATCTCGCCGGGTCGATCCTGTTGCTGGAGACGAGTGAGGAGCGTCCGCCGGCGAGTTGGGTGCACCGATGGCTGCGCGGGCTGGGGGAGCGCGGCATCCTCTCGGCTGTCGCAGGGGTGGTGGTCGCGCGACCGCCGGTGAGCGACTTCGACTTCTCGCCGTCCGCCGAGGAGGCGCGCGCCCTGCGCGCGGTCCAGCGCGACGTCGTGATCGACGTCGTCACGCGCTACAACCCGGAGGCGGTGGTGTGCGTCGGCCCGCCCTTCGGACACACCCGCCCGCAGTGGATCGTGCCCTACGGCGGCACGATGACCCTCGACGGCGTCGCCCACCGGATCTTCGCCGACTACTGACTCGCGACCGTCGGGGGAACGCGAGAACGCCCCCGGATCCCTGAGTTCGTGCCAGGGGCCCAGAGGCGTTCTGCGGTGACTGATGCCGTTACGGCTGCGGCGTCGCCGCCACGCCGAGGTCGTCCTCGTAGTCGACGTCCTTCGTCTCCTTCGAGAGCACCAGGGCGATGAACGTGAGAACACCCATCGACGAGAGGTACAGACCCACGAGCCACGGGGCGCCGCCGCCCGCCTGCCACAGCCACACCGCGATGAGGGGTGCGACGGCCGCGCCGAGGATCGACGAGACGTTGTACGAGATCGCCGAGCCCGAGTAGCGCACGTTCGTCGGGAAGAGCTCGGGCAGCAGGGCGCCCATCGGGCCGAAAGTGGCGCCCATGAGCATGAAGCCGAACACGAGGAACGCCTGGGCGAGAGCACCGGTGAACTTCGGGTCGACGGCAGGCAGCAGGAATGCGTTGAACGTCAGACCGAAGATGATGATGAGGCCCGTGACCCAGAGCAGCAGCTTGCGGCGGCCGATCTTGTCGGCGATCGGACCCGACAGCAGGGTGAAGATTCCGAAGAACACGACACCGATGATCTGCATGAGCACGAAGTCCGTGTAGCCGAAGCCGAGACCGGGGTAGAACTGGGCGGCGAACGCCGACGCGTCGAAGTCGTTGCCGGCGGCCTCCGCGGCGGCCTGCGCGGCGGCGGATGCCGTCTCGAGCGAGGCCGCCTTCGTGCCGTACGACAGCGTGAAGTTCGTCATCAGGTAGAACAGCACGTACGTGGCCAGCATGAAGAACGTGCCGAGGATGAGCTGCTTCCAGTGGTGGCGGAAGACGGTCGCGAGCGGGAGCTTGCGGATCGTGCCCTTGGTCTCGGCCTTCTTGAAGGTGTCGGACTCGACGAGGCGCAGACGCACCCAGAGGCCGATGATGACCATCACGGCGGAGAACAGGAACGGGATGCGCCAGCCCCACGAGAGGAACGCCTCGGACTTCAGCGCCGGGTTCTCGGCGTGGGGGAGCAGCCAGTTGATGCTGAGGAACAGCAGGTTCGCGATGATGAACCCGAGCGGGGCGCCGAGCTGCGGGAAGGTGCCGTACCAGGCGCGCTTGCCCTTCGGGGCGTTCTCGGTGGCGACCAGGGCCGCACCCGACCACTCGCCGCCGAGCGCGAAGCCCTGCGCGAGACGCATGATCAGCAGCAGGAGGGCGGCCACCCAGCCGATCTGCTGGAAGGTGGGCAGGAGCCCGATGAGGAACGTCGCGATACCCATCGTGAGCAGCGAGGCGACGAGCGTCGCCTTGCGGCCGTACTTGTCGCCGAAGTGTCCGAAGACCACCGCGCCGATGGGGCGGGCGACCATCGCCGCGCCGAAGACACCGAACGAGGCGAGGAGGGAGGTGGTGTCGTTGCCGGTCGGGAAGAAGAGGACCGGGAACACGAGCACGGCCGCCGTGGCGTAAGCGTAGAAGTCGTAGAACTCGATGGTCGTGCCGACCAGGCTCGCGGTGATGACACGCGAGCGGGGATTCGCCGGCGCTGTGGTCGTACTCATGCTGCTCCTTAGGAATAAGTGCCTCGGTACACCGAGGCACTCGGGCGAGTTTACGCCTTCCTGAGTGTTCGCTGTACGCCGGGCGGGGTCAGAAGGCTCTGTGTGACGCGATGCGTAGAGTCGGGCCGACGAGGGGACATCTGCATGGCGACCGAAATGCCCGTCTACCGGGCCCCGATGCGTTCACGCGATGACGCCGTGCCGCGGGGTGTCGGCGCCGAGCGGGCGCTCGCGCTCGGGATCTGCGGCATCGGCGGCCGGGTGTCGCCGTCGCCGACGACTCTGGAGTCCGCGCTCGCCCGCGCCGACGAGCAGAGCGGCATCCGTTTGGCGTGGAGGATCGAGCGCTTCGCCAAGGCGCCGATCGGGGCCTACGTCTGGACGCGCGACATCGACGGCCTGAGCTACCTCGGGCGGCTCACCGGCCCGTGGACCTACGACGCCATGGCGGAGGCGCTCGCCGCGGACCTCGTGCACGTGCGCCGCTGCGACTGGATCCTCGAGCCGATCGAGGAGAGCGTCGTCCCCGGTGCCGTGCAGGCCGCCTTCGGTCGTGGCGGACGCAACTGGCAGCGCATCCGTGCCGAGGGCGTCACGCCGCCCACGGCAGCGATCTGGCAGCAGCACCGCGGCGACGTCTGAGCCCTCGGCTTTCGCCGGGTACGGTCACTCCTCGGTGTCGCCCAGGCACAGTCCGCGCACGAACTCCGCACGCGGCGAGAGCAGTTCCTCGAGCTCGAGGACGACGACGCGGTTCTCCCCGGCGCGGGTCGCCGGCGCGGGAACGAACAGCGTGCGCTGCGGACCGTTGCGCCAGTAGCGGCCGAGGAAGAACCCGTTCACGAACGCGTATCCCTTGCTCCACGCGCCGGTGTCGAGGAAGAGGTCGGCCGGAGCATCCAGCACGAGGTCACCCGTCCAGGCGCGCGGGCCGTCGCCCGATCGGGGGGCGGTGCGGGTCGCGACCTCGTCGGCGATGGCCTGCACGTCGAGCGGAGTCGAGGTCCAGTCGCCGAGGGGCGCACCATCGAGCATCGGAGCGCCGATCAGGCCCTTCTCCTCGCCGAGACGATGGTCGTAGTTCACGCGACCCTGCTCCTCGACGAGGATGCTGAGGGTGCGACCGGCGGGGATCCGCAGCGCCTGGTCGTGCCGCGTGCGCGACAGGGTGCCGACGGGCAGGCCGTCGACGCTCACCCAGGCGAGGTCGCGCACCTCCTCGACCGTGAGCAGCCCGGGGCCGCTCATCGGAGGAAGGGCCAGGTCGTAGCGCACGAGGGCGCTGAGGTGCCCCAATTCATCGAAGGTGGCCGGGAGTGGAGCAGGAGAAGCGGATGCCGCGGCATCCGTCCATGCGCCGGCGGGCGTGAGTTCGACGCTCGCGACCGGGGCGGATGCCCGGGGCGCGGGCAGCTCGTCGGGGACGGGTGCGTACTTCGCGATCACGTCGCGGAAGGCGAAGAACTTCTCCGTCGGATCGCCGGCCTCGTCGAGCGGGGCGTCGTAGTCGTACGACGTGACGATCGGGAGGTAGCGGCCCTTGTGGTTCGCGCCGTTCGTCAGGCCGAAGTTCGTGCCGCCGTGGAACATGTAGATGTTCACCGACGCTCCTGCGGCGAGCAGGGCGTCGAGATCGGATGCCGCGGCATCCACGTCGGTCGTGTGGTGCACCCCGCCCCACCAGTCGAACCATCCGTCCCAGAACTCGGAGCACATGAGGGGCCCGGTGGGCTGGTGCGCGCGCAGGGTCGCGAGACGCTCGGTGCTGCGCGATCCGAACGAGCCGGTCTTGTGGAGCTCGGGCAGGCTGCCATCGGCGAGCATCTGATCGGTAGGCTGATCGACGGTCGTGAGCGGCACTGTGATCCCGGCCTCGCGGGTGAGGGCGACGAGGGCTTCGAGGTAGGCCTTGTCGGAGCCGTAGGCGCCGTACTCGTTCTCGATCTGCACGAGCACGACGGGACCTCCGCGGTCGATCTGCCGCGGGGCGACGATCTCGTACACGCGGCGCAGGTAGGCGCTGATATCGGCGAGGAACGCCGGATCGGAGGAGCGCAGAGCGCGCTCGCCGGCGGTCAGCCAGGTCGGCAGGCCGCCGTTGTGCCACTCGGCGCAGATGTACGGTCCGGGGCGCACGATCGCGTCCATCCCCTCCGCGTGCACGAGGTCGAGGAAGCGGCCGAGGTCGTTCCATCCGGTGGCGTCCCACTCGCCGCGCCGAGGTTCGTGCGCGTTCCAGGCGACGTAGGTCTCGATCGTGTTGAGACCCATCAGGCGCGCCTTGCGGATGCGGTCCTGCCACTGGTCCGGGTGGATGCGGAAGTAGTGCAGGGCGCCGGCGATGACCTGGTGCTTCCGTCCGTCGCGGAGGAAGTCGGTGTCGCCGATGGTGAAGGAGGTCACGATGTGAAGTGCTTTCGGTAGAGAAGTGGCCGGATCGGGTCCCGAGCCCAGGATCGTTCCCTGAGCCTGTCGAAGGGCCCGATCCGGCCACCGTGTTACTTGTTGACGCTGAAGCCCTGCGAGTTGCCGTACTCGACCAGCGCGTCCTGCCAGGCGATGAGGCCCTCGTTCAGGTCGGTGCCGTTCTGGTAGGCCTGGCCGACGGTGTCACCGAAGATGCTGATGCCGTAGACCTGGTAGGGGAGGTAGCTCCAGTCGGGGACCACGTCCTCGGCCGCTGCGGCGAGCACCTCGTTGATCTTCTGGCCGCCGAAGTACTCCGGGGCGTCGGAGAGGAACTCCTCGCTCGACAGCTCGGCGGAGGTCGACGGGAAGCCGCCGCTCTCGAGGAAGAGCGAGATGCTGTCCTCGGAGTTGTTGAGCCACCACAGGAATCCGGCCGCGAGCTCCGGGTTCTCGCTCTGCGTGGTCACGGCCTGGCCGCCGCCGCCGTTCTCGGCGCTGGCGGGGGTGCCGTCGTAGGTCGGCATCGGAGCGACGCGCCAGTCACCGGCGCCGTCGGGCGCACCCGAGATGAGGTTGCCGGGCATCCAGGCGCCGATCACGAGGGTGGCGATGCTGCCGTCGCCGAGGGCGCGGAACCACTCGTCGCTCCAGCTGCTGACCGGGGCGACGAGGTCTTCCTCGACGAGACGGTTCCAGTTCTCGGTCCACTTCTTCGAGCCCTCGTCCTGAAGGTCGATCGTGACGTCGGTGCCGTCGGTCGAGAAGGGCTGGCCGCCGGCCTGCCAGATCATCGACGTCGCGAAGCCCGCGTCGCCGGTGTCGTTGGTGATGTACGCGTCGGGGTTCGCGGCGTGGATCGCCTTCGCGGCCTCGTAGTACTCGTCCCACGTGGTCGGCACGGCGATGCCGGCGGCGTCGAAGACGGCCTTGTTGTAGAACAGCGCCATGGGGCCCGAGTCCTGGGGGAGGCCGTAGATGGCGTCACCGTCGGTGACCGAGTTCCAGGTCGAGGCGGTGTAGTCGTCCTCGAAGTCGCCGAAGCCGTACTGAGACAGGTCGACGAAGGTATCCGTGAGGGCGAACTGCGGGAAGGCGTAGTACTCGACCTGCACGACGTCGGGAGCACCGGAGCCCGCCTTGATGGCGTTCTGCAGCTTCGTGTACTCGTCGGTGTTGGTGCCGGCGTTGACGACGTTGACCTTGACGTTCGGGTACTCCTCCATGAACGCCGCGGCCTGCGCCTCGGCGGAGGGGGTCCACGACCAGTACGTGATCTCGCCGCCCTTCTCGAGCGCGGCCTCGACCGAGTCGAACGATCCGTCACCGGCGGCGCTGCCGCCGCCGGTGCCTCCGGTGCTGCAGCCGGCCAGGGCGAGAGCTGCGACGGTGCCGGCGGCGAGCACCGTCAGGGTGCGGCGCGCAGCGGGGTGAGGAAGGTGCTTCATTGCTGTGTCCTTTCGGGGGTGCGATCCAGCATCGGATCGACGTTTTCTGCGATGCGAGGTGCGGGAAGAGGGGTGCTTACTGCTTGACGCTTCCCGCGGTGAGACCTGACTGCCAGAACCGCTGCAGCAGCAGGAAGGCGATCACGATCGGGATGATCGTGAGCAGCGAGCCCATGATCACCAGGTTGTAGATCGGCTGGGATCCGGCCCCGATCGCCTGCGAGCTCCACTGGTTCAGGCCCACGGTGAGCGGGTACCAGGCGGGGTCGGAGAGCATGATCAAGGGCAGGAAGTAGTTGTTCCACGTCGCGACGACCGTGAAGAGGGCGACGGTCACGATGCCGGGTGCGAGCAGGCGCATCGAGATCGTGAAGAACGTGCGGAACTCCCCGGCGCCGTCGATGCGAGCGGCTTCCAGCAGTTCGGTCGGCACGGATTCCGAGGCGAACACCCAGATGAGGTAGAGGCCGAACGGGCTGATGAGCGAGGGGATGATGACCGCCCAGGGGGTGTTCGTCAGACCCAGCTCGCTGAAGAGCAGGAAGGTGGGCACGGCGAGCGCCGTGCCGGGCACCGCGACCGCACCGAGCACGATCGCGAAGACGGCGCGTCGGCCGGGGAAGCGGTACTTCGCCAAGCCGTAGCCGGCCATGGTCGCCAGCAGCGTCGCGCCGCCCGCGCCGACCACGACGTAGAGCAGGGTGTTGCCCAGCCAGCGCAGGAAGATGCCGTCGCGGAACGAGAACGTCGCGACCAGGTTGTCGATGAACGCGAAGTCGTCGGCGAACCAGAGGCCGAACGAGCTGAAGAGGCCCGACTGCGTCTTGGTCGAGCTGAACAGCAGCCAGACGAGCGGCACGAGCGTGTACAGCGCGTACACGACCATCACGATCAGCAGCGTCTTCGACGACCGCGGGTTCATCGGGTCGTTGCGCTTGCGTGTGGAGCGGGCGAGGGGGAGTGCCATCTCAGCGCACCTCCGACTTCGAGCCGCGCAGTTGCACGACGTAGGCGATCACGGCCGTGATGATGCCCATGATGATGGCGATCGTCGCGGCGTAGTTGAACTGCTGGCCCGCGAACGAGAGGTTGTACGCGTACATGTTGGGGGTGAAGTACGTCGTGATCACGTTCGGGGCGAGGGGGCGCAGGATGTTGGGCTCGTTGAAGAGCTGGAAGCTGCCGATGATCGAGAAGATCGTGGCGATGACGAGCGCGCCGCGCACGGAGGGGATCTTGATGGAGAAGATCGTGCGCCAGGCGCCGGCGCCGTCGAGCGAGGCCGCCTCGTACATCTCGGTGGGGATCGTCTTGAGCGAGGAGTAGAAGATCAGCATGTTGTAGCCGACGAACTGCCACGTCACGATGTTTCCGATCGACACGAGGATCCACTCACGGGCGAACGGGGTGATGAGGTCGCTGCCGAGGAAATCGTTGAAGTTCGACGTCAGACCGAACTGGTCGCCGTAGATGTAGCCCCACATGAGCACCGCGACGACGGCGGGAACCGCGTACGGCAGGAAGATCAGGATGCGGAAGAACGAGGCGCCGCGCAGGCGCGCGCTGTCGAGGGCCAAGGCCGCGCCGAGGGCGAGGGCGAGCATGATCGGCACCTGCACGACGAGGAAGATCAGCACTCGGCCGAACGCCTCCCAGAACTGGGGGTCGGTGAGGGCGCGCACGTAGTTGTCGACGCCGACGAACGCGTTGCCGCCGATGAGCTTCTCCTGGAAGAAGCTGAGGTACAGGGCGTACGCGAGCGGGGTGAGGAACACCAGCGCGAACACGAGCATGAACGGGCCGACGAAGGCCCATCCCTTCCAGTCGCGCTTCTCGCGGCGGCGGATGCCGGCGGCTCCGGGGGCCGCAATGATTTCAGTCGTCATCGACGAGACCTTCTCCAAGTCCAGGCGCTCACTGCGCCGTGTGTCAACGTCAACATATGCGATGCGCTGCTAGTGTGTCAACGTCAACACATGAATGGATGATCAATCGTGTCCCTGGAATCCTCGACAGAGCAGTCGCCGCGGCGGCGAGACCCCTCGATGGAAGACGTGGCGCGCGAGGCCGGCGTCTCCGGCCAGACCGTCTCCCGGGTGGTGAACGCGCGCGGCTACGTCGGTGCGGCAACCAGGGAGCGCGTCGAGCAGGCGATGCAGCACCTCGGCTATCGGCCCAACAGTGCGGCCAGGGCTCTGCGATCGGGCCGCTTCCGCGCCATCGGCGTGATCATGTTCTCGTTCAGCTCCTACGGAAACCAGCGCACGCTCGACGCGATCGCCGTGCGCGCCTCGCAGATGGGCTACGCGCTCACCCTGATCCCGGTCGAGTCGAGTGCCCGCGAGACCGTGGCGGGCGCGTTCCGCCGTCTCGAGGAACATGCCGTCGACGGCATCATCATCGTGGTCGAGGCCCACCAGCTCGATGAGGCGGAGGTCGAGATCCCCGACGGGTTGCCGATCGTGCTCGTCGACTCGAACCGCGGCTCGACGCATCCGTTCGTCGACACCGACCAGGCGCAGGGCGCCCGGCTCGCCACCGAGCATCTGCTCGACCTCGGGCACGAGACCGTCTGGCACGTGTCGGGGCCGACCGAGTCGTACTCCGCCGAACGTCGCCGCGAGGCCTGGCGGTCGACGTTGGAGGCGCGGGGTCGCCGGGTTCCCGAGATGATCCCGGGCGACTGGAGCGCTGCCTCCGGGTACCGGGCCGGTGTCGAGCTGCGCGATCGCGACGACGTCACCGCCGTGTTCGCCGCCAACGACCAGATGGCGATCGGTGTGGTGCGCGCGTTCCGCGAGGCAGGCCGCGACATCCCGAGCGACGTCAGCGTGGTCGGCTTCGACGGACTGCCCGATGCGGCGCAGATCTGGCCGCCGCTCACGACGGTGCAGCAGCACCCCGAGAGGGTCGGCGCGCTCGCGGTCGACGCGCTGCTCGCCGAACTCGACGGGGGAGAGGTCGCGCAGACGCCCCTCGTCGGCACCGAACTCGTCGTCCGCGAGAGCACGGCACCCCCGCGCCCCGCTCCCTGAGCGATGGACGACGGGCGACGAACCGTCGAAGCGGGTGGGCTCAGCGCCAGATCGCGGCGATGGCGGCGTTCGCGGCGGTGAGGATTCCGACGAGCCAGAACATCACCGGGGGCACGGATGCTCCGCGCTTCTGCCGCGCGGTGCCGATGCCGAGCAGTGCGCCGATGACGAGCAGCAGCACGAGCTTCACGCCGATCTTGACGTAGTTCAGGTCGTACGAGATGCCCCACGGGGCGGCGAGAGCGAGACCGGCGACCGCGGCGATCGCCATGCCGATGCTCATCAGCCGCGTGAAGACGCGCTTACCGCCGAAGGCCTGCGCCGCCCACGCTCCGAAGAGCACGGCGAAGCCGATCAGGTGGACGAAGAGAACGATGTGGCGCAGGGTCTCCATGACCCTCACCGTACGAGTCCGCGCCTTCCCTCCGCTACGAAGGGAAGGCTGGCCTCAGCGCGCTCTCAGCCCCGCAGCTCCTTGATGACGAGGGCGGTGCGCAGCGCGGCATCCGCTGCTTCGGCGCCCTTGTCCTCCTTCGATCCCTCGAGACCCGCACGGTCGAGACCCTGCTGCTCGTCGTCGAGGGTGAGCACGCCGAAGCCGACGGGCTTGCCGGTGTCGAGCGAGACGCGGGTGAGGCCATCGGTCGTCGCCGCCGACACGTACTCGAAGTGCGGGGTGCCGCCGCGGATGATCACGCCGAGCGCGACCACCGCATCCGCACCACCGGCGAAGGCGGCCTGTGCGGCGACGGCGAGTTCGAAGGATCCCGGCACGCGCACGAGGCGGTGCGTGGCCCGCGCCTCGTTCAGCACGCGCTCGGCCCCGGCGATGAGGCCGTTCGTGATCGTGTCGTGCCAGGTGCCGGCGATGATGACGACGTCGAGTCCGCGTCCGTCGATGTTCCCGGTCGTGGGTGCTCCTGCGCCGCTCATGCGTCGTCCTTCCGTCCTGCGAGGGCGGCCTTGAGCTCGTCCTCGCCGATGATGTGACCCATGCGGTCACGCTTGGTCTCGAGATACTGGTGGTTGTTGGGTCCGACGCCGACGATGAGCGGCACCTGCTCGACCACGTCGAGGCCGAGCTCGCGCAGCTGATTCACCTTGTCGATGTTGTTCGTCAGCAGGCGCACCTTCGACACGCCGAGATCGGCGAGGATGCCGGCGGCCGCCGCGTATTCGCGGGCATCGGCCGGCAGCCCGAGAGCGAGGTTCGCGTCGACGGTGTCGAGCCCCTCCTCCTGCAGGCTGTAGGCCCGGAGCTTGTTGATGAGCCCGATGCCGCGGCCCTCGTGACCGCGCATGTAGATGACGATGCCGCCGTCCTGCTCGATCGCGTCGAGCGCGGCGTCGAGCTGGGGGCCGCACTCGCACTTGAGCGAACCGAAGGCTTCGCCGGTCAGGCACTCGGAGTGCACGCGCACGAGCGAGGTCTCCTGCGGTTCGCCCGAGACGACGGCGATGTGGTCGGTGCCGGTGACGCGGTCCTTGTAAGCGAGGAACCGGAAGGTTCCGTGCGTGGTCGGCACGGTCGCATCGGCGCGCAGGCTCACGCGGCGGTTGCGCACCGGGCCGTTGTCGCCCTGCGGGTCGATCTCGTTGAGGTGGTCGATCAGCTGCTCGATCGTGATGACGGGCACACCGTCGCGGGCGCCGAGCTCGAGGAGCCCCGGCATCCGCATCATGCTGCCGTCCTCGGCGACGACCTCGGCGATCGCCCCCACCGGCTGCAGTCCCGCGAGGCGCATGAGATCGACGGCGGCCTCGGTGTGGCCGCTGCGCTCGCGCACCCCGCCGTCGACCGCGCGCAGCGGCAGCACGTGGCCCGGGCGGATGATGCTCGTGGCGGTCGATTCGGGGTTCGCGAGCACGTTGAGCGTGTGCGCGCGGTCATGCGCGCTGATACCGGTCGTGACGCCCTCGGCGGCATCGACGCTCACCGTGTACGCGGTGGCGCGCGCGTCTTCGCTCGCGGCGACCATCGGCTGCAGGTTGAGGTCGTCGGCGCGGTCGGCGGGCATCGGCGCGCAGATGAACCCGGACGACCAGCGCACGGTCCACGCGACCCACTCGGGGGTGGCGAGCTCTGCCGAGAGGATGACGTCGCCCTCGTTCTCACGGTTCTCGTCGTCGGCGACGAGAACGGGGCGCCCGGCGCGCAGGGCGTCGAGGGCGTCGGCGATCGTGGAAAGGCTCATCGCGAGCCTCCTTCCGGTGCGGTCCGGAACGCGAGCAGGCGCTCGACGTGCCGGGCGAGGATGTCGGTCTCGAGGTTGACGCGGTCGCCGACGGCGCGGGTGCCGAGGGTCGTCGCGGCGAGCGTCTCGGGGATCAGGGAGATCTCGAACCACTGCTGCTCGTCGGGTCCTGAGCCTGACGAAGGAGGGTCGCTGACCGCGCTGACGGTGAGCGAGGTGCCGTCGACCGAGATCGATCCCTTGTCGACGACGAGCGGGGCGAGGTCGGCGGGAAGGCCGATGCGCAGCACGCTCCACTGGGCTCCGGGCCGCACCTCGAGAACCGTGCCGACGCCGTCGACGTGCCCCTGCACGATGTGCCCGCCCAGGCGCGCGCCGACGGGCATCGCCTTCTCGATGTTGACGCGGGTGCCGACGGCGGCATCGCCGAGCGCCGCGACGTCGAGGGTCTGCTTCATGACGTCGGCGTCGAAGGAATCCGCATCCGAGGCGACCACGGTCAGGCACACGCCCGAGACGGCGATCGACTCGCCGTGCACGGCGTCGGCGGCGGCCTTCGGAGCGCGCACGGTCAGACGCCAGCCGTCGCCCGACGGCGAGATGGCGGTGATCTCGCCGATCTCCTCGATGATCCCGGTGAACATCAGACGGCTCCTTCGGTCGACGCGGTGGGGAGAGAAGCGGGATGGGCGATCGCGAGCAGATCGGCGCCGAGGGGCAGCCACTCGTCGATCGTCAGGCGGTGCGCCTCGCCGATGGACGAGACGCCGATGTCGGTGAGGGCGAGGCGGCTTCCGCCCAGCAGCACGGGGGCGACGTAGGCGAGCACGCGATCGGCCAGCCCCGCCGCCACGAACGCGCTCGCGAGTGTCGGCCCGCCCTCGACGAAGACGCTCTGGATGCCGCGGCCGTGCAGGTCGGCGAGCACCGCGTGCAGGTCGTGTCCGTCGAAGAAGAGGGGAGTGTGCGGATGCCGGCGCACCGCCGCATCCGCCGGAGTGGGGCGCGAGCCGATGACCACCGGGACGGGCTGGTCGGGGAGGAGCGCGTCTCCGTCGCGAGCGGTGAGCGAGGGGTCGTCGGCCAGCACGGTGCCGGTGCCGACGACGATGGCATCGGATGCCGCGCGGCGGCGGTGCACATCGGCACGGGCAGCGGGACCGGTGATCCACTGGCTCGATCCGTCGTCGGCCGCGGCGCGTCCGTCGAGGCTCTGCGCCCACTTCACGGTGACGTGGGGGCGGCCGAGGCGCTGCGCGGTGAGCCATCCCTCGATCACGGCGTGCGCGGCATCCGCCTGCTCGCCGGCCTCGACGCTGACGCCCGCGGCCCGCAGCCGTTCGGCGCCTCCGCCCGACACGGCGCCGGGATCGTCGAGCGCGTAGACGACGCGGCTCACGCCGGCCTCGATCAGGGCGAGCGCGCAGGGACCGGTGCGTCCGGTGTGGTTGCAGGGTTCGAGGGTCACGACCGCGGTCGCGCCGCGGGCTGCGCCGGGGGCGAGCTTCGACAGCGCGTCGACCTCGGCGTGCGGGGTGCCGGCGCCGTGGTGCCATCCCTCGGCGAGGATCGTGCCGTCGGGGGAGAGGATGACCGCGCCGACCTGCGGGTTCACGCCGCGAGGGCCGAGCGCCGCGAGCGCGAGAGCACGGCTCATCGCCTCGCGCTCTGTCTCGTTCACTGCCATCCGTCGTCCTTCTCTGAAGGCTCCGGGGGAGGCGGACGGCGCGCACGGCGGCGCATCGTGCTGCCTCCCTTCCGGACTAGCGGGATCTCTCCCGCATCACCGTCGGTCCCGGATTTCCACCGGATCGGCACCTCGGTCGAAACCGAGACGCTCGCGGACTGTCACCGCCGGTTCGGATTCCCACCGACCCCGGAGCACGTTGATGTTCTGAGTGTACTCAACGCGCCCGCGCTGAATTCATTCCCCGTCATCCGGCGACGTCTCGGCTCATTTCAGCAGGCGCGACAGACGTCGGTCGGCGAGCACCTTTCCGCCCGTCTGGCAGGTCGGGCAGTACTCGAGAGAGCGGTCGGCGAAGAAGACGCTGCGCACGGTGTCGCCGCAGACCGGGCAGGTCTCGCCGCGGCGGGCGTGCACCTGCATCCCCCGGCGCTTCGCGTCTTTCAGCTCGGCCGGGGGCTTGCCGGATGCCTCGGCGAGCGCCTCGCGCAGAGTCGCCTGCATCGCCGCGAACAGCGAGTCGATCGCCGCGTCGTCGAGCGTCGCGGCGATCGCGTACGGCGACATGCGCGCGGCGTGCAGGATCTCGTCGGAGTACGCGTTGCCGATGCCGGCGATCACCGCCTGATCACGCAGCAGGCCCTTGATCTGCGTGCGCTTGCCGTCCAGGAGACCGGCGAACACATCGCGGGTGAAGGCGTCGTCGAGGGGGTCCGGGCCGAGACGGGCGATGCCCGGCACCTCCGCCGGGTCGCGCACGACGTAGACCGCGAGGGACTTCTTCGTGCCCGCCTCGGTGAGGTCGAACCCGCTGCCGTCGTCGAGCGCGACGCGCAGGGCGATCGGCGTCTTGCCGGGCTTGATGATCGTCGTGGGCAGGGTCTCGTACCATCGCAGCCAGCCCGCCTTCGCGAGGTGGAAGACGAGGTGAAGATCGTCTCCGCACGAGAGCACGATGAACTTGCCCCGCCGCGAGGCGCCGCTGATCACGGCGCCGTGCAGCGCGGTGTTGGGCGGGTCGTAGGTCTTCAGCGCGGCGATCGCCGCCACGCTCGTGCGCGTGATCGTGCGCCCCACGACGCGCTCGCCCAGGAAGTCGACGAGCCCCTGCACCTCCGGCATCTCGGGCATGCGAGCATCCTGCCACCGGCATCCGACATCGTCACCCCCGGCTCCGGGCGCGAGGGACGGGTCAGAGGACGGGCCAGGCCACCGGGGCGCGGTCGTCGGTGGGGAGGAGCCCCGCGACCCAGCCGTCGTCGCGGCCGCGCGGTCCGGTGAGCAGTTGCCGCTGAAGACCCTCGTAGCGGAAGCCGAGCGCGCGGGCGGCGCGAGCCGAGGGGACGTTCCCGACCACGGCGCGCCAGGTGAGGCGTGCGAGACCCAGCTCGTCGAAGCCCCAGTCGATGACGGAGCGGGCCGCCTCGACGAGATACCCCCGACCACGGGCGGATGCCGCGACCCAGTAGCCGAGTTCGGCATGCCCGCCCGCGTCGTGCGGGGTGATGCGGTGCAGCCCGATCGAGCCCACGAGCTCCTCACCCGCGTGCACGCTCCACACCGCCTGCGACCCGTCGGCCCACCACTCGCCGGTCAGACGCACGTAATCGGCGGCGTCGTCGCGCGAGTAGGGCGAGGGCACGGTGGTCCAGCGCGGGATCTCCGGGTCCTGGCACGCGGCCGTGATCGCGTCGATCTCGGCGTCGGTCGGCGCCGCCAGCACGAGGCGCTCGGTCTCCAGTCGCACAGCTTCCATCGGACTACGGTATCGCCCGCCGCGGGCGGCCCGGGGAGATGCCGGAGCCGATGTCGGAGGCGGCGGCTAGTCTTGTCCGGTGACTGTTCCAGGGATTCTGCGCGCCTTGGAAGAGGCGTCTCTGTACCGTGAAGCGCTCGGCTGGGCTCAGACCGATGCCGACCTCGGCCTCGTCGACGGGCTCGATGCTCCGGCCCTCGCGGGACTCCTCGCCAAGCGCGCCGCCGCGGGGCATCCGCAGGCGTTGCTCGCCGTCGTGCCCACGGGCCGCCGCGCCGAGAGCCTGGCGCAGGCGCTCGGCTCCTACATCCCCGACGCCGAGGTGCTCACGTTCCCGGCATGGGAGACCCTGCCGCACGAGCGCCTCAGCCCGAGTCCCGACACGGTGGGTCTCCGACTGCAGACGCTGCGCCGCATCCGCGAGTGGGCGGGCGATCATCCGCTCGTCGTCGTCGCCTCGGTGCGTGCGGCCCTGCAGCCGATCGCCGGCAACCTCGGCGAGATCGAGCCGCTCGAGCTCGCGGTCGGCAGCCGCGGCCTCGAACTCGACACCGTGGCCGCCCGTCTCGTCGAGCGCGCCTACTCGCGCGTCGACATGGTCTCGCGTCGCGGTGAGTTCGCGGTGCGCGGCGGCATCCTCGACGTGTTCCCGGCGATCTCCGAGCATCCGTACCGCGTCGAGTTCTTCGGCGACGAGATCGATCAGATCCGCGCGTTCTCGGTCGCCGACCAGCGCTCCCTCCCCGGCGACATCGGCTCCGTCGACCTGCCGCCCAGCCGCGAGCTGCTGCTCACCGACGACGTGCGCGATCGCGCGCGTGCGCTGATCGGCGGCTTCCCGGCGATCGCGGGCATGCTCGAGAAGATGGCCGAGGGCATCCCGGTCGAGGGCATGGAGTCGCTCCTGCCCGCGGTCGCCGGTCCCCTCTCGTCGCTCGCCGAGTACCTTCCCGCGGGGGCCGCGACCGCCGTGGTCGACCCCGAGCGTTCGAGCGCCCGGGCCATCACCCTCGGCGACACCAATCGCGAGTTCCTCGACGCGGCCTGGAGCGCCGCGACCTCGGGTGCCTCCGCACCCATCGACCTCGGCGCGGGCGACTTCCTCACGATCGCCCAGCTGCGCGAGGTCGTCCGCGACCGCGGCGGTGTGTGGTGGCGGCTCAGCCCCTTCGGCGCGGGTCTCGGTGAAGACGAGGCCGAGGCGGCGAACCTCGACGCCACCGTGATCCCGTCGTTCCACGGAAACGTCGACGGGGCGATCTCCTTCGTCGCCGGGCGCATCTCCGAGGGCTGGCGCGTCGTGGTCATCGCCACCGGTTCGGGTCTCGTCGATCGCGCCCGCGACGTGCTCGCCGATCGCGGCATCGCCGCTCGCATCCTTCCCGAGTTGAACGATGCGCCCGAGCCCGGCGTCGCGACCCTGCTCACCGGCTCGGTCGAGGCCGGATTCCAGGTGCCGGAGGCGAAGCTCGCCGTCCTCACCGACAACGAGTTCTACGGTCGTACGATCGGCGGAGACCAGCGGGTGGTCAAGAAGCTCGCCTCCCGCCGCAAGAACGTCGTCGACCCGCTGCAGCTCAAGCCGGGCGACTTCGTGGTGCACAACACCCACGGCATCGGACGCTTCGTCGAGATGACGCAGCGCGAGGTCTCGACCGGTGGACGCAACGCCACGAAGTCGGTGCGCGACTACCTCGTGCTCGAGTACGCGCCCTCGAAGCGCGGCTACCCGGGCGACAAGCTCTACGTGCCCACCGACCAGCTCGACCTGCTCTCGAAGTACGTGGGCGGTGAGGGGCCGACCCTGTCGAAGATGGGCGGCAGCGACTGGTCGCAGGCCAAGGGCAAGGCACGCAAGGCCGTGCGCGACATCGCCGTCGAGCTCGTCAAGCTCTATTCGGCGCGCATGAGCGCCAAGGGCTACGCCTTCGGGCCCGACACCCCCTGGCAGCGCGAGCTGGAGGAGGCGTTCCCCTTCGCCGAGACGGCCGACCAGCTGCAGACGATCGACGAGATCAAGGCCGACATGGAGCGGCCGATCCCGATGGACCGCCTGCTCTCGGGCGATGTGGGCTTCGGCAAGACCGAGGTGGCCGTGCGCGCGGCGTTCAAGGCCATTCAAGACGGCAAGCAGGTCGCGATGCTCGTGCCGACGACGCTGCTGGTGAAGCAGCACCTCGAGACGTTCACCGAGCGCTTCGCCGGATTCCCGGTGAAGGTGCGCCCGCTCTCGCGATTCCAGACCGACAAGGAGGCCCGCCTCACGCTGCAGGGTCTGCTCGACGGCACGGTCGACATGGTCATCGGCACGCACCGCATCCTCACCGACCAGGTGATGTTCAAGGACCTCGGCCTGATGATCATCGACGAGGAGCAGCGGTTCGGCGTCGAGCACAAGGACGCTCTCAAGAAGATGAAGACGAACGTCGACATCCTCGCCATGAGCGCCACCCCGATCCCGCGCACGCTCGAGATGGCGGTCACCGGCATCCGCGAGATGTCGACGCTGGCCACCCCGCCGGAGGACCGGCATCCGATCCTGTCGTTCGTCGGTCCGCGCAGCGACAAGCAGATGGCCGCCGCGATCCGCCGCGAGATCCTGCGCGAGGGTCAGGTGTTCTTCGTGCACAACCGGGTGCAGTCCATCCAGCGCGTCGCCGCCCAGCTCGCCGAGCTCGTGCCCGAGGCGCGCATCGCGGTCGCCCACGGGCAGATGGGCGAGCACGCGCTCGAGCAGGTCGTCGACGACTTCTGGGAGCGCAAGTTCGACGTGCTCGTCTCGACGACGATCATCGAGACCGGGCTCGACATCTCGAACGCGAACACGATCATCATCGATCGCGCCGACCGCTACGGCCTCAGCCAGCTGCACCAGCTCCGCGGACGCGTGGGCCGCGGTCGCGAGCGCGCCTACGCGTACTTCCTGTACGACGAGATGAAGCCGCTCAGCGAGACGGCGGCCGACCGACTGCAGACGATCGCCGTGAACAACGACCTCGGTTCGGGCATGCAGGTCGCCCTGAAGGACCTCGAGCTGCGCGGCGCGGGCAACCTGCTCGGCGGCGAGCAGGCCGGTCACATCGCCGGCGTCGGCTTCGACCTGTATCTGCGCATGATCGGCGAGGCGGTGTCGACGTTCCGCGGCGAGGAGGTCGAGTCCGGTCAGGAGCTGCGTCTCGAGTTGCCGCTCGACGCGCGAATCCCCGAGTACTACATCGACAGCGAACGCCTGCGGCTCGAGGCCTATCAGAAGCTGTCGGCGGCCTCGATCGCGACGGCGAAGGACGACGCGATCGACCTCGTCATCGACGAGCTCACCGACCGTTACGGCACGCCCCCGGCCGAGGTCGAAGGGCTCATCGCGATCGCCCGTCTGCGCCGCCGGGCCGCACGCGCGGGCCTCGCCGATGTCGTCGTGATGGGCTCGAACCTGCGCATCGCTCCGGCTCGTCTCGAGGATTCGATCAAGGTGCGCCTGCAGCGGCTCTACCCGAAGGCGAAGCTCGTCTCCGGCGGCGAGGCGCTGGTCGTGCCCATGCCCACGGTGCCGGCCGCGGTCGGCGTCGGGCTCGAACCGCTCCCGGATGCCGAGCTGCTCGAGTGGGTGGGGCAGTTGTTCACCGCCATCTTCCCGGAGCCCGTGAAGGCCGAGACCGCGTAGCCCGCGAGACCGCGTAGCCCACTAGACCAGCCACGACCGCGCGTCAACGGGGTGTGGCACCGGCGCAGGGCGGCGGAGGCTGAAGCCATGTGGACACTTCTGATCATCCTGCTCATCGTGTGGGCCGGCCTCGCCGTCTTCGGCTTCGTGGTCAAGGGCCTCCTCTGGCTCGCCGTCCTCGGCATCGTGCTGTTCCTGGCGACCCTCGTCATCGGCATGCTCCGCCGCACCGCAGCGACCAAGGAGTGACCGCGGAGCAGACCTCCCGCCGCGCGCTCCCGCGCCACTACGCTGTGAGCATGTTGTACGAGCACCTCGGGGCTCGGCCCCGGATCCACGACACCGCCGTCATCGCTCCCACCGCCGTCGTCTCCGGCGACGTCGAGATCGGCGCGGGCTGCCAGGTGCTGCACGGCGCCGTGATCACGGCCGAGGGCGGGCCGATCACGCTCGGCGCGCACGTGATCGTGATGGAGAACGCCCTCGTGCGGGCGACCGCCGCGAACGCCGTGCGCATCGGTGATCACACCCTCGTAGGTACGCTGGCGAGCATCGCCGGCGCGACGGTGGGCGAGGAGGTGTTCCTCGCCTCGGGTGCGCGGATCTTCAACGGCGCGATCGTGGGTGCGCGCAGCGAGGTGCGCGTCAACGCGATCGTTCAGAGGCGTGCGCGCGTTCCCGAGGGCACGGTCGTGCCGATCGGCTGGGTGGCGGTGGGCGATCCGCTCCAGCTGTTCTCGCCGGATCGGGATGCCGAGATCGCCGCGGCGCAGCCCGATCTCGACTTCCCGGGGCACGTGTTCGGCGTCGACCGCGACACCCCGGATCTGATGGTGCAGCTCACCGAGCGCTACGGCTCTTCGCTGGCGCGTCACGCCGACGACCTCCCGCTCGGCGACGCCCGTGGCTGAGGCGGGCGCGGGACTCGTCCGGCCGGACGTCGACGAGGAAGACGCCGCCCGGATCGCCCGCGATCTCTACGGAGCCGACGTCGTCGCACGCGAGCTCGGCAGCAACCAGGACCGCAACTTCCTGCTCACGGAGGTCGACGGCTCGCGCAGCGTCCTCCGTATCGACAACCCGGTGTTCGGCGACGATGCGCGCGACGCCCAGCACGCGGCCCTCGATGCCTACCGGGCAGCGGGCGTGGCCGTGCCCGCCGTGCTTCCGGGACTCGACGGTGCGCTGACCCAGCGCTGGCGCGGATTCGCCGTGCGCCGCAGCGAGTTCGCCGTTGGGGAGGAGCTCGTCGACGCCGGTTATCTCGCGCCGGTCGTGCTCGCCGAGTTCGGAGCGCTCGCGGCGGCGTCGGTGAACGCACTGGCGCCCCTCCGGCATCCGGGACTCGATCGCCCGCACATGTGGGACATGCGCGTGGCCTTCGACGAGACGGCGAAGCTCGCAGGCTCGATCACCGACGACGCGCTGCGCGGGCGCGTGCTCGCGGCGTCCGAGGAAGCTCGGAAGGCGCTCGCGGCGGTCGAGAGCGATCTGCCCGTCCAACCGATCCACGGCGATCTCACGGACGACAACGTCATGGGGCGGCGAGGGGCCGACTCCCGCCTGCACCCGCACACCGTGCTCGACCTCGGCGACCTGGCTCTCGGGTGGCGTGTGGCCGAGCTCGCGGTGTGCGTGTCGTCGATGCTGCACCACGAACCGGATCGCCCGCTGCGGGTGCTCGACACGGTCGCCGCCTTCCACGCCGATGCGCCGTTGAGCGACGCGGAGGCCCGCGCGGTCTGGCCTCTCGTGGTGCTGCGCGCCGCGCTCCTCGTCGCCAGCGGGTGGCGGCAGCTCGAGATCGACGGTGACAACGACTACGCCCGCGAGCGGATCGCGGGGGAGCAGGCGATCTTCGACGCGGCGACACTCCTGCCGCTCGCGGAGGTCTGCGAGCAGGTGCTCGCACGAGTCGGGGTCGAGGCTCCGCAGTTCTCCGGTCGGGTCGAGGGGGCGCCGCTCACCGCCGTGCTGCCCGACTTCACCGGCACCGTCGAGGCGGTCGATCCGGGCGTCGAGTCCGACGCTCTCGACGCCGGACGCTGGCAGCGAGCGGATGCCGAGGCGGCCCTGGTCGCGTCGGCCCTGGCGGGGGGAGCCGGAGCGGCGCTCATGCCCTACGGGGTGTTCCGGCTGACGCGCACGCGCGTGGACGTCGCGGATGCCGCCCCCACCTGGCCCGTGCACACCGAGATCCATCTCGGCGCCGGCCCTCGCCTCCGCGTGACGAGTCCCGTCGACGGAGCGCTGCGGGCGAGCCGCGAAGAGCCGCGCATCGTGCTCGGGGACGGCTGGATCCTCGATCTGCGCGGGGTCGAGATCGACGACCGGGCGGCGCTGCACGTGTCGGCGGGTGACATGGTGGGGTGGCTCCCGGCGTCCGACACGGATCGCGTGCTCACCCTCGGCCTCCGACGGTCGGATGCCCCCGAACGACCTCCGCGCACTCCCGGCGCCGCCCTGGTCGAGCCCGAGCGGGTGCCGGCCTGGCGCCGTCTCACGGCCGATCCCGCGCCGTTGCTGGGTGTGCCGTCGCGCGCGCAGCACGACGAGTCCGCCGACGAGCTCGCACGCCGGGAGCGGATCTTCGCCGCCGCCCAGGAGCGGTACTACGCGCATCCGCCGCAGATCGAGCGCGGCTGGCGGCACCACCTGGTCGATACGACCGGCCGCGCCTACATCGACATGGTCAACAACGTCGCCGGCCTCGGACACGGACACCCGAGGGTCGCCGATGCGGCGGCCCGCCAGCTGCGCACACTCGGCACCAACTCGCGGTTCCTGTTCCGCGATCTCGCGGAGTACAGCGAGCGACTTCTCGCGCTGATGCCGCAGGGGAGCGGCCTCGACACGGTGCTGCTCGTCAACAGCGGCTCGGAGGCGGTCGACCTCGCGATCCGGCTCGCGCAGGCGGCGACCGGGCGGCGCACGATCGTGGCGCTGCGCGAGGCGTATCACGGCTGGACGATGGCCAGCGATGCGGTGACCACGAGCGCCTACGACAACCCGTTCGCCCTCGAGACGCGACCCGACTGGGTGCACGTCGCCGACGTGCCCAACCGGTACCGCGGCACGTATCGCGGCGACGACACCGCGGGGCGCTATCTCGACGACCTCTCGGCCGATCTCGCGGCCCTCGATCGTGACGGCCGTGATGCGGCCGCCTTCCTGTGCGAATCCGTGCTCGGCAACGCCGGGGGAGTGCTCCTACCCGAGGGGTACCTCGCGGGCGCCTACGAACGCGTCCGGGACGCGGGCGGTCTGTGCATCGCCGACGAGGTGCAGGTGGGCTTCGGCCGCCTGGGATCGACGTTCTGGGGCTTCGAGCGGGCGGGCGTCGCGCCCGACATCGTCACGATCGCCAAGCCCATGGGCAACGGCTTCCCGATCGGCGGAGTGATCACCTCGAAGCGCATCGCCGACGCCCTCGCCACGCAGGGGCAGTTCTTCTCCTCGGCCGGGGGCAGCACCCTGAGCTGCCGCGTCGGGCTCGCCGTGCTCGACGCGATGGTCGAGGACGACCTCCAGCGCAACGCCGAGAACCTCGGCGCGCGGCTCGCCGACGGGCTGCGGGCGCTCGGCGACGAGCATCCGATGGTGGCCGTCGTGCACGGAGCCGGGCTGTATCTGGGCGTCGAGCTCGTGCGCGATCGCACGACGATGGAGCCCGCGGATGCCGAGGCCGCCGCGATCTGCGAACGGATGCGCGAACTCGGGGTCGTGGTGCTGACGACCTCGGAACGATCGAACGTGCTGAAGATCAAGCCGCCGCTGTGTCTGACGGCGCAGAGCGCCGACCATGTCGTCGCGATGCTGGGGCGGGTGCTGCGCGAGGGCTGGTGATCCCAAGATCTTCGAATCGCGCGCATTTTCGTCATGTTAAATGCGCATTTCGAATCGAAATTAGGGGTCGCGGTGATGAATACCTGTGCTCCATACTGATCCTCAACCGCCGGACGACCCGAGTCCGGCCCCTGGCGCTGTTCCAACGAGGAGTACCCATGGCACTGAAGACGAAGCCGCTCGCCCAGGGCGGCGGAACGCTCAGACGGAATCTCGGCCTGTGGGCCATCGTCGGTCTGGGCCTCGGATACATGACTCCCACCGTGGTGTTCGACACGTTCGGCATGGTCGCGCGCGACACGAACAACGTGGTCCCCGCCGCGTATCTCGTCGCCCTCGTGGTCATGGTGTTCACGGCCATCAGCTACGGCAAGATCGCCGGCGCCATCCCGAGCGCGGGATCGGCGTACACCTACGTGCGCGAATCGATCCACCCGAATCTCGGATTCATGGTCGGGTGGACGTCGTTGATCGACTACGTGCTGCTGCCCATGGTCAACTGCCTCATCGTCAAGAGCTACCTCGAGGCGATGTTCCCCGACATCCCGGCGTGGATCTGGGTGGTGCTGTACTGCATCCTCGTCACCAGCATCATCTACATGACCATGCGCGGCACCTCGAACCTGAACGTGATCCTGCTGATCTTCTCGATCATCGTCATGGTCGTGTTCGTGGTGCTCGTGGTCGCGCAGCTGATGCGCGGCGACGGGGCGGCGACCATCCTCTCGGTCGGCGCGTTCCTGCACGACGACGTCACCTTCACCGCCGTGCTGACCGGTGCGACCATCGTCTGCTTCTCGTTCATCGGATTCGACGCGGTCACGATGTACGCCGAGGAGGCGAAGGACCCGAAGGTCATGCCGAAGGCGATCCTGCTCACCGTCCTCATCGGCGGCGGCATCTTCCTCGTCTCCTCCTACGTGTCGCAGCTGCGGTTCCCGGACTGGAACGAATTCGCCCCCGGCGGCGACATGCAGTTCGTCGAGGACTCGACGCTCCCGATCATCGGCGACCTCGTCGGCGGCAACGTCTTCATGGCGGTGCTGACCGCCGCCGGTTTCTGCGCGACGCTCGCCTCGGGCCTCGCCTCGCACGCCTCGGTCTCGCGCATGCTGCTCGTGATGGGCCGCAACAACGTGCTGCCGCAGAAGGCCTTCGGCTACATCAACCCGCGCACCCACACGCCCACGTTCAACATCGTGCTCGTCGGGGCGATCTCGCTGCTCGCGATCCCCTTCACCCTCGAGCTCATCGCCGCGTGGATCAACTACGGTGCGCTGATCGCCTTCACCTTCGTGAACATCTCGGTGATCGCCTGGTTCGCGATCCGCAAGGGACGCCGTAAGACGCCGGCCGACATCTTCAACTTCATCGTGATGCCGACCATCGGCATGCTGCTCACCGGGTTGCTCTGGGTCAACCTGCACCAGGACGCCCTCATCGGCGGCCTCACCTGGACGGCGATCGGGTTCGTCTACCTGCTCGTGATCACGCGCGGCTTCCGCCGGAAGGTCGCGCCCTTCGACGAGAACCAGGCGGTGACCGGGTTCAACAAGGTCGTGAAGGTGCCGGTCGACGAGAGCTGACTGCGCCCGCGCGCACGAAGGGCCGTCTCCCGAGGGTCGTGGGAGACGGCCCTTCCGCAGGGGTCAGATGACGCCCTGCGCGAGCATCGCCGCAGCGACGCGCTCGAAACCGGCGATGTTCGCGCCGGCTACGTAATCACCCTCGACGCCGTAGCGCGCGGCCGCCTCGAAGGACGCCCGGTGGATGTCGCCCATGATCTCGCGCAGCTTGTTCTCGCTGTCGCCGAAGGTCCAGCGCTGACGGGAGGCGTTCTGGCTCATCTCGAGGGCCGAAGTGGCCACGCCGCCGGCGTTCGCCGCCTTGCCGGGGGCGAAGAGCACGCCCGCCTTCTGGAACGCCTCGACCGCTTCGGGAACGCACGGCATGTTCGCGCCCTCGGAGACCGCGCGCACGCCGTTCGCGATGAGGGCCCGAGCGTCGGCGAGGGAGACCTCGTTCTGCGTCGCCGAGGGCACGGCGATGTCGACCGGCACCTCCCAGACGCTGCCGCCCTCGACGAAACGGGCACCGGGGCGACGGTTCGCGTACTCGACGATGCGGGCCCGTTCGACCTCCTTGATCTGGCGCAGCAGATCGACGTCGATCCCGGCGTCGTCGACCACGTAACCGGAGGAATCGGATGCCGTCACCGGCACGGCACCGAGCTGGGTGGCCTTCTGGATCGCGTAGATCGCCACGTTGCCCGAGCCCGAGATGCCGACGCGCTTGCCCTCGAAGGAGTCGCCCTTCACGGCGAGCATCTCCTGCGCGAAGAAGACGGCGCCGTAACCGGTGGCCTCGGTGCGCACCTCGGCACCGCCCCAGCCCGTTCCCTTGCCGGTGAACATGCCCGACTCGTGACGGTTGGTGACCTTGCGGTACTGGCCGAAGAGGTAGCCGATCTCGCGGCCGCCCACTCCGATGTCGCCCGCGGGCACGTCGGTGTGCTCGCCGAGGTGACGGTAGAGCTCGTTCATGAACGACTGGCAGAAGCGCATGACCTCGGCGTTCGAGCGGCCGTGCGGGTCGAAGTCCGAGCCGCCCTTGCCGCCGCCGATGCCCTGGCCGGTGAGCGCGTTCTTGAAGATCTGCTCGAAGCCGAGGAACTTGATGATCGAGAGATTCACCGAGGGGTGGAAACGCAGTCCACCCTTGTACGGCCCGAGCACCGACGAGAACTGGATGCGGTAGCCGCGGTTGACCTGCAGCTTGCCCGAGTCGTCGACCCACGGCACGCGGAAGAGGATCTGCCGCTCCGGCTCGACGAGACGCTCGAGGATGCCGCCGTCGACGTACTCCGGGTGCGCGGCGAGCACCGGTGCGATCGACTGCAGCACCTCGTGCACCGCCTGGTGGAACTCGGGTTCGTGCGGGCTGCGGGTGAGCACCGTGTCGAACACGGGCTGCACGGCGGCTTCGAGCGGGTGGAAGGCGGCAGGGGAGAGTGCGGTCACGCGAAAGACTTTCTGGGGTGGGGGAGGGTGGTGCAGGCGATCGTGTCGCGTGAGGCTTCGCCGGATCAGGCGCGAGTTTTCACTCTATCGCGCGTCCTCCGCGCGCCCTCCCGCCCGGCACCGCCACCCACGAAGACGCGCGGGTCACCCGGTGTTCTGCAGGCCCGCCGCGACGCCGCTGACCGACAGCAGCAGCAGTCGCTGCTGCTCGGCGTCGGCTCCGGAACCCGTCGCCTCGGCATCCGCCGGCGCGCGCAACGCACGCAGTGCGCGCAGCTGGAGCAGCGAGAGCGCGTCGACGTACGGGCTGCGCAGCTGCACCGCGCGCTGCAGCACGGGCTTGTTCTCGAGCAGTCCCTCTCCGCCGGTGAGGCGGATGACCCACTGGCGCGTGAGAGCGAGTTCGTCGAGCACGAGAGCGGCCAGGTCGTCACGATCGCCGAGCGCGAGGTACTCGCGGGCGATGCGCTCGTCGGTCTTGGCGAGGCTCATCGCGACGTTGTCGATCATCGTGCGCAGCAGCGGCCACTCGCGGTAGGCCTCGGTGAGAAGCGCCTCGTCGCCCACGGCCTCGAGCGCGGTGCCGAGACCGAACCAGCCGGCGAGGTTGATGCGGGCCTGGGTCCAGGCGAACACCCACGGGATGGCGCGCAGGTCTTCGAGCGACTCCACCGACAGGCCGCGGCGCGCGGGGCGCGAACCCAGCGCGAGCAGACCGATCTCCTCCATCGGGGTCACGGTCGCGAACCAAGGTGCGAAGCCCTCGGCCTTCACGAGCGAGAAGAAGCGATCGCGCGAGGAGCGGTCCATCACCGCGGCCACCTCGGCGTACCGGGCGGCGGCACCGCTCGTGCGCTGCTCGACCGAGGGGGAGGAGGCGAGCAGAGTCGCCGCGGCCACCTGGTCGATGTGGCGCATCGCGATGGCCGGCTCGCCGTAGCGGGCGAAGATGACCTCGCCCTGCTCGGTGAGCTTGAAGCGGCCGTCGACCGAGTGCGGCGGCTGGGCGAGGATCGCCGAGTTCGCGGGTCCGCCGCCGCGCCCGAGGGCACCGCCGCGGCCGTGGAACAGCGTCAGCTCGATGTCGGAGTCCTGCGCCCACTGCGCGATCTTCTCCTGCGCCTCGTAGAGCGCGAGGTTCGCGGCGACCGGGCCGACGTCCTTCGACGAGTCGGAGTACCCGAGCATGACCTCGAGGCGGTTGCCCGTCTCGGCCATGCGCGCCCGGAACTCGGGGAAGGTCACGGCCTCGGCGAGGATGCCGGGGGCCGCCTGCAGGTCGGCGAAGGTCTCGAACAGCGGCACGACGTCGAGCACCGGGGCGTCGTCGCCGAGCGCGTGGCGGGCGAGACGGTGCACGTTCGCGAGGTCGGAGGCCGCCTGGGTGAACGAGACGACGTAGCGGCCGGCGGCGCGCAGACCGCGGTCGCGCTGGATCTCGGCGATCGCGCGGAAGACCTCGAGCACCTCCTCGGTCTGGGCGCTGATCGGTTCGTCCGACTCCAGCTCGGCGAGGGCCTTGGCGTGGACCTGGGAGTGCTGGCGCACCTCGAGCTCGGTGAGGTGGAAGCCGTAGGTCTCGACCTGCCAGATGAGGTGCTGCACCCCGCCGAAGGCGTGGCGGCGCGCGCCGGAGGCGACCAGCGAGGCCTGCACCGCGCGCAGATCGGCGAGCAGTTCCTCGGGCGTCGCATAGCGCTGAGCGCCATCGCCCCGGCGCGTCGCCGCGACCCGGTGCGCGAGCAGCAGCAGTACGCGCCGGTGCGGTTCGTCGGGGGAGCGGGTGGCCAGGGCCGCCGCGGCATCGGCATCGGCTCCGGCGAAGTCGTTCCACAGGGCGGTGACCTCGGCGCTGGGCGGCGTGGTCTCGGCATCGAGCGTGAGCGTGCGGCCGATGCGCTCGAGAGCGCGCTCGAGGCCGCGGAGCACGTGGTCCGAAGCGATCTGCGATGCCTCGCGGGTGACGGATGCCGTCACGAACGGGTTGCCGTCGCGGTCACCGCCGACCCACGACCCGATGCGCACGAACGCCGGGACGACCGGTGCGCTGGCGCCGGACTCCTCGCCGCGGAGGGCGTCGTCGATGCGACGGTAGACGTGGGGGACCGTCGTGAAGAGGGTCTCGTCGAAGACACCCATGACCGTGCGCACCTCGTCGGTCGGAGACGGCTTCTGCGAACGCAGCGGCGCGGTGCGCCACAGGGTGTCGATCTCCTCGAGCATGCGGCGACGGGCGCGGTGCTGCTCGGCCCCGCCCGCGCTCGCCGCATCGTGCTGCGTCAGCAGGTCGGAGAGACGGCGGATGCTCGACGAGACGGCGCGGCGGCGAGCCTCGGTCGGGTGGGCCGTGAAGACGGGGTGGAAGCGGAGACCCGCCAGGCGACGGCGCGCCTCCTCGTCGCCGACCTCGGTGCGCAGACGCGCGTAGGCGGTCGCGACGGTGTCGGCGGCATCCTCGCGGCCGGGCTGACCAGCGCGTTCGCGCAGCACGCGCACGCGCTGGTGCTCCTCGGCGAGGTTCACGAGGTGGAAGTAGCAGGTGAAGGCGCGGGCGACCTCGTCGGCGCGGGCGATCGTGAACGACTCGGCGATCGCCGAGGCCCGCTCGAAGGCATCCGAGGTCGAGTCCTCGTACGCCTGGATGGTCGCCAGACGCAGTCGCTCGACGTCGTCGAACAGGTCGTCGCCGCCCGCCTCGCGCAGCACCTGTCCGAGGAGCCCACCCAGCATGCGCACGTCGGAGCGCATCGCGTCGGGTATGCCCTGGCCTGCCTCGAAGCGCCCGATGACGCGGATGGCTTCGGTGTTGGTGGGCTCGGTGAAGACGTGTTCGGGGGTCACCCGTCGAGCGTATCCCGGTCGACGGGGGTGCTCCGCACGCATGACGGCGTGCGACACCGGTGCGCCGCCTAGCATGAGGGGGATGCGCATCTCGGTGAACCCCCTCCGCGGGCAGCAGTTCCCGGCCGTCCTCCTGCTGGTGGCAGCGGGGCTCGGCCTCCTTCTCGCGAATCTGCCGACGCACGATCCGATCGCCGCGGCGCTCGACGTGCATCTCGCGGTGCCGGGCACGAGCCTCGACCTCTCCCTCGCGCACTGGGTGTCGGACGGTCTGCTCGCCGTCTTCTTCTTCGTGGTAGCGATCGAGCTGCGGCACGAGCTCACCCATGGCGAGCTCGACTCGCCCCGCAAGGCCCTCCAGCCCGCCATCGCGGCGACGGGCGGAGTGCTCGTGCCGATCGCGATCTACCTGCTGATCGCGGGTGACGGAGCGACGGCATCCGGCTGGCCGATCCCCACGGCCACCGACATCGCGTTCGCGCTCGGAGTGCTGGCGATGTTCGGACGGGGCCTGCCGTCGACCGTGCGGGTGTTCCTGCTCGCCCTCGCGATCCTCGACGACATCATCGGCATCGTCTTCATCGCGGTGCTGTTCGCCCACGACGTGCAGTGGGTGCTGCTCGCCGCGGCGGTCGTCGCGGTCGCGGTCTTCTGGGTGCTGAGCAGGTGGCTCGGTGCGACCGGGCACGCGGGCATCGCCGTGCTCATGGTGCTGATCGGCATCCTCTGCTGGGGCCTGGTCGCGGCCTCCGGCATCCACGCCACGATCGCCGGGGTGATGCTGGGCCTGGTGATGGCGCCGACCCCCGCCGGACGTTCTCGTCATGCGCTCGAGCCCACGGTCAACGGCGCGATCCTCCCGCTGTTCGCGTTCGTCGCCGCGTTCGTGGTGATCCCCGCCGTCTCCCCGACGCAGCTGTCCCCGGCATTCTGGGCGATCGTGGTCGCCCTGCCGATCGGCAAACTCGTCGGCATCGGTCTGTTCGGGTGGCTCGCGATGCGCATCCGGCCGCGCGGGACGGCGCCCGCGCTGGTACTGCCCGACATCCTGGCCGCCGGCGCCCTCGGCGGCATCGGCTTCACGGTCTCGCTGTTGCTCGCGAACCTCGCGTTCGCTTCCGACGACGGCATCCGCGACCAGGCGATCCTCGGCGTCCTGGTGGGGTCCCTCCTTTCGCTCCTCTTCTCGGGGGTGGTCGTGTCGGCGCGAGCGCGGCACTATCGTCGGATCGCAGCGGCGTCGTCCTGACACCCGAGAGGCCGCACCGAGTGAAGGAGAATCCATGACCGCGCAGGCCTCGGACCACGGCGACGGATCTCCCCGCGATTCCCTCCGCGCGGCGGCAGACACCATGCGCGCCGTGCGCGAGCGCTGCGTGTGGTCGCAGCGGATCACACACCACGACCTCGTGCCGTACCTCATCGAGGAGTCCCACGAGGTGATCGACGCGGTCGAGAGAGGCACGCGCGACGACCTGCGCGAGGAGCTCGGAGACCTGCTGTGGCAGGTGCTCTTCCACGCCGCGATCGCGGCGCAGGACCCCGACGACCCCTTCGACATCGACGACGTGGCCGACACCCTCACCGAGAAGATGGTGCGGCGGCATCCGCACGTCTTCGCGGGCGAGACCGCGACCACCCCCGAAGAGGTGCTCGTGCACTGGAACGCCGCGAAGGCGGCCGAGAAGCGCACGCGCACGAGCGTGCTCGACGGGGTGCCCCGGGGGATGCCGGCGCTGGCGCTCGCGCAGAAGCTCGCCGGTCGCGCGGCCGGCGCGGGCATCGATGCGCCGGTGGCCGACGGTCCGTCGAGCGAGGCCGAACTCGGAGAGGCTCTCCTCGCCCTCGTGGGGCGCGCACGCGCCGAGGGGTGGGACGCCGAGCGGGCGCTGCGCGAACGGCTCCGCGTCCTCCAGCAGGACGTACGGTCCGCCGAGGGCTGAGCGGCGCTGGGTCGCTGAGCCGCTCCGGGGTCGCTGAGTCGCCCCGGGGTCGCTGAGCCCGTCGACGCGTCCCAGGCCTCGCAGCAGACCTGGAAAGATGGAGTCGTGGCTACTGTGAACCCGCCGCGCGGCATGCGCGACATCCTCCCCGCCGACAAGGCCCGCCGTGAGCGCGTGCTCTCCGTCATCCGCGAGCGCTACCGGGCGCACGGATTCGACGAGATCGAGACGCCCGTCGTCGAGGAGTACGCGCGTCTGCACGCCGGCATCGGCGGCGACAACGAGAAGCTCGCCTACAACGTGCTGCGCCGCGGACTCGACGCCGATGCCATCCGCGCGGCCGCCGACGACCCCGCCGCGCTGTCCGACCTCGGGCTGCGCTACGACCTGACCGTGCCGCTCGCGCGCTTCTACGCGAGCAACCGGGCGCAGCTCCCCGCGGTCTTCCGCTCGATCCAGATCGGCGCGGTCTGGCGGGCCGAGCGTCCCCAGAAGGGGCGCTACCGCCAGTTCGTGCAGTGCGACATCGACATCATGGGCGACGACTCCTCGCGTGCCGAGGCCGAGCTCATGGTCGCCTCGCTCGATGCCGTCGACGCTCTGGGACTGGACGGCGCGACGGTGCGCATCAACGACCGTCGCGTGCTCGACTGGATGCTCGAGAGCTTCGGTTTCGCCGCGGACGAGCGTCCCGGCGTGCTCATCACGATCGACAAGCTCGACAAGATCGGACCCGACGGCGTCGCCGCCGAACTGCGCGAGCGGGCCGCGACCCCGGGCGCCGTCGACGCGTTCGAGGCATTCCTGCGTCGCCCGCAGACCCGCGAGTACCTGCCCTACGGGGAGGCCCAGATCCGCAAGGCGCTGCCCGCGGACGCCCCCGACGAGATCGTCGATCACCTGGTGAGCATCGGCGAGGCCGTCGCGGTCGGCCGCGCGTCCGAGGCGACGGATGCCGCCGGCATCCCGCTCGTGTTCGATCCGTTCCTCGTGCGCGGCATGGGCTATTACACCGGCACGATCTTCGAGCTCGCACACCCCTCCGTCAGCTATTCGCTGGGCGGTGGCGGTCGCTACGACGGCATGATCGGTCGCTTCCTCGGGCAGCAGGTGCCGGCGGTGGGCTTCTCGCTCGGGTTCGAGCGCCTCGTCGACCTCGTGACGGCTGGCGGCGACGACCGTGAGGAGGCGATCGTGCTGGTGCACGACGCCGACGTCCCGGTCGCCGAACTTCTCGCGCACAAGACCGCACTGATCGCCGAGGGCGCGCGCGTGCGTCTCGAGCGTCGCCCGAAGAACCTCAAGGCGCTGCTCGAGCGGGCGTCCGCCGACGGCTTCACCTCGTTCGCGACGGTGTCGGCCGGGGCGGCCTCGCTGGAGCGCAAGCCGCTCGCCTGACGGTCGGCTCCGCGCCCGCGTTCACGCGGCGTTCACGTCACCGAGGTCGAATCGGGGCATGGGACGAACACGCCTCCCCATCCTCCTCGGCGCCACCGCCCTGACCGCGGGCTTCGCGGTCGGCGGGCGGGTTCTCCTCACGCGCCAGGCGGCGATCGCTCGGCGCCGGATCGGCAAGCCGCTGGGCGAGGACTCGCTGGATGCGGACCGCATCTGGCGACGCTCGCTCGACGGTGAGCCGATCGAACTCCTCGTGCTCGGCGACTCGCTCGCCGCGGGCCTCGGTGCGGCGCGGCGCAAGGAGACCCTCGGCGGACGCATCGCCAAGGGCCTGGCCGTTCGTCTGCACCGCCCGGTGCGGTTGCGCACCGCTGCGGTCGTCGGCTCGGAGTCGCCGGATCTCGACGCGCAGCTCGACGGTCTCGCGGCGGGGTACCGGCCCGATGTCGCGGTGATCGTGGTGGGGGGAAACGACGTGACGCATCGTCTTCCGGTCGCGACATCGGTGCGGCATCTCGATGCGGCTGTCCGGCGGCTGCGGGCGCTGGGCGCGGAGGTGGTGGTGGGCACCTGTCCCGATCTGGGGTCGCTGCGACCGGTGCCGCAGCCGCTGCGTCGGATCGTGTCGAGCCTGTCGCGGCGGCTCGCGGTCGCGCAGACGGATGCCGCGCGCCTCGCCGGCGCCGAGCCCGTCGACCTGCGCCGATCGGTCGGTCCGATGTTCTTCGACGAGCCGGAGCAGATGTTCAGCCTCGACCGATTCCACCCCAGCGCCCTCGGCTACCGCCGGACGGCCGAGGCCCTGCTGCCGGCGGTCTGCCGAGGAGCGCAGCGGTCGGTCAGGACGCGTCCTCACTCGGCGTCGCGCTGAACGAGGCGGCCCTACCGGTCGGATGCCGGGGGCTGAGCGCGAGGTCCGCTCCTGCGCCGGGCACGCAGCAGGATCGCTCGTCCGCCCACGCCGACGATCACGACGGCGGTGCCGACGAGAGACGCCAGCGCGGGGAGCGTGTTCACGAGCATCAGGCACCCGAGCGCGCCCACGACCTGCAGTGCGCGGGGGAAGCGGCGGGCCGCGCCCTCCTGCCGGAACGCCGCGGCGTTCGCGATCAGGTAGTAGAGCAGCACTCCGAACGACGAGAATCCGATCGCGTCGCGCAGATCGGCCATCAGGACGATGCCGATCACGACCACGCCGATCGTGATCTCGGCGCGGCGGGGCACCTGCCAGCGGGGATCGACCTTCGCGAGCACCGCGGGAAGGTCGTGTTCGCGCGCCATCGCGAGGGTCGTGCGCCCGATGCCCGTGAGCAGCGCCAGCAGCGCCCCGAGCGATGCGGTCGCCGCCGCGACGCGCACCACGGGCGCGAGCCACTCCGTGCCGGTCGCCGTGAGCACATCGACCAGCGGGGCGGGGCTGGTCGCGGCATCCGCTCCCAGCGTGAGCATCACGACGGCCGCGACCGCGCCGTAGACGACGACCGCGCCGCCGAGCGCGAGCAGGATCGCGCGGGGGATCGTGCGCGCGGGATCCACGACCTCCTCGCCCATCGTCGCGATGCGGGCGTACCCGGCGAACGCGAAGAAGAGCAGCCCGGCACCCTGCAGCACGCCATATGCCGTCGCATCGGGGAGCGCAGGGGCAGGGATGGCGGGCGATGCGCCGAACCCCGCAGCGACGACGATCGTCAGCCCGATCAGCGAGAGCACCACCAGGATGCGCGTGACCAGTGCCGTGCGCGTCACGCCGAAGCAGTTCACCGCGACGAGGGCGGCGACGGCCACCGCCGCGACGAGCGTCTCCCACCCCGTGGGGGCGGCGTAGGCGGCGAAGGTCATCGCCATGGCCGCGCAGCTCGCGATCTTGCCGATCACGAAGCTCCACCCGGCGACGAACCCCCACCAGGGACCGATCTCGGCGCGGGCGTACGCGTAGGTCCCTCCCGCGACGGGGTGGGAGGCGGCGAGCTGAGCGGAGGCGGTGGCGTTCGCGTAGGCGACGATCGCGGCGATCGCCAGGGCGACGGGCAGCCCGGCGCCGGCGACGCCGATCGCGGGCGCCCAGACCGAGAAGACCCCCGCTCCGATCATCGAGCCGAGACCGATGAAGACGGCATCGGCGAGTCTCAGTCGGCGGGCGAGGGGCATCCCGTCATCGTCGCATCGATCGGTGAACGGCGGGTGACCCGCGTCAGCGGCGGGCCTCGGTGACCCGCTTCTTCTCGCGGATGTAGACCTCGCGCCGCACGCGGGCCACGACATCCCCGTCGCGATCGGTGATCACGGTCTCGAACCACTCGAGCACCTTCCCACCGCCGTGCGCCTTGCGCCGGATGTCTTCGGCGCGCGCCTTCGACACCGCGAACTCCGCGGTCAGCACTCCGCGTCCCGGCTTGATCAGATCGATCTCGCCACGGGTGTCCCACACGACGTAGTCCCGGCCGAGCTGGTGCATCACGAGCATGAAGAAGTACGGGTCGGTCATCGCCGACATCGATCCGCCGAACGCCGTCTTGACGTAGTTGCGGGTGAAGACGTTGACGTGCAGCTCGACGGTCGCGTGGGTCCAGTCGTCGCTGAAGCGACGGACGCGGATGCCGCTGAACAGGTTCGGGGCCCACAGGCTCATGCCGATCGAGAGGCGGCGGGGAGTGATGCGCATGGCGCCAGTGTGGCCGAGCGTGTCCGCCGGACGAAGTTCGCTAGAGGATTGCGACAGTTGTTATAGTTCACCTATAATTACTAGAGAAACGAGGAGGCGAGATGCTCATCAGGGTCGACATCGACAGCACGCGGCCGCTGTACGACCAGGTCGCCGCCTCCGTGCGGGCCGACATCCTCTCGGGAACCCTTCGCCCCGGTGACCGGCTGCCCTCCGCGAAGGAGGTCGCAGCGGCCCTCGACATCAACCAGCACACCGTGCTGCACGCGTATCAGGGGCTCCGCGACGAGGGGCTCCTCGATCTGCGTCGGGGGAGGGGCGCCGTCGTCGCCGCCTCCGCCGCCCCGCTCGCCGAACTCGCGAGCGATGTCGCCGAGCTGGTGCAGCGCGCCGCCCGGCTCGGCGTCTCCTCCGACACGCTCGCCGCACTGATCCGCTCCCACCGCGCCGGTACGCCCGGCACCGCAGGCCCCGAGGAGGTCGCCCCATGACCACGCACCCATCCGCGCAGGCATCCGAGAGCCGTCGCGCCCGCGCGGCGTTCCTCGCCGTCGGTGTCGCCCTTCCCGTCGCGCTCGTGGCGATCGGCTCCGCCGTGATCGCCGCGTGGCTGCCCACTCTGCCCGACCCCGTCGTCATCCACTGGGGAACCGCCGGCGCCGACGGGTTCGCCGCGCCGACCGCATACTTCTGGTTGCTCCTCGCGGTCGGTCTCGTGCTGCCGCTCGCGCTCGCGCTCACCTCCTTCGGAGCATCGCGCGGCAGGTGGGGAACGACCACGCGACTGATGGGCGGCTTCGCCGCCGGACTCTCGGCGTTCGCGCTCACGCTGTGCCTCGGGTCGCTCGCGCTGCAGCGCGGACTGGCCGACGCGGCCGACACCCCCGACGTCGGGCTCGTCCTCCTGCTCGCGTTCGTCGTGCTGGCCGCGGGAACGGTCGCGGGGTGGGCCGTGCAGCCGCGCGTCATCGACGAGGCGGGGGGCGTCCTCGAACCCCGGCTCGCGGTGCGGGTGGCCGACGGCGAACGGGTGGTCTGGCTCGGCACGACAACGATGCCGCGCGCGGCGCTGCTGTCGATGGCGGGGGTCACGCTCCTCCTCGCCGTGCTCGCGGCGTACATGCTCGCGGCGGGTGCCGCGGGCGGGTGGGTCACCACGATCAGCGTGATCGTGGTGGGAGGTGCGCTCGCCGTCACCTCCGCGTTCCGCGTGCGCATCACGCCGTCGGGGTTCGCCGCGCGGTCTCTGCTCGGCTGGCCGCGGGCGGTGATCCCGATCGATCGGATCGTCTCGGCGCGCGCCGTCGACATCTCTCCGTTCGGGGACTTCGGGGGCTGGGGATGGCGGATCGCGGTCGACGGCCGTACGGGGATCGTGATGCATCGGGGCGCCGCGATCGAGATCGCACGCCGTGACCGCAAGCCCTTCATCGTCACGATCGACGGCGCCGAAGAAGCCGCCGCGCTCCTCCAGGCCTACGCCGAGCGCCATGCATCCGACAGCGAACGAGAGGCCTCCTGATGACCGCTGCACGCTCCTCCCTTCCCCGACGCGTTCCGTGGAGCGCGGTGATCGTGTTCGTTGCGCTCGCCTGCGGCCTCGCGTGGCTCGTGGCGCTGCCGCTGTGGCTCGGCGCGGGGCTCGCCTCGCCGCTCACCCCGGTGCTGCTGCCGGTGATGATGTTCACGCCGGCGGTCGCCGCGCTCATCGTGACCTTCGCGCTCAGGGTCCCCGCCCCGGGCGGTCGCGCCCGGTTCCTCGGACTCTGGCCGCTCCGCCCGGCGAAGCGCGTCGTCTGGCTGATGGTGGCGGGGTGGCTCGTTCCGCCCGTGCTCGTGGCGCTCACGATCCTCGTCGCCGCCGCACTCGGGTTCGTGCAGATCGACCTCGCCTTCGGCGGATTCGCCGCCCAGATCGCCGCCGCTCTCCCGCCCGGCACCCCGATGCCGCCCATCGAGCTGCTGGTCGTCGCGCAGTTCGCGATGATCCCCGCCGGCGCGCTTCTCAACAGCGTCCTCGCGTTCGGCGAGGAGCTCGGGTGGCGCGGATGGCTCCTCCCGGCCCTGCGACCGCTGGGCACGTGGCCGGCGCTCCTCCTCAGCGGAGCGATCTGGGGGCTGTGGCACAGCCCGGTCATCCTGCTCGGGTACAACTTCGGCCGGATCGACTTCTCGGGTGTGCTGCTCATGGTCGCCGGATGCATCGCGTGGGGCATCCTGCTCGGGTGGCTGCGCCTGCGGTCGGCATCGCTCTGGCCCGCGGTCCTGGCGCACGGAGCGCTCAACGCCGCCGCCGGGCTCGTGCTGGTCGTCGCCGCTTCCGCACCCGACATGGCGCTGGCCGGCCCCCTGGGGGTCGCGGCCTGGATCGTGATCGCCGTCGTGGTGCTGGTGCTCGTCGTGACCGGCCAGTTCCGCCATCAGCCCGAGCTCGCCGACGGGCACGGCCGGCTGCTCTCGGTACCGCGCGAGGGGGCGGTGAACCCACCCTCTTGACGGTGTCGGGCTCGGCGGGTTGGCTGAGGCCATGGAATCCACACCGCAGACCTGGTCGGACGCCGACGTCTACCTCGCCGACACCCTCGTCGGGCACGACGATGCCCTGGAGGCCGCGCTCGCCGCGCAGCGCGCGGCGGGCCTCCCCGAGATCGAGGTCGCGCCGGTCGGCGGCAAGCTCCTGCATCTCCTCGCCCGCATCAGCGGTGCGCGCCGGGTGCTCGAGATCGGCACGCTCGGCGGGTATTCGACGATCTGGTTGGCACGAGCGGTCGGTCCCGAGGGGCGCGTCGTGACCGTCGAGGCCGAGGCGGCGAATGCGGCCGTCGCGCGGGCGAGCATCGACGCCGCCGGGGTGGGGGAGCAGGTCGACATCCGGATCGGCCGCGGCGCGGACGTCCTGCCGACCCTCGTCGGCGGGTTCGACCTCGTCTTCATCGACGCCGACAAGGAGTCGAACACGATCTACCTCGACTGGGCGGCGAAGCTCGGTCATCCCGGCACCGTGATCGTGCTCGACAACATCGGCCGCGAGGGCGAGATCGTGCGCGCGGACTCGACCGATCCGAAGGTGATCGGCACGCGCGACGGACTGCGGATGCTCGGAACCGATCCGCGATTCGACGCGACCGCGCTGCAGACCGTCGGCATCAAGGGTTGGGACGGCGTGGCGGTCGCCCTGGTCGTCTGACGTTCGGCTGCTGTTCGCCCCGGGAGGGCTTCGAGGCGTCGGAGGGGGCGGGCTAGACTGGGCGACGGATCGAAGACGCTCCACATCACTCTTCCCCCTGAACAAGGAGCACATCAGTGGCACTGATCGAGGCTGTAGGCGCACGTGAGATTCTCGACTCGCGCGGAAACCCGACCGTCGAGGTGGAGGTGCTCCTCGACGACGGCATCGTCCAGCGTGCCGCCGTTCCCTCCGGTGCCTCCACGGGTGCGTTCGAGGCGTACGAGCTGCGCGACGGAGACAAGAGCCGCTACGGCGGCAAGGGCGTGCTGAAGGCCGTCGAGGCCATCATCGACGAGCTCGGCCCGGCCCTCGAGGGTGTCGAGGCGAGCGAGCAGCGCATCGTCGACGAGATCCTCATCGAGGTCGACGGCACCGAGAACAAGAAGCGCGTCGGCGCGAACGCCATCCTCGGCGTCAGTCTCGCCGTGGCGAAGGCCGCCGCCGACTCGGCCGACCTGCCGCTGTTCCGCTACCTCGGCGGACCGAACGCTCATGTCCTGCCCGTCCCGCTGTTCAACGTCATCAACGGTGGCGAGCACGCCGACAACGGCATCGACATGCAGGAGTTCTTCCTCGCGCCGATCG
The DNA here is from genome assembly GCF_023091225.1 of Microbacterium galbinum. Classification (NCBI taxonomy): domain Bacteria; kingdom Bacillati; phylum Actinomycetota; class Actinomycetes; order Micrococcales; family Microbacteriaceae; genus Microbacterium; species Microbacterium galbinum. The sequence continues at coordinate 1,090,896 of NZ_JAHWXM010000001.1, read as the reverse complement.
GTGCCGAGACTTACTCGGAGTCCCTGCGCTGGGGCGTCGAGACCTACCACGTGCTGCGCAGCGAGCTGAAGGCCGCCGGCTACGCGACGGGCCTCGGCGACGAGGGCGGCTTCGCCCCCGACCTGCCCAGCAACCGCGAGGGCCTCGACTTCCTCGTCAAGGCGATCGAGAAGGCCGGCTTCACGCCGGGCCGCGACATCGCGCTCGGCCTCGACGTCGCCGCGACCGAGTTCTTCACCGACGGCGTCTACCGCCTCGACAACAAGGACTGGGACGCCGAGGCGCTCACCGAGTACTACGTCGGCCTCGTCAACGACTTCCCGATCGTCACGATCGAGGACGCCCTCGCCGAGGACGACTGGGACAACTGGAAGCACCTCACCGAGGCGCTCGGCTCGAAGGTGCAGCTCGTCGGCGATGACCTGTTCGTGACGAACCCTGCCCGTCTCGCCGACGGCATCAAGCGCGGTGTCGCCAACTCGCTGCTGGTCAAGGTCAACCAGATCGGAACGCTCACCGAGACGTTCGACGCGGTCAGCCTCGCGCAGCGCTCGGGCTACACGGCGATGCTCTCGCACCGTTCGGGCGAGACCGAGGACACCACGATCGCCGACCTGGTCGTCGCGACGAACGCGGGTCAGATCAAGGCGGGTGCGCCTGCTCGCAGCGAGCGCGTCGCGAAGTACAATCAGCTTCTGCGCATCGAAGAGGAACTGGGCGATGCGGCGGTCTTCGCCGGCCGCTCGGCGTTCCCGCGCTACCAGGGCTGATCGCAGCTGAGACATTGACGAAGGAGGAGCCGTGGTACGACGACCGGCTCCTCCTTCGGCGTCTCCGGGGCAGTCCGCGACGGCATCCGGAAAGGCTTCCGTGACCACGCCCGCGTCGCGCCGTCGTCGCGGGGCCGAGGCGAAGGTCGACGTGCGGGAGTGGGCCGCCGGCATCCGTCTCTCGGCGTTCTCGGTCATCATGCTGTCGCTCGTGGTGCTGGGTGCCTGGGTGCTCGTGCCGACGCTCGGCACGTTCATCGACCAGCGGCAGAAGATCGCTGCCCTCGAGGCTTCGGTGCAGGTCAGCGAGGAGCAGATCGCCGAACTCGAGCAGGAGCGCGAACGCTGGGACGACCCGGCGTACATCACGACGCAGGCGCGTGAGCGCCTCTACTACGTCAAGCCCGGCGAGGTCGTCTTCCTCATCGACAACGACCTCGACGCCACCGACCTCCCGCGCGAGCAGGAGCCGGTGAGCGACACGCTCGAGGAGAAGCCGGCCGACTGGATGCCGCAACTCCTGCGCACCCTGGTGTCGAGCGGTCTGAGCGACACCGCCGCCGTCGCGCAGTGACCGGCGCTCCGAGCATCCTCTCGGCAGCCTCCCCTACGCTGGTGGGGTGACCACGCCGCCTTTCCCCGCGCCCACCGCCGCCGAGCTCGCCGTCGTGACGGCCCAGCTCGGGCGCCCCGTCCGCGGAGTCGTCGGCATCGCCGCGCGCTGCGCCTGCGGCAACCCGACGGTCGTCTCCACGACGCCCCGCCTGCCCGACGGAACCCCGTTCCCGACTTTCTACTACCTGACGCATCCGGCGGCGACGGCCGCGATGTCGACGCTCGAGGCCACGCAGGTGATGCCCGAGCTCGCCGCGCTCCTCGAGACCGATGACGACGTGGCCGCCGGCTACCTCGCCGCGCACCGGGCGTATCTCGCCGACCGTGCGCAGTTCGGCGAGGTCGCCGAGATCGACGGGATCTCCGCCGGGGGAATGCCGACGCGCGTGAAGTGCCTGCACGCACTGGCCGGGCACGCGCTCGCGGCAGGCCCGGGAGTCAACCCGATCGGCGATCTCGCCCTCGCCCGCTCGAGCTGGTCGCCCGAGGTGTGCCGCTGCGATGCGCCCGGAGCGGCGCTCCGCGACGAGACGGATCCGTCGGCGTGACGGTCCGGCGGACGCTGCGCACCACCGCCGCGGCGGCGCTGGTGGCGGTGTCCGTCTTGCTCCTGGGCGCGACGGCGACCCCCACTCCGACTCCGGGGCCGGGCACCGGTCCCGTGCCCGACGATCCCTCCGATCCGGTGCGGGCGCAGGAGTACTGGCTCGACGGCGCACGGATTCGCGAAGCCTGGCAGACGACGCGTGGAGAAGGCGTCACGATCGCGGTGATCGACACCGGCATCGGCAAGGTGCCCGAGGCCTTCGGCGACGCGGTCATCGGCGGCACCGACGTGTCGGGAACCGGATCGCCCGACGGCCGCACCGCGTTGGGCGCGGTCGACGGCAACCACGGCTCCTGGGTCGCGTCGCTCGCGGCCGCCCGAGGTGCCGCCGACGGCACGGGCATGATCGGGGTCGCCCCCGAAGCGAATCTCCTGTCGATATCGGTCGGCTTCGGGGCCGCGGCCGCCGTGCCCTTCAGCGAGCAGGTCGCCGAGGCGATGCGCTGGGCGGTCGATCACGGCGCCGACGTGATCAACCTCTCCTTCACCACGAACACGCTCGACTGGGACGAGAGCTGGGACGACGCGTTCCTCTACGCCTTCGACCACGATGTCGTGGTGGTGGTCGCCGCCGGCAACCGGGGGAGCGGCACGAGCATCATCGGCGCTCCCGCGACCATCCCGGGCGTGCTCACGGTCGGCGGCGTCGACCAGACCGGCACGGCCAGCGTCGAGGCGTCGACGCAGGGCATCACGATCGGCATCTCGGCGCCGAGCGAGGGGCTGCTGGGCATCTCGGCCGACGGCAAGCTCGCCTCCTGGAACGGCACCAGCGGCGCGGCACCGATCGTGGCGGGCATCGCCGCGCTGATCCGGTCGGCCCACCCCGACATCCAGGCCATCGACGTGATCAACCGCATCATCAAGACCGCGATCCCGGTGCCCGGTGTCACCGAGGTCCCCGATCCGCTCTACGGATACGGACTCGTGGATGCCGCGGCGGCGATCTCGGCCGATCTCCCCTCGGTCGACAAGAACCCGATGGGAGATCTCGCCGAGTGGGTGCGGCTCTATCGCCGGGCCGCGGCGGCCGACCCCGAGCCGGAACCCGAGGCGACGCCGGTGGAGGTTCCCCCGCTCCCCGCCGCCGACGCACCGACCGAACCGGGTTCCCCGCTCCTTCCCAGCGCGGATTCACTGCGCTACGGTACCCTGCCGCTCGTCGCACTCACAGTCCCTGGTATCCTGGTGGGGCTTGGCGTCACCGCAGCTGCCCGGCGCATCCGATCGGCGCGCGTTCGACGTACGCCACATTCCTGACTCCGAGGAGTTGTCCCCCTGTGCCTCAGAACAGCACTGTGCCCAAGATTCTGATCGTCGGTGGAGGCTACGCAGGCTTCTACAGCGCATGGAAGCTCGAGAAGCACCTGCGCAAGGGCGAAGCCGACGTCACCATGGTCGACCCGCTGCCGTACATGACGTACCAGCCGTTCCTGCCCGAGGTCGCTGCAGGTTCGATCGAGGCGCGTCACTCGGTCGTCGCGCACCGTCGCCACCTCAAGCGCACGAACGTGATCACCGCCAAGGTGACGAACATCAACCACGCCGAGAAGGTCGCCACGATCACGCCGCCGTCGGGTGAGCCGTACGAGTTCGCCTACGACCAGATCGTCGTCACCGCCGGGGCCGTGTCGCGCACGTTCCCGATCCCGGGCATCGCCGACAACGCGATCGGCCTCAAGACGATCGAAGAGGCCGTCGCGATCCGCGACCGCGTCATGTCGAACTTCGACAAGGCCGCGTCGCTGCCCGCCGGCCCCGAGCGCGACCGCCTGCTGACCGTCGTCGTCGTCGGTGGCGGGTTCGCCGGCATCGAGGTGTTCGCCGAGCTGCGCTCGCTCGCCTCGTCCCTCGTCGGCAAGTACCCGCAGCTGAGCTTCGAGGACACCCACTTCCACCTCATCGAGGCGATGGGCCGCATCATGCCCGAGGTCTCGCTGCCGACCAGCGAGTGGGTGCTCAAGGACCTCGCCAAGCGCGGCGCCAACGTGCACCTCGACACGCAGCTCACGAGCGCGGTCGACGGCAACGTCGAGCTGTCGACCGGTGAGGTCATTCCGACCGACGTGATCGTCTGGACCGCCGGTGTCATGGCGAACCCGACCGTCGTGCGCGGCGGCGACCTGCCCGTCGAGGAGCGCGGCCGCATCCAGACCCGCGCTGACCTGCGCGTCGGAACCCCGGAGGCCTTCGTCGAGGGCGCCTGGGCCGCCGGTGACGTCTCGGCCGTCCCCGACCTCTCGGGCGGTGGCGTCGGCGGCTTCTGCGTGCCGAACGCGCAGCACGCCGTGCGTCAGGCCAAGCTGCTCGCGAAGAACCTCGTGGCCGTCCTCCGTGGTGAGGACCCCAAGGAGTACTTCCACAAGAACCTGGGTGCCGTCGCCGGTCTCGGCCTCTACAACGGTGTGTTCCAGTCCGGGAAGATCGCGCTCAAGGGCTTCGTCGCCTGGGTCGCGCACCGTGGCTACCACGGGCTCGCGATGCCGACGTGGGAGCGCAAGTGGCGCGTGCTGTGGGGCTGGTGGAACAACCTGTGGCTCGGCCGCGACATCGTGAACCTGCAGACCGTGCAGAACCCGCGCTATGTCTTCGAAGAGTTCGCCGCTCGTCCGCGTCCGGCCGCTCCGGCCGCAGCGCCCGCCGCCGAGACGGCTCCGGCCAAGACGGATGCCGCAGCCGAGAAGGGCGAGAAGGCTCCGGCTGACAAGGCTCCGGCCGACAAGGCTCCGGCGAAGAAGGCTCCGGCCAAGAAGCCCGCCGCGAAGAAGCCGGCTGCCGAGAAGGCCGCCGAGCCCGCCGCAGCGAAGTAATCCGCGTCATCGAACGCCCCGACTCCCGCCCGGAGTCGGGGCGTTCGTGCGTCAGCCAGTATTCGCACGGGGCTCATAGGTGCGATCGCTACTCTCGGGCATGCAAGGGGAGTACTCCCGTCTGCGGTGGTGTCGTCATTACGGACATGTCGATGTGTCCCGGCCCACCGGCCCCGTCCGGGGTGGAGGAGACCTGGCGTCCGCCGTCGCGGACAGCCGTGGATCCCTCGTCTCCTCCCGTCGTGGTTCCCGTGGTCGTCCGCACACGACCCGAAGGAATCGCATCATGGGAAAGCTCTCCCGCCTCATCGGAATGGCCACGCAGGCGCTCGACCTCGACTCCGGTGATCGCCGCCGGGATCAGGCCGCGCCGCAGACCGCGGCTCCGCGACAGCCGGCGCGCGGCCACGACCCCTACTCGCCGCCGCCCGCGCCGGGAGCGTATGCCGCCGCTCCGCGCGCCGGCGCCGCGGCCTCCGATGCCGACCGTGCGGCGATCGCGCGCTACGACTACCTGATGCAGACCGCCGACCCGCAGCGCATCGAGCAGATGCACCGTGAGGCGTTCGAGCGCCTCACGCCGGCGCAGCGTGCGCAGATCGAGGACCGCATGCGCGCGGAGCTCCCTCCGCACGAGCGCCCGGCGTCCGCGTCGGCCGACAACCTCGCCCGGGCGGCCGGCCGCGCCGAGGCGGCGAAGCCCGGACGGATGCGGGGGCTGCTCTCGCGCGTGCGCGGCGGCGGACGCGGGCTCGGCGCGGCGGGTGCCGTCGGTGGCGCAGCGGTCGGTGTGCTCGGGGCGGTCGCGGGCGGGGCGGTGCTCAGCACCGTCGCCGGCCCGCTGCTCGACCAGGCGGCGAGCCTGGGCGTCGACTTCACGGCTCTCGCCGAGGGCGTCGACCTCGAGGCGATCGCAGCGGGCATCGACGTCGAAGGCTTCGCGGGCGCGGCCGAGGGCGTCGTCGGTTCGGCCGGCGAGGCGGTCAGCGGGCTGGGCGAGACGGCGAGCGGCTGGGGCGACGAGCTCGGGGAGCTCGGGCTTCCCGACATCCGCGATCTCTTCGGGCGGTGATCCGCGACCACGAGGAGTGCCCCCGCTGGGACTCGAACCCAGACTGAAGCGATTTTAAGTCGCCTGCCTCTGCCATTGGGCTACGGGGGCCTCGTCGTGGCCAGCCTATCGAAGCCTTCGCGTGCGATCCGGTCCCGCGATCCGTGACCCTGAGTCCGAGAAGCCGTAGGGTGGGGGAGTGCTCGACCTCACAGCCGAACTGAGCCCCGATCCGCACCGCACCGGGGTGTCTCCCGAGTGGGAGGACCCCGCGAGGTACTGGCCGCGCCTGTCGGCCGCGACCGCGCATCTGCCGGCCCCCGTGGCCGTGATCGATCGCGACGCGCTCCGCTACAACGCGATGGACATGCTCGTCCGCGCGGGGGGTCTGCCGATCCGGGTCGCGTCGAAGTCGGTGCGCGTGCGCGCCGTGCTCGACGCGGTGCTGGCTCTTCCGGGCTACCGGGGCATCCTCGCCTTCACGCTCGCCGAGGCGCTGTGGCTGGCCGAGACGCACGACGACATCGTCATCGGCTATCCCACGGTCGACCGGGTCGCACTCGCGCGACTCTTCGCCGACGAGCAGGCGGCCCGGCGCGTCACCCTGATGGTCGATGACCCTGCGCACCTCGATTTCATCGACAGCGTCGCCGGTCCCGGTCGTCGGCCGGAGGTCCGCGTCGCGATCGACGTCGATGCGTCGTGGCGCTCGGCCCTGCTCGGTCACATCGGGGTTCGCCGCTCGGCCCTCTTCAGTGCGGGTGAGGTCGCGGCGTTCGCCCGCGAAGTGGCGGCACGCCCCGGGTTCCGGCTGGTCGGTTTGCAGATGTACGACGCCCAGATCGCTGGGCAGGGCGACGACGCAGGGTCGGATGCTCCGCTCATCCGTCTCGTCCAGGCGCGTTCCCGGGCCGAGCTGCGGGAGCGGCGGGCCGCCATCGTCTCGGCGGTCGCCGAGGTCGCCCATCTCGACTTCCTCAACGGCGGCGGCACGGGTTCGCTCGAGTTCACGGCGAGTGACGAATCGCTCACCGAGGCGAGCGCCGGGAGCGGTCTTCTCGGAGGCCACCTCTTCGACGGGTACCGCTCGTTCCGACCCGCTCCGGCATCCGCGTTCGCGTTCGACGTCGTGCGACGCCCCGCCGCCGACATCGCCACCGTTCTCGGCGGGGGATGGATCGCGTCGGGTCCGCCCGTCGCCTCCCGTCAGCCCCGACCGGTGTGGCCGGAGGGTCTGCGCACCCTGCCGCGCGAAGCCGCGGGCGAGGTGCAGACGCCGTTGCAGGGCCCGGCTGCCGCCTTGCTCGGTGTCGGCGACCGCGTCTGGTTCCGGCACGCGAAGAGCGGCGAACCGGCGGAGCGCATCGATCGCTATCAGCTCGTCTCGGGCGACGAGATCGTCGACGAGCTGCCCACCTATCGCGGCGAAGGAAGGGCGTTCCTGTGACGAGAATCGGCGGCACCTGGCAGAACTGGGGGCGGTCGGCATCCGTCAAGCCCGTCCGTGTCGAGCGCCCGCGCACGCCCGAAGGGGTGCAGCGCGCCGTCGTGGCCGCCGCCTCGCAGGGGCTGACGATCAAGGCCGTCGGCGCCGGGCACAGTTTCACCGGGATCGCGGTCGCCCCGGGCGTGCTGCTCGAGCTCGACGATCTGCAGGGCCTGGTGTCGGCGGACGCCACGACCGGCCGCGTGACCCTGCTCGCCGGCACTCGTCTGCACCGCATCCCCGGTCTGCTCGCCCCGTTCGGCCTCGCGATGGAGAACCTGGGCGACATCGACCGGCAGTCGATCTCCGGGGCTATCTCCACGGGAACGCACGGCACGGGTACCGGTTTCGGGGGACTCGCAACGCAGGTCGTCGGCGTCACACTGGTGACCGCCGCGGGCGAGTTCCTCCGGGTCGACGACGAGCAGAACAGCGGTCTGCTTCCGGCCGTCGCTCTCGGACTCGGAGCCCTCGGGATCCTCGTCGAGGTGACGCTGCAGTGCGTTCCCGCCTTCGTACTGCACGCCGTCGATGCGCCCGCCCCGCTCGCAGATGTGCTCGCGACGCTCCACGATCGCGCGGCGGCATCGGATCACTTCGAGTTCTACTGGTTCCCGCACACCGACGTCGCGCTCACGAAGCGGCAGACCCGTCTCGACGAGTCGGCAGTGCGCAAGCCGCTCCCTCTCTTCGGCAAGTGGGTCGACGAGTCGCTGCTCTCGAACGGCGTCTACCGCGCGGTGTGCGCCGCGGGCCAGGTGGTGCCCGCGGTCACGCCCCCGTTCAGCCGCCTCGCCGTCAAGCTCACGGGCGATCGGGAGTACACCGACCGCTCGCACCGGGTGCTCACGCAGTCGCGCAACGTGCGCTTCCGCGAGATGGAGTACGCCGTGCCGGCGGAGCGGATCGTTCCGGTGTTCCGCGCCGTGCAGGCGCTGATCGCCCAGCGCGGATGGCGCATCGAGTTTCCGCTCGAGGTGCGGTTCGCGGCGGAGGACGACCGCTGGTTGTCGACGGCCTACGGGAGAGCCAGCGCCTACATCGCCGTGCACCGCTACTGGCGGGCCGACCCCACGGAGTACTTCGAGGCGGTCGAGCAGATCATGCACGAGCACGGCGGGCGGCCGCACTGGGGGAAGCTGCACACACTGAACGCCGATCAGCTGCGTGAGCGGTATCCCCGATTCGACGATTTCGTCGCGCTGCGCGACCGGCTCGACCCCGATCGGCTCTTCCGCAATCGGTATCTCGATCGCGTTCTCGGAGCCTGAACGCATTCACAGGTCCGAGACGCGTCATGCCCAGTCCACGTGCAGGCGCGGTGGATAGGATGAGAGAAACACGAGGAAGGGTGGGCCTCTGATGGAATGGCTCGTGCCGGTACTGATCATCGTCGGCGTGATTCTGCTGGTCGGCATCTATCTGTGGGCCACGTACAACTCGCTGGTTCAGTTGAACGTCCGCGTCGATGAGGCATGGAGCGGCATCACCGTCCAGCTCAAGCGTCGAGCCGACCTCATCCCCAACCTCATCGAGACCGTCAAGGGCTATGCCTCGCACGAGAAGGCCGTCTTCGAGAACGTGACCCGTGCGCGCGCCGAGACGCTCTCCGCGAGCGGGCCCGGTGCGGCCGGCATCGCCGAGGGCCACCTGCAGCAGGCATTGCGCAGCCTGTTCGCCGTCGCCGAGGCGTACCCGCAGCTGCAGGCCAGCACGAACTTCCTCCAGGTGCAGCAGGCTCTCGTCGACACCGAAGACAAGATCCAGGCTGCGCGCCGGTTCTACAACGGCGGTGTGCGCGAGCTCAACACCAAGATCAAGGTTTTCCCGAACAACCTCTTCGCCAAGGGCCTGGGATTCACCGAGCGCGAGTTCTTCGAGGTCGCTGACAGCGGAGCGATCTCCGAGCCGCCGCGCGTCCAGTTCTGATCGCGTTCCGCATCCCGCTTTCGTGAATGACCCTCACCACACGGTGAGGGTCATCTCGTTTCCGGCGAACGTCACGTCTCCCCGCACCGCCCAGTCCTCGCTGCGATAGGTGGTCGTGCGCGAACCGCCGTCGCGGGCGGTGCCGGTGAGGGTCGCCACGAGCTCCCCCCCGCTCGCGGTGAAGCTCGCGCCGTCGTCGGCGAGCATCACGGTCGGCATCGTGTCGATGCGGAATGCGACGTCGTCGACCGTGCGGAACTCGGTGCCCCAGGGGATGCGGATGCCGCAGCCGTCGGCTGGGAGGGCCGTTTCCGCCGCGCATGCCTCGAGGAGCTCGTCGAGTCGCTGCTGCGCCGCTTCCGTCGCCTCGGGCCGCAGCGACGTCTCGACCTCGACGTCGTCGGCCGCGCCCGGAAGCGCCACGACGTCGGTCGACCCCGACAGGTACGCGGTCGGCGCGGCCGCGATCGTGTAGACGGCGGGGACGAGGAAGAGCGCCTCGGAGGCATCGAGCACCGTGCCTTCGATCGCAACGGCCGTACCCGCCGAGGTCGAGACCGTCACCTCGGCGAGACCCGATCCGTCCGGGACCCACCGACCGTCGGAACGGGTGAGAGCGAGGTCGGCGTCGTGCTCGGCATCACCCAGCACGAACGACACGTGCGCCACCGCGCTTGATCCCATCTCCTCCACCGAGACCACGGTGGCCTCGGAGACGAGCGAATGCGCGCCGTCGAACGCCTGGAGCGCCTCGTCCGAGACGTCGATCCCGGTGGCCTGCACCGCCGCGGCGTCGCCGGACTCGAGCGCCCGGAGATACGCGTGCGCGGCCTCGTCGGCCGAGCCCGCCCGCGACTGCGCCTGCCAGATCACGATGCCCGCACCGACGAGGAGCACGGCGACGATCGCGGCGACGAGCCATACCCAGGGCCGAGTGCTCCTGCGTCGTGGGCTCGGGTGCGGATCCGTCGTACTGCGCTCGGTCATCCGTCAGCCTCCCGAGCGTGAACGTGCCGGCGAACGTCGCCGCCGAGGGCGTGCAGCGCTCCGTGGATCGCGTCGGACGCGTCGCCCCAGCCCGACACCGATACGTGCTCGAGCCGCTGCCAGGCGGCGGCGAGAGCGAGTTCGCGGGCGATCGGTTCGGCGTCTTCGGGTCGAGCCTGCGGCTCCCACCAGGCCGACTGCACCTGCAGCGTGGACGTGGAACGGTCGGCCTTGAGATCGACGCGGGCCACGATGCGGTCGCCGACGAGCACGGGCAACGAGTAGTAGCCGTAGCGACGTTTCTCGGCCGGGACGTAGATCTCGATGCGGTAGTCGAGGTCGAAGGTGCGCAGCGCTCGATCGCGGAACCACACGACGGGATCGAACGGGGTGAGCAGAGCGGCGCTCCCGAGGGCGCGGGGCAGGACGCTGTCCCGATGCCGCCAGGCGGGGAGGGGGCGCCCGCCGCGCTCCCATCCGCGAACCCGTACGGGGAGGAGCTCCCCGGCATCCGAGAGATCGGCGATCGCCTGGGAGACCGCAGCGCGGTCGCGGATGCGGTAGTAGTCGGCGAGATCGGACTGCGTCGCGACGCCGGACGAACGTGCGGCGCGGCGCACGAGCTCGCGGATCGCATCGGAGCGGGGAATCGTCCGGGCGCGCACATCGGCGGGGATCACGTGCTCGGCAAGCGCGTAGGTGCGCTCGAATCCCTTGCGACCGCTGATCGCCACGTCGCCCGTGCGCCAGAGGTGCTCGAGGGCGAGTTTGACGTCGTCCCAGTCCCACCACGTCCCTCGCTCGCGCGGTGCATCTTCGCGCAGGTCCACCGGCCGCAGCGGGCCGCGGGCGCGCAATTCATCCTGCACCCAGGTCAGGGTGCGCGCGTTCTGGCTCATCCAGGACTCGTCGCCCGCCCAGCGTCGGCGGAAGTCGTTCATCCGGAACTGCCAGAGCGGCCAGTCCTCGATCGGGATGAACGTCGCCTCGTGGGCGAGGTACTCGACGTAGTGAGTGGTGCGTGAGAGGAACACGCGGTCGAGGAGGGCCGGCTCGTAGGCGCCCAAACGGGAGAACAGGGGCATGTAGTGCGACCGGGCGAAGACGTTGACGGAGTCGATCTGCAGCACACCGAGTCGCTCCATCGCCCGGTGCACGTGTCGCGAGGAGACGCCTTTCGGGCGCGCACGTGTGAACCCCTGAGCGGCGAGGGCGATGCGTCGCGCATGAGCGGGGCTGAGGGTTTCGGTCACGTCGGAAAGCGTAGCCCCGGCCGCCGACATCGCGGGCTCGTGACCGGCCGCCGAAGGATGCGTCTGACGGCATACGGCATCGCCGTAGACTTGGGCGATGAGCGACGAGCAGCGACCGCGGTTGAGGGATCTCCTGCGTCCGCGCCCGGTCTCGACCGACCGGACGGTGACGACCGAGGCGGAGGAGGCCGTGCCCCTCCCGTTGCGCATCACGGCGGGCTACGCGTGGCGTCTGCTCCTGATCGCCGCAGTCGTCGCGGGGTTCATCTGGATCGTCATCCAGCTCAAGCTGCTCGTGATCCCGCTGATGGTCGGCATCCTCATCACCGCTCTGCTGTGGCCCGCGTTCGAGTGGATGCTGCGGCACCGGTTCCCCCGGTGGCTCGCCGTCGCGATCTCGATCCTCGGCACGATCGCGATCGTCTCGACCCTGCTCTGGCTCGTGATCTGGCAGATCCGCGCCCAGCTCCCGGACGTGCAGGCGCGCACGGGGGCCGCGGTCGAGCAGTTCCGGCAGTTCCTCCTCGACGGTCCGCTGCACCTGACCGAGAAGCAGATCCAGGGCTACATCGATCAGGCGTTCGAACTCGTCAACGAGCAGGCCCAGCTCCTCCTCAACGGGGCTCTCGCCGTCGGAACCACGGCCGCCCACGTCGTGACCGGCGCCGTCCTGTCGCTGTTCATCCTCATCTGCCTGCTGGCCGACGGAGCGGGGATCTGGCGGTGGACGCTCCGGCTCTTCCCGCGCAAGGCGCGTCCCGCCGCCGACAGCGCGGCCCACAACGGCTGGTCGACGATCGTCAACTACGCACGCACGCAGCTGCTCGTCGCCGCGATCGACGCGGTCGGCATCGGCACCGGAGCGGCCCTTCTCGGTGTTCCCCTCGCCCTCCCCGTCGCGGTGCTCGTCTTCCTCGGATCTTTCATCCCGATCGTCGGTGCCGTCGTGACCGGCGCGATCGCGGTGCTGCTCGCCCTCGTCTACAACGGCCCGTGGATCGCCCTCGCGATGCTCATCGTCGTGCTCGGGGTCCAGCAGCTCGAGGGCCATGTCCTGCAGCCGATCCTGATGGGGTCCGCCGTGAAGGTGCACCCCCTGGCGGTCGTGCTGGTGGTGGCCGGAGGATCCATGATCGGCGGCATCCCCGGCGCGCTGTTCGCCGTGCCGCTGGCCGCATTCGTGAACGTGGCAGCCGTGACCGTCAGCACCGGGTCGTGGCGCACCGGAGACCAACCAGATGCAGATCTGATCTGGAGCACAGTACCGCGACAGCGGAGACGGAGAAATCGATGAGCGCAGTCCCCAGCCTGACCGAGTTCGAGCACGCAGCTCAGAGTCTGGCTGAGGTGATCTCGCACACGCCCACGCTGCCCTCCCGCGCACTTTCCGACATCCTCGGCGCACCGGTGCTGCTGAAGATGGAGAACCTGCAGCGCACCGGCTCCTTCAAGATCCGCGGCGCGGCCTACCGGCTGTCGCGGCTGAGCGCCGAAGAGCGCTCTCGCGGCGTGGTCGCGGCGTCCGCGGGCAACCACGCGCAGGGCGTCGCGCTCGCCGCCCAAGCGCTGGGCATCCCGGCGACGATCTTCATGCCGCTGGGCGTGCCGGTGCCCAAGCTGCTCGCCACGCGCGGCTACGGCGCCGAGGTCGTGCTCGAGGGCGAGACCGTCGCCACCTCGTTGCGACTGGCAGCGGAGTTCGCCGAGCGGACCGGAGCCGTGCTCATCCCGCCGTTCGACCACCGCGACGTGGTGATCGGCCAGGGCACGCTCGGCCTCGAGCTGCTCGCCGACGCCCCCGAGGTCGACACGATCGTGCTCGGCATCGGCGGGGGAGGGCTCATCGCCGGCGTGGCCGCGGCGGTCAAGGCGCGCGCCGCCGAACTGGGCCGCGAGGTGCGCATCATCGGTGTGCAGGCCGAGAACGCCGCGGCCGTGCCGCCGTCGCTCGCAGCCGGCCACCCGGTCGACATCGAGACGCGTCCGACCATCGCCGACGGCATCCTCGTCGCCCGTCCCGGGGCGATCCCGTTCGACATCATCAAGGACCTCGTCGACGAGGTCGTGACCGTCTCCGACGACGATCTGGCCCGGGCGATCCTCATCCTCCTCGAGCAGGCGAAGGTCGTCGTCGAGCCCGCGGGCGCGGCGGGTGTCGCCGCGATCCTGTCGGGGAAGATCGAGGCGACGGGCACGACGATGGCGGTGCTGTCGGGAGGGAACATCGATCCGCTCCTGCTGCAGCGCGTCGTCTCGCACGGTCTCGCCGCCTCCGGCCGCTACCTGACCATCCGCATCCCCCTTCCGGATCGTCCCGGCCAGCTCGCGCGCGTCTCGGAGCTGATCGCGGAAGCGGGAGCGAACGTCATCGAGGCGATGCACACCCGTCACGGGCACGGTCTGCAGATCAGCGACGTGATCCTCGAACTCAGCGTCGAGACCCGCGGACCCGAGCACTCCGAGCACACGCTCGACACGCTCCGCCGCGAGGGTTTCGAGCCCATCGTCGTTCCGGACTGACGCCGAACGCAGAACGCCCCTCGTGCCTGCGGGCCGAGGGGCGTTCTGCGTGAGGGGGTGTCAGCCGGTGTACGTCTCGACGTTGACGATCTCGACCGAGATCGAGCGCCCATTGGGAGCCTCGTACGACGACTTCTCGCCGACCTTCAGGCCGAGGATGGCCTGTCCGAGCGGGCTGGCCTCGCTGTACACGTCGAGGTCGCTACCGACCGCGATCTCGCGGCTGCCGAGGAGGAAGACCTCTTCGCCGCCGGCGACGAGCGCCGTGACGACCGTGCCGGGCTCGACGACGCCGCGGCTGGCCGGTGCCTCGCCGACCTTGGCGGTCTTGAGCAGGTTCTCGAGCGTGCGGATGCGCGCCTCCTGCTTGCCCTGCTCGTCCTTCGCGGCGTGGTAGCCGCCGTTCTCCTTGAGATCGCCCTCTTCGCGGGCGGCCTCGATGCGCTTCGCGATCTCGTCGCGGCCCGTGGTGGAGAGGTTCTCGAGCTCGGCGACGAGCCGGTCGTAGGCTTCCTGCGTGAGGAAGGGAACCTGAGCGTCCGTGGACATGACGAAGCTCCTTCTTTCGGTATCGCTCCCGCTCGCGGCGGGGGATATGCCAAGACGCCCCGGCACTTGCCAGGGCGTCGTCGTTCTGCGTCGAGTCTAAGCGACCCAGCAGGTGTTCACCAAACCTGTCGTGGCCTCGGCCACGGTCGGGATGGTGGCGGCGAGGGCCTGCGCGTGGCTGTCGCCGGCGGGGATCTCGACGACCTTCCACCCGACCACGCCGAACTCCTCGTCGAGGGCCTCGACGATGCAGACCACGTCCTTGCCCTGCACGCCGGTGATCTGGAACCGCACGTCGACGCTGTGCTCGTCGACCAGCGTGTATCCCAGGTCGTCGGCATCGACCTGGTTCATCGACTGCGCCACGATGCCCCACCCGTAGCCGCCGACGAGCAGGATCGCGACGATTCCGGCGATGATCCAGGGGGCGCGGCGCCTGCGGGTGCGTCCGTACCGTTCGTCGAGCTGCTCTGGGGTCGTCACGCTGCAGGTCTCCCGATCGTTAGGCTGGTGATTACAGGTTATGCGACCTGCGTACGAAAGGCCGATTCATGCTCGCTCTGTCCGAGACCCCGATGCCGACGCCCACGATGACCGTCGACCCGGAGTCCGTCACCCCCGGCTTCGTCGGGTTCGCGGCGATCGTCGTGGTCCTGATCGCCGTCATCCTGCTGATCTGGGACATGAACCGCCGTATCCGCCGCGTGCGCTACCGCGAGGAGGTGCGCGACGAGCTCGACGCCGAGGAGGCCGCCCGCGCCGCCGACGAGGCGACCGAGACGGATGCCGACCTGCCGATCGTGCGCGAGGGCGACGACGATCCTGCAGACGACGGTCCGCGCCCGGCCTGACCGATCAGGCGGGTACGCCGAGCGAGGGCGACAGCGGTGCGAGGGCGATCAGCAGGCACGCCGTCCAGTGGCAGAGGAATGCGAGCACCGTGCACACGTGGAAGATCTCGTGGAAGCCGAAGTGCCCGGGCCACGGGTTCGGCTTCTTGAGCGCGTAGACGATCGCCCCGCCCGTGTAGAGCAGTCCGCCCACGATGACGAGCACCATCATGGCGACGTTCGCGTTGAGCAGGTCGACGATGTACATCACGGCGGCCCAGCCCAGCAGCAGGTAGAGCGCGACGTACAGCCATCGTGGGGCGTGGATCCAGAACACCCGGAACAGGATCCCCAGCAGGGCGCCGCCCCAGACCAGGAAGAGCAGCAGCGTGCCCTTCTCCGGCGGGAGGGCGAGCGTCGCGAGCGGCGTGTAGGTGCCGGCGATCAGCAGCAGGATGTTCGCGTGATCGATGCGCTTGAGCACGATCTTCGTGCGCGGGCCCCAGTTGAAGCGGTGGTACAGGGCGGAGTTGCCGAAGAGCAGCAACGATGACGCCATGAACACCGCGGCGGCCCACTTGGCGGGCGCTCCCTCCGAGAGCACGATGAGCACGACGCCCGCGGCGATCGCCACGGGGAAGGTACCGGCGTGGACCCATCCGCGCCACGAGGGCTTGACCTCGATCACGGCATCGGCTGCGGCAGCCTCCATGAGGGGCAGCTGAGGGAGGTCGGGGCCGGAGTCTTCGGGAGTGCTCACGTGCACACTCTATGCGCGGTGGCATTCCGCCGGCCGTACATGTCCACAGCATCCGCACCGGCGGCGAGGGGGAGGACGCTGTAGCGTAGGAAGGTGATGTCAGGGGATAACCAGGGGCGTGGGCCGCTGTACCGGCTCTACAGCAACCGGCTGCGCCGCCGCCTCGATCCGGCGTCCGTTCCGCACCACATCGCGATGATGATCGACGGCAACCGTCGGTGGGCACGACAGCTCGGCTACGCCACGGCCGCTCACGGACACCGTGCCGGTGCGATCAAGATGCGCGAGTTCCTCGGTTGGTGCGATGAACTCGGCGTCCGCGTGGTCTCGCTGTACCTGCTCTCGAGCGACAACCTCCTCAAGCGCGACTCGGCCGAGCTGGCGGATCTGATCGAGATCATCGCCGATCTCGCCGAGGGCCTGTCGTGGGAGGGCAACTGGCGCGTCAAGCACGTCGGGCGCTCCGACATCCTTCCGACGGATCTCGCCCGGGTCCTCGCCGATGCCGAGGAGCGCACGAAGGACCACACGGGACTCCACGTCAACCTGGCCGTCGGCTACGGCGGCCGGAACGAGATCGTCGACGCCGTGCGCAGCATCCTGGTGACGCACGAGGCGTCCGGCGGCACGATGGAGGACCTCGCGGCGCAACTCACGCCGGAGATGATCGGGGAGCACCTCTACACCGGAGGACAGCCGGATCCCGACCTCGTGATCCGCACGAGCGGCGAGCAGCGCCTCAGCGACTTCCTCCTGTGGCAGAGCGCCCATAGCGAGTTCTACTTCGTCGAGGCTCTCGGACCGGACCTGCGCGAGGTCGACTTCCTCCGGGCGATGCGCGACTTCGCGGATCGGGACCGTCGTTTCGGGCGGTGACGGGACGCCCGAGAGGGAGTCGTCACCGTGCCGGCATCGTGCCAGACTTACTCGGTGAGCACCATCCACGACTACTTGGCCACGTTCGACGTCGAACCCGGTTATCTCAACTGGGCCGCATTCGGACCGTTGTCGCCATCGGTGCGCGAGGAGGTCTTCGCCGACGCCGACCTCCTCGGCAGCGGACGCCCCGCCTCGCTCGCGCTCGTCGCGGAGCGCGTCACCCAGGCGCGCGAGGTCGTCGCCGACATCCTGCAGGCGGATGCCGAGGACGTGACGGTGCAGCCGTCGTCGACCCAGGGACTCGCCCAGGCGCTCTACGGCGCACGGGGCACGGTGATCGCCTCGACCGCCGAGTTCCCCAGCGTCAGCCTGACGCTCGATCGCGCGGCCGCCTTCTCGCAGGGCACGGTCGTGCCGCGATGGATCGACCCGGCCGACGGCCGTGTGACCCCGGATGCCGTCGCGGAGGCGCTCGACGACGATGTCACCGCCCTCGCCGTGAGCCACGTCGACTTCCGCACGGGCTACCGTGCCGACCTCGCGGCGCTGCGGGAGGTGATCGGCCCGGACCGATTGCTCATCGTCGACGCCGTGCAGTCCTTCGGCATCGTCGACACCGACTTCCGCGTCGCCGACGTCGTCGTGGGGCACGGTTACAAGTGGCTGCGCGCCGCGCGCGGGACCGGCTTCGCCTGGTTCTCGGATCTGGCGCGCGAGCGCCTCGCCCCGGTGCTCAGCGGGATCACCGGCACCGAGGGGGAGGGGCTCGCGGTCGACGAGCGCCCTGCGCCCGCGGCATCCGCTCGCGCCTTCACGACCAGCGGTCCCGACACGCTCGCGGCGGGTCGCCTGGCCGTCGGCGCGCGCACCGTGCGCGATGCCGGGATCGCGGCGATCGAGGAGCATCTCGCTGGCCGCGTCGACGCGGTCATCGAGATCGCCGACCGGCACGGCATCACGGTCGTCTCTCCGCGCGAGCGTGAGCGGCGCGCGGGGATCGTCGCCCTCGCGCCGGAGGAGCCTGCCCGCCTCGCGGCCGCACTCGCCAACGCCGGTGTCGTGGTGACCGCTCGTGGTTCGGCGGTACGGGTGGCCCCGCATGCCGGCACCGACGACGAGACCATCCGGATGCTCGACGACGCGCTCGCCGGATTCGGCAACGAGACGTTCACCATCGCGTAACACTTCGCTGGCGTGTCGAGCCGAGGAAAAGTCGGCGGCTGGTCGTACCTTCAAGGCATCGGGCATGGTGCCCGATCGGGTCGGCCACAGGCAAGCGACTCGTGACCCCCTGGTCGACTCGTTCGAATAGCCGGGATTCCCCGGGTCGGGAGTGGGTCGTGACCACACGTTCAGCGCAGCAGTCCACCAGCACCGCGCAGCAGTCCACCCGTCAGTCGAATCGACGGGCGTCGTCATCGGATCCGGATCAGGATCTCCGCACCTACGTCCTCGACACCTCGGTTCTGCTGAGCGATCCGCAGGCGTTCTTCCGATTCGCCGAGCACTCCGTCGTCCTCCCGGTGGTCGTGATCACCGAGCTCGAGGGCAAGCGCCACGACCCCGAGATCGGATACTTCGCCCGACAGGCGCTCCGGCACCTCGACGACCTTCGCATCGAGCACGGGCGTCTCGACTTCCCGGTCGAGGTCGGCGAGGGCGGCACGCTCCGGGTGGAGCTCGCCAACACCGACTCCTCGGTGCTCCCCGCGGGCATCCGCCTGAGCGACAACGACACCCGCATCCTGTCGGTCGCGATGCATCTCGCCCAGGACGGCCAGGACGTCACGATCGTCTCGAAGGAC
Source organism: Microbacterium galbinum (assembly GCF_023091225.1). NCBI lineage: Bacteria > Bacillati > Actinomycetota > Actinomycetes > Micrococcales > Microbacteriaceae > Microbacterium > Microbacterium galbinum. The sequence goes on along the minus strand of NZ_JAHWXM010000001.1, from coordinate 1,072,045 downwards.
CTGCCGATGCGGGTGAAGGCGGCGTCGCTCGGGCTCCGAGCCGAGGAATACCTCGCCGAGCAGGCGATCGACTCCGGCTGGACCGGCATCTCGACCCTGAACCTCTCGGGCGACGACATCAGCGACCTGTACGAGAGCGAGGTCGGCATCAGCGAGGAGGCCCGCGGTCTTCCGGTGAACACCGGCCTCATCATCCACTCGGAGCGGGGTTCCGCCCTCGGACGGGTGACCGGGGAGGGCGAGTACAAGCTGGTTCGTGGCGACCGTGACATCTTCGGGATGCACGGGCGCTCGGCCGAGCAGCGGATCGCCATCGACCTGCTCACCGACCCCGACGTCGGCATCGTCTCGCTGGGTGGTCGTGCGGGTACCGGCAAGTCGGCCTTGGCGCTCTGCGCCGGGCTGGAGGCCGTGCTGGAACGGCAGCAGCAGAAGAAGATCATCGTCTTCCGTCCGCTGTTCGCGGTCGGCGGGCAGGAGCTCGGATACCTCCCGGGCGACCAGGGCGAGAAGATGGGGCCCTGGGGTCAGGCGGTCTTCGACACGCTCGGCTCGGTGGTCTCGGGCAATGTGATGGAGGAAGTCGTCGAACGCGGCATCCTCGAGGTCCTGCCGCTCACGCACATCCGTGGCCGTTCGCTGCACGACGCCTTCGTGATCGTCGACGAGGCCCAGTCCCTCGAGCGCAATGTGCTCCTCACCGTGCTCAGCCGCATGGGTCAGAACTCGCGGGTCATCCTCACGCACGACGTCGGTCAGCGCGACAACCTCCGCGTCGGACGCCACGACGGCATCGCCAGCGTGATCGAAACGCTGAAGGGACACGACCTGTTCGCGCACGTCACGCTCATGCGCTCCGAGCGCTCCGCGATCGCGGCCCTGGTCACCGAACTCCTCGAGGGCGGTGAGCTGAGCTAACGGTCCGTCTCATCCGAGAAGGCAAAGAACGCCGGCCCCGAAAGGGACCGGCGTTCTTGCGTGGTCGGACGGATCAGCCCGGGTGCGTCATCGACAGCAGATCGAGCTTCTCGTCGAGCTGCGCGAGGGTCAGGTCGCCGCGCTCGACGTAGCCGAGATCGATCACGGCGTCGCGCACCGTGATGCCCTGGGCGACCGCGTGCTTGGCGATCTTGGCGGCGGCCTCGTAGCCGATCAGCTTGTTCAAGGGCGTCACGATCGACGGGCTCATACCGGCGAACGCGGCCGCGCGGTCGAGGTTCGCCTGCAGGCCGTCGATCGTCTTGTCGGCCAGCACGCGCGAGGCGTTGGAGAGCAGACGGATCGACTCGAGGAGCGCCGTACCCATGACGGGGATGGCGACGTTCAGTTCGAACGAACCGGATGCTCCGGCCCAGGCGACGGTCGCGTCGTTGCCGATCACGCGCGCGCACACCATCAGCACGGCCTCCGGGACGACCGGGTTGACCTTGCCGGGCATGATCGACGAACCGGGCTGCAGATCGGGGATGTGCAGCTCGCCGAGACCCGTGTTCGGGCCGGAGCCCATCCAGCGCAGATCGTTGTTGATCTTGGTCAGCGAGACGGCGATCGTGCGCAGGGCACCGGATGCCTCGACGAGACCGTCGCGGTTGGCCTGGGCCTCGAAGTGGTCCTTCGCCTCGGTGATCGGCAGTTCGGTCTCGGCCGCGAGCAGTGCGATGACCTTCTGCGGGAAGCCGAGCGGGGTGTTGATCCCGGTGCCGGTGGCGGTGCCGCCGAGCGGGACCTCCGCGACGCGGGGGAGCGCCGACTGCACGCGCTCGATGCCGAGACGCACCTGACGGGCGTAGCCGCCGAACTCCTGGCCGAGGGTGACCGGGGTCGCATCCATGAGGTGGGTACGACCAGACTTCACCGCGTCCTTCCACAGCTCGGCCTTGGCCTCGAGTGCCACGGCGAGGTGGTCGAGCGACGGGATGAGCGTGTCGATGAGCGCCTGGGTCACCGCGATGTGCACCGAGGTCGGGAAGACGTCGTTCGACGACTGCGAGGCGTTGACGTGGTCGTTGGGGTGAACGTCCGCGCCGAGGATGCGCGTCGCCAGCGTCGCGAGCACCTCGTTCATGTTCATGTTCGACGACGTGCCCGAGCCGGTCTGGTAGGTGTCGACCGGGAACTCGCCGTCGTGGGAGCCGGCGGCGACCTGGTCGGCGGCCTGCGCGATGGCGTCGGCGATGGCGCCGTCGAGCGTGCCGAGCTCCTTGTTGGCGAGCGCGGCGGCCTTCTTGATGCGGGCGAGGGCTGCGATCTGCGTCGACTCCAGCCCCTTGCCCGAGATCGGGAAGTTCTCGACGGCGCGCTGCGTCTGCGCCCCGTAGAGCGCGTTCACGGGCACCCGCACTTCACCCATGGTGTCGTGCTCGATGCGGTACTCGGTATCGGTCATTCCGAACCCTCCTGCGTTTCGGGGTCGATCCCCACGGTGATGACGGGCACGGCCGTGCCCTCGGCCAGACGGTAGTTGGCGCCGACGATGCCCAGGCGGCCCTCGGTGACGGCGCTGCTGATGATCTCGGACGACTGCAGCAGGTCGGCGACGGTGTTGCGCAGGTGCTCCTGGCCGACGAGTTCGGCATCGATCTCGGCGACCGTCGTGCCGCCGCTCTCGGCGAGCACCTTGCGCGCGGCCGGGACGATCGGGGCGATCAGCTTCCAGATGTGCGGGGGCACGGGTGCCGCGTCGATCGCGGTGCCGTCGATCGCGGCGCGCACGGCACCGCAGGAGTCGTGGGCGAGAACCACGATGAGCGGCACGTTCAGCACCGCCACCGCGTACTCGAGGCTCGCGACGATCGATTCGCCGATCACCTGGCCGGCGTTGCGCACGACGAACAGGTCGCCGAGTCCGAGGTCGAAGATGATCTCGGCGGCGAGACGCGAGTCCGAGCATCCGAACAGGGTGGCGACCGGGTTCTGGGCCTCGGCGAGTCCCTTGCGGCGGGCGACGTCCTGATTCGGATGCCGCGGCTCCTCGTTCACGAAACGGCGATTGCCGTCGCGCATCTGCTTCCAGGCTGCGGCCGGGGTCAGGTCGTGCGTCATGAGGCCTCCGAGAGGGTGCGGATCTGGGGGGTGAGCGAGGCGGCCAGCTCGGCGGTGGAATCGGCCGACCGCGAGCCGTAGAGCAGCACGTAGTCGTCACCGGCCTGCGTGCCGAGGGCGTAGGAGATGTTCGAGGCCGAGTCGCCGGGGGTGAAGACGTCCCACTCGATGCCGTCGATCGTGACGGTGTCGGTGGGCGCCGTCCCCTCGAGGCGCTGCGGTGCCCAGCGGGAATCGGCGTCGAAGGCCTGGGCGACCTTGATGAACCCGCGCTCGTCCTGGGCGGCAGGGGCGAGCGTGATGTCCCACACGACGGTGGCACCGCTCTGCAGCTCGGCCGCGTTCACCCGCCAGAAGTCGCCGAGTTCGGGCACGATCACCGCGCTGTCCATCGTGTTCTCGACGTCGGCGGCGATGCCGGTGAGATCGACGGACGGCGCGGATGCCGGCTCACCGCGCGGGACGGCGAAGATGATCACGGCCAGCACGGCGAGCGTCGCCAGCAGTGCGGCGATGAGACTGCGCACGGTCTGGCTCGACCGGTAGGCCTTGCTCGACGCGGCCTTGCGGGCGGCCGTCTCCTCCGGGGTCTCGGGGCGTCCGAGTTCCGCGACGATGGGAGCGGGCTTGTTCATCGCTCGTCCCCGTCGTCGGCAGCGGCGCGGGCGGCGTCGAGTCGGCGCTTGGCGCCGAGGAGCCATTCCTCGCAGCGGGCCGCCAGGGCCTCACCGCGCTCCCAGAGCGCCAGCGACTGCTCGAGGGTCGGCGCGCCCTGTTCGAGTTCGGCGACCACGGTGACCAGCTCGTCACGAGCGGCCTCGAACGTCAGCGTCTCGACAGGGGTATCGTTCAGCGCGCTCACTCCTCCATCCTACGGCGTGCCGTTGCGATCGGTGAGCGGGCGTGGGCCGCGCTCGATCAGGATGCCTCGGCGATCTCGCCCTCCGACCGCGCGGCCACCGAACCCCGATCGACCGTGATGGTCAGGGCGCTTCCGGCCGGGGCATCCGCCGCATCGCGCAGGATCACACCGCCCTCGAGATGCGCGATCGCGTAGCCGCGCGCGAGCGTCGCCGCCGGTGACAGCGCACGCAGGGATGCCCGCAGTTCGCTCGTGCGGCGACCGGCGGCATCGAGGTCGCGGGTGAGGGTGTCGCGACCCCGCGAGAGCAGCAGCCACACCTCCTGCGCGCGGGAGTCGATGATCGGGGCGGGGGAGCGGAGCACGGGGCGCGAGCGCAGCTGTTCGAGCTGCGCGATGTCGTGCGACAGGCGCTGGGTGAGCCGCGAGGTCGCCCGGGAGCGCAGCTGTCCGATCAGGGCGCGCTGCTCGCCGACATCCGGCACGACCCGCTTCGCGGCATCCGTCGGGGTCGACGCGCGCAGATCGGCGACGTCGTCGAGCAGCGGGTGGTCGTTCTCGTGCCCGATCGCACTCACGACCGGCGTCGAGGCGGCGGCGACGGCGCGCACCAGGCGCTCGTCGCTGAAGCCGAGGAGGGTCTGCGGATCGCCGCCGCCCCGGGCGATGATGATGACGTCGACGTCGGGATCCGCGTCGAGACGGGCGAGGGCCGCCAGCGTGTCGGGAACGCAGCGCTCGCCCTGCACCGCCGCGTACTCGGTGCGGAAGCGCACCTGCGGCCAGCGCAGCTCGGCGTTGCGGTGCACGTCCTTCTCGGCGTCGGACCTCTCGCCCGTGATGAGTCCGATCACGTGCGGGAGGAACGGCAGCCGCTTCTTGCGCGAGGGGTCGAAGAGGCCTTCCTGACGCAGCTGCGCGCGCAGCTTCTCGAGCCGCTCGAGCTGGTCACCCAGCCCCACGTGCTTCATCGAGGAGACGGTGAAGCTGAAGTCGCCGGCCTTCACGAAGTAGTCGGCCTTGACGGCGGCGACGACGTGATCCCCGATCCCGAGGTCGGCGGGAATGCGCCCTCGAACGCTCGACCACACGCGGATCGAGATCTGCGCATCGGACTGCACGTCCTTCAGGCGCGCGAAGACGTTGCCGCCGCGCACGTTCCAGGAGGTGATCTCGCCCTCGACCCACACCGTGTTCCAGCGCGCGACGAAGTCCCGGATGGTGGCGTTCAGCCGGGCGACGGAGGTCGGGGCATCCGCCGTCGAATCGCGGGGCGAGACGGCATCCGCCGGCGGGTTCTCGCCGGGGCCGGTGGCTGCTTCGAAGACCGTCATCTGCTCTCGTCCCTGGGGGTTGTCGTGCGGGGGAGGATTCCCGGCTTTCTCAGGGTGGACGCCGGTAGAATCGAGGGGTGACCTCGACTGCCGTTCATCTCCCCATCCCTCGCCTCCCACGCGTGCGTGCGGCGGCCGGGAGGCTTCAGGATAACGCGGTGGCCGGACGCAAGCGCGTGCTGCTCGCCGCGCCGCGCGGATACTGCGCGGGTGTCGATCGCGCCGTCGTCGCCGTCGAGAAGGCTCTCGAACGCTACGGCGCTCCGGTCTACGTGCGCAAGCAGATCGTCCACAATATCCACGTGGTGAGCGAGCTCGAGGCCAAGGGGGCGATCTTCGTCGAGGAGGTCGACGAGGTTCCGGCCGGGGCGCACGTGGTCTTCAGTGCGCACGGCGTCTCGCCGGCCGTCGTGAACGCGGCATCCGACCGCGGCCTGCACGCGATCGACGCGACCTGCCCCCTGGTCACCAAGGTGCATCGCGAGGCCGTGCGCTTCGCCCGTGACGACTTCGAGATCCTGCTCATCGGTCACGACGGGCACGAAGAGGTCGAGGGCACCGCGGGTGAGGCTCCGGATCACGTGACGATCGTCAACTCGCCGGACGAGGCCGACACGGTCGTCGTGAAGGACCCGAACAAGGTCGTGTGGCTGTCGCAGACCACGCTCTCCGTCGACGAGACGATGGAGACCGTCAACCGCCTGCGCACGCGCTTCCCCGAACTGCACAACCCGCCGTCCGACGACATCTGCTACGCGACGCAGAACCGTCAGGTCGCGATCAAGAAGGTCGCTGTCGGTGCGGATCTCGTCATCGTGGTCGGCTCCGCGAACTCCTCGAACAGCGTGCGCCTGGTCGAGGTCGCGCTCGAGTACGGGGCCAAGGCCGCGTACCGCATCGACTACGCCGAGGAGATCCAGCAGGAGTGGCTCGACGGCGTCGAGACGGTCGGCGTGACGAGCGGGGCATCCGTTCCCGAGGTCCTCGTGCGCGAGGTGCTCGACGCGATCGGCGACGCCGGCTACCGCGACGTCGAAGAGGTGAAGACGGCCGAGGAGGACCTCATGTTCTCGCTGCCGAAAGAACTGCGTCAGGATGCTTCGGGCAAGCGCGACGATCGGGCCCTGGGCGGACGCGCGACCGGAGGAGGCGCATAGCGTTGAGCGCCGCCGAGGCGGAACCCACGCTCATCGGATCGGTGCAGCGGGCTCTTCGCCTGGTCGACATCGTCGCCAACTCTCCCCGTCCGTTGCCGACCAAGATGCTGGCGGCGATCACCGGGCTCACGCCCGGCACCACCTACAACCTCGTGCGCACGCTCATCCACGAGGGGTACCTGTCGGCCGAACCCGACGGGCTCGTGCTCGGGGCGCGATTTCCGACCTTCCAGCGCGAGATCGACACCCGCGGAGTCTTCCTCGCCCGCGTACGGGCGGCGCTGCGGTCGGTCACCGACGAGGTCGGGGCCACGGCGTACCTCTCACGTTACGACGACGGGGAGATGCACCTCATCGACATCGTCGACGCCGAGCAGAACCCGCGTGTCGAGCTGTGGGTCGGACTGCAGTCGAGCGGGCACGCGACGGCGCTGGGCAAGCAGATCCTGGCGGAGCTTCCCGATGACGACCGTCTCGACTACCTCTCGCGTCATCGTCTCGAGGAACTCACTCCTCGGACCATCAGCGATCGGCGCACGCTGCTGACGCAGCTCGAGCATTCCCCGGGGTGGACCCTCGACCAGGAGGAGTACGTCATCGGCGCGACCTGCGTGGCGGTGCCCGTCATCGCGCCCAACGTCACCGCCTCACTCGCGATCTCGCTGCCGTCGGATCAGGCGATCGTCGACCGCGAGCTGGTGGCGAAGCTGCAGAGGGCGGCCCGGCGGCTGTCGATCCAGCTCGGGGCGGATGCGCTCGGCGGGGGCGATCCCGGGCCGGAGTTCACTATCTGAAAAACCTCAGTGGCAGAGGATTCCGCCGTTGCCTATCCTTGTAGGCGTAGGCGTCTGTGCATCACGGCACTACGGGTTGCGAGCAGGATCCCCAGTCCCTCGCAACTGACTGGGATGAGGATGCGTCCCCAGCGCTCCTCGTCCGCGGCCCCGAGAAGTCCCCACTTCTCCGGGGCCGCCACCATTATCGGAGGACCTTCCGCTGGGAGCCCGGGACAGGCGCGGCCGTTAGCATGGCGGGATGAGCGAACAGCGGCCCCAGTACGGCGAGATCGCCACTCCCGAGGAGCAGCGGCGTGCCGCCGGTCTCCCGCCTCTCTCCGAACTGCCGCCGGTCGAGCCGGCTGTCGCGCTGCCGGCCGCGGACGCCGCTACGGATGCACCCCGGCGCGCGCACCCGGTGGACCGCTTCGTGACGATCGGACTTCTCGCCTACGGGCTGGTGAACGTCGTGGTCACCGGTCTGCAGTACCTCGACCTTCCCAACGTGATGAACCAGGTGTTGTCGGTGCTGGGCGCCTCCGGCGAGTTCACCAATTTCGCACAGGGCAGACTCTGGGGGACGATCGCCTCCGTGGTGCTCATCACCGGGTGGGCGCTGACGGCGACTCTCTCGATCCGTCGCCTGCGCCGCGGGAAGCTCACCTGGTGGCTGCCCCTGGTCGGTGCCGTGGTGACGCTGGGCATCGCGGCGATCTGCATCGCGATCCCGATGATGGGAGACCCCGCGTTCGTCGCCTACATGCAGGGCGGCACCGGCTCCTGATCGATCGCGCCCTGCCGCTACGCAGAAGAAGAAGAACGGGTGCCCCGCCTCGCGGCAGGGCACCCGTTCTTCTCGTGCGGTGGGTCAGCTCTTCGACTGACCGTACGAGCCCAGCTGGCGAGTGGACTCGATGACGCGGGCGGCCATCGCGGTCTCGGCGATCTTGCCCCAGGCGCGCGGGTCGTACTGCTTCTTGTTGCCGACCTCGCCGTCGACCTTCAGCACGCCGTCGTAGTTCTTGAACATGTAGTCGGCGATCGCACGCGTGTAGGCGTACTGCGTGTCGGTGTCGATGTTCATCTTGATGACACCGTTCGCGACCGCGGTGGCGATCTCCTCGTCGGTCGAGCCCGAGCCGCCGTGGAAGACGAGGTCGAGGGGCTTGGGGCCCGTGCCGTACTTGGCGGCGACCTCGGCCTGGATGTCGCCGAGCAGCTCGGGGCGCAGCTTCACGCCACCCGGCTTGTAGACGCCGTGCACGTTGCCGAAGGTGAGGGCGGCGATGTAGCGGCCCTGCTCGCCGAGACCGAGTGCCTGGACGGCCTGGTCGACGTCGGAGAAGGTCGTGTACAGGGCATCGTTCGAGCCCTCGTGCTGGACGCCGTCCTCTTCGCCGCCGACGACGCCGATCTCGACCTCGAGGATCGCGTTGATCGCCTTCATGCGGGGGAGGAGGTCCTTCGCGATCTCGATGTTCTCGGCGAGCGGCACGGCCGAGCCGTCCCACATGTGCGACTGGAAGATCGGGTTGCGGCCGGCCTTCACCTCTTCTTCGGAGGCGGAGATCAGCGGCTCGACGAAGCCGGCGAGGGCGTCCTTCGGGCAGTGATCGGTGTGGAGGGCGACCGTGATCGGGTAGTTCTTGGCGACCTCGGTCGCGAAGCGGGCGAAGGCGAGGGCGCCGGTCGCGCGGCCCTTGACGGTGTGGCCGGCGAAGTAGTCCGCGCCACCGGTCGTGACCTGGATGATGCCGTCGGAGCCGGCCTCGGTCAGCCCCTGGAGGACGGAGTTGATCGTCTGCGAGCTCGAGACGTTGAACGCGGGGTACGCGAAGCCGCCGGCCTTCGCGCGGTCGAGCATTTCGGCGTACTGATCCGGGGTGGCGACGGGCATGAGAACTCCTGCGGTAGATGAAGCCTGGGACAGCAGTCACTCTAGCCGGGAGCGTGGACGGATGCCGGGGGCCGGTGCGCGATGCCGGTGCGTGTCTCCTGCTGTTCTGTTAAGAAACGCAAATCCTTCACGGTCTCGACGGGGAAAACAGGGCATTTCGCCCCTGCCCGCTGGCTAGGCTGACCCCATGGTGAGTCTTACTGCTGATCTGAGCCCGCTTCGACCCGACCGCAACCTCGCGATGGAGCTGGTGAGGGCGACGGAGGCGGCCGCGATCCGCGCCGTGCCGTTCATCGGGCGGGGAGCGAAGGAGGCCGCCGACGGTGCGGCCGTCGACGCGATGCGCGCCTTCCTCGGCACGGTCGACTTCCAGGGGCGTGTGGTGATCGGCGAGGGCGAGAAGGACAACGCTCCGATGCTGTTCAACGGCGAGGTCGTCGGAACGGGACGCGGTCCCGAGTGCGACATCGCCGTCGACCCGATCGACGGCACCTCGCTCACGGCTGCGGGACGGCAGAACGCGCTCTCGGTCATCGCGGTCTCGGACCGCGGATCGATGCTCGATGCGTCGACCGTCTTCTACATGGACAAGCTCGTCACGGGGCCCGCAGGCGTCGGTGTCGTCGACATCCGCCTCCCGATCGGCGAGAACATCCGCCGCCTCGCCGGCGCACTCGAGAAGCCCGTCGACGAGATCGTCGTGTCGGTGCTCAACCGGCCCCGTCACGAGCAGCTCATCCAGGAGATCCGTGATGCGGGCGCGGGTACGCGTCTGATGAGCGACGGTGACGTCGCCGGTGGGATCAACGCGGCACGCCATGACGCGCGCACCGACATGTGCGTCGGCGTCGGCGGCAGCCCGGAGGGCATCGTCACCGCCTGCGCGATCAAGGCACTTGGTGGACACATCCAGGGACGCCTCTGGCCGCGCGACGATGACGAGCGCCAGCGCGGGATCGACGCGGGACTCGAGATGGATCGCGTGTACGAGGCGGATGATCTGGTGCAGGGCAACAACACGATCTTCGTCGCGACCGGTGTCACGGACGGCCAGCTCGTCGCCGGCGTGCGCCGCGAGCGCGGGTACGTGTACACCGAGAGCGTCGTACTGCGCGGGGCGTCGGGAACGCTGCGACGGATCGCCTCGGAGCACCTCGTCTCGAAGTGGTTGTGATCCTCGCGGGATGAGGCATCGAGGCTTCCGGCGCGTGTCGGGGGCCTCGGCATCGTTACCGACCCGGTATCCCTCCTGCGCGCCCGATCCTGCGATTCTTCGTGGGTCGTGTCAGACTTGAGCCTGGGTTTGTCGCCGAGGACGGAGCCATCTGGCACCGCAGGCACAGGAGGGCGAACACATGACCACGCCGCAGACACGCAGCTCGAAGGCCGCGCCGACGAAGATCGTCACCACCAACACCGGACGCATTCTCCGCGTGAGCGCGGCGGATGCCGAGGGCAGCATCGCGGCGGCCACGCCTGCTGTGCCTGCCGCTCAGCCGGTCGTCGATCCGGCTCGTCGCGCCGATGTGCTCTTCCGCAAGCGCCGTGCCGAGGGGCAGGAGATGAGCGCCTGGTGGATGATCGGGGCCTTCCTCGCGACCAGCGGACTCGTCATCATCCTGCTCAGTGGCGTTCCGGTGTGATCGGAGCGTCGATCCTGTCACGCACCGCACCGATCTCTGCCTGAACGGTCTCTTCGCGGACCGGTTCCTCGACCAGTTCTGATGCCGTGAATCGGCGCGCGCTCGCGGTGATGCGCGCTGGCTGGGCATCGAGCGTGGTCGCGTCGATGCCGGGGAACTGGCGTGCGGTCACGAGGACGCGGGTCTCGAGCGACCCGGCGAAGCGGTTGTAGCTGTCGACCGTGCGCTCCAGCGCGCGGCGGAGGTCGTCGGCATGACCTGCGAGGGTCCCGAGACGGTCGTACAGCTGCGTGCCGAGGTTCAGGAGCGTGCGGGCCTCGGTCGACACCTCCTGCTGCGTCCACGTGTACGCAACGGTCTTCAGGACGGCCCAGAGATTGACCGGGGAGGCGAGAGCCACGCGTCGACCGAACGCGTAGTCGAGGAGGGTCGGGTCCTCGTCGATCGCGGCGGCGAGCAGGGATTCGCTGGGGAGGAAGCAGATCACGAACTCGGGACTGGAATCGAGCCCGGCCCAGTACGCCTTCTTCGCGAGTGCATCGACGTGTGCGCGCACCGCCTTGACGTGCTTCTGCATGTGTACGCGGCGCTGGGCCTCGTGAGCATCGCCCGAGGGCAGCGCCGACGCCTCGAGGTACGCGTCGAGCGGCACCTTGGCATCGACGGCGATCGAGGCGCCGCCGGCGAGACGGATCACCATGTCGGGTCGGCCCTGCCCGCGGTCCGACGAGATCGTGGTCTGCAGGTCGAAGTCGACGTGCCGCGTCAATCCCGCCGCCTCGACCACGCGCCGCAGCTGGGTCTCGCCCCAGACGCCGCGCGTGGCGGTCGAGCGCAGCGCTCCGGCGAGCGACTCCGTCGTCGCGCGCAGCGCCTCATCGGACTCCTGCGCTCGCCGCAACTGCTCGGCGAGTGAGCCGAACTGGGCGTGGCGCTCCTGCTCGATCGTCGCGACCTTCTGCTGCATCTGCTGCAGGCTCTCACGCACCGGGGCGAGCGCGGTGAGCACGGCGTTCTGCTGCTGCACCCGCTGCGCCTCCGCTCGTTGCTCGACGCGCGCGTGCTCGACGGCATCGCGGTAGAGGTCGTACTGGCGATCGCGATCGTCGCGGGCCGCGGCGAGCTCGGCCTGTACGCGAGCGAACTCGGCGGCACCTCGGCCGGCGCGCAGGAACCAGCCGAGCGCCGCCCCGGCGCACAGAGCGGCGATGACGAGGAGAACGATCAGGGGAGCATCCATGTGCTCATGATGCCCCTGGCCACCGACATTGCCGGGAGGCGTCCCGGTCAGGCGACGGCGCGCTCCTCGCGGACGACCGGCGCGCCACCGAGTCGCACTCCCAAGATCTCGGCGAGCATCTCGACGTCCGAGGCCGCGGCGCGGCGCGCGGCATCGATCACGATCTGCGCGCAGGCCCGAGCATCCGCCAGCGCATCGTGATGCGAGAACTCGGCGAACCCGGCCGCTGCCGCCGCCTTCGGGAGGCGATAGGAGTCGAGCTGGTAGGTCTTGCGCGCGACCTGCAGGCTGCAGAGCGAGCGATACGGAGGGCATACGCCGCCGGTTGCCTCGGATGCGCGGCGGAGCACGTTGAGGTCGAAGCCGGCGTTGTGCGCGACGAGCACATCGGACCCGGCGAAATCGCACAGGCGGTCGAACTGCTCGGTCCACGTGGCGGCCGTGAGAACGTCTTCGGGCTGGATGCCGTGGATGCGGACGTTCCACTCCTGGAACTCGTCGTGCCCGGGCGGGGGCTGGATCAGCCACCCGGCCTGCGCCACGACCTCGCCGCCGCGCACGCGCACGAGGCCGACGGAACAGGCGGAGGCGGGGCTGGAGTTCGCCGTCTCGAAGTCGATCGCTGTGAAGTCCAGGGGCACGAATCCACTCTCGCCCTAGCGTCCAGTTCGCGGCGGGCGGCGCGCCGTATGCTGACGACATGGCGGACAGCAGAGCGACGTCGTTCGGCGCGCAGGCGCAGGACTACGAGGCGGGGCGACCCGAGTACCCCTTCGACGCGGTGGCATGGATGCTCGAGATTTTGCCCGCCGGTGCGCAGCGCGTCGCGGACGTCGGGGCCGGAACGGGCAAGCTCACCCGAGCCATCGCGCACGCTCCGGGGGCTCAGATCGTCGCGATCGATCCTGACCCGGCCATGCTCGCCGCCCTGCGCGAGAACGTGCCGGGCGTGCCCACGTTCCTCGGCACCGCCGAATCCCTTCCGCTGCCGGACGACAGCCTCGACGCCGTCGTGCTCGGCCAGGCCTGGCACTGGGTCGACCCGGTCCGAGCCTCCGCCGAGATCGGACGTGCGGTGCGCGCGGACGGAGCGCTCGGGCTGATCTGGAACATTCGCGACGAGCGTGTCGAGTGGGTGCGCGACCTCAGTCGCATCATGCACCGAAGCGCGGCGGAGGAGGCTCTGGCCGCGGGTGATCCTGTGATCGCCGCCCCCTTCGACACGCTCGAGAGCGAGAGCTGGGAATGGTCGCGGCCGATGACACGCGAACAGCTCCACCGCATGGCCTCGTCGCGCAGCGCGGTGATCACCGCGACACCCGAGGAAAGGGAGCGCATCCATCGGGAGATGGACGCCCTCTTCGACGACCTCGAGTTCACCGACGGAGTCATCGATCTGCCATACGTGACGAAGGCGTTCCGCGCCCGTCGCGGGTAGGCATGGTCGAGCGCGCGGTCGACCCTGCAGGCGCGAGAGCCCGTATCGGATGGGCGCGCAGACACAGCCGCACCGTCACAGCCCTCATCGTCGTGGGCGTGGTGATCGCGCTGATCGTCGCCGACGGCATCCGCCGCTCCTTCGGACTCGAATAGGGAACTCCGACGAGCACCTGCCCCGGGTGATCGCGGGCGGCGAGTGCTCCGCTTACTCGGCTATCGCGCAGGTGTCGTCGTTCTGCCACTGCCACTCGCCCAGGGGTACCGCGTCGGAGTGAACTGTCATCGTCGAATGAATGGATGCTCCGATCGATAACGTCTTCCACGCACCGGACGGGCGGGAGAAATGCACGACCTCTCCCTCGGCGGACGGCCTCAGGTCGGAGAGGGGCACGATGTCGATGCCGTCGCCGGTCGCACGCTCCGACGCGAACGACCTCGCGTACCAGTCCGAGGAATCGGCGACGCAGGTCACGTAGTCGATCGAGCCATCGAAGTTCACGCGAACGGCTGACGGGTGCACGGCGGTGCAGCCGACGAGCGCCGCGAGTGCGGTCGCAGCGGTGAAAGCGGATGCCACGGCTCTGAGCTTTCGCATGTGTGTGAGGTTAGTGACGCGGGCGATCCGCGGGTACGTGCGTTGTGCGATCGTTACGGCGTTCGCGCGGCAACGCCACCCGTGGGCGCAACGGTCAACCGGCGGGCCATCCCGCGACAGGTAGACTCGTTCCCCGTGGCTCTCACTATCGGAATCGTCGGCCTGCCCAACGTCGGCAAGTCCACCCTCTTCAACGCACTCACCAAGAACGACGTGCTCGCAGCGAACTATCCGTTCGCGACGATCGAGCCCAACGTCGGCGTGGTGAACCTGCCGGACCCGCGGCTCGACAAGCTCGCGGAGATCTTCGGCAGCGAGCGCATCCTGCCCGCTGCGGTGTCGTTCGTCGACATCGCCGGCATCGTGCGCGGCGCCAGCGAGGGGGAGGGGCTGGGCAACCAGTTCCTCGCGAACATCCGCGAGGCCGACGCGATCGCTCAGGTCGTGCGTGGTTTCGCCGACGACGACGTGGTGCACGTCGACGGTGCGGTGAACCCGGCATCCGACATGGAGACGATCAACGCCGAGCTGATGCTCGCCGACCTCCAGACCGTCGAGAAGGCGATCACCCGGTACGAGAAGGAAGTCCGCGGCAAGAAGATCGACCCGTCGGTCCTCGATGCGGCGATCGCGGCGAAGGACGCTCTCGAGCGCGGTCAGCTGCTCTCGGTCAGCGGCCTCGACCTCGAGCCCATCCGCGAACTCGGGCTCCTCACCGTGAAGCCCGTCATCTTCGTCTTCAACGTCGACGAGGCAGTCCTCACCGACGACGCACGCAAGGCAGAGCTCGCCGCGCTCGTCGCTCCGGCTCAGGCGATCTTCCTCGACGCCAAGATCGAGTCGGAACTCATCGACCTCGATCCCGAGGACGCCGCCGAGCTGCTCGCGGCGACCGGCCAGGACGAGTCCGGCCTCGACCAGCTCGCCCGCATCGGCTTCGCCACGCTCGGACTGCAGACGTACCTCACCGCCGGTCCGAAGGAAGCGCGCGCCTGGACGATCCCGCAGGGTGCCAAGGCTCCGCAGGCGGCCGGTGTCATCCACACCGACTTCGAGAAGGGCTTCATCAAGGCGGAGATCGTCTCGTTCGAGGACCTCGTCGAGACCGGATCGGTCGTCGAAGCCCGCGCCAAGGGCAAGGCCCGCCTCGAGGGCAAGGACTACGTCATGAAGGACGGCGACGTCGTGGAGTTCCGCTTCAACAACTGAGCGGGGTCGGCGCGATCAGCTGACCGCTCCGTGACGGCCGAGATCCTGCCTCAGCACCTCGGGCCAGACTTCGATGTCCTCGGGCGCGCGCGCAACCGTCAGGGTCGCGTGCGGGAGGATCTCGACGAGTGCCTCCGCCGTCGACAGCGGATGCCCCGGGTCGTCGGTCCACGCCAGGATCGATGTCGGCACCTCGATGCGGGCGACGGCCTCTGGCGTGGGCAGATCGCTGAGTGCCGCCCCTCGCAGGACCGACGGCAGAAGCGTCTCGGTGACGTCGGGCCCCGGATCGGGCACGGCCTCGGCCTCTGGCGAGGGTGCGGGGCCGCGCGTGCTCGCGAGGTACGCCTCCATACCCTCGGCGTCGATGAGATCGGCCGCGGCTCGGTAGTTCGCGGCCTGAGCGGGTCGGGTATCCCACGCCGTGGGCGGCGCCATGAGCGTGAGTCCGGTGAAGCGTTCCGGCGCGATCGTCGCAGCGTGCAGCAGTGTCGCGGTGCCCATGGAGGGGCCGACGCCGTGAACGCGCTCGCCCGGGAACCAGTGGTCGAGCAGTCGCAGGAGGTCGTCGGCGAGGGTCTGCCAGCGATAGTCCTCGGGGACCTTCCGTCCGGTTGACCGGCCGTGGCCGCGCGCGTCGTAGCGCAGCAGTCGCGTTCCGCTGAGTCCTCGGCCGAGGTCGAGCTCGAGTCCTCGATCGCGCGCCCGGCTCGCGGTGAGGCCGTGCAGCTGGACGACCGGGTGTCCGCCTTCATCGCTCATGGCGACGGCCAGCTCGGCTCCGGGCACCTCGAATGTGGGCATCAGGCTCCTCGCTCGGTGATGACCGTATTGGTTCGGTGGTCGGTGTGATCTCCAGGTTATCTGGGGGATATATGGTGCTACCCATGCGCCTGACCAATGTGACGCACCTCCGTCTCCCGTTCGGACGCCTCTGGGGATACGACGTCACCGCGTCCGCGCCCGGACGGCGCCTCCCCGTGTCGTTCGACCAGCGCCTCCATGTCGGGGCGGGCGATCGACCCGGCTCGTGGATGGCGCTCTCCTTCCGGCTGCCTGCACCGATTCCTCGCGCGTCGATCGCCGACGCCTGGCTGGAGGTGATCGCTCGACATGGCACCCTGCGGACGGCGTTCGTCGCCGGTGCAGACGGCGAGCCGGAGCTCCACGAGATCGAGATCGGTCCCGGTAGTTGGGTCGAACATCAGGTCGGCTCGGGGCAGGCCGTCAACGACGCATTGCGGGATGTCCTCGATGAGGCGTGCTCGCCGTACCGGCATCCGTCGCACCGCCTCTGCGTGTTGGAGACCGCTGCCGGTCTCACGGTCGTGATCGCTGCGGACCATGCGCACGTCGACATGTGGTCGATGCTGGTGATCGCGCGCGACCTGCTGTCCGCGCTCGACGCCGGGCGCGTCGGTGCGCAGCCGACGTCGCGGCCGGCACCGGCATTCGTCGAACACACGCAGACTCTGTTGGATCGGGATGCGGCACCCGACCACGTGCGTCGGCGGTGGGAGGACATCATCGACGGCAGCGGTGGCGTGATGCCGCAGTTCCCGTTGTCGCTGGGTACTCCCGAGCCGCATCGTGAGCGCGTGGAGGTGCGCGATGTGTTCGATGTCGACGATGCCGCGGCCTTCGCCGCACAGGCGCGCGACGACGGCGTCTCGACCCTCGCGCGCGCCGTCGTCGCGATGACCGCGGTGACCCGAGAACTGGCGGATGCCCCGCTTCGCGCCGTGTTCCCCGTGCACAGCCGATTCGAGGACACCTGGCACGACTCGGTCGGATGGTTCATCACCAACTCCGTCCTCGAGTCGGACGTCGCAGAACCGCTCGCGGCGGCGGCCGCAGTCAAAGAGGCGGTGCAACTCGGCGCCTGGCCGCTCGCGGACGTCCTCGCGCCGTGGGGCGGCATGCCCGTCGCCCCCGGGATGTTCGCGATCTCGTGGCTCGACCTGCGCAGGCTTCCCGTGCGCATCGACTCCGTCGGCCTCGACGCCCAATACGTCAGCGCGGCGACCGACACGGACGGGGTCATGCTGTGGTTCATCCTGGATGAGTCGGGCCTGCACCTGAGATGCCGCTACCCCGACACGGCGGAGGCTCGCGCGAACGTCGGCGGATGGCTCGACCTCCTCGTCGCCCGGCTGCAGGCGGATGCGCGGTCGTCCGTGCGGGGACGCCTGCAGGTGGCGGGCCGAGAGTTTCGGCTCGAACGGGCGAATCGAGACGACATCGGGGCCATCGCCGCGCTGCTTCTCGACGATCAGTTCGGCCGGGATCGGGAGAGCGTCGAGCTCGAGCGCTACGAGGCGGCCTTCAGCGCGGTCGCGCGCGACGGATCCAACTACCTGGGGGTCGTCCGCGACAGCGACGATCACGCGGTCGCCACGATGCAGCTGACCGTCATCCCGGGCCTCTCCCGCGGTGGGTCGACGCGGCTCCAGATCGAGGGACTGCGCGTCGCTGCAGGGACGCGGTCACAAGGGCTGGGCGCGGCGATGCTCGAGTGGGCGCACGAATTCGGGCGAGTGCGCGGGGCCCGGCTGTCGCAGGTCACCACCGACGATGCGCGGGAGCGGACTCGCGCCTTCTACACCCGACACGGGTACCAGACCGCCCATGTCGGACTGAAGCGGGAGATCTAGCCGAGTCAGCCGCTAGAGCGTCCACACCGAGAGCATCTGCCAGCCCTCGGGAACCTGCGCCTCGAGCGCGCCCATGTCGTCGGCCGAGATCTCGCGGACGCCGTCTCGGCGATCGAACCGGGCCGTCGCCTGGATGCCCGCCGTGCCCTTGAGCATCCGTACCGGGGCCGAGACGAGGTCGAACCCGTCCGGTGCATGGCTCGAGATCTGCGCGTACACGTCGTCGAGGGACGCGCCGGCGACCTCGACGGTGTGCGATTCGACGGGGCGGATGAGAGCGGCGAGCATCTCCCCAGCCTAGATCGACGGGCGCGGGCGCACGGTCATCACGCCGCCGACGGACGTCGCTCGATCTGCGGATGCGGGTATGCCGGGTCGCGGTCCTGGAAGCTGAGAATGCTCGGATTCTGGACCACGCCGTCGCGGATCTCGATCGCGCGGGCGAGCGTGCTGCTCGCGTCCCAGGAGGCCTCTCCCTCCATCACCGAGCGGAGGAAGGGCAGCGTCGCCTCGCTGATCTCCCAGGTCGCCGAGTTCCAGAGGTACGAGGGGCTGTGGTCGACGGCGTAGTAATCGACGCCTTCGCCGACGGTGAACATCGGTTCGTCGAAGGTCGTGGGTGTCGCCCACTCGAATCCCATGCCCTCGTCGCAGGAGACATCGATGATGAGACTTCCCGACGTGAATCCCTGCAGGTCCTCCGTGCGCAGATAGGTCATCGGCGCCGCGACGTCCTGCAGTGTGCAGTTGACGACGATGTCGTGCGACGCCAGGAAGTCCGGCAACAGCACGTCACCGGCATCCGTGACGACCGTGCTGAGGTGGGTGGCCCCGCTGCCATCGGTGTTCAGCTGCGTCATGTGCGCATTGTGGATGGGAGAGCCGACGGCCGCCACTCCGCGTTGCGTGAGCACCTGGATGTCGTGGATGCCGTGCGCGTTGAGCGCGGTGACCGCGCCGCGCGCCGTCGCTCCGAAGCCGATCACGACCGCGCTGAGGCGTGGACCGTAGTCGCCGGTCGAGCCGACCAGGCTCAACGCGTGCTGCACCGAGCAGTAGCCCGCGAGCTCGTTGTTCTTATGGAACACGTGCAGGCTCATGTCTCCCTGCGGCGTCCAGTGGTTCATCGCCTCGAACGCGATCAGCGTGAGGCGGTTGTCGATCGCGGTCTGGGTGATCGCGGCATCCTGCACGCAGTGCGGCCAGCCCCACAGCGTGCGCCCCGCGGGGATGGCGGCCACATCGGCCGCCTGCGGCTTGGGCAGCAGCAGCACATCGGCGGAGGCGAGCACCTCGGCGCGGTCGGCGACTCGTCCGACGCGCGACTCGATGTAGCCGGGGGAGAGCCGGAAGTCGGCGCCGTATCCGCGCTCGACGACCATGCGCGCCCGGAGGTCCGGGTCGATGCGGTCGAAATGGTGGGGGTGGATCGGCAGTCGTCGCTCGTTCTCCATCGAGGAGCCGGCGAGGAGACCGAGTGAGAGCAGAGCGGCAGTGGAGCGGGGTGCGGCGTCGGACAACGTGATTCCCATCATCGGAGAACCAGGGTCAGTTCCTTCTCCGACAGTACGCCCCTGGCCTGTGCGGCGGGGCCGCATGTGCGGCACCCGGCTTCGTGACTTCCGCGACCGCCCGGTACGCTGGGTAAGGCCCACCTCACAAAAGGAGACTGCCGCACTATGGCTGACATTCAGATCTTCGAACCCGCAGGACGCGCGATCCCCTTCACCGCAGAGGGTGAGGGCCCCGCACTGATCCTGATCGCCGGGCACGGTCTGAACGTCACTTACCTCGAGCTGCTGTCGCACTCCGTGTCGGAGGAGGACTTCCGGGTCGTGAGCATCGGCTCGCGTCGCCCCTCGGATGCCGCGGTCACGATGCACGACCTCGCGCAGGACGTCGTCGACGTCATGTCGCACCTCTCGATCTCGGATGCCTGGGTCGGAGGTCACGCCTTCGGCGGTGCGGTGGCACGCGTCGTCGCTCTCGACCACCACGATCGTGTCAACGGCGTGCTCCTGCTCGGCGTGGACGAGACCGGCCCTTCGGCCGAGGCGCTCGCCGCGATCCCCGCCCCGGCCCGCGACGCCGAGGTCGACGCACTGCAGGCCGCCGCGTGGGAGACCCCCGCTCCGCTCGCCGAGGGGCTCCCGGTGCTCGTGGTGCAGGGCACCGACGACCCGATCGCCCCGGTCGTCAACGGCGAGAAGCTGCAGGCCGCAGCCCCCGACCGCGTGAGCGTCGTGGGCGTCGACGGCGGCGGATACCTCTTCCCGTTCACCCACATGGGGGCGACCTCCTGGGCGATCGAGGACTACCTCGACTGGGACTGACCTCTCGGGCTGAGAGGATGGTCTGATGACCGCCACCCTCGTCGCCCAGAACCTTTCCGGTGGGTACGGCCACCGCGTCCTCTTCGAGGGTGTCGACCTGACGGTCGCTCCCGGCGACGTCATCGGCGTGGTGGGCGCGAACGGCGCCGGCAAGTCCACCCTCCTGCGCCTGCTCGCGGGGGCGGATGCTCCGATCGAGGGGAGCGTCGCGCTCGCACCGGCCGACGCCTTCGTCGGGTGGCTGCCGCAGGAGCACGAGCGCGTCGCGGGCGAGAGCGTCGCGGACTACATCGCGCGTCGCACGGGCTGTGCCGAAGCGACGAGACAGATGGATGCCGCGGCCGAGGCTCTCGGCGATCCCTCGCTCGCGGCACCCGGTGTCGACCCGGCCGATGCCTATTCGACCGCTCTCGACCGCTGGCTCGCGAGCGGGGCGGCCGACCTCGACGAACGTCTGCCGGCGGTGCTGGCCGATCTCGGGTCGTCGAGCGGCGGCGCGCTGACCCCCGAATCGATGATGACGGCGCTCTCGGGCGGCCAGGCGGCGCGGGTCGGTCTGGCGGCGCTGCTGCTCTCGAGGTTCGACGTCGTGCTGCTCGACGAGCCCACGAACGACCTCGATCTCGACGGCCTGGATCGGTTGGAGGCGTTCGTGCGAGGTCTTCGCGGCGGCGTGGTGCTGGTCAGCCACGACCGCGAGTTCTTGGCGCGCAGCGTGACGAAGGTGCTCGAGCTCGACCTCGCGCAGGGGACCAACCGCCTCTACGGCGGCGGGTACGACGCGTTCATCCAGGAGCGCGCGACGGTCAAGCGACATCTGCGCGAGCAGTACGACGAGTTCGCCGAGAAGAAGGCCGATCTGGTCGCCCGGGCGCGGACGCAGCGCGAGTGGTCGAGCCAGGGCGTGCGCAACGCCATGAAGAAGTCTCCCGACAACGACAAGATCAAGCGCAAGGCGTCGATGGAGTCGAGCGAGAAGCAGGCTCAGAAGGTGCGCCAGATGGAGAGCCGCATCGCGCGCCTCGACGAGGTCGAGGAGCCCCGTAAGGAGTGGAAGCTCGAGTTCACGATCGGGTCCGCACCGCGCTCCAGCACCGTCGTGTCGACGCTGAACGGGGTGGTCGTCCGACAGGGGACCTTCACGCTCGGACCGGTGACGCTCCAGGTCGATGCGGGCGACCGCATCGGGATCACGGGTCCGAACGGTGCAGGAAAGTCGACGCTTCTGCGAACCCTTCTCGGCACGCGCAGCCCCGACGAGGGGAGCGCGAGCCTCGGCAGCAGCGTGCAGATCGGCGAGATCGACCAGGCGCGCTCCCTCCTCGTCGGCGACGCGGCGCTCGCGGATGCCTTCGAACTGCTCGTGCCCGAGATGGCGTCGGCCGACGTGCGCACGCTGCTGGCCAAGTTCGGACTCAAGGCCGACCACGTCACGCGGCCGGTCGATGGCCTGTCTCCGGGGGAGCGCACCCGCGCGGCGCTCGCGTTGCTGCAGGCACGCGGTGTGAACCTGCTCGTGCTCGACGAGCCGACGAACCACCTGGATCTGCCGGCGATCGAGCAGCTGGAACAGGCCCTCGAGTCGTACACGGGCACGCTGCTGCTCGTCACGCACGATCGGCGGATGCTCGACGCCGTCGAGACGAACCGGCGCTGGAACGTCACCGACGGGAACGTCGCCGAACTCTGAGCGTCAGCGCCCCTGACGCTTCTTGTACGGCTTGGGCTGGCCCTTCACGATCGGGGCCCTGCCTTTGCCCTTCGATGCCTTGGCCTTGCCGCCCGCCGGGGCGACGTTCTTTGGGGCGGGCGGGGGCGCAGCAGCGACGGCGGCCTGCGCCTCGACGAGGAAGAGCTCGCCGACGTGCGTGAGTCGCGGCGTGCCCTCACGATTGATCAGCGCGTGCCCGACCTCTTCCTCGAGTTTGTCGAGCGACGTGTAGAGCGAGGCGAGGGGGATGCCGAGCGACTCCGCGGCACGCGGGAAGTGGAGCGTCTCGGCGAGGACGACGTAGCGGCGCAGGAGGGCGATCTTCATGGTGGTGCCTTCGGGTCCGCGGCGATCGCGGCTCTGCTCCCAACCTACGGGATCGGCCGGACACAGCGGATGCCGCGGCTCTGGTGAGCCGCGGCATCCGAAGTCTGTGGGTCAGGCGACCTGGGGCAGGACCGCGAACGACACGGCCCCCTCGTCGTCGACGCCCGCGTCGAGGATCTTGTCGTCGAGGGCGACGGCGGCGGTCTCATCGAGGAACAGACGCGTTCCCGAGATCTCGACCACCTGGTCCTGCGGCTCGGGATCGGTCGTCACCAGCACGGCCAGGCGGGACTCGCCGCTGGGGCCCTGGGCCTCGGTGGAGTGGATGCGGAGGCCGGCATCCGGAGCTTCGCTCTGGCGGCTCACGAGGGTGGTGACGATGGCGGAGGCGTTATCGGTGAGGGTGAGCACGAGACTCTCCTTCCGGTTGGGGCACGCCGCGGTCGCGACGTGTCCGGGCCACGATGCCGAAACGGGGACGCGCTTTCAACCTCGACGCGCCGGTTCGGAGGAACCTCTCACCTGGGCAACAGCTTTCGCAGGAACACCTGCTCGGTCCCGTCCCCGTCGGGGATCCTCTCGCTCTCCACGTAGCCGCACGCCTCGTACAGGCGGATGTTCGCCTCGCTCAGGCTGCCGGTGAACAGTTCGGCCTCCGGGGCCGCCGATGCCTGCTCGGCTGCTTCCAGGAGCGCCCGTCCGATTCCTTCCCCCTGCATATCGGGGGCGATCGCGATCCGTCCGATCAGGAGGAGGTCGGTGCCGTCTCGGAAGCGGATCGCACCGACCACCCGACCGTCGAGACGGGCGGCGAAACCCTCGCCCGCGGCGAGTTCCGCGCGCATTTCGTCGAGGGTCTGCGTCAGCGGCGGCATGTCGGCGCTGCCGTAGATCTGCGCCTCCGAGACGAACGCGGCGCGCTGAATCGTGAGCACTTCACCGGCGTCCTCCTCCCGAAGAGGGGAGATCTCGAGGGTCGCGCCCTCGTGCGGATGATTCTGCGATGTCTTTTCTCGTGCGGTCACCTGCCTACGTTCGGTGTTGCCGTGCCGGGGTGTCAACCCCCTCGGAAAGGCGGATGGTGAACGATACGTTCGCCTTCAGGAGGTCAGAAAATGGCAAGCAAGACCACGTCCACGTCGGCCGCGAAGAAGACCGGCACGAGTAAGCGCGGCGCGAAGACGACGCGCACCCAGAACGCGGAGAAGGGCTTCACCGCCTCGTCGACGCTGGCGGCGAATCTGCAGGCCGTGCTCGTCGATCTGCTCGAACTCTCCCTGCAGGGGAAGCAGGCGCACTGGAACGTCGTCGGTCGGAACTTCCGCGACATGCACCGCCAGCTCGACGAGATCATCGACGACGCGCGAGCATTCAGCGACACGATCGCCGAGCGCATGCGTGCACTGCACGCCGTGCCGGACGGCCGGAGCGCCACGATCGCCGCAGCGACCTCTCTCCCGGAGTTCCCGGCGGGAGAGGTGTCGACCACCGAGACGGTCGACCTCATCACCGAGCGCCTCGAGGCCACGGTCGGCACACTGCGCGATGTGCACGATGCCGTCGACGACGAGGACCCGACCTCCGCAGATCTTCTCCACGCCATCATCGAACGCCTCGAGCAGTTCGCCTGGATGGTGAGTGCGGAGAACCGAGAGCCTGCGGGGCGCTGAAGGGAGCGATCCGCACGGCCGCGCGTCAGGGGAGCGGCGCGTCGGGGTGCGGTCGGGTCAGTCCTTCGGGCTGTCGCCCGGCCGCACCGAGTTGCGGATGATGCGCGGGAGAACGACCCACAGGGCACCGACCGCGACGACCGCGGCGACGAGGGCGATGAGACCCGCGGTGCGATTCACGGTGAAGTCGACGATGAGAGTGGTCACCCCGATCGTCAGCGCTCCAATGACGAGGAGATCGATCTTCACGATGCGCGCGGCGATGTGCACGAGTTCGGGTTTGCGCCGTCGGCCGAAGAAAGCGCGGTGCATCCCCACAGGCGCGAGGGCGAGGATCGTGGCGATCGCGGCCAGCGCCACCAGCACGACGTACAGATCGCGCTGCAGCTCGTCCATGTCGGTGAAGCGCGGCTGGAAGGCGACGGCGAGCAGGAATCCCGTGAGGATCTGCGTGCCGGTCTGCATCACCCGCAGTTCCTGCAGCAACTCGTCCCAGTTGCGATCAGCCCGCTCGTTGGGGGTCTCGTCGCGACCATCCGCACGGTCGTCGAACTCGGACGCAGCAC
Organism: Microbacterium galbinum; assembly: GCF_023091225.1. Taxonomy (NCBI): domain Bacteria; kingdom Bacillati; phylum Actinomycetota; class Actinomycetes; order Micrococcales; family Microbacteriaceae; genus Microbacterium; species Microbacterium galbinum. The sequence goes on along the minus strand of NZ_JAHWXM010000001.1, from coordinate 1,047,589 downwards.
TCATGGACTCAGTCTGTCGATTGGGTCGGATGCCTGTCCAGACGCGCGACCCGAAGGGGAGAATGACCGCATGACTCTTCCACCGATCCGCGACTGGTGGCCGCAGCTCTCCATCGACGCGCGACGCACCCTGCTCGACGGTGACCTCCCTCACCTCACCGACGCCGTGCGCGAGGAGATCCGCGAGATCACCGGTGCGGTGGTCGGCATGCAGGAGACGCTGTCGGACGACGACCTCGACTATGCGCGCGCCGAGGTCGAGGCATCCGAGGAGTGATTCCTCAGCCGATGGGCGTATCGGTCGGCTGCTCCTCGCGCAGGCGCGGTTCGGTGCGGCGTTCCGGGCGCACGCCCGCCTTGTCGGCGTAGAAGGCGCGGATTCGGTCCATGTCGGAGCGCACGTCGCCGGTGACTTCGATCGTCGGGCCGAGCCCCGTCGTCATGGTCGTTCGGTCGACGAAACCGAGCGTCAGCGGCATCCCGGTCTCGGTCGCGATGCGGTAGAAACCCGACTTCCAGAAGTCGTTGCCCCCGCGCGTGCCGTCCGGCGTGATGACGAGACCGAAGACCTCGCCCGCATGCACCTGGCCGACGACGTCGGACACGACCCGCCCCGGGTTCTCGCGATCGACGGGGACACCGCCGAGTCGTCGCATGATCGGGCCTTTCCAGCCGCGGAAGAGGCTCTTCTTGCCGAGCCAGTGCACATCGATCCCGAGCCGCCAGGCGATCGCGAGCATGAGGACGAAGTCCCAGTTCGAGGTGTGCGGTGCTCCGATGAGGATCGTGGGCCGCGTGGGGACGGCGTCGCGCCCGACGAGCGTCCAACGGCTGAGGGCCCAGAAGAGACGGGCTATCGAACGCGTGATCATCTCTCCACCGTAGGGGGAGCGGCTATCCGTCCGCTGGCGACGAGGATGCCTCGGAGTCGCCGGCGAGGCGGATGAGAGCGGCCGCCGTACCCGGGGGAAGCCCCGGCACGGCGTCGACGGGCACCGCGAGGGCCTGCAGTGCGCGGCTGAAATAGTTGCGGAGTGACGCCGCGAGCGTGATGTCGACGATCTGCCGATCGGTGAACCCGAGATCGCGCAGCTCCTGGGAATCGGCATCCGTCATCGCCCGGGGTGTGGTCGACAGGCGGGCCGAGTAGCGCACGACCGCCTGCTCGGCCGGGCCGAATCCGCGATCGTCGTGAGCCGTGAACGCCGCCAGGCCGGCCTCGTCGAGCACCCCGACGGCGAGAGCGCGTCGACCGTGCGCCAGCAGACAGTGCGTCGAACCGATCGCGCGTGCGGCGCCGAGGGTCGCAGCCTCGTAGACCCGCACGCCGATCGACGGCACGACGGCCCGTATCAGCTCTTCGAAGGCGGCGTGCGCCTCGGGATTGATCGCCATCGCCTGGGTGTGGACGTAGACGAATCCGTCTTCGGCTATGTCGTCGGCGTACATCTCGGCGGCGTGCCCCGCGACGGATGCCGCATCCGGGGGAGTGATGATCATCGCTGCTCCTTCGCCTCGACTCTCGTGTCCACAGCGAACGTTACGCCGCGCGGGCGCGACGCAACACCCGGATCGACGCCGCTGCCTCAGGACAGGCGTACGATCGAGGGATGACCGATCAGCAGGGAGACACCACCGAGCAGGACGCCGCCCTCGGGCTGGCACCTCTGCCCGGAACCCTCAACCTTCTCGACGGGGAAGCCGCGGGCCTCTGCAGCGGCGGCGTCTGCCACTTCCCCGCTCCGAAGAAGACGGGATAAGCGCCAGACGCCGCCATGCGGCGTCAGTGTCCGCCGTGGAACTCTCCGCCGGCGTCGTCGGCCGGCTTCCGGACGAACGGGCTCAACGCCACGGCCGCGAGCGAGATGATGGCCGCGATCAGGAACGCCATGCGCGCGCCCGGTGCACCGGCCAGTGCGGTCGAGAGACCCTGCTCCTCGCCCGAGTGCAGGATCGCCGAGTAGGTGACGAGCAACACCGCGACACCGGCCGCCCCCGCCACCTGCTGCATGGTGTTGAGCACGGCCGAGCCATGCGAGTAGAGCGAACGCTGCAGTGAACCGAGCGATGCCGAGAACAGAGGCGTGAACGACATCGCGAGGCCGACCGACATCACGGCCTGCACGATCACCAGCACCCACCACTCGGTGTGCTCGCTGACGGTCGAGTAGAAGAACAGCGCGGCAGAGACCAGGATCGTGCCGGGGATCAGCAGCGGGCGCGTGCCGCGCGCGTCGTACACGCGACCCATGATCGGGCCGAGCAGACCCATCAGCACCGAACCGGGGAGCAGGATGAGGCCCGCGGAGAAGGACTCGAGTCCGACGACGTTCTGCAGGTACTGCGGGAGCAGCGTGAGCGTTCCGAACATCGACAGCGCGAGGATCGACATGATGATCACCGAGAAGGTGAAGTTCGTCGAACGGAAGACGCGCAGGTCGAGCAGCGCGTCGTCGACGCGCTGGAGCACGAGCTGACGCCAGACGAACAGCCCGAGCGAGACGACGCCCACGACGAGCGCGATGACGCCCGTTGTCGCACCGGCTCCGGCGCCCTCGCCGCCGAGCTGGCTGATGCCGAACACGATTCCACCGAAGCCGAGAGCGGCGAGCGGGATGGAGACAACGTCGAGGGGCATACGGCGCGTCTCGCCGAGGTTCGTCATCCAGCGGATGCCCATGGCGAGGGCGATCAGGGCGATCGGAAGGATGATCGCGAACAGCGCGCGCCAGTTGAACACCTCGAGCACGGCGCCCGCGAGCACGGGGCCCGTCGCGGGAGCGAGGGAGATCACCATGCCGACGCGACCCATCATGCGCCCGCGCGACTGCGGGGGCACGACGTTCATGATCGTCGTCATGAGCAGCGGCATCATGATTCCCGTGCCGACGGCCTGGATCACGCGGCCGACGAGCAGCACGGCGAAACCGGGGGCGATCAGCGACACCAGGGTGCCGAGCGAGAACGAGATCATCGCGGCGATGAACACCTGACGCGTCGTGAAGCGCTGAAGGATGAACCCGGTCGTCGGGATCACGACGGCCATGGTGAGCATGAAGGCGCTGGTGAGCCACTGACCGAGCTCGGGCGGGATGCCGAGGTCGGTGTTGAGGTGGGGGATCGCGATCCCCATAGTGGTCTCGTTGAGGATCGCCACGAACGCGGCGACCAGGAGCAGCCAGATCACCCGCATGTCGGAACGCGCGATCGTCCCGTCGGCGGGAGCGGTGGTCGGGATCGACCCGGTGTCGACGGCAGACATACGGCCTCCAGGGCACAGGAAAGAGAGAGAACGGTGCGCGAGTGCGCCAGGATCATTCAGCGTAACCACAGGATCGGACATTTCATTCCGAGCGGGCGATATATCTGCTGAGGGCGGACGCCGCGACCCCGATGTCCCCACCGCTGGCTACGCTGACCTCATGAGCATGGGCGGCGGAATGGGTGGGAGGCATCCCGGGGGCTTCCGCGGTGTCGACGAAGATGCGCAGCGCCGGCTGAACGCCGAGGCTCCGCGCATCAGCGGCCTCGGAGCCCGAGTGGTGACGCTCTTCCGCCCCTACAAGTGGCGGATCGTCGTGACCGGCATCCTCGTCGTGCTGGGCGCGGGCATCGCCGTGATCCCGCCGCTGATCGTGCAGCGCGTGTTCGACGATGCGCTCTTCCCCGTCGACGGCGGCGGTCCGCACCTCGAGCTCCTGGTCTGGCTCGTGGTCGCCATGATGGGGCTCTTCCTCGGGTCCGCGGCGCTCGGCGTGGCGCAGACGTGGCTCACCTCGACCGTCGGCAACAGCGTCACAGGAGATCTGCGGGTGCGCCTGTTCGAGCACCTCCAGGCGATGGAGCTGGGGTTCTTCACCCGCACCAAGACCGGCGTGATCCAGTCGCGCCTGCAGAACGATGTCGGCGGTGTCTCCGGTGTGCTGACGAACACCGTCACGAGCATCCTCGGCAATGCGGTCACCGTGATCGCCTCGCTCGTGGCGATGATCCTGATCGACTGGCGTCTGACCCTCATCGCGATCATCCTCATGCCGTTCCTGATCATCGTGCAACGCCGGGTCGGGCAGGTGCGTGCGCGGATCGCGGGCGAGACCCAGGAGTCCCTGTCGGAGCTCACCTCGATCACGCAGGAGACCCTGAGCGTCTCGGGCATGCTGCTGTCGAAGGCGTTCAACCGGCAGCGCGCGGAATCGCAGCGCTACCAGGCCGAGAACCGCAACCAGGTGCACCTGCAGGTGCGTCGGGCGATGAGCGGCCAGGGCTTCTTCGCGGTGGTGCAGGTCATCATGGCGAGCGTGCCGGCGATCATCTACCTGGTCTCGGGCTACCTCATCGCGGGAGGGACCGGCGCGATCACCGCCGGCACCGTCGTCGCCTTCACCACGGTGCAGGCGCGACTCCTGCAGCCGCTCATGGGCCTGATGCGCGTCTCGCTCGATCTGCAGACCTCTTCAGCCCTGTTCGCGCGCATCTTCGAGTATCTCGACCTGGTGCCCGAGATCGAGGACGCCCCCGATGCGCTCCCGGTGGCGGATGCTCCGGGGCCGCGAGGGCGCGTCGAGTTCCGCGAGGTCGTGTTCCGTTATCCCGACGCGACCGATGACGCCCGGCCCACCCTCGACGGGGTCTCGTTCGTCGCCGAGCCCGGCCAGCACGTGGCGTTCGTCGGTCCGTCCGGAGCGGGAAAGACCACGGTGCTCTACCTCGCTCCGCGCCTGTACGAGGCCCGCGGCGGAGCCGTACTCTTCGCCGGCGCCGACGTGCGCACGCTCACGCAGGAATCGATCATCGACGACGTGGGCATCGTGTCGCAGGAGACCTACCTCTTCCACGCGACCATCCGCGAGAACCTGCTGTACGCCAAGCCCGACGCGAGCGAGGAGGAGCTGGTCGAGGCGGCCACGGCGGCGAACATCCATCACATCATCTCGGGGTTCGAGAACGGCTACGACACCGTGGTGGGCGAGCGCGGATACCGTCTGTCCGGCGGCGAGAAGCAACGCATCGCCATTGCGCGCGTGCTGCTGAAAGACCCTCCCGTCCTGCTGCTCGACGAGGCGACGTCGGCCCTCGACACGGTGTCGGAGCGCGTCGTGCAGGAGGCGCTCGACGAGGCCGCGAAGGGCCGGACGACGATCTCGATCGCACATCGACTCTCGACCGTGATGGGCGCCGACGTGATCCACGTGCTCGAGGCGGGGCGCATCGTCGAGTCCGGTACCCACGCCGAGCTGCTCGCGCACGACGGGCTCTACGCCGAGCTCGCCGCCCAGCAGGTGGCCGCGTCCCGTGTGCTCGCGACCGAGGCGGCCGTCGAGATGACCGTTTCGGGCGGAGTGGCCGGCGCACTGCGCGATCGCCGGGCCGATCGCGCTCCGGAAGACCCCGTGTCGGCCGACGCGGTCGAGACGCTGACGGCATCCGTCCCGCTGACGGCCGCCGTGCCGCTCCTGGATGCCGCGACGGACGATCGGGTCTATCCGCCGCAGGAGTGAACGGCCGCGACCGGATCGTGATCAGTGCGCCGAGAGACCGCCGTCGACGAAGAGCGAGTGCCCGGTCACGTAGGCCGAGCCTGCGCCGGCGAGGAAGACCGCAGCACCCGCGAAGTCCTCGGGCAGTCCGTTCCGCCCGATCATCGTGCGCGCGGCGAGACTCGCGACAGCCTGCGGATCCTGCTGCAGCCGGGCGTTGAGCGGTGTCAGGACGAAGCCGGGAACGAGCGTGTTGCTCGTCACCCCGGTGCCGCCCCAGGCCTCGGCCTCGGAGCGCATGAGGGACTCCACGGCACCCTTGGATGCTCCGTAGATGCCGCTCGTGGCGAAGGCGCGGTGCGCCTGCTGTGAGCTGATGTGGATGAGGCGCCCATAGCCGCGCTCCGCCATTCCGGGCGCGAAGCGCTGTCCGAGCAGGAAGGGCGCGAGCGCGTTGACGGTCATGGTCGCGTCCCAGTCGTCCTCCGTGATCTCGGCGAAGGGCGGGCGGATGTTGATCCCGGCGGAGTGCACGACGATGTCGGGCTCACCGAACGGTCGTGCCGCGTCTTCGGCGGCGGCGCGGATGCCGTCGCGGGAGCTGAGGTCCCCGACCACTCCCTCCGCGGTCCCGCCGGCATCGCGCAGCGCGTGAACGGTCTCGGCGATGCGCTCGGAGCCGCGGGCGACGATCACGGTGGACGCACCCGCTCCGGCGAGGGCGGTCGCTATCCCGCGCCCGATCCCGGAACTGCCGCCCGTGACGATCGCCGTGCGTCCGGTGAGCGAGAAGAGGCTGTCGAGGTAGGTCATGGGGTCTCCGGGTGCGTCACCAGCTGAGGGCGGCGGTGAGCGAGTGGTCGGGGGAGGCGTGGGCGAACTCGGGAAGCGCCTCGATCTCGGTGACGAACTCCGAGACCGCCGCTGCGTAGGCGGGGTCGAGGTGCGTGCGGGCGATCTCGTGGAGCGGGGGCAGATCCATCGCGACGATGAGCGAGAGACGGGCGGCGACGGCGTCGTGCGCTCCGGCATCCTGCAGCACGCGGATGCCGCCGCGCAACGCCGCGAGGTAGTCCAGCAGCACGGGGAGCCGAGCCTTGCCCTGCGTGATCGAGGTGCCGTCGGCGCGGACCCGCCAGTGCGCGACCACATCGGGGATCACGTCGAAGGCGGTCGCCCGGGTGTACATCAGCTGCGCCACGACCTGATCCTCGTAGGCGACTCCTTCGGGGAAGCGCAGGTCTCCCCAGAAGTCGGTGCGGCTGATCTTCGACCAGGCCACGATGTTCGCCGACGCGGCCGGGTGGTCGAGGATCGTCGTGCCGAGGCGCTGCGGGTCCGTGGCCGTGGCTACCCAGGGCTGCACGCGGCCGGCCACGTAGGAGTCACCCTGCGCGCGCGTGCGCACGTACGCTCCCGCCACGAAGTCGCTGCCGCTCTCGGCGAGGGTGCCGGTGAGGCGGGCGAGCGCGGTCGGGGTGAGTTCGTCATCGGCATCGAGGAATCCGAGGAGGGGCGTGTCGACGAGCTCGAGTCCGGCGTTCCGCGCGGCACCGAGACCGTGAGTCTCGTCGCGGCGGAGCAGGCGGAAGCGCGGATCGTCGGCCGCGGCCGCCCGGAACACATCATCGGTGGCGTCGGTCGAACCGTCGTCGACGAGGATCGCCCGCCAGCGCGGCTCGGTCTGCGCGCGCAGCGAGTCGATCGCGGCGGGGGCGAAGGCGGCGATGTCCCGCCCGGGGACGATCATCGTCACGATCGGGTCGGGTGCGCTCACCCCCCGATTCTATGGCCGCGGGGTCAGGCGAGGACGGCGCGCACCGACTCCGCGACGAGCCGGGCGAGGTGCTCGGGGGCGTCGTCGGGGAGCGCTCCGCGACCGAAGGTGAAGCGCACCGAGGTCTGCGCGATCGCGGGGTCGATTCCGCACGCCAGCAAGACGGGGGAGGGCTCGTCGCTGCCCGCCGCGCACGCCGAGCCGCTCGACGAGACCATCCCGCGTCGCTCGAGTTCGAGCAGCACCGATTCCCCGCTCGTGCCGGCGAACGTGAAGCTCGCGGTTCCGGGGAGCCGCTGCGCAGGGTCTCCCGTGAGCGCCGCCTGTGGCACCGCCGTCAGGACCGCGGAGATGAAACGAGCCGTCGCCCGCCCGACCCGCGTGGCGACATCCACCCGTTCGGCCTCGGCCAGGTCGAGAGCCGTGGCCAGCGCCACCGCTCCCGCGACGTTCTCGGTTCCCGACCGACGCCCGCGCTCCTGCCCGCCGCCGTGCAGCAGGGGTTCGAGCGGAACGCGCCCGCGCACGGCGAGAGCGCCGGTTCCCTTCGGGGCACCGAGCTTGTGCCCGGCGATCGAGACGGCATCCGCACCCAGTCCGTCGAGGGGCAGCCACCCGGCGGACTGCACGGCGTCGAGATGCAGGGGCACCCCGGCATCCCGGGCGAGATCGGCGAGTGACGCGGCATCCTGCACCGTGCCGATCTCGTTGTTCGCATGGCCGACGCTCACGAGCGCCGTGTCGTCGCGCAGGAGTGCCTGCAGGTCGGATGCCGCGATCCTTCCGCATCCGTCGACGGGCAGGAGCGACACCTCGATGCCGTGGAAACGGCGCAGGAAGTCCGCGGACTCGAGGATCGACTCGTGTTCGATCGGCGAGACGATCAGATGGCGCTTGCCTTTCGCGAGGGCGCCGAGCGTGATGCCCTTGACCGCCAGGTTGTTCGCCTCGGTGCCGCCCGAGGTGAACACCACGTCACCGGTACGCATGCCGAGCGCCCGGGCGACACGACGTCGCGCGTCGTCGAGTGCGCTCGCCGCGGCTTCGCCCACGGTGTGGTGGCTCGAGGGGTTGCCGAAGACGTCCGTGAGATACGGCCGCATCGCCTCGAGGACCTCCGGGCGCACCGGCGAGGTCGCGGCGTGATCGAGGTAGAGCACCCGCGTCAGCCGATCCGCAGATCCAGGCCGAGGTCGAGTGCGCGAGCGGAGTGCGTGAGCGCACCGACCGAGATGACGTCGACTCCGGTCGCGGCGATCGCGGCGACCGTGTCGAGATTCACGCCTCCGGATGCCTCGACCGTGGCGCGCCTGTCGATCATGGCGACGCCCGCGCGGAGGTCGTCGAGGGTGAAGTTGTCGAGCAGCACGGTGTGCGCCCCTCCCTCGAGCACGGCGGGGATCTGGTCGAGGCGATCCACCTCGACCACGACGTGCGCGGTGTGCGGAAGGCGCGCGATCGCGGCGCGCAGCGCCGTGGCGGTATCGACGCCGGAGCGGGTGAGGACGGCGAGATGGTTGTCCTTCGCCATCACGGCATCCGACAGGGAGTACCGGTGGTTGCTGCCGCCGCCGCAGGCGACGGCGTGGCGCTCGAAGGCGCGCAGGCCGGGTGTCGTCTTGCGGGTGTCGGCGATCCGAACGGGCGTCTGCGCGACCGCTCGGACGTACTCTGCGGTGACCGTCGCGATGCCGCTCATGCGCTGGGTGAAGTTCAGTGCGACGCGCTCGGCGGTGAGGATGCTGCGCGCCGAGCCCGATACGGAGGCGAGCACGTCGCCGTTCTCGAACGCATCGCCGTCACCGACGTGCAGGTCGACGGTCACGTCGGGGTCGGTGAGGGCGAAGGCGGCGGTGAAGACGGTGCCGCCGCTGAAGGCGCCGGGCTCGCGCGCGACGAGATCCGCGGTGGCGGTCGCATCGGCGGGGATCAGCGCTTCACTCGTCAGGTCGCCCCACGGAGCGTCCTCCTCGAGGGCGGCGGCGACGACACGGGTGAGGGTGGCGGCGGTGAGCATCAGACTCCGATCAGGGCGGGTTCGCGGAAGTGGGCGCCGACCGACGCGGTGCGCAGGAGAGCAGCGGATGCCGTCGCCTCGGCGAGCACCAGCAGATTCGCGTTCTCGTGCGCGGCGACGTCGACCGGGGTGGGGAGTGCGGCGCGCCAGGCGCGGATGGTCGCCAGCGCGAGTCGCAGTCCGTCGTCGGTGCGCAGCAGCCCCACCTCGTCCCACATCAGTCGCTGGAGGGCGTCGCGCGAGAACGGCGAGGAGATCGGCGTCGCCGCGTTTTCGGCGATCGCGTGCGGCTCCGGCGCCTGCGGCAGAGGCCAGGGCGCTCCGATCGCCGCAGCGGCACGGGCCCCGAAGACTGCGCCCTCGAGCAGCGAGTTCGAGGCGAGGCGGTTCGCGCCGTGCACGCCGGTGCGCGCGGCCTCGCCCACGGCGAAGAGACCGGGCACGGTCGTACGGCCGTCGAGATCGGTCGCGATCCCGCCCATCAGGTAGTGCGCCGCCGGCGTCACGGGGATCGGCTCGCGCGACCAATCGAAGCCGCGCTCGCGGGTGACGCGGTCGATCGTCGGGAAGCGCCGAGCCAGGGTCGGGGCGCCGAGCATCGTGGCGTCGAGACGAACGGGCGAACCCTGCCGGGCGGCCTGACGCGCGATGGCCCGCGACACGACATCGCGCGGTGCGAGTTCACCGTCGGGGTGGCTGTCGAACGTGAAGCGGCGACCCGTGTCGTCGATCAGTGTCGCACCCTCGCCCCGGACGGCCTCGGAGATCAGGAAGGCGGGCTGCGCGTCGAGGATCGTCGGGTGGAACTGCACGAACTCGAGGTCGGCGACCGCCACGCCCGCGCGCAGGGCGGCGGCGATGCCGTCACCGGTCGTGCCGTCGGGATTCGTGGTGTGCGCGTAGAGGTGCCCGGCGCCTCCGGTCGCGAGCACGACGGCATCCGCGTCGAACTCGTCCGACTGCCCGTCGCGCAGCAGACGGATGCCGCGCACGGCAGCCCCGTCGACGATCAGGTCGACGAGGAACGCGTGCTCGACGACCGCCATCCCGGTTCCGCGCACGGCGGCGGTGAGGGCACGGGCGATCTCGGCGCCGGTGGCGTCGCCGCCCGCGTGCACGATGCGCGCGTGGCTGTGCGCGGCTTCGCGAGCGAGCAGGAGCGCGCCGTCGGGGGAGCGGTCGAAGGCTGCTCCGCGGGCGATCAGTTCGGCGATCCGAGCGGCGCCGTCCGCGACGAGCACCCCGACCGCCGCCTCGTCCGACAGACCGGCTCCCGCGGTCATCGTGTCGGCGGCGTGCAGGGCAGCCGAGTCGTCCGCCCCGTAGACACCCGCGACTCCGCCCTGCGCGTACCCCGTGCATCCGTCGCCGAGCGTGCCCTTCGTCACCACCGTGACGGTGTGACCCGCCTCGTGCGCGTGCAGGGCCGCGGTGAGGCCCGCGACGCCCGAGCCCACCACGATGACGTTCATCGCGCGCTCGCAACCACCGGCGGCTTCGCGGCGAGCATCCGCTCCAAGGAGACGCGCGCGGGGTCGGCGACGTCGGACGTGACGGTGATCCGGTTCGGAGTGCGGCCCGCGACGAGCTCCTCGAGCACCCAGGCGAGGTAGCCGGGGTGGATGCGGTACATCGTCGAGCACGGGCACACGACCGGGTCGAGGCAGAAGATCTCGTGCTGCGGGTACTGCGCGGCCAGTCGCTTGACGAGGTTGATCTCGGTGCCGATAGCGAACGTCGTGGGTTCGGTCGCCGCATCGATCGCGCGTCGGATGTAGTCGGTCGATCCCGCCTCGTCGGCCGCATCCACGACCTCCATCGGGCACTCCGGATGCACGATCACCCGCACGCCCGGGTGCTCGGCGCGCGCCTGCTCGATCTGCCCGACCGTGAACCGGCGGTGCACCGAGCAGAAGCCGTGCCACAGGATCACCCGGGAGTCCTCGAGGACCTCGGCGCTCGACCCGCCGAGGGGCTTGCGCGGGTTCCACATCGGCATCTGCTCGAGCGGCACTCCCATCGCCTTGGCGGTGTTGCGGCCGAGGTGCTGGTCGGGGAAGAACAGCACACGGCGTCCGCGCTCGAACGCCCACTCGAGCACGGTCTGCGCATTGGACGACGTGCAGACGATGCCGCCGTGGCGACCCACGAATCCCTTGATCGCAGCGGAGGAGTTCATGTAGGTGACCGGGATGACCGGCACGCGTCCGTCCTCGTCGATCGCGTCGAGATCGCCGAGCACGTCTTCGAGCTGCTCCCAGCACTCCTCGACCTGATCGATGTCGGCCATATCGGCCATCGAGCAGCCGGCCGCGAGGTTCGGAAGGATCACGGCCTGGTCGGGGCCCGAGAGCAGGTCGGCGGTCTCGGCCATGAAGTGCACGCCGCAGAACACGATCGCCTCGGCATCCGGTCGGCCCTTGGCCGCCGTGGCGAGCTGGAAGGAGTCACCCACGTAGTCGGCGTGGCGCACGACCTCCTCGCGCTGGTAGAAGTGTCCCAGCACGACCACGCGGTCGCCGAGCGTCTGCTTGGCGGCGCGGATGCGTTCATCGAGCTCGGCCTCGTCCGCCTCGCGGTAGGCGACGGGGAGCTCTCCCTGACGCGGAGCTCCGGTGGGGATCACGTCGCCCATCGACGACCCGGGTCCGTACCCGGGGCGGGTGTCGAAGTCCCAGGGGCCGACGGCGAGGTCGGTGGTACAGGTCTCGTCGACGGACGCGCCGGTGACGATCGCCTGGATCGCGTGATCGACCGAGCCGTCTCGCGGCGGGACGGCGGGTGCGGGGACGAAGGTGATGCTCATCGGATGCTCGTTTCTTCGGGACCGAGGGGGCCGCGGGCGGCCAGTTCGACGTCGGTGTTGTCGCGGTACAGGCGGGCGGGACGGTGGCTGCCGGTGCGGAAGCGGTCGGTGGGGATGAGGTTGCCGGTCGCCTCGACCTGGCGCCGGAAGTTGGCGGGATCGAGTTGCCGGCCGAGGATCGCCTCGTAGGCCTCGCGCAGGTCGGCGAGCGTGAACTCGGAGGGGAGGAAGCCGTGCGCCACGCGGCTGTAGCCGACCTTGCTGCGCAGGCGCCACAGGGCGTACTCGATGATGTCGGCGTGATCGAAGGCGAGTTCGGGGAGCGCATCGACGTCGAACCATTCGACGTTCTCGGGCGCGCGCCCGGATGCCCGGTGCGCGGCGCTCTGCGCGAGAACCTCGTCCTGACGCAGGAGCGCCCAGTACACGATCGAGATCACGCGCGTGGGGGAGCGGTCGACGGCGCCGAAGGCGTACAGCTGCTCGAGATACGACGGGGTGAGGCCCGTGGTCTCGGCGAGCGTGCGCGCGGCGGTGTCGATCGGGGATTCGTCGGGGGCGATCCACCCGCCGGGCAGTGCCCAGCGGTCGGCGAAGGGTTCGCGCGTGCGTCGCACGAGGGGCAGCGCGAGCGCGGGAGTGCCCAGCGCCGACGGGCGCAGCGTCAGGATCACGGTGGATCCCGCGACGCGGATGCCGTCAGTTCGAGTCATAGTTACCTTAACCTCCGTCTCGATCTTAGTGTCATCGAGACACTTAGTGCGAGTGGATGACGCTCCGCGGCGTCGAGTCCGAAACGTTATGTGACGGCGGAGAGAACTCTTGTCCCCCCGGACGGGGTTTGTTAGGTTACTGTCCTAACAAACCCCGTCGCTCGGCAGAGCAGCCGACGACGGCCACGATCCCCACCCCCGAGGATCGGCTCCACACCCGGAGCACCCCTCCTGCAGTGCAGCACCGAGAGGAATCAAGAATGATCCGTAATGGCAAGCGCAAGATCGCGCTCACCGCGGTAGCGGGGGCATCCGTCCTCGCTCTGGGCCTGACCGCCTGCGGTTCGGGCGGCAGCGGCGACTCCGACGCGAACGGCGACCGCGCCCTCCGCGTCTGGGCGGGCAGCCAGACCCCGATCACGGCCAACTACAACCCCTTCGCGCCCACCGTGCTCCACGGTGCGCTCGGCCCCATCTACGAGCCGCTGTTCTTCTTCAACAAGACCGCGGACACCGAGCCCGTCGGCCTCATCGGCGACACCTACGAGTACAACGAGGACGGCACGGTGATCACCGTCACCATCAAGCCCGACCTCAAGTGGAGCGACGGCGAGCCCCTCACCGCGGCCGACGTCGCGTTCTCGTTCGGATACGAGGCCAACAGTCCCGACGCCAACGGGCTGGTGTCGGCCGAGGCCACCGACGACACCACCGTCGTGCTCACCTACGACAGCGCGCAGTACACCACCGAGTTCCAGCGGCTCGGCTCGACGTACATCCTCCCCGAGCACATCTGGAAGGACGTCGACGACTACGCCAACTTCGCCAACGAGGACCCGGTCGGATCCGGCGCCTACGTCGTCGACAAGACCACGAGCGAGTCGTACACCCTGGTCGCGAACGAGAACTTCCGCGACGCCGCCGACCTCGGCGTCAAGAAGGTGCAGTACATCGCGGTCGACAACAACCAGACCGCGCAGGACCTGCTCGCGGCCGGAAAGCTCGACTGGACCGGCATGTTCATCCCGAACCCGGATGACGTCACCGCGAACGGCGCGATCGACTGGATCAACACGCCGCAGGACCCGACGGTGCTCTACACCTGCTCCAACGCCGACCTCGGCTGCACCGGTCCGCAGACCGACGTCGCCGTGCGCCAGGCGCTCAACGCCGCGATCGATCGCGGCACCATCAAGGAGAAGGCGTTCGTCGACCTGACCGCCGAGATCTCGCCCACCTACGCCCTGCTGCCGCGCGACGAGAAGTGGGTCGCCGACCCCGCGAATGAGCTCAGCCCGCAGGAGGCCGACGCGGCCGAGGCCGGATCGATCCTCGAGGCCGCCGGCTACACGAAGGGCTCCGACGGCATCTACGAGAAGGACGGCGTGCCCGTCGAGCTCAGCCTGACCTCGGTCGACGGATGGACCGACTACAACGACGCCGCGAAGCTCATCGCCGAGCAGGCCGAGGCCGCGGGGATCAAGATCAACGCCTCGACCGTGCAGTGGCAGGAGTTCTCCGACACCCGTCAGAGCGGGGAGTACCAGCTCATCGTCGGCGGCATGATCGGCACCTCGGTCGCCGATCCGTTCCAGATCTACCGCGACTGGTTCGGCGGCACCGCCGTCGCCTCGACCGGCCCCGTCGGCGAGGAGATCCCCACCGGGCGCTGGAACTTCAGCCGCTACGACAACCCGACCGTCGACGCCGCGATCCAGTCCGCGATCAGCACGAACGACGAGGCGACGAAGAAGGAGCTGTACGCGACGATCCAGACCGAGATCGTGCGCGACCTCCCCTACATCCCGCTGGTGATCAACGCCACCCAGACCTTCTACAACACGAAGGACTACACGGGCTGGCCGACGGAGGACGACCTGTACGCGTTCCCGCCGTCCTGGGGCGCGATCGCGGCGGGCTACGTCCTGACGCATCTGCAGCCGGTCGAGTAAGCACCGCCAACGGGGAAGCAGGAAGTCAAGGAAGACGCACATGAAGTTCTATGCACGACGGATCGGGTTCTACGCCTTCACGCTGTGGGCCGCGATCTCCATCAACTTCCTGCTTCCCCGCATGATGCCGGGCAATCCCGCCGACATCATGATCGCCAAGATGCAACGCGCGGGCGGTGACGTCTCGGAGACGACCATCCGCAACATCAAGCTCCTCCTCGGGGGCGACGACTCCTCGCTGTGGGAGCAGTACCTCTCCTACTGGGGGCGGATGTTCCAGGGCGACCTGGGCGTCTCGGTGACGAAGTTCCCGACCCCGGTCACCGAGCTCATCGGGCAGGCGCTGCCGTGGACGCTGATCCTCGTCGGCACCGCGACCGTGATCTCGTTCATCCTCGGCGTCGTGCTCGGCGCCTGGGCGGGGTGGAAGCGCGGCACGTGGGTCGATCACCTGATCCCCGCCACGACCGTGCTGCAGTCGATCCCGTACTTCTGGATGGCGCTCATCCTCGTCGCCGTGTTCGCGGTCGGCCTCGGCTGGTTCCCGATCTTCGGGGGCTACGACGTCTTCGACTTCCCGGACGGCCCGGAGCCGACCTGGGCGTTCTTCACGAACGCCGTCTCGCACGCGATCCTCCCCGCGGTCACGATCGTGATCAGCTCGGTGGGCGGATGGCTGTTCGGCATGCGCAACATGATGGTCTCGACCCTCGCCGAGGACTACGTTCTCACCGCCGAGGCCAAGGGGCTGCGTCCCCGGCGCATCCTCACCACCTACGCCGCGCGCAACGCGGCCATCCCATCGATCGCGGGCTTCTCGATCACCCTCGGGTTCGTGGTCGCCGGGTCCATCGTCATGGAGCAGGTCTTCACCTACCCGGGCATCGGCAAGCTGATGTTCCAGGCCGTCACCAACAACGATTACGCGCTGATGCAGGGACTCTTCCTCGTCATCACGATCACCGTGCTCGCCGCCAACTTCTTCATGGATCTCATCTACGGATTCATCGACCCGAGGGCTCGCCAGAATGTCTGACACCAAGCTCACCCCGATGCAGATCGTCAAGGAGCAGCCGACCGACACGCCTGCCACGACCATGACGCTCGCCACCGCGACCGGCCGATCGAGGCGGGGACGCGGACTGATGCCCACCCGCTCGGTGAAGTTCGTGACCGGCCTCGTGCTCGTGCTCGCGATCACGCTGTTCGCGATCATCGCGCCGTTCTTCACGCAGAACCCGCGGAGCACCGACAACGCAGCCCTGCAGCCGCCCTCCGCCGAGCACTGGCTGGGCACGACCAAGCTCGGCAACGACATGCTCGCCCAGCTCGCGATCGGCGCGCAGGGTTCACTGCTCGTCGGCGTCACCGCCGGCGGCATCGCGATCGTGCTGTCGCTGCTCTTCGGCGTGCTCGCCGGATACCTCGGCGGGTGGCGCGAAGACGGACTCGCCCTCATCACCAACGTGATGATCGTCATCCCCGGCCTGCCGCTCGTGATGGTGATCGCGTCGTTCGTGCCGCAGCGCAGTTGGCAGCTGGTGGCGTTCGTGCTCGGCATCACGTCGTGGGCGGGTGCCGCGTACGTGCTGCGGCTGCAGACGCGCTCGCTCCGTACCCGCGACTACGTGTCGGCCGCGAAGGTGGCCGGTGAGCGATCGTTCCGGGTGATCCTCGTCGAGATCATGCCGAACCTCCTGCCCTTGCTGACCGCGCAGTTCCTCTTCGCGATCATCTTCGCGATCCTCGGCGAGGCGGGCCTGTCGTACCTGGGGCTCGGCCCGAACTCCTCGATCACGTGGGGCACGATCCTCAACGACGCGCAGTCCGGGCAGGCACTCGGACGCGGAGCGTGGTGGTGGTTCGTGCCGCCGGGCGTCATGATCGCGCTCCTCGGCGCGGGGCTCGCGCTGATCAACTTCGCCATCGACGAGATCATCAACCCGAAGCTGCGCAACGCGCCGGATGCCGCACGACGCGTGCGCCGGGCAGCCAAGACGAAGGGGGTCGCGGCATGAGCGACGCCGTCCTCACCGCCCGCGGCGTCTCGATCGAGTACGAGGTCGATCCGCCGGTCAAGGCCGTCCGCAACGTCTCGCTGACCCTCCACCGCGGCGAGATCCTCGGTCTCGCGGGGGAGTCGGGGTGCGGCAAGACCACGCTCGCCTACGGCATGAATCGGCTGCTCAAGGCTCCGGCCCTCATGACGAGCGGGGAGATCGTCTTCCACGACCGCGACGGCGACGACATCGACATCGTCGGCCTGCGCGACGACGGTCTGCGGGCCTTCCGCTGGGACAAGATCTCGATGGTGTTCCAGGGCGCGATGAACTCGCTCAATCCCGTGATCGACGTCCGGGCCCAGATCTACGACATCTTCGACACGCATCGCCCGGGTATGACGCGCGCGGCGAAGAAGGAGCGCGCCGAGGAGCTGCTGACACTGGTGGGCGTCGACCCCGCGCGACTGACGAGTTTCCCGCACGAGCTCTCGGGCGGCATGCGTCAGCGCATGATGATCGCGATGGCTCTGGCCCTCGACCCGCAGGTCATGATCATGGACGAGCCCACGACGGCGCTCGACGTGGTCGTGCAGCGCGGGATCATCCGCGAGATCATGCGGCTGCGCGAGAAGCTCGGCTTCGCGGTGATCTTCATCACCCACGACCTGCCGATGCTGATCGAGATCTCCGACCGCATCGCCGTGATGCTGCAGGGCGAGATCGTCGAGCAGGGAACCGCCGAGGAGATCTACCGATCTCCTCGGCACGAGTACACGAAGCGGCTGCTGTCGAGCTTCCCCAGTCTGCGCGGAGAGCGCGGGGACTTCGTCCGCACCGGAATGCACGAGAGTCAGGAGCAGGTGCGATGAGCGCTCACACGGATGGCGGTGCCGCCGCGCGCACGCTCGAGGCGCGGCACCTCACGAAGGACTTCCACCTGCGGTCGGGCTTCAAGACCAGCATCCTGCACGCGGTGAAGGACGTCTCCTTCACGCTCGAGGCGGGCAGGACGATCGCGCTGGTCGGGGAGTCCGGGTCGGGCAAGTCCACGATCGCGCGCATGCTCATGAAGCTCGAGACGCCGACGAGCGGGCAGATCCTGCTCGACGAAACCGAGACCGGCACGCGGGGGCAGTCGCTCGCCCGCTATCGCTCCGACGTGCAGATGGTGTTCCAGGACCCGTTCGCCTCACTGAACCCGTTCCACTCGATCGTCCACCACCTCGAGCGGCCGCTGCGCATCCACCACCCCGAGTGGAGCGGCGCGCAGGTGCACGAGCGTGCCCTGGAGCTGCTGGACCGCGTGCGGTTGTCGCCGGCGAAGAGCTTCGCCGAGCGCAAGCCCCACGAGCTCTCGGGCGGGCAACGTCAGCGTGTCGCGATCGCGCGTGCGCTCGCCCCGGGCGCGCGGTTCATCGTCGCCGATGAGCCGGTCTCGATGCTCGACGTGTCGATCCGACTCGGGGTGCTCAACCTGCTCGCGGATCTGCAACGCGAAGACGACCTCGGCGTGCTCTACATCACCCACGATCTCGCCACCGCCCGGCATTTCTCCGACGAGATCATGGTGCTCTACAAGGGCGATGTGGTCGAGCGCGGCCCGGCCGACGAGGTCATCCTGAACCCGCAGCACGCCTACACGAAGACGTTGCTGGGTGCCGCGCCGGAGCCCGAGAACCTCGGTCGCCTGCGCGACGAGGTCAGGCGGGAGCTCGCGGCGGAGACCCGCTAGACTGGGCGCACAATCGAACACGGGCCGAATGACCCCCGCGGGAGAGCCCCGGCGAACGCAGCCGGGCACCGAAGGAGCAAGCCTCCCCGCCAATCTCTCAGGTACGCGTACCGCGCGGTTCCGGCCACTCTGAAAAGCGATCCCGCCCGTCGGGGGATCCGCCGACGGTGAAAGCCCTGCGTCAGCGCGGGCGAAACTCTCAGGCCCATGACAGAGGGGGAGTTCCGAGGAACGTCGCTGCCGTCGTTCCGCCCGTCTGCATCCGGGAGAACTCCATGTCCGATCCCCGTTACACCCCGCTCCGCGAGCGCCATGAGGCACTCGGCGCATCGTTCACCGACTTCGGCGGCTGGCAGATGCCGGTGCGCTACACGTCCGACCTCGCCGAGCACCACGCGGTGCGGCAGTCGGCCGGTCTCTTCGACATCTCGCACATGGCGGAGTTCCTCGTCACCGGACCGTATGCGGGCGAGTTCCTCGACTACGCGCTCGCCGGTCGCATCTCGGCGATGCCCGTCGGCAAGGCGAAGTACTCGCTCGTGCTGGCCGCCGACGGGGGGATCATCGACGACGTCATCGCCTACCGCCTCGCCGACGACCGGTTCCTGGTGATCGCGAACGCCGGCAACCGCGGATTCGTCGACTCCGCCTTCGCCTCGCGCGTGCGTTCGTTCCCGTCGATCATCGAGCGGCAGCAGGAGCGCGCGGAGGGCGAGGAGCGCAGCTTCGCCGGTTTCCTGGGCGACCGGGGCGTCGACGTCGAGGACGTCTCCGATTCCTTCGCCCTGATCGCGGTGCAGGGCCCGGCGGCGCAGGCGATCCTGGCCGACACGGAGGGGATCGACGCGCTCAGCGTGCCGTGGGGCGAGCAGAAGTACTACGCCTGGGCCCAGGCCACGTTCAGCGACGAGCCCCTGCTCATCGCCCGCACCGGGTACACGGGCGAGGACGGCTTCGAACTCCTCGTGCGTGCCGACGATGCCGCGGTGCTGTGGGACGCGCTCCTCGTCGCCGGTGAGCCGCACGGTCTCGTGCCGGCCGGGCTCGCCGCCCGAGACACCCTCCGCCTCGAAGCGGGGATGCCGCTCTACGGGCACGAGCTGACGACCGAGACCAAGCCCGCGCAGGCGGGGCTCGGCCGGGTCGTCGCCGCCGACAAGTCGAGCTTCATCGGCAAGGACGCGGTGGATGCCGCGGCCGACGCCCCCGTGCTCGTGGGGCTCGTCGCCGAGGGCAAGCGCGCCGGCCGGGCCGGCTACGGCGTCGTCGACGCCGACGGCACCCCGCTCGGTGAGATCACCAGCGGTGCGCTCAGCCCCACTCTCGGCCATCCGATCGCGATGGCCTACGTGACCCCTTCTTCCGCGGAAGAGGGAACCGCAGTATTCCTGGATGTGCGGGGGACGAGGATCCCCGCGACCGTGACCGCTCTGCCTTTCTACCGGAGGACGAAATGACCGATCTCAGCACCCTGCACTACACCGAGGAGCACGAGTGGATCGCCGTGGAGGGCGACACCCTCACCGTCGGCATCACCGACTACGCCGCCGACAAGCTCGGTGACGTGGTCTTCGTCGAACTGCCCGCCGTGGGCACCGAGGTCGCCGCGGGCACCGTCGTCGGCGAGATCGAGTCGACCAAGTCGGTGGGCGAGCTGTACGCGCCCGTGACCGGCACCGTCGTCGAGGTCAACGACGCGGTCGTCGACGATCCCTCGCTCGTTAACGCCGAGCCCTTCGCGGGCGGATGGCTCATCAAGGTCTCCGTCGCGGGCGGAGCGCCCGACGGACTGCTCGACCGCGACGCCTACGTCGCACTCACGGAGGGCTGATCCGCACGTGGTCTCTTTCGCCGATCGTCATATCGGACCCACGGCCGACGCCCAGCGTCGGATGCTCGATGCGCTCGGCATCGGGCCCGACGTCGACCCCGAGGGGCCGCTCGAAGCGCTGATGACCGAGGCGGTGCCGTCGTCGATCTTCACGGCCGCGCCGTCGGAGTCCGCGCTCGCGGACAGCAGCATCCCCGCCGCCGCCAGCGAGACCGAGGCGCTCGCGGAACTGCGCTCCCTCGCCGCGCGCAACACGGTGAACCGGCCGATGATCGGTCTCGGTTACTACGGAACGATCACCCCGCAGGTGATCCAGCGCAACGTGCTCGAGAACCCGTCGTGGTACACGGCCTACACGCCGTACCAGCCCGAGATCTCGCAGGGCCGACTCGAGGCGCTCATCAACTTCCAGACGATGGTCGCCGACCTCACCGGGCTCTCCACCGCCAACGCGTCGATGCTCGACGAGTCCACGGCCGTCGCCGAGGGCATGCTCCTCGCACGCCGTGCGTCGAAGGCCAAGACCGACGTGTTCGCGGTCGACGCCGACGCGCTCCCGCAGACGCGCGCGCTCCTCGAGAACCGGGCGGATGCCGTCGGCATCCGTCTCGTCACGGTGGACTTCGCCGCGGGCGAGCAGCTGCCGGCCGACCTGTTCGGCGTCTTCGTGCAGTACCCCGGTGCCTCCGGTCGCGTGTGGGATCCGTCCGCCGTGATCGATGCGGCGCATCTCGCCGGTGGCCTGGCGGTCGTCGCGGCCGACCTGCTCGCGCTGACCCTTCTCACCTCGCCGGGAGCCCTCGGTGCCGACGTCGCCGTTGGCACGACCCAGCGCTTCGGCGTGCCGATGGGCTTCGGCGGCCCGCACGCCGGGTACATGGCGGTGCGCGCCGGTCTCGAGCGTCAGCTCCCCGGCCGCCTCGTCGGTGTGTCGGTCGATGCCGACGGCAAGCCCGCGTACCGCCTCTCGCTGCAGACGCGCGAGCAGCACATCCGGCGCGAGAAGGCGACCTCGAACATCTGCACCGCGCAGGTGCTGCTCGCGGTCATGGCGTCGATGTACGCGGTCTATCACGGACCCGACGGCCTGACGGCGATCGCCCGGAGCGTCGCCGGCAAGGCGGGGCTGCTGCGCTCCTGGCTCGTCGAGGACGGCGCCGACGTCGTGCACGACGCGTTCTTCGACACGCTGCAGGTGCGCGTCCCCGGGCGCGCGGCCGAGTACGTCGAGCAGGCGCACCACGGCTACGGCATCCTGCTGCATGCGGCGGATGCCGACACCGTGGGCATCTCGGTCGACGAGACCACGACCGTCGACGAACTGCTGCAGGTCGCCCGCGTCTTCGGGGGCCGCGCCGAGCGAGCGTTCGCCTTCGTCGATGACGCGAACGCCCTGCCCGAGGGGCTGCTCCGCCGGGAGGAGTTCCTCACGCACCCCGTCTTCCACGCACACCGCAGCGAGACGGCGATGATGCGCTATCTCAAGAGCCTCGCCGACCGCGACTACGCGCTCGACCGCGGCATGATCCCGCTGGGCTCGTGCACGATGAAGCTCAACGCGGCCACAGAGATGGCGGCGATCACGTGGCCCGAGTTCGCGGGCATCCACCCGTTCGCCCCGGCATCCGACGTCGCCGGCTACCTCGAGCTGATCGATCAGCTCGAGGCCTGGCTGGCCGAGGTCACCGGATACGACGCGGTGTCGCTGCAGCCCAACGCCGGCTCGCAGGGCGAACTCGCAGGGCTCCTGGCGATCCGCGGCTACCACCTCGCGAACGGCGACGAGCAGCGCACGGTGTGCCTGATCCCGTCGTCGGCGCACGGAACGAACGCCGCGTCGGCCGTGCTCGCCGGGATGAAGGTCGTCGTCGTCGCGTGCGACGAGCTCGGCAACGTCGACCTCGACGATCTGCGGGCGAAGATCCAGGTGCACGCCGAGGAGCTCTCGGCGCTGATGATCACCTACCCGTCGACCCACGGCGTGTACGAGCACGACGTGGTCGAGATCACCTCCGCCGTGCACGATGCGGGAGGTCAGGTGTACGTCGACGGTGCGAACCTGAACGCGCTGCTCGGCTACGCCCGCTTCGGCGACCTCGGCGGCGACGTCTCGCACCTCAACCTGCACAAGACCTTCGCGATCCCGCACGGCGGCGGCGGACCGGGTGTCGGACCGGTCGCGGCCAAGGCGCATCTCGCGCCCTACCTGCCCTCGCACCCGCTCGCGCAGCGCGCGGAGCACGCGGGAGGCCACGTCTTCGCCGGTGGGGCCGTCTCGGGCGCCCCCTACGGCTCGGCGGGCGTGCTCCCGATCTCGTGGGCGTACGTGCGGATGATGGGCGGTGCGGGCCTGCGGCGCGCGACCGCTGCGGCCGTGCTGTCGGCGAACTACATCGCCGCTCGCCTGGGCGAGCACTACCCGGTGCTCTACACGGGCGAGAACGGTCGGGTCGCGCACGAGTGCATCCTCGACCTGCGCCCGCTGAAGGAGGCGACGGGCATCACCGTCGACGACGTCGCGAAGCGCCTGATCGACTACGGCTTCCACGCGCCGACCATGTCGTTCCCGGTCGCGGGAACCCTGATGGTCGAGCCGACCGAGTCGGAGGACCTGGGCGAGATCGAGCGGTTCATCGAGGCGATGATCCAGATCAAGGCCGAGGCGGATGCCGTGGCGGCGGGTCGCTGGCCGGCCGACGACAACCCGCTCGTGCACGCACCGCACACGGCCGTGTCGCTGATCGCGGGGGAGTGGACGCACGCGTACACCCGCGAGGAGGCCGCCTATCCGGTGCACGCGTTGATCGCCGGCAAGTACTGGCCTCCGGTGCGGCGCATCGACCAGGCGTACGGCGACCGCAACCTCGTGTGCGCCTGCCCGCCGATCGAGGCGTTCGCCTGATCCGATAACACGCCGACGGCACCGTTTCCTCCCGGAGGCGGTGCCGTCGGAAGTTTTACGGCGTGTTGCCGTGTGTTTCGGCGATGTTTCAGATGGTCACCACTCAGTAACGGTTGATTAGCCGGGCGCGTCGGGCGCCAGATGCCGGGATACTCTGAAATATCCCTACGTGCTCGACGATGAGCGCGCAGTCAGAAGTACACGTCCTAGGAGGACACATAGTGAAGCGCAACAAGATCGCCCTTGCGGGCACCGCGCTGTTCGCGATCGGCGCCCTGGCGCTCGCGGGCTGCGCGAGCGGTGGTGGAAACGACTCCGACGGCGGCAGCGCCGCGGGCGAGGCGAACCCGGACGCCATCATCACCACGAACGGCTCGGAGCCGGAGAACCCGCTGATCCCGACCAACACCAACGAGGTCGGCGGCGGAAAGATCCTCGACGAGATCTTCGCAGGGCTCATCTACTACGACGCCGACGGCGAGCCCGTCAACGACGTCGCCGAGGAGATCACGACCGAGGACCCGCAGCACCTCACGGTCAAGATCAAGGAAGGCCTCACCTTCACCGACGGTGAAGAGGTCACCGCCGACAACTTCATCAAGGCGTGGAACGAGGGCGCGAAGCTCTCCAACGGCCACCTGTCGAGCTACTTCTTCGAGGACATCGAGGGCTTCAGCTACGACGAGGACTCCGAGCTCACGGGCCTGGAGCAGGTCGACGACTACACCTTCACGATCGCGCTGAACAAGCCGGCCTCCGACTTCGCTCTGCGTCTCGGCTACTCGGCGTTCTACCCGCTCCCGGACGTGGCCTTCGAGGACATGGACGCGTTCGGTCAGAACCCGATCGGCAACGGCCCGTACAAGATCGACGGCGACGACGCGTGGCAGCACGACGTGCAGATCGACCTCGTCCGCAACGACGACTACGAAGGCGGCCGCAAGGCAGCCAACGGCGGTCTGACGATCAAGTTCTACGCGACGCAGGAAGCGGCCTACGCCGACCTGCTCTCGAACGAGGTCGACGTCATCGACGCGATCCCGACGAACTCGCTGGCCGTCTTCACCGACGAGCTCGGCGACCGCGCCGTGAACCAGCCCTCGGCCGTGTTCCAGTCGTTCACCATCGGCCAGTTCCTCCCGCACTTCTCGGGCGAAGAGGGCAAGCTGCGTCGTCAGGCGCTCTCGATGGCGATCAACCGCGAAGAGATCACCGAGACCATCTTCTCGGGCTCGCGCACCCCGGCCGCCGACTTCACCTCGCCGGTCATCGCCGGCTGGTCGGACTCGGTCCCCGGTAGCGAGGTTCTCGACTTCAACCCGGAGAAGGCGAAGGAGCTGTGGGCCGAGGCCGACGCCATCTCGCCGTGGGAGGGTGACTTCAAGATCGCGTACAACGCCGACGGCGGGCACGACGCCTGGGTCGACGCGGTGAGCAACCAGATCAAGAACAACCTCGGCATCAGCGCCTCGGGCGACCCGTACCCCACCTTCCAGGACCTTCGCACGAAGATCAACGACCGCACCATCACCACGGCTGCGCGTTCGGGCTGGCAGGCGGACTACCCGGGTCTGTACAACTTCCTCGGACCGCTCTACGCCACGGGCGCCGGTTCCAACGACGGTGACTACTCGAACCCCGCGTTCGACGAGCTCATCTCGGCCGGCATCAGCAACCCCGACTCCGACGCGCAGATCGAGGACTTCACCAAGGCTCAGGAGGTCCTCTTCCAGGACCTGCCCGCCATCCCGCTGTGGTACTCCAACGTGACCGGTGGATTCAGCGAGAACGTCGACAACGTCACGTTCGGCTGGAACTCCGTCCCGCTGTACTACGAGATCACGAAGGCCGGCGAGTAAGATCTAACGGCACTTCACCTGTGAGGCGGTGACGATTTTCGTCACCGCCTCACAGGCTTGTGTTCGCACGGTCTTCTTACTCCCCCCCCCTTCAGAAGGGACAGCGGATGCTCGGTTACATCCTGAGACGTCTCCTGCAGGTGATCCCGGTCTTCTTCGGTGCCACCCTGCTCATCTACTTCCTCGTGTTCGCCATGCCCGGCGACCCGATCCTCGCCCTGTTCGGCGACAAGACCCCCAACCCGGCGGTCGTCGAGCAGCTGCGCGAGCAGTACCACCTGAACGACCCGTTCATCGTGCAGTACTGGTACTACATCACCGGTGTGTTCCAGGGTGACCTCGGCAACACGTTCTCGGGCCGTCCGGTCTCCGCCGTGCTCGCCGCGACGCTCCCGGTCACCGGTCGCCTCGCGGTCATGGCGATCGGAATCGAGTTCACGCTCGCGATCATCATCGGAACGGTCTCGGCGCTGCGCAAGGGCAAGATCTTCGACAACGTGTCACTCATGGTCGCGCTCGTCGCGATCGCGATCCCGATCTTCGTCGTCGCTTTCCTCGCGCAGTACTTCCTCGCGATCAAGCTCGGGTGGTTCAAACCGACGGTCGGCGCCGACAACGACTGGGGCGGTCTCTGGCTCCCCGCCATCGTGCTCGGCTTCAGCCTGTACGCCGTGAGCATGCGCCTGATGAGAAGCTCCGTCATCGACACCCTCAATCAGGACTGGGTGCGCACCGCCTACAGCAAGGGCCTCTCGCGCGGTCGCGTGATCCCCGTGCACGTGCTGCGCAACTCGCTGATCCCCGTGATCACGAACTCCGCCACCAACTTCGGCGTGCTGCTCGTCGGCGCGACCGTCACCGAGGGCATCTTCAACGTGCCCGGCGTCGGAAACACCCTGTTCCAGGCCATCCAGCGCGGTGAGGGACCGACCGTGGTCTCGTTCGTCACCGTGTTCGTCATCCTGTACGTCCTGGTGAACCTGCTCATCGACCTGCTCTACGGTCTGCTCGACCCGAGGATCCGCTATGCCTGACCCCACGACCCAGAAGCACTACGTCGCCCCGGTCGAAACCGAGTCGATCGCGGTAGATGCCGTCCGCATCTCCGAGAAGCCCAGCAACCTGTGGCGCGACGCCTGGAGCGACCTGCGCCGTCGTCCGCTGTTCTGGTTCTCCGTCGTCCTCGGACTCGTGTTCCTGCTGATGGCGGTGTGGCCGACGCTGTTCACCGCCACCGCACCGGACTCCTGCGATCTGGCGAACAGCAACGGCGGCCCGGCTGCCGGGCACCCGCTCGGCTACACGTTCCAGGGCTGCGACATCTACGCCCGCATCGCCTGGGGTGCGCAGACGTCTCTCGCGGTCGGCCTCATCGCCACCGTGATCTCGTCGTTCCTCGGCCTGATCATGGGCGCACTCGCCGGTTTCTACGGCGGGTGGCTCGACGGTCTGCTGTCGCGCATCGGTGACATCTTCTTCGCGATCCCGTACATCCTCGCGGCCGTCGTCGTCATGACGGTGTTCCGCGACTCGCGTTCGGTGTGGACGCTGGCGCTCGCGATCGGCGGGTTCGCCTGGGCCTCCACGGCCCGTGTCGTACGAGCAGAAGTGCTGCGCGTGCGTCAGGCGGACTTCGTCGTGGCGTCGCAGGCTCTCGGCCAGTCGAAGTTCAAGATTCTGCTCAACCACGTCATCCCGAACGCGATCGCGCCGCTGCTCGTCGTCTCGACGCTCGGCCTCGCGGCGGCGATCGTGGCCGAGGCCACGCTGTCGTTCCTCGGTGTCGGTCTGGGCAGCGACGTGATGTCGTGGGGTAACGACATCAGTGATGCCCAGGCATCGCTCCGTGTCGCCCCGATGGCGCTCATCTATCCGTCGATCGCGCTGACCCTCGCGGTGCTCGCGTTCGTGACCCTGGGTGAGCTCATCCGAGACGCCCTCGACCCGAAGGCGAGGGCACGCCGATGAGCGAGCGCATCACCGATCAGGCGCCCCTGCTGAGCATCCGCGACCTCAAGGTCGCCTTCCGCACCCAGGAGGGTCTGCGCGAAGTGCTCCACGGCATCAGCTTCGACGTGTTCCCGGGCGAGACCGTCGCGATCGTGGGGGAGTCGGGTTCCGGCAAGTCCACGACCGCCACCGCGATCGTCAACCTGCTGCCCGGCACCGGCACGGTCACCGGCGGATCGATCACCCTCGAGGGTCGCGAGCTCACCACTCTGAGCCGCACGGCCATCGAGGGCGTGCGCGGCCGCGACATCGGATTCGTGCCGCAGGACCCGATGTCGAACCTCAACCCGGTGTGGAGCATCGGCTTCCAGGTGAAGGAGGCGATCCGCGCCAACGGCATCGCCCAGGGTCGCCAGGCCGTAAAGGCCCGCGCGATCGAGGTGCTGCAGCAGGCGGGTCTCGCCGACGCTGAACGCCGTCTGCACCAGTTCCCGCACCAGTTCTCGGGTGGCATGCGCCAGCGCGCGCTGATCGGCATCGGCCTCGCGGCCGATCCGAAGCTCCTGATCGCCGACGAGCCGACCTCTGCCCTCGACGTGACGGTGCAGCGCGTGATCCTCGATCACATGGCCTCGCTGACGCGTGACAAGGGCACCTCGGTGCTCCTCATCACGCACGACCTCGGCCTCGCGGCCGAGCGCGCCGACAAGATCATCGTGATGAACGGCGGCAACATCGTCGAGGCGGGCCCCAGCCGGCAGATCCTCGAGGATCCGCAGCACCCGTACACCAAGCGGCTCGTCGCGGCGGCGCCCAGCGTCGCCTCGCAGCGCATCCAGGCGGTCGTGGAGGATCGGGGCATCGAGACCCTCGACGACCTCGCCGACATCCCGCCGACGGTGCGCGTGGCCGGGCTCACGAAGGACTACAAGATCCGTCAGGGCGGCTTCCGCAGCGAGGCCTTCCGCGCGGTCGACGACGTGTCGTTCGAGATCCCCAAGGGCAAGACGCTGGCTCTGGTCGGGGAGTCCGGCTCGGGCAAGTCCACCGTCGCGAAGATGGTGCTCAAGCTCGAGGAGCCCACCGCGGGAACCATCGAGATCGACGGGCAGGACGTGTCGAAGCTGTCGAACGCGCAGGCGTTCGGTCTGCGCCGCCGCATGCAGCCCGTGTTCCAGGACCCGTACGGCTCGCTCGACCCGCTGCGCAACATCGGCAACACCATCGCCGAGCCGCTGCAGATCCACGGCGTCGGCGATCGTGCCTCGCACCGTGAGCGTGTGGAGGAGCTGCTCGACCAGGTCGCCCTTCCGCGGGCGCTGGCGACGCGCTACCCGAACGAGCTCTCCGGCGGTCAGCGGCAGCGCGTGGCGATCGCCCGTGCCCTCGCGCTCAAGCCCGACATCATCGTGCTCGACGAGGCCGTCTCGGCTCTCGACGTGCTCGTGCAGGACCAGGTGCTGCAGCTCCTGGCCGAACTGCAGTCGGAGCTCGGCCTGACCTACCTGTTCATCACCCACGACCTCGCGGTCGTGCGCGTGTCGAGCGACCTGGTGTGCGTCATGGAGAAGGGTCGGATCGTCGAGCAGGGTACCGTCGACGAGATCTTCGCCAACCCGCAGCAGGAGTACACGGATCGCCTGCTCCAGGCGATCCCCGGCGCGTCCATTCCGCTCGGCGGAAGCGGCGCGTGACCGCTGCCGACAAGTCCGAGGACGTGCGGATCTTCCGCGCGTCCTCGGGCACGGCCGTGCTCGTGATCTCCGGCGCGCTCGCGCTCTTCCTGCTCGGCGACACGGTCGTGCGGGGCAGCTGGACGCAGATGTTCCTGGTGGCGCCGTGGGTGCTGCTGGGCATGTGGGTCGTGTACGAGCTGAGCTTCGTATCCATGGTGCGGGTCGACGACGCCGGTGTGGTCGTGCAGAACATGCTCCGGCGCACCTCGTTCGGCTGGGCCCGCGTCCGCGACGTGGACTTCCGCTGGCAGCTGGAGTTCTCCCTCGACGACGACTCGCGCGTCAGCGCCTACGGCGGACCCGCCCGCGCGCGTCCCTCGCGTCGTGATGCGGCAGAGGGCGAAGCATCCAAGGCCCCGGCCGGCATCCGCGATCTCACCGAGATCCGCGACCGGTGGGATGCGGCGACCGGGGCGGACGCCCCGATCCGCCGCGAGTGGGACTCCCGCGCGCTTCTCGCCCTCGGCATCATCGTGCTGTGGGCGATCGGCGCCGTGCTGATCACGAACGCCGGCTGAACGCGGGCGCGGATCGCCGGGGCTTCTCGGGCGATCAGCCCGGGAGGCCGAAGAGCGCCGGCCACGTCGCCGCCGCCCACGGGTAGCCGACGAACACCGTCGCGTCGATCAGGAAGTGCGCGACGAGGAACGGCAGCAGGCGTCCGGTGCGCAGGAACAGCCAGCCGAACAGCAGCCCCATCGCGAGGTTGCCGATGAAGGCCCCGGGTCCCTGATAGAGGTGGTACGTCGCCCGGAGCACCGAGGTCGCGATGATGATGGTCCAGGGCGACCATCCGAGCTGCTTGAGCCGGGCGAAGAGATACCCGAGCACGACGAACTCCTCCTGCAACGACGCTCGCGCGGCGGCCAGCAGCAGGATCGGGATCGTCCACCAGTGGGTGTCGAGTCCGCCCGGGTTCACCGCGACGAACAGACCCAGTGCCCGGCCGACGACGTACAGGCCGAGGCCCGGGATGCCGATGGCCAGCACGAGGAGCGCGCCCCGGCCGATGTCGACGCCGACGCGTGTGCCGTCGAGGCCGAGGCGGGCGAGGTGCGGTCGACGGTGCTGCCAGAGCAGGAAGCAGACGAGCAGCACCGGTACGAGCGAGAAGCCGATCGACAGCACCTGGTAGATCAGGTCGAAGACCTCGCGGTCGCTGCGTGAGGGATTCAGCGTCGCGGTCTGATCGGCGAGCGGGGTGTCGTCCGTGAGCCGGTAGGCGAGCTGGACGATCGCGTAGATCGCCGACTGGCCGAGACCGAGCGCGAGCACGATCGCGATCTCCCACCACAGCCGCCGCGCCGAGGGCTCGGAGGCCGGGTCAGGGAGCGGTCGGTCTGCGTCTTCGTGCCTCACTTTTCCGATGGTACGGCCTCCGTTCAGCCGGGGGTCCTGCGCGTGCGTTATCCTGGAACGTCGGTTTCCCGACTCCTCCCACTCCTCTTCTTAGGATTCCTGCATGGCTCACGCCCTCCGCTCTGACCTCCGCAACGTCGCCATCGTCGCTCACGTCGACCACGGCAAGACCACTCTTGTCGACGCGATGCTCCGCCAGACCGGCTCGTTCGGTGAGCACTCGCACGTCGAAGAGCGCGCGATGGACTCGAACGACCTCGAGCGCGAGAAGGGCATCACGATCCTCGCCAAGAACACGGCGATCACCTACAAGGGCAAGCACGCCGGCGGCAAGGAGATCACGATCAACGTGATCGACACCCCGGGTCACGCCGACTTCGGTGGTGAGGTCGAGCGCGGCCTGTCGATGGTCGACGGCGTCGTGCTGCTCGTCGACGCGAGCGAGGGCCCGCTCCCGCAGACCCGCTTCGTGCTGCGCAAGGCGCTCGAGGCCAAGCTCCCCGTCATCCTGCTGGTCAACAAGACCGACCGCCCCGACGCCCGCATCGCGGAGGTCGAGGAGGAGGCCCACGACCTGCTGCTGGGTCTGGCGTCCGACCTCGTCGACGACGTGCCCGACCTCGACGTCGACGCACTGCTCGACGTGCCGGTCGTCTACGCATCCGGTCGTGCCGGTGCGGCGTCGCAGAACCGTCCCGCCGACGGCTCGCTGCCCGACAACGACGACCTCGAGCCGCTCTTCGAGGCGATCCTCGAGCACGTCCCGGCTCCGTCCTACGACGACGAGGCGCCCCTGCAGGCGTGGGTCACGAACCTCGACTCCAGCCCCTTCCTCGGTCGCCTCGCGCTGCTGCGCGTCTTCAACGGCACGCTGAAGAAGGGCCAGACCGTCGCCTGGGTACGCTCCGACGGCACCACCAGCAACGCCCGCATCACCGAGCTGCTGATGACCCGAGCGCTCGAGCGCTACCCGGCCGAGTCCGCGGGCCCGGGCGACATCGTCGCGATCGCGGGCTTCGAGAACATCACCATCGGCGAGACGATCGCCGACCCCGAGGACGTGCGCCCGCTCCCGGCGATCACGGTCGACGACCCCGCCATCTCGATGACGATCGGCACCAACACCTCGCCGCTGATGGGCAAGGTCAAGGGCCACAAGCTCACGGCGCGCATGGTCAAGGACCGTCTCGACAAGGAGCTCATCGGTAACGTCTCGCTCAAGGTCGTCGACATCGGACGCCCGGATGCCTGGGAGGTCCAGGGCCGCGGTGAGCTCGCCCTCGCGATCCTCGTCGAGAACATGCGTCGCGAAGGCTTCGAGCTCACGGTCGGAAAGCCGCAGGTGGTCACGAAGAAGATCGACGGCAAGACCTACGAGCCCTTCGAGCACCTCACGATCGACACGCCGGAGGAGCACCTCGGCGCGATCACCCAGCTCCTCGCGAACCGCAAGGGTCGCATGGAGAACATGACCAACCACGGCACCGGTTGGGTGCGCATGGAGTTCATCGTCCCGTCGCGCGGCCTCATCGGCTTCCGCAGCGAGTTCCTCACCACGACTCGCGGCACCGGCATCGCGAACGCGATCTCGCACGGCTACGAGCCCTGGGCCGGATCCATCACGACCCGCCAGAACGGCTCGATCGTCGCCGACCGTCAGGGTGTCGTCACCCCGTTCGCCATGATCGCCCTGCAGGAGCGCATGTCGTTCTTCGTGCAGCCGACCGCCGAGGTCTACGAGGGCATGGTCATCGGCGAGAACTCGCGCGCCGACGACATGGACGTGAACATCACCAAGGAGAAGAAGCTCACCAACATGCGTGCGGCGAGCTCCGACTCGTTCGAGTCGATGACGCCCCCGCGTCAGTTGACGCTCGAGGAGAGCCTCGAGTTCGCGCGTGACGACGAATGCGTCGAGGTCACGCCGGAGGCCGTGCGCATCCGCAAGGTGAACCTCGACGCCAACACGCGTGCGCGCGAGACCGCTCGCCTCAAGCGTCAGGATGCCAACGCCTGAGTCCGAACAGGATCTATAAGAGGGCCTCGCTCCGCAGAAATGCGGCAGCGAGGCCCTTTTCTCATGAAAAGCCCAGGTGGGACCTATATTCCGTCCAGGCTCTGCGGAGGGTTCGTTCAGAAACATGACACAGAATCGATGACTTGCGTCCGATGAGTCGGCTCCCGATGAGCCGCCCTGTCCGCAGGTCCGGGCGCTCGACGACCCGAAAGTCGATTCTTTGCTTCACCTTCAGAACACCCGTGCTTCCCGGCGCGCCCTCGAGGCCGCCACCGCCCACTCCGCCGTCCGCTCACGTCGGCCGTTGCTGCTCCTCGGCACCGCCGTCGGTGCGATGCTCGGCATCACGCTGACCGCCGGACTCGTCGCGGGCCCGGCCTCCGGCGCCACCGTGACCGATGACGCATCGCCCTCGGCGACCACCGGCACCACCACGACCGTCGAGGCGTCGGACGACGTCGCGGCGACCGCGACCGCCGCGACTGATGCCATCGATGCCGCCGATCAGCTGTCCGCCCAGATCGACGCCGCAGGCTTCGACCTGAGCGGAGTCGTCCCCGCCGTCGAGACCGCGCAGTTGCAGAGCAATGTCGACACCCTCGACGGTCGGAAGGCCGTTCCGGCCATCGAGCTCACTCTCACCACGGTCATCGCCCAGCAGCACACCGAGAAGGTGATCGAGCAGACCGCAGCGCTCCAGTCGGCGTTCACCACGGCGCAGGAGAAGAAGGCGGCGGACGACGCGGCCGCCGCGGCCGCCGCGCAGGCGCAGGCAGAGGCCGAGGCGGCAGCTGCAGCGCTCGCCTCGTCGAACACCCCCGAGGGGGCCAAGGCGACCGCACGTGTCATGGCGGCCGACCAGTACGGCTGGGGAGAGGACCAGTTCTCCTGCCTGAGTTCGCTGTGGCAGAAGGAGTCGAGCTGGAACTACCAGGCCTACAACCCGAGCGGCGCGACCGGCATCCCGCAGGCGCTCCCCGGCAGCAAGATGGCCTCGGCGGGCAGCGACTGGCAGACCAATGCCGCGACCCAGATCGCCTGGGGTCTGGGATACATCTCGTCCGTGTACGGCACCCCGTGCAGCGCGTGGGGGCACTCGCAGGCGATGAACTGGTACTGAGCCCGCAGGCACCCGCGAACGCCCCCGGTAGACACCTTCTACCGGGGGCGTTCGAGCGCTATCGTGGCGAATGACGGCTGGGGCGTCGTCGAACGCGAGGAGAGCCCGTGGACACCGCCGGATGGGACCACGTCCCGCAGCAGGTCTCGACCGGGGCATTGCCCGGGTGGCGAGACGTCGAGCGGCTGGTCGGTGACGCGCACGCGCGCTTCGCCCGGGATTCCGACGGCATCGTCGCCGACTACATCCCCGTGCTCGCCGAGGTCGACCCCGAGCTCTTCGGGCTCGCCGTCATCGAGGTCGGCGGGGGAGTGCACGACGCGGGCGACGCGCAGCATCCGTTCTCGATCCAATCGATCTCGAAGATGTTCGTCTACGCCCTCGCCATCCAGGAACACGGGCACGAGCGCGTCCGCGAGATCGTCGGGGTCAACAACACAGGGCTTCCCTTCAACTCGGTGATGGCGCTCGAGCTGAACGCCGGGCATCCCATGAACCCCATGGTCAACGCCGGCGCGATCGCCACCACCGCGCTCATGCCGGGGGAGACGTCCGCCGAGCAGTGGGAGCGCGTCCGTGAGGGTCTGTCGGCGTTCGCAGGCCGCGCTCTCGGACTCGACGGCGTCGTCTACGCCTCCGAGGCGCGTACGAACGACCGCAACCGAGCGCTCGGGCGCCTGCTCACCAGCTATGGACGCCTCGAGGGAGACTCCGACGAGGTCGTCGACGTCTACACCCGCCAGTGCGCTCTCACGGTGAGCGCGCACGATCTGGCGGTCATGGGGGCCACCCTGGCCGACGGCGGCGTCAATCCCCTCACCGGACAGCGCGTGGTGTCGGCCGAGGTATGCCGTGACACGCTCGCCGTCGTCGCCGCCAGCGGCCTGTACGAGCGCTCGGGTGAATGGCTGTTCGAGATCGGACTCCCGGCCAAGTCCGGTGTCTCCGGGGGCATCGTCGCGGTCGCCCCCGGCAAGGGCGCCGTCGCGGGCTTCTCGCCGCGTCTCGACGATGCCGGCAACTCCGTGCGCTCGCAGCGCGCGATCGGCTACCTCTCCCGGGCTCTCGGGCTCAACCTGTTCGCGTCCGCACCCGCCGCTCCACCCGCCCCCGAGGAGTCCCGATGACCGAGTCCGCGCCGCAGACCGCATCCGTCGCCGTGAAGTCGTCCTGGCTTCCCATGATCAGCCTGTTCATGGCGCAGGTGCTGATGTCGTTCAACGTCGCCGCGCTCCCCATCTCGCTGGGTGGGATGGTGAGCGAGTTCGGCGTGCCGCCGACGGTCGCGAGCACCACGATCGTCATGTACGGGTTGGCCGTCGCGGCGCTCGTGATGACCGGTGCGAAGCTCGGTCAGCGCGTCGGATGGGTGCTGATCTTCCGCGTCGTGATCGCGCTGTTCGC
Organism: Microbacterium galbinum; assembly: GCF_023091225.1. Lineage (NCBI taxonomy): Bacteria > Bacillati > Actinomycetota > Actinomycetes > Micrococcales > Microbacteriaceae > Microbacterium > Microbacterium galbinum. The sequence goes on along the minus strand of NZ_JAHWXM010000001.1, from coordinate 1,012,934 downwards.
GGCATCGTCGGTGCTCATGCTGATCGCCCCGAGCATCGGATGGGCGATCGCGGGTCAGGCGGTGGCCGGTGCCGCGGCGGCGATCATCGTGCCCTCGATCGTCGCGCTCATCGCCGAGAACTACCGCGGCGCCCAGCAGGCGACGGCGATCGGCGCGATCGGTTCGGCGCGGGCGATCTCCGGCGTCACCGCGTTCCTCATCGGCGGCACTCTCGGCACTCTCGTCGGGTGGCGTCCGATGTTCTTCATCGTCCTCGGCATCGCCGTGCTCGTCTTCGCCTTCAGCTTCACGCTGCGCGGAGACCGCGGCGACCCCGGCATCCGCATCGATCTCGTCGCCTCGCTCCTCATCGGCGCGGCGATCGTGCTCCTCACCCTCGGCTTCAACAATCTCAACGGCTGGGGAGCGATCGAGGCGACGGAGGCGGCCCCGTTCGACATCCTGGGGCTCTCCCCGGCACCGCTCTTCATCGTGGCCGGCGTCGTGCTGGGGCAGGGGTTCTTCCTGTGGACGCGTCGGCGGATCGCCGAGGGACGTGTGCCGCTGATCGACCTCAGCATCCTGCGTTCCTCGAAGGAGCGCGCGGCGGTATACGCCATGTTCATCGTGGTCGCACTCGAGGCGTGCGTGAACTTCACGATCCCGCTCTACATCCAGATCGTGCAGGGGAGGACTCCCTTCGACACCTCGATCGCGATGATGCCGTTCAACCTCACCGTGTTCATCACCGCGACCCTCGTCGTGCGGTTCTACAAGCGCTACCCGCCGCGTGTGATCGGCGTCTTCGGATTCCTTCTCACGACCGGCGCCCTTGTGTGGCTCTCGTTCGTCGTGAACAACAACTGGGAGACGCTGCCGACGATCCTCGGTCTGGTGGTGTTCGGGATCGGGCAGGGGGCGCTCGTGACCCTCGTCTTCAACGTGCTCGTCACCGCGGCGCCGTCGTCGCTCGCGGGTGACGTGGGATCGCTGCGGGGCACGACCCAGAACCTCGCGTCGGCGGTGGGCACGGCGGTCGCGGGTGCGCTGCTCGTCTCTCTGCTGGGGCTGAGCGTCGGGCGCGCGGTCGTGGAGCATCCGGAGCTGCCGCCGGCGCTCGTCGCGCAGGTCGATCTCGACAGCGTGAACTTCGTGAGCAACGACGACCTGCGCGTGGTGCTCGAGCGCACCGACGCGACGCCCGCCCAGGTCGACGCCGCCGTGGCCGTCAACGAGGAGTCCCGTCTGTCGACGCTGCGGCTCGGGCTGCTCGTGCTCGCCGGGATCAGCGCCCTGGCGATCCTCCCGGCCTCCCGACTGCCGCGCTACAAGCCGGAGGAGATCCCGGATCCGTCGCCCGTGGCCGCGTCGGACTGATCCTCAGCGCAGCTCGGAGATCAGCACGGCGCTCGTGCTCGGGGCCGTGGCCTCGAACACGTGCGGGGCGTCGCCCGGGTAGGTGAGGTAGTCGCCCGGGTTCAGCAGTGCGGCGGCCTCGGCGGGGCCGACCTTCGCCTGCCCCGAGATCAGCACCACGTGCTCGATGGTCCCGGGGTGGTGCGGATCGGAGCGTCGGGCCTGGCCCGGTTCGGCGGAGATCAGGTACAGGTCGCGCCGTGCGCCGGGCGGGGAAGCGGCCAGCAGGGTGGCGCTGTACGCGGCGGCCGAGGACGGGACGCCGCTGAGATCCTCCCGGCGGATGAGCGTGGGCCCGCTCTGGGGCGGGTCGACGAAGACGGCGAACGGCACGTCGAGTGCGACGCCGAGCGCCCAGAGGGTCTCGACGCTCGGGTTTCCGGCTCCGCTCTCGAGCTGCGACACGGTGGCCTTCGAGACGCCGGCGCGCCGAGCGAGTTCCGAGACCGAGAGGGCTGCGGCTTCACGCTCCCGGCGCAGCGTGCGGGCGATGCGGGCGCGGAGATCCTCCATGTGTTCATCATGTCAAACGATCGTTCGCTTGACTAGTCGTCCCTGAATGTTCAGAATGATGGTCATGTGTTCATTGCAGCGAACGGTGCGCGAGGGGATCGCCCCGTGACCGCCGAGCGCGAGGTCTGGCGCGAGGCCCTCGGCGTCGTACTGGCGACGAGCGCGTACGGCATCTCGTTCGGTGCCCTCGCCGTCGCCGCCGGGCTCGACGTCTGGCAGACCTGCGTGCTGAGCCTGCTCATGTTCACGGGAGGATCGCAGTTCGCCTTCGTCGGGGTCTTCGCGGCCGGCGGTGTCACGGCGCTCCCCTCGGCGATCGCCTCGGCCGTCCTCCTCGGCGTGCGCAACGTCGCCTACGGCATGCGCATGTCGCCGGTCATCGGGGGAGGGCCCGCGACCCGTGCGCTGGCCGCCCACTTCACGATCGACGAATCGACGGCGGTGGCGATCGCCCAGAGCGATCCGCGCCTGCGCCGGGTCGGATTCTGGGTCACCGGCATCGGGATCTTCGTCGGCTGGAACATCACCACCCTCATCGGCGCCCTCGTCGGCAACGTGCTCGGCGATCCGAAGGACTGGGGGCTGGATGCCGCCGCGGCGGCCGCCTTCCTGGCGCTGCTGTGGCCGCGCCTGCAGCAACGCCAGGCGATCGCGGTCGGGATCGCCGCCGCCGTCGTCGCCGCGGCGCTCACGCCCTTCCTCCTCCCCGGTCTGCCGGTGCTCGTCGCGGCCCTCGTAGCCGTGATCGTCGGGTGGTTCAACTGGCTGGGGCGCCCGGCATCCGACGGCCGCGCAGCGGATGCCGATGAGAAGGGGGAGTCATGACACTGTGGAGTGCGATCCTGCTGGCGGCTCTCGTCTGCCTGTCGCTGAAGGCCGTCGGATACCTCGTGCCGCCGAAGGTGCTCGAGGCGCCCCGACCCGCGCGTATCTCCGACCTGCTGACCGTCGCCCTGCTCGCGGCGCTCGTCGCGGTGCAGACGCTGGGCGACGGTCAGGCGATCGTCGTCGATGCGCGCGTGCCCGCTCTGCTCGTCGCGGCGGGTCTGCTGTGGCTGCGGCAGTCCTTCCTCGTCGTGGTGTTCGCGGCGGCGCTCACCGCTGCCCTCCTGCGTCTGTTCGGACTCGCGGCCTGACCGCGCGTAGGATCGGAGGGTGGGCGTGAGTCGGTTGTCGAGAGTTCTGTCGTGGGTGGCCTCGGCCCTGGTCGGTGGCGTCTACGGTGTCGCCGGAACGATCGCGCACAGCCAGACCTGGGGTCCGATCCCGACCGGCATGATCGTCGGAGCGATCGCGTGCGCGGCGATCCTCGTCGCCATCCGCGTGCTCACCCACGACCGCGGCGCCGCCGTCGCGGCCGGCCTCGGGATGGTGGGCATGCTGCTCTTGATCTCCGGCCGGGGCCCCGGCGGATCCGTCGTCGTCGAGAACACGCTCGCGGGACAGATCTGGACGTACCTGATCGCCGCGATCGTTCTCGTCGTCATCGCGTGGCCGTCGTTCCGGTCGGTGCCCGTCGCCACGGAGGCGGAGAAGTAGACTGGAGCGGTGACGTATGTGATCGCCCTCCCGTGTGTCGATGTGAAGGACCGAGCCTGCATCGACGAATGCCCCGTCGACTGCATCTACGAAGGCGAGCGCTCCCTCTACATCCATCCGGACGAGTGCGTCGACTGCGGCGCCTGCGAGCCGGTGTGCCCCGTCGAGGCGATCTACTACGAGGACGACCTGCCCGATGAGTGGCAGGACTACTACAAGGCGAACGTCGAGTTCTTCGACGAGGTCGGCTCGCCCGGAGGCGCGGCCAAGGTCGGCGTCATCGCGCACGACCACCCGATCATCGCGGCCCTGCCGCCCCAGGGCGAGTAGGCCGGCGCCCGTGAGCGTCCGCGACCTCGCCGACTACCCCTGGGACGCCGTCGTCCCCTTCCGCGAGCGGGCGTCCGCGCACGCCGGCGGACTCGTCGACCTCTCCGTCGGGTCGCCCGTCGATCCCACGCCCGAGATCATCCGGCGCGCTCTCGCCGAGGCGACGGACGCGCACGCCTACCCGCAGACCGTCGGTACACCGGCACTGCGCGAGGCGATCGTCTCCTGGTACGCGCGTCGCCGCGGGGTCGATGACCTCACCGTCGCGAACGTGCTGCCCACGATCGGCTCGAAGGAGTTCGTGGCGCTCCTCCCGACCCTCCTCGGGCTGGGAGAGGGCGACATCGTCGTGCACCCCGAGATCGCCTACCCCACCTATGACGTCGGAGCACGCGTGGTCGGAGCGACGCCGCTTCCCGCCGATGACCCGGCGGACTGGCCCGAGGGCACCAAGCTGATCTGGATCAACACTCCGGGCAATCCCGACGGTCGCACCTGGACGGTCTCGGAGCTCGCCGCCGCGGTGCGCCGTGCGCGCGAGCTGGATGCCGTCATCGCGAGCGACGAGTGCTACGCGGAGCTCGGCTGGGACGGCGCCTGGGCGACCGAGGCGATCCCGTCGATCCTCGATCCGCGGGTGACCGGGGGGTCGCGGGCCAACCTGCTCAGCGTCTACTCGCTGAGCAAGCAGTCGAACCTCGCGGGCTACCGCGCCGCCTTCGTCGCCGGCTGCGCGCGCATCGTCGCCGACCTGCTCACCGCCCGCAAGCACCTCGGCCTCATGCCGCCCGAACCCGTGCAGCACGCCATGGCGGTGGCGCTCGGCGACGACGAGCACGTCGCCGCCCAGAAGGAGCTCTACCGCGAACGGCGGGAGCTGCTGCGTCCCGCCGTGGAGGCCGCCGGGTTCCGTCTCGACGGCTCCGAAGCCGGTCTCTACCTCTGGGTGACCGAGGGGCGTGACGCATGGGAGTCGATGGCTCGCCTCGCCGATCTCGGCATCCTGGCGGGTCCGGGTCCGTTCTACGGAGCAGCCGCCGCCTCGCACGTGCGTCTCGCGCTGACGGCGCCGACGGAGCGCGTCGCGGAGGCCGCTCGACGCCTGCACGCCGCCGCTTCGTAGAGAATCTGTAGGTTTCCCCCTCCCAGCACCGATCCGTTTGGCGGATGCGACAGTAGGCGTGCGGGCCTACTAGGCTGTAAAGGCGATTCGGTCGTGACCGACCTGGCGCTGTGCGCCGTGCGATCGCCCGCTCCGATGAGATCAGGTTCCAAGGATGACCGATCTGCTCGGGGCGAGACGAGACAGACTACGGGCAGAAACCCCAAGGAGGTCCGCGTGAGTGCAGCGGCAGACCAGCAGGCCACGGCGAAGCTGACGATCGGTGACACGACCGCCGAGTTCCCCGTGCTGCAGGGCACGGCGGGCCACAACAGCATCGACTTCTCGACGCTGACCCGCCAGACCGGCTACACCGGGCTCGACTACGGGTTCGTCAATACGGCGTCGACGAAGTCCGACATCACCTTCATCGACGGCGACAAGGGCATCCTGCGCTACCGCGGGTACCCGATCGAGCAGCTCGCCGGTCGCACCAGCTACCTCGAGGTCGCCTGGCTGCTCATCTACGGCGAGCTCCCCTCGGAGTCCGAGCTGGCCGAGTTCGACGAGAAGATCCGTCGCCACACGCTGCTGCACGAAGACCTCAAGCACTTCTTCTCGGCACTGCCGCACACGGCGCACCCGATGTCGGTGCTGTCCTCGGCCGTCGCCGCGCTCTCGACCTACTACGAGGGCCAGACCGACCCGCACAACCCCGAGCACGTCGAGATCAACACGATCCGCATGCTCGCGAAGCTCCCGGTGATCGCGGCCTACGCGCACAAGAAGAGCGTCGGTCAGGCCTTCCTCTACCCCGACAACTCGCTCGGCTTCGTCGAGAACTTCCTCAAGCTCAACTTCGGCGTCAACTCCGAGCCCTACGAGATCAACCCGGTCATGTCGAAGGCGCTCGAGCTCCTGCTGATCCTGCACGAGGACCACGAGCAGAACGCGTCGACCTCGACCGTGCGACTGGTCGGATCGACCGGGGCGAACCAGTTCGCGTCGGTGTCCGCCGGCATCCAGGCCCTCTCGGGGCCGCTGCACGGCGGGGCCAACGAGGCCGTTCTCACGATGCTCGGCCAGATCCGCGACTCGGGTCAGAGCGTCTCGCGCTTCGTCGAGCGGGTGAAGAACAAGGAAGAGGGCGTGAAGCTGATGGGCTTCGGGCACCGGGTCTACAAGAACTACGACCCGCGCGCCAAGCTCGTCAAGGACGCCGCCGACGAGGTCCTCGCCTCCCTCGGCGTCACCGACCCGCTCCTCGACCTCGCGAAGGAGCTCGAGGAGATCGCTCTCGCCGACGACTACTTCCGCGAGCGTCGTCTGTATCCGAACGTCGATTTCTACACCGGCGTGATCTACAAGGCGATGGGGTTCCCCACGCGCATGTTCACGGTGCTGTTCGCCATCGGCCGTCTGCCCGGCTGGCTTGCGCAGTGGCGCGAGCTGCAGCTCGACCCGCAGACCAAGATCGGTCGCCCGCAGCAGCTGTACACCGGGTCTCCGGAGCGTTCGTACCCGAACCGCTGACACGCGGAAACGACAAGGCCCGGCATCCCCAGAGGGGGTGCCGGGCCTTTCGTCATTCAGCTTCGTGGATGAGCGGATGCTGCGGGTCAGCGTCCCTGCGAACCGCGGCCGCCCTGGCGGGACTGTCCACCCTGGCCGCCCTGACGACCCTGGCCGCCCTGGCGCGCGAAACCGCCGCCCTGGCTCTGGCCCTGACCGCCACCGGAGCGGGGGCGACGACGGCGTGCGGGCGGGTTCGCCGCGCCGCTGCGCTCGCCACCGGCCGGGCGCTGCTTCGGAGCCTGACGCTGCGGAGCCTGCACCGGGGCGGGACGCACGTGCGGTGCGCGCTCCGGGACGAGCTCGGTCACGGCGCCGGCGGTGACGTCTTCGAGCGGGGCGACGATCGCGGCCTTGCGCAGCAGGTCCTTGACGTCGCGGCGCTGCTCGGGGAGCACGACCGTGACGACGGTACCGGCGGCACCGGCGCGGGCGGTGCGGCCCGAGCGGTGCAGGTACGCCTTGTGCTCCATGGGCGGGTCGACGTGAACGACCAGGTCGACGTTGTCGACGTGCACGCCGCGGGCCGCGACGTCGGTCGCGACCAGCACGCGCACGCCGCCGTCGGCGGGGTCCGACGAGAACGCGCCGAGGTTGCGCTCGCGGGCGTTCTGCGAGAGGTTGCCGTGCAGGTCGACGGCGGGGATGCCCGCAGCGGTGAGCTGCTTGGCGAGCTTCTTCGCCTGGTGCTTGGTGCGGGTGAACAGGATGCGGCGACCGGTGCCCGACGCGAGGTCGCGCACGAGGGTCGTCTTGTTCTCGGTGGAATCGACGACGAGCACGCGGTGCGTCATCTCGCCCACGGGGACGCTCTCCTCGTCGACCTCGTGGCTGACGGGGTTCGAGAGGAAGCGGCGGGCGAGCGAATCGATGCCGCGGTCGAGCGTCGCGCTGAAGAGCAGGCGCTGTCCGCCGGCCGGCGTCGCGGTGAGGATGCGCGTGACGCCGGGCAGGAAGCCGAGGTCGGCCATGTGGTCGGCCTCGTCGAGTACGGCGACCTCGACCGCGCTGAGCCGCACGATCTGCTGCTTCATGAGGTCTTCGAGGCGGCCGGGGCACGCGACGACGATGTCGACGCCGCCACGGAGCGCCTGCTCCTGCGGGCGCTGGCTGACACCGCCGAAGACGGTGGTCACGCGCAGGCCGGCGGCCTCGGCGAGGGGCGAGATCGTTGCGGCGATCTGCGTCGCGAGCTCACGGGTCGGGGCGAGTACCAGACCGCGGGGGAGGCCCGCACGGCGCTGCTTGCCGGACGCGGCGAGGCGCGCGACGAGGGGGAGAGCGAAGGCGATGGTCTTGCCACTGCCGGTGCGACCGCGACCGAGCAGGTCGCGGCCGGCGAGCGAGTCGGGGAGGGTGTCGCGCTGGATCGCGAAGGCTTCGGTCTTGCCGGAATCGGCGAGAACGGCGGCGAGTTCGGCGGGAACGCCGAGTTCGAGGAAAGTAGGCATGGATGACTCCGTCCGTACGCGAGAAGACACGCACGATAGTGGGCTGAGGTGGGCGACGGCGCTCGCAGGGGGCGTGCGCATCGGTTCGCCGTGCGAAAGGCCAGCAGAGCGCTGGTGATGGGAGCCGGGTGACTCGCTTCGGTCCTCAGAGACCCCGTGACGACGACGACGTTGGCGAGCTCGTGCTCGGGCAACAGCCACAGTCTATCAGCGCCCGCTCCGAGGCGGCCGCAGGTGCGGATGACCGCGCGTCAGGCGTGCAGCGCCTCGTTGAGCGTGACACCGACGCCCGCGCGACGCACGGCCTCGACCGCGCCGCTGATCGAGTTGCGGCGGAACAGCAGTCCGTTCTGCCCCGACAGCTCTGCGCCCTTCACGCTGGTGCGGGTGCCCTCGGCCGTCACGGGGCCGTCGACGAGCACGATCTTGGTGCCGGCGGTGACGTAGAGGCCCGCCTCGACCACGCAGTCGTCGCCCAGCGAGATGCCGATACCGGCGTTCGCGCCCAGGAGCGTGCGCGACCCGATCGAGACGCGGTGCGAGCCCCCGCCCGAGAGGGTTCCCATGATCGATGCGCCGCCACCGATGTCGCTGCCGTCGCCCACGACGACGCCCTGCGAGATGCGGCCCTCGACCATCGAGGCCCCGAGGGTGCCCGCGTTGAAGTTGACGAATCCCTCGTGCATCACGGTGGTCCCCGGCGCGAGGTGGGCGCCGAGGCGCACGCGCGAGGCGTCGGCGATGCGCACGCCCTGCGGCTGCAGGTAGTCGGTCAGGCGGGGGAACTTGTCGAGCCCCTGCACCTGGATTCCCGCACGCTGGAGCTGCGGACGCAGGCGGGCGGCATCGGCGGGGAGCACGGGGCCGGCGTTCGTCCAGGCGACGTTCGGGAGGTGACCGAAGATCCCGTCGAGGTTCAGCTCGTTCGGGCGCACGAGCAGGTGCGAGAGCGCGTGCAGACGCAGATAGGCGTCGGCGGTCGAGGCCGGGGCGGCATCGAGGTCGATCTCGAGCCGCACGGGCTCGACGGTGACGTTGCGCCGTGCGTCGGGACCCGTGAGTCCGTCGAGATCTGCCGCGGCATCCGAGGGCAGGGCGCCGGTGCCGAGGGCGGCGTACCAGGCGTCGAGAACCGTGCCGTCGCCGGCGATGGTCGAGAGTCCGATTCCCCACACGGTGCGCGCATCAGTCATGCCTCCACGGTACCGGCTCCCGCGATCACGCCCGGCCCATGTGACCGGCGTCCGATGACCGCGCGCCGAGGTCATAGGCTGGGGTCATGGTGCTCGATCTGACCGCATCCTCTCTCGACCTCACGCGCGCGATCTGCGACATCGCGAGCGTCTCCGGAGACGAGAAGACCCTGGCCGACGCGATCGAGCAGGCGCTCGTGCCGCTCGACCACCTCGAGGTCATCCGGCACGGCAACACGATCGTCGCCCGTACCGACCTCGGTCGCGCCCAGCGGGTGGCCATCGCCGGTCACATCGACACCGTCCCCATCAACGACAACCTGCCCACGCGCCTGATCGACGTCGACGGCGAGGCGTACCTCTGGGGCCGCGGCACGGTCGACATGAAAGCGGGCACGGCGGTGCAGCTGAAGCTCGCCGCCGAGCTGACCGATCCCGTCGTCGACATCACGTGGATGTGGTACGACAACGAGGAGGTCGAGGCGTCGAAGAACGGACTCGGTCTGCTCGCCGCCGTGCGTCCCGATCTCTTCGTCGCCGACTTCGCGATCCTCGGAGAGCCGTCCGACGGCGAGGTCGAGGGCGGATGCAACGGCACCATGCGCGCGATCGTGCGCACGAGCGGTGTCCGCGCGCACAGCGCACGCGCCTGGATCGGCGAGAACGCCATCCACCGCGCGGCCCCCATCCTCGCCCGCCTGGGCGAGTACCGGGCGCGCGAGGTGCTGGTCGAGGGTCTTCTGTACCGCGAGAGCCTCAGCGCCGTGCGCATCAGCGGCGGTGTCGCGGGCAACGTCATCCCCGATGCCTGCGAGGTCGAGATCAACTACCGGTTCGCTCCGAGCAAGTCGGCGGCGGATGCCGAGGCTCACCTGCGCAGTGTGCTCGCGGGCTTCGACCTCGAGGTCACGGACTCGGCGGAGGGTGCACGTCCCGGCCTCGACGCACCGATCGCCCAGCAGTTCGTGGCCGCCGTCGGCGCGGAACCGCGCCCCAAGTACGGCTGGACCGATGTCGCCCGTTTCTCTGCGCTCGGCATCCCGGCGGTGAACTACGGGCCCGGCGATCCCCACCTCGCCCACCACGACGAGGAGCGCGTCCCCGTCGCGCAGATCGATGCCGTCGAGCGGGGACTGCGGGCGTGGCTCAGCTCGCACTGAGCGCCGCGCGTCGGTGGGCGCAGATGCCGCTGCCGCTGCGCATCGCCGTCATCTACCTGATCGCCCGGCTCGTCACGACGGGCTTCCTCCTCTTCGCGGCATCCGCCTCGACGTCGCTGTCGCGCTTCGGAGCGGATGCCGGACTGGCCGACTTCGTGCTCGGCTGGGATGCGCAGTGGTACTGGCTGGTCGCGGAGAGCGGATATCCCTCGACGCTCGAGCTGACCGACGCGGGCACCGTCGTCGAGAACCAGTGGGCGTTCATGCCCGTCTTCGCCTACGCGGCGAAGGCGATCGGGTTCCTCTTCGGTTCCTGGGGAGTGGGGGCGTTCCTGCTCTCGTTCGTGGCCGGCTATCTCGCCTGCCTCGCTCTGCATCGGCTGCTGCGTGACCGGATCGGATCGTCCGCGGCGCTGTGGGCGGTGGTGTTCTTCGCCGCGGGGCCGCTCGCGGCGATGTTCCAGGTGGGATACGCCGAAACGCTGTTCCTGCTCCTGCTCTTCCTGGCACTGGACGCGGTGATCCGCCGCCGGTACGCCTGGCTGTACCTCCTGCTCCCGATCCTGGCGTTCACCCGCCCGGGCATCCTGGCGTTCGCGCTGCTGCTCGGCCTCCACGGCATCGCCCGCTGGGTGAATCGTCGCCGCGAACCGCTGACCGCCGTCGAGATCGTTCACATCGTCGCGACGGCGGCGCTCGCGACCGTCGCCGGTTTCTCGTGGCAGGTAATCGCCGGTCTCGTCACGGGCGACATGGGCGCGTACCTCGCCACCGAGCTGGCGTGGCGTCAGCACTGGATCAGCGGGGGAGTGGCCGGGTTCGTACCCTTCGAGGGCTGGATCCAGGCGTCGCAGTTCTGGTTCGCGCAGTGGGGTATCCCCGCGTGGTGCGGCCCGATCGGACTCGTGGTCATAGTCGTCGCCACCGGACTCGCGCTCCTGCGCTCGCCGCAGGTTCGAGCGCTCGGTCTCGACCTCCGGCTCTGGAGCGCGAGCTACCTGCTGTACCTGCTGGCGGTGTTCTTCCCGCAGTCGAGCACCTTCCGGCTGCTCCTGCCGATCAGTCCGCTCTGGGGAGCGGTGGCGGTGCCGCGCTCGCGGCTCTGGCGGCTGAGCGTTCTGGCGCTGTGCCTCGTGGGTCAGGGCGTGTGGATCTACTTCGTCTACGCGCTCGGGAACACCTTCTGGCAGGTGCCGTGAACATGAAGAATCGATGCATTTCTTCACAGGTGACGCTCAGGTCGCGACGACACCGATAAACTCTTCCCATACCACCGAGGAAAGGAAGCCGCGATGGCAGCGATGAAGCCGAGGACCGGGGACGGCCCCATGGAGGCCGTGAAAGAAGGACGACTCATCATCGTGCGCGTTCCGCTCGAAGGAGGAGGCCGTTTGGTCGTCTCCGTGAACGACGCCGAGGCCAAGGAGCTTCACGACGTGCTGGCAGCCGTCGTGGCGCCGGCCTGAGTCACCCCGATCCGTCTCACGGATCAACCGAAGGAGGCGGCGGATCATCGGATCCGTCGCCTCCTTCGTCTGTCGTGGGGAGCGTCAGTCGCGCTCGGCGACGCTGATCAACTGCAGCAGGCCCTCGCCCGCGGGAGACACGGTCGCGAGCACGGCCGACGACTCCTGGGTCTCCTGGATCAGGGAGCGGTAGCCCGCCGTGATCTCATCGCGCTGCACGGGGTCGGCCACGCGGCCTCCCGCGAGAACGCGGGGGACGAGCACGATACCGCCGCGGCGGACGAGGCGCAGTCCGTGCTCCACGTAGTCGATGACGTTCTCGGGATCGGCGTCGACGAGCACGATGTCGTAGGCGTCCTCGTTCATGCGGGGGAGCACATCGGCGGCGCGGCCCGTGATGAAGCGGGCGCGGGTGGCCGGGACCTTCGCGTCGGAGAACGACTGGCGGGCCGCGGCGAGGTGCTCGGGCTCGTTGTCGATCGAGGTGAGCACGGCCTGCGGCGCGCCGCGCAGCAGCCAGAGTCCGGATACTCCGGCGCCGGTGCCGATCTCGACGATCGAACGGGCGGCGGTCGCGGCGGCGAGCACGGCGATCTGCGAGCCGACGGCGATGCTGATCGGCGCCGCTCCGAGCTCGACGCCGTGCGCCCGAGCGCGCGCGATCGCATCCGGTTCCGTGAGGGACTCTCGGATGAAACGTGCGTTCGCGTCGTGTTCGCTCATGACCTGATCCTCCCGTCCACGCTGTGACTCCTCCCAGCGTATTGGCTCGGTGCGCACGCGGAGCGCAGGCGCGGCGGTAGCCTGGACAGATGCAGTTCGGGTTGACCTTCGAGAAGCTTCTGCTGATCGGTCTCATCGCGGTGCTCATCGTGGGCCCCGAACGCCTTCCGCGCATGGCCGAGGGCTTCGCCAAGGTCGTGCGCCGCGCCGGGGAGTACCTCCGCGACACGCGCACCCGCGTGCGCGACGAGATGGGCCCCGAGCTCGACGACGTCGACTGGCGCAAGCTCGATCCCCGCCAGTACGACCCCCGTCGCATCATCCGGGACGCCCTCCTCGAGGAGCCGACCCCTCCGACGCATCCGATGGCGGCGGCCGCCGCCATCGCGGAGCCCGAGCCGCGCACCCCGCCGCAGAGGTTCACTCCCGGCGAGCTTCCGCCCTTCGATCTCGAAGCCACCTGATCGCATCGGCGATCTACGGCGGTCGCGACCTCAGCCGAGCGACATCGGCAACGGGCGACCGGCGAGTCCGCGCCCGCGCCCGGCCAGGGAACGTGCGAGGGCGCGGATGGTCGTGGCCGCGGCATCCGTCTCGGCATCCAGCACGACCGGAGCACCCGCATCCCCGCCGGCGCGCAGCGCGGGGCTCAGGGGGATCGAGGCCAGCAGGGGGACGTCGGCTCCGTCGGACGACAGCGCCTCCGCGACCGCGGCTCCACCGCCCGCACCGAACAGATCGACCACGGTCCCGTCGGGAAGGGTGAGCCCCGCCATGTTCTCGACCACCCCGATCACGCGCTGGCCGGTCTGGCGGGCGACGAGTCCGCTGCGGATGGCGACCTCGGCGGCGGCCGCCTGCGGGGTCGTCACCACGAGCACCTCGGCGTGCGGCAGCAGCTGTCCGATCGAGATGGCGATGTCGCCGGTGCCCGGCGGCATGTCGATCAGCAGGATGTCGAGGTCGCCGAAGTGCACGTCCGTGAGGAACTGCGACACGGTGCGGTGCAGCATGGGGCCGCGCCAGGCGACCACGCCCTCGCCTTCGCGCAGGAACATCCCGATCGATATGGTCTTCACCCCGTGCGCGACCGGCGGCAGCATGAGGTCGTCGATGCGCGTCGGCTGCGTGCCGGCGGGGATGCCCAGCAACCCGGGGATGGAGAAGCCGTGCACATCCGCGTCGACGAGGCCGACCGCGAGGCCGAGGTCGGCGAGGGCGACGGCGAGATTCGCGGTGACGGTCGACTTGCCGACGCCGCCCTTGCCGCTGGAGACGAGGATCACGCGGGTCAGCGAGTCCGGGCCGAAGGGCATCTGGCGGGGTGCCCTGCCGTCGCGCAGCTTCTCGGTCAGGCGCTTGCGCTCCTCGGGCGTCATCACCCCGACCTCGACCTCGACGGCGTCTATGCCGGGAACGGATGCCGCGGCACGGCGCACATCGGACTCGATCTTCGTCGCGGCCGGGCATCCGACGATCGTCAGGACGATCCCGACGGTGGCGCTGCCGCCCTCCACGACGATGTCGCGCACCATGTCGAGGTCGCCGATCGGACGTCGGAGTTCCGGATCGGATACCGCGGCGACCGCGCGTCGGACGTCATCGGCGGACGTCATGCGCGCGGACGACGCGGAGGCCGCGTCGCCACCGGCCCCGTGGTCGGCGCGGGGGAGGCCGCGGGGGCCTCGGGGTCCGCGTCGTGGTCACCGAGGTCGGCGAGCAGCGCCTTGAGCTCCTGTCGCAGCACGTCGCGCGTGACGACGTGCGAGTTGCGCTCCTCGAGCGCCATGCGCAGCGCGACGATCTCGCGGGCGAGGTACTCGGTGTCGGCGAGGTTCCGCTCGGCGCGCTGACGGTCCTGCTCGATCTGCACCCGGTCACGGTCGTCCTGCCGGTTCTGCGCGAGCAGGATCAGCGGCGCGGCGTAGGAGGCCTGCAACGAGAGCACGAGGGTCAGAGCGGTGAATCCGAGGGCGGCGTCGTCGAACCGCAGGCTCGTGGGCGACATCGTGTTCCACACGATCCACAGGATGCAGAACAGGCTGAGGATCAGCAGGAACGCCGGTGTGCCCATCGCGCGGGCGACCCACTCGGTGAACCGTCCGAAGCGGTCGCGCGAGGTCGGACGCTGACGGGTCGTGCCGCGCCCGAGCGGGGCGTCGAGGCGGGGGGAGCGGGCCATCAGCGCACCTCCGTGGTCGTGTCGTCCGACACCTCATCGACATCGTGCGTGCGCCAGTCGTCGGGCAGCAGGTAGTCGAGCACATCGTCGACGCTGATCGCACCGACGAGCCGGTGCGCGGCATCGACGACGGGGAGCGAGACGAGGTCGTAGCTGGCCAGCAGACGGGCGACCTCGGCCGCGGAGGCCGTGGCGGACACCGGTTCGAGACTGTCGTCGACGATCGCGCCGAGGCGCTCGTGCGGCGGGTAGCGCAGCATCCGTTGGAAGTGCACGACGCCGAGGAGGCGGCCCGTCGGGGTCTCGAACGGGGGAAGGGTGACGAAGACCGCGGCCGCGAGGGCGGGGTGCAGCTCGTGGCGGCGGATCAGCGCGAGCGCCTCGGCGACCGTCGCGTCGGCCGAGAGCACGATCGGCTCGGGCGTCATGAGCCCGCCGGCGGTGTCGGGGCCGTAGCGCAGCAGCATGCGCACGTCTTCGGCCTCCTCCGGCTCCATGAGCTCGAGGAGGTGCTCCAGGCGGTTCGGCGGGAGCTGGGCGAGCAGGTCGGCCGCGTCGTCCGGTTCCATCTGGTCGAGGATGTCGGCGGCGCGCTCGTCGCCGAGGCGGTCGAGGATGTGCACCTGCTCGTCCTCGGGCATCTCCTCCATGGCGTCGGCGAGGCGGTCGTCGGACAGCTCCTCGGCGACCTCGATCATGCGCTGCTGCGGCAGATCGAGGAGCGTGTTGGCGAGGTCGGCCGCGTGCAGCTCGGAGTACGACGCCACGAGCTGTTCGGCGGACTGCGACTCACCGGGCGCGCGCTCCTCGGTGACCTCGCTCCAGGCGGCGAAGGTCGTCGAGCCCTTCGCGAACGGCGAGGCACTGGTCTTCGGCTTCCGGAGGAACAGCTGGCTGACGGCCCACTCGCCGAGTCGATTCGGCTCGATGGCGACGTCTTCGATCACGGCCGTGCCGCTGCCGTCGGCGAAGCTGACGCGGCGCCCCAGCATCTCGGCGAGGACGCGCACCTCGCCGGCGCGCGGCGAGAAGCGGCGCACGTTGATGAGCCCGGTGCTGATGACCTGACCGGAGCGGATCGAGGTGACCCGACCGATCGACAGGAAGACGTGGCGACGGCCCGGGATCTCGACGACGAGGCCGATCACGCGGGGGGCCGCGGTACTTCGGTACACGATGACGACGTCTCGGACCTTGCCGAGCCGGTCGCCCACGGGGTCGAAGACGGCGCAACCGGCCAGGCGCGCGGCGAATACCCGTTGTGTGCTCACCCACCCAGCGTAGTCCGCGCGGCCCCGGGGCGTCCCCCGGATCGACGCTCCGAGGACGCGCGCATCGAGGCGTGGGACAATGGGCGGATGAGCATGCTCAACCGTCCCGTGAACAGCGCCGACACCGGCGAGATGGTGGCGTCCACCCGTGACTACGCCACCGCGCAGAAGACCGTGTCGACGCTGATCGCCGCCGAGATCCCCGCCCGTGACATCGCGATCGTGGGCCAGGGCGTCCGCACGGTCGAGCGCATCACCGGTCGCCTCGGCTACGCGACGGCCGCGCGTTCCGGCGCGGTGAACGGCGTGCTCATCGGTCTCTTCCTCTCGGCGATCCTCGTGATCGGCAACCCCGAGGTCCCGATCCAGCTGTTCCTGGGCTTCGTGCTCATCGGCGTGGCGATCGGCATGATCCTCAGCCTCGTGACCTTCGCGATCGTCCGCCGACGTCGCGACTTCGCGAGTGTGACGCAGCTGGCGGCCGACCACTACGAGGTCACGGTGCTGCCGGCGTCGCTGGCGAAGGCTCGTCAGGCGCTGGGGACCGCCCGCCAGGCGCCCGTGCGCCCGCCCGTCGATCTCGACGAGCCCCCGCGCTACGGCGAGCGGATCACGCCGGGGAGCCAGGGCCAGGCGCCCGTGCCCTCCGGCGAACCGGTGATCCCGCCGCGGCCCGCCGCACCGGTCGCTCCCGGAGCGGACGCGCCGACCGCGCCCGAGGCCGACGACAAGGGTAAGCCCGCGAAGCCGGGCGAGGGCGACGCTCCCGCTGCAGGTACGCCCGAGCCCGCCTGATGCTCGCATCCGGACGCTCGTCGTTCGAGGTCGCCCTGCCCGCAGGTGGAACGCAGGTCTCGGTCGAGCGCACCCCGGGCGAGGGGCGTACGACGATCCTGATCGCGCACGGTGCGGGCGCCGGAATGGACCACCCGTTCCTCACCGGGCTCGCCGCGGCGTTGACGGAGGCCGGGTTCTCGACCGCTCGGTTCAACTTCCCCTACGTGGAGCAGGGGCGACGGATGCCGGGCCCCGCCGCGCACGCGATCGCGACGTGGCGCGCCGCCGTCGCCGCGGAGCGGGAGCTCGACCCGACGGCGCGGATCATCGCGGCCGGCAAGTCGTACGGCGGCCGGATGGCCTCGATGGCCGTGGCCGAGGGACTCGACGTCGACGCTCTCGTCTATCTCGGCTATCCGTTGCACTCGCCGGGCGCCCCCGAGAAGCTGCGCGCCGAGCATCTGCCGGCGATCGCCGTGCCCCAGCTGTTCATCGAGGGCTCGAACGACCCGTTCATCCAGCCGCTCACGCAGTTCGAGGAGGTCTTCGAGACCTGCCGGGATGCGCGCGTCGCCTGGATCGACGGCGGAGGTCACAGCTTCGAGGTGAAGGGGCGCAAGCGTCCGGCATCCGATATCGGTGCCGGGCTCGCGCCCCTCCTCGTGGACTTCGCCGCCCGGATCTGACTCCCGAGGGATCAGCTCTGGACGCGGGCGATCCAGGCCTCGATCTCGTCGGCCGTGCGGGGGATGCCGGCCGAGAGGTTGACGGGACCGTCCTCGGTCATGAGGATGTCGTCCTCGATGCGCACGCCGATCCCGCGGAGTTCGGCGGGGACGGTGAGATCGTCGATCTGGAAGTACAGGCCGGGCTCGATCGTGAACACCATGCCCGGGGCGACGATGCCGTCGTAGTACATCTCGCGGCGAGCCTGGGCGCAGTCGTGCACGTCGATGCCGAGGTGGTGCGAGGTGCCGTGCACCATGTAGCGGCGGTGCTGGCCGCCGGCGTCGGCGTCGAGGGCCTCCTCGGCCGTGACGGGGAGCAGACCCCACTCCGCGACGCGAGCGGCGATCACGGTCATGGCCGCAGCGTGGATGTCGCGGAAGCGCACCCCGACCTTCGCGGCGGCGAAGGCGACGTCGGCCGCTTCGCGCACGGCTTCGTAGACACGGCGCTGCACATCGGTGAACGTGCCGGAGACGGGCAGCGTGCGGGTGATGTCGGCGGTGTAGAGGCTGTCGGCCTCGACACCGGCGTCGACGAGGATCAGATCGCCGGGCACCACGGCGCCGTCGTTGCGGGTCCAGTGCAGGTAGCAGGCGTGGGGCCCGGAGGCGGCGATGGTGTCGTATCCCTCTCCGTTGCCGTCCTCGCGTGCCCGGCGGTGGAACACGCCCTCGACGACGCGCTCGCCGCGCGCGTGCGCCACGGCGGAGGGGAGCTCGCGGATGATGTCGTCGAAGCCCGCGGCGGTGATCTCGACCGCACGTCGCATCTCGGCGATCTCGAAGTCGTCCTTGATGAGGCGCAGCTCGGAGACCGTACGGGTCAGCGTCTCGTCCTCATCGAGCACCAGCTCTCCCTCGGCCGGCGCGAACTCGGCCAGGTGCGCGGTGGTGAGGGCGAGGTCGGCGGCGACACCGGCCAGCGAGGGGCGTGGTCCGATCCAGAACTCTCCGACGGTGGCGTCGGCGTAGAACTCGGTCGTGGTGCGGTCGGCACGCTCGCGGAAGTACAGGGTCACGTCGTGACCGTCGTCGGTCGGGTCGAAGACGAGCACCGAGTCGGGCTCGGTGTCGGATGCCCAGCCGGTGAGGTGCGCGAAGGCGGAGTGCGCACGGAACACGTAGTCGGTGTCGTTGCTGCGCTGCTTGAGGGAGCCCGCCGGGATGACGAGGCGCTTACCGGGGAACGCGGCCGAGAGCGCGGCGCGGCGCACGGCGGCGTAGGGTGCCTGCTCGCGCGCGCCGGGAAGCGTCTCGGGACGCTCGGCCCACCCGGTCGAGATGGTGTCGAGGAAGCCCTGCGGGAACGGCTGCTTGCGATTCGTGTTGCTGTTCTCGACGTCGGGTTCGGCGATCGTGTCGCGTTCTGCTGCGGTGCTCATCCCTCAAGTCTCTCACTCGGGGATGCACGCCGCCTCTCAGCCGGCGGGCTCGAGCTGCACCACGAGGGCACGGTGATCGCTGCCGCCGGCGTCGTCGAGCACGACCGAACCGGTGGGCGTCCAGTTCTGCGAGGCCATCACATGATCGATCGGCGCGCCCGCCAACGGGGGCAGCGAGCTGGGCCAGGTTCCGACGACTCCGTTCCCGGTGCGCGAAGCGACATCGCGGCAGTACCCGATGTCACCGCCCTCGACGCCGAGACCGGCCATGTGGTCGATCGTCGCGTTGAAGTCGCCCGCGAGGATGAAATCGCCCGCGGGGCACTGGTCGGCGATCCACTGGAGATCGGACTGCCACTGCTGCATCTCCTCCACGCGGGGGGCCACGGCGTGCACCGCCACGACCGTGGGCCCGCTCCCGTCGACCGGCATCAGCACGACGCTGGGCACCGAGCCGGTGTTGCTCGTGCCGTCCTGCGACGATTCGATGACCGAGTACTCCCCGAGGTCGGGGGAGACCAGGACGGTCGTCTGCCAGGACTGCGGGCCGTCGGGCACGTCGGGGCGGAACTGCACGTGGTGCACCCACATCGGATGCCCCTGCTCGCGCAGCATGAGCGCGATGCGCTCGCCCACGGCCTCGGTCGTCTCGGGGAGCGCGACGATATCGGCTCCCTGGTCGAGGATCTCCTGGGCGATCTGGTCGGCCGACACCGCCTCGCCGGCGGTGTTCCAGGTCAGAACACGGACGCTCGTCTCCGTCTTGTCGGGGAGGGCCGACGTGCCGAATCCGCGGGTCGCTCCGATGATTCCGGTCGCTCCGGCTCCGAGCAGCGCGACGATGAGGATCGAGGCGGCGAAGCCGCGCAGCGGGCGGGCGAGTAGCAGCAGCAGCGCCAGGAGCGCGATCACCACGAAGATGCCCAGCACCACACCGCGCGCCGCGACGACCTGCGCGAAGGGATAGGTCTGCTCCAGCCGGAAGAACTGCGGCCACACCACGACGGCCGTGGCGGCGGCGAACAGCACGGTGATCAGGATTCCGAGGAGGCGAAACATCCCCTCCAGCCTAGGAGCGCCGCCTGTGAAGTCCCTGCCGCGACAGGCGGGACTGCGCTCCCGTGCGCCCGCCCTCCGCACCGCTCGGTACGCTCGGAGGATGGCCCCTGAGCACCCCCGTCGATTCGTCGGTCCCGCCGACCTGCATCTGCACTCGAATCACTCCGACGGAACCGAGGCGCCGGCCGAGGTCGTGCGCCAGGCGCACGCGCACGGACTGCGCACGATCGCGCTCACCGACCACGACCGCACGACCGGTTGGGGCGAGGCGGCGGAGGCGACGGCGGCGCTGGGAATGACCTTCCTGCCGGGGATGGAACTGTCGGCGAAGCACGACTGGCGCAGCGTCCACGTGCTGGGCTACCTGTTCGACCCCGACGACGCGGCCCTGCGGGCGGAGACGGATCGCATCCGCGGCGACCGCATCGGCCGGGCCGAGCGGATCGTCCGCAGCATCGGCCGCGATTACGACCTGCACTGGGACGACGTGCTCGCCCAGACCACGCCGGACGCGACGGTCGGTCGCCCGCACATCGCGGATGCGCTCGTCGCACGAGGAATCGTCCGCGATCGCACCGAGGCGTTCGACGGCATCCTGCATCCGCGCGAGGGGTATTACGAGCCGCACTACGCGCCGGATCCGCTCACCGCCGTCCGGCTCATCACGGACGCCGGGGGAGTGGCGATCATCGCCCACCCGGTGACCTCCGGTCGCGACCGTATGATGCCGATGTCGTTCCTGGAGCAGCTGATCGACGCGGGGCTCGGCGGCTTCGAGATCGACCATCGGGAGAACACCGAGGCAGGGAAGGCCCTGCTGCGCGAACTCGCCGCTCGACGCGATCTCATCGTCACCGGCTCCAGCGACTACCACGGCAGCGGCAAGCCCAACCGGCCCGGGGAGAACACCACGAGCGACGAGATGGTCGAGCGCCTGATCGCGCGCGCCTCCGGTACCACACCGCGCTACCCCTGACGGGGCTTCCCGGCATACTGGCGGTCGACTCCCGGCGCTCTCGCCGTCGTCGTCGATACGCTCGCCCGATGCAACGCGCCACCTCGCTCGAGCGCCGGATCGACGCGGCCGCTCACCGTCTGCTCCGCGATGCCCCGGCGAACGGCATCCGCGCGTTCCTCGTCGAGTTCGCCGTCTTCGTGCTCAAGCAGGCCTGGGCCTGCATCTTCGGCGCGGCGCTCCTCGTCGTGATCGTCGCCACGCGGCTCTGGTATCCCGATGACGTGGCCCTCGCCCGGAACGATGCCCTCACGATCGCCGCCGTGCTCATCCAGGTCGCGATGCTGGTGTTCCGGCTCGAGAGCGGACGCGAGCTGTGGGTGATCCTGCTCTTCCACGTCACCGGCACGGTCATGGAGTTGTTCAAGACCGACGTGGGGTCGTGGGCGTATGCCGCCGACGGCATCCTCCGCATCGGCGGAGTGCCGCTGTTCAGCGGTTTCATGTACGCCGCGGTCGGCTCCTACATGGTGCGCGTCTACCGCCTGTTCGACCTCGGGTTCACGCGGTACCCGCGCCGATGGCTCACCGCACTCGTCGCCCTGGCGATCTACGCGAACTTCTTCGCGCACCACTACTGGTGGGATGCGCGCTGGGTTCTGCTGATCGTCGTGCTCGTGCTCTGGCTGCCGACGGTCATGCACGCGCGGGTCTGGCGGCGGACGCTGCGCATCCCGCTCCTGCTGGCGTTCGCCGGCGTCGCGGTGTTCATCTACTTCGCCGAGAACATCGGCACGCTGGCCGGTGCCTGGGCGTACCCGGATCAGGCCGACGGGTGGCAACCCGTCTCTCCGAGCAAGCTCGTGTCGTGGTTCCTGCTCATGATCATCTCGGTCGTGCTCGTGACGTGGGTGTACCCGCCGAAGGCCCCGGCGCAGGCCCGAGCCGGGACATGAAAGAGGGGCGGATGCCGCAGCATCCGCCCCTCTGTCGAAACCGTCTCAGGCGCCCGCGACCGGTGCCGCGCTCGCTCCGCCGGAACCTCCGCGACGACGGCGGCGACGGCGAGCCGGGGCGGGCTTTCCGTCGTGGTGCTCCTTGCCCGCACCGTCGTGCGTGCCGGCGCCCTCGGCGCTGCGATCGGCGGCGGGGGCACCGTCGCCGTCACCCGAGGCCGCAGGTGCGGCGCCCTCGGCGAACGTCGAACCGACCGGGTTCGCCCCGCCGCGACGGCGACGACGGCGGCGCGTGCCGCCCTCGTCGGTGCCCTCGGCAGCGGCATCCGCTGCGCGCTCGGGGCGCGGGGTGCGCGGGGGACGGGTCGACTCCGCCTTGGGCGCCGAGACGAGACGGCCCTTCGTGCCGGCGGGGATGTCGAGGTCCTCGTACAGGTGCGGGCTCGAGGAGTAGGTCTCGACGGGCTCGGGCTGACCGAACTCGAGGGCGCGGTTGATCAGGGCCCACTTGTGCAGGTCCTCCCAGTCGACGAACGTGACCGCGATACCGGTCTTGCCCGCGCGGCCCGTGCGGCCCGCGCGGTGCAGGTACGTCTTATCCTCGTCCGGGATCGTGTGGTTGATCACGTGCGTGACGTCGTCGACGTCGATGCCGCGGGCGGCGACGTCGGTCGCGACCAGGACGTCCTTCTTGCCGGCCTTGAACGCCGCCATCGAGCGCTCGCGCTGGTCTTGGCCCATGTCGCCGTGCACTCCGCCGACGTTGAAACCGCGGTCGCCGAGCTCGTCGACCAGTCGCTGGGCCGCACGCTTGGTGCGGGTGAAGATCACGGTCTTGCCGCGGCCCTCGGCCTGCAGGATGCGGGCGATGACCTCGTCCTTGTCGAGCGAGTGCGCGCGGTAGACGAGGTGCTTGATGTTCGCCTGCGTGAGGCCCTCGTCGGGGTCGTTGGCGCGGATGTGGATCGGGTTCGTCATGAAGCGACGGGCCAGCGCCACGATCGGGCCGGGCATCGTCGCCGAGAACAGCTGGGTGTGGCGCACGGCCGGCACCTTCTGGAAGATCTTCTCGATGTCGGCGAGGAAGCCGAGGTCGAGCATCTTGTCGGCCTCGTCGAGCACGACCTCGGTCGCGTTCGACAGGTCGAGCAGACGCTGGCCGGCGAGGTCGATCAGGCGACCGGGCGTGCCGACGACGATCTGCGCGCCGGCCTTGAGCTGGTCGATCTGGCCTTCGTACGCCTTGCCGCCGTAGATGGCGACGACGCTGGTCGAGCGGTTGCTGGTGAGCAGGTCGATGTCCTCGTAGACCTGCACCGCGAGCTCGCGGGTCGGCACGACGATGAGCGCCTTCACCCCGTGCTCGGGGTCGAGGCCGAGACGCTGGACGACGGGGATGCCGAAGCCGAAGGTCTTTCCGGTTCCGGTCTTCGCCTGGCCGATGATGTCCTGGCCCGGAAGGCCGAGGGGGATGGTCTGCTCCTGGATGGGGAACGCGTCGACGATGCCCTTCGCAGCGAGCGCATCGACGATGTCCTGATCGATCCCGAGATCGGAGAAAGTAGTCACTGTATTCAGATTGCCTGTCCGGCGGTCGTGCTGAGACCGCCACGTTAACGATCCACGCCGTCTCTTGTGCCACAGGCGCGGGCCCCGCTCCGACGGCGGGGACACGCCCAGCCTACCGGAGGGCGGCCGAACGCCCGAGGAGGACCTCCGCCCCGGGTATTGTGATCGTCGTGGCGAACTCGGTAGGGAGACCTCGTGGTTAAGTGGTTCTGGCAGCGCGACGATGCGCCGCGACGCACTCTCGCCCTGCGCAGCCGGGGCGACCAGGGCGACGCGACCCGCGTGGACTTCGCCGACCTCGCACCCGAGCTGCCCCGCTTCCTGGGCCAGGCCGCCTATCTGCAGCTGGGGTACTTCGAGACCCTCACGCGTCTCATCCGCGCGACGCCGGAGCTCGCCGAGAAGGAAGCGCTCTCCCGTGCGGCCGGGGCCGCTCTCACGAAGCATCGCGGCATCGTCGAGGTGATCGCCGAGCGCGGCGACGACCCCACGCAGCTGATGCTCCCGTTCCGCGAGAACCTCGATGCGTTCCGCCGCAAGACGATCGGTGCGCGACCGCGCGAGACGCTCCTCGCCGTGTACATCACGGCCGGGATGCTCGACGACTTCTATCTCGCCCTCGCCTCCAGCTACGGCGAGACCGGGCGGCGGATCGCCGAGATCCTGCGCGAGGACGACGCCCGCCACGAGATCGTCTCGATCATCCAGGAGACGATCGAGAGCGACGAGGAGTGGCGCTCACTGCTGTCGATGTGGGCGCGACGCCTGGTGGGTGACACGATCCTCGTCTGCCGCTCGGCGCTGAAGCCCGAGGTCTTCGTGGCACCGGACGACGAGCGCATCGAACCTGTGTACACCGAGCTGATGGGCGCGCACGCGCGTCGCATGGATGCGATGGGGCTCGCGTCCTAGACGTGCGAACCTATCCAGACCTGCGGACCTATCTGGACGTGCGGACCTAGATGCCGAGGGCCGCGGTCTTCGCCGCATCCGAGCGACGACGCGCGGCGACCAGAGCGAGAGTCGCGACGACGGCGACCAGGACACCGCCGAGGATGCTCGCGAGCCAGAGCCACACGTTGTCCTCGCCGAGACCGGCCCACTGCAGGCCCGTGTAGAGCGCGGCGGTGACGACCGTCGCGATGCCCGGGGTCAGTGCGGCGCCGCGGAGTTCGCGGCCGTCGATGAGGAAATGCGCGGCGATGCCCAGAGCGCAGGCGGCGACGAGGGCGAGAAGGATGTACATCGCGATCAGGCGACGAACCCGACCCGGCGCGATTCCTCGGTGCCCAGCTCGATGTAGGCGAGGTTCGCGGTGGGGACGATGTAGGAGTTGCCCTTGATGTCGGTGAAGCTCAGGTGCGCGGTGCTCTGGTCGAGCGCTGCCGCGACCTGGGTGCGGATCTCTTCTGCTGCGGTGGCGGTCTCGAAGCTCAGCTCGCGGCCGGTGTTGATGATTCCGATGCGGATTTCCACGCGTACTCCTTGGAGTGTCAGGACGATGTCGTCGTCCGAGGTCTGCGCCAACTCTACCCCGCAGGTGCGTCGCCGGATCGGCGCAGGGGAGCGGTTTCGCCGTGAGCGCACACGCGCCCGACCCACCGCGGGAGGCGATGTCGGCGCACGCCGCTAGCGTGGAGTGCATGACAGGGGATGCCGCGCAGCGAGCCGTGATCGACGCCGCGGCGACCGCATCCGGAGTCATCATCGGCGCACCGGGAACGGGCAAGACGCGCACGTTGATCGAGCGCATCGGCAGGCTGCTCGATCACGAGGGGCTGCGCCCCGAGGAGGTGCTGGCCCTCACTCCGAGCAGGCAGGCGGCGACGGCGCTCCGCGACCGCATCGGCGTGCGCGTCCGCCAGGCGACGCCGGGTCCGCTCGCGCGGTCGCTCGGATCCTTCGCCTTCCAGATCGTTCGCGGAGCGATGGTGCACGCGGGTTCCGAGCCGCCGGCGTTGCTCACGGGCGCCGATCAGGACCGGATCATCGCCGAGCTCCTCGCGGGCGACGCCGAAGACGGCGGCATCCGCTGGCCCGACGCGCTCAGCGCATCGGTGCGCGGGTCGAAGGGGTTCCGTTCCGAGCTGCGTGCGCTCATCGCCGAGTGCACCGAGCTGGGTGTGCTCCCGGACGAGCTGAAGGCATCGGGCGACCCGATCTGGGCGGCCGCCGCCGATTTCATTCTCGAGTACCGCTCGGTGCTCGACGCGTTGCGCTCGGCGCATCGCGACGCCGCAGACCTGCTCGGCGAGGCGAGCACGATCCTCCGTGACGCGTCCCCGGGCACGCTCGGCCCCCTGGCGCCCCTGCGCGTGGTGCTCATCGATGACGCGCAGGAGCTGACCCGCGGGGGCGTCGCCGTCGTCCAGGCGCTGCGTGCCCGAGGGGTCTCGGTGCTCGCGTTCGGCGATCCCGATATCTCCTCCGGTGCGTTCCGGGGAGCGAGCCCCGAGCTGTTCGCCGACCTCGTGTCGGCGCTCGGAGCGGTGCACGTGCTCGACGGCGCGCACCGCCAGCACCCGGCGCTCACCGCGCTCACCCGCACCGTGACGCAGGCGATCGGGGTCTCGGGAAGGGTCGAGCACCGGCGCGCACCGCAGGCCGGCCCGATCGAGGGAGCGGATGCCGCCGTCACGTCGTTCCTCGCCCCGTCGCCGCACGAGGAGTTCGACCGCATCGCCGGTGTCATGCGCGAATGGCACCTCATGCAGGGCGTCGCCTGGGATCGCATGGCCGTCATCGCCCACGACACGCGTCAGGTGACACTGCTCGAGACCGAGCTCGCCGCGCGGGAGATCCCGACACGGGCCGCCGGCGTGCAGCGTCCGCTCGGCAGCGAGGGCGTCGTGCGCGACATCGTCGGCATCGTGCGCCTCGCACTCACTCCGGCAGCGGAGCGCACGTCCGCGGAACTCGAAGAAGCCCTGCGCACGCCGTTCGGGGGGATGGACGCGATCGCCCTGCGTCGTCTGCGCGCGCGGCTGCGACACCTCGAGCTGGAACACGGGGGAGCCACACCCGCTCGCGAGCTGCTGCGCCAGGCGATGGCCGACCCCGAGCACTTCACGCTCATCGATGCCCCGGAGTCCCGCACGGCCCGGCGGTTCGCCGAGACGATCGAGGCGGTCTCGGCCGCCGCGCGAGCCGGCGAGACGATCCACGACCTGCTCTGGCGGATCTGGGAGCAGTCGCGGGCGATCGACGGCCGCCGCCTGCACATCGCGTGGCGAGAGGTGTCGGCGCAGCCCGGCGGCGCCGAGACCGCGCGATCGCTGGATGCCCTCGTCTCGCTGTTCGACGCGGCCAAGCGCTTCGTCGAGCGCACGCCGAACGAGCGCCCGGAGACGTTCGTTCGCGACATCCTCGACAGCGAGGTGCCCGAGGACTCGCTCTCGACACCCGATCGGCCGGGGCGGGTCACTCTGCTCACCCCGGCGACCGCGCTCGGCACCGAGTTCGACGCGGTCGTCGTGGCCGGTCTTCAAGACGGCGTCTGGCCGAACCTCCGGCTCCGGGGCGGGATGCTGCAGACCTGGCGTCTTCCCGACGCCGTGACGTCGATGCGTACCGGCGTCCCCCTCGAGACGCCGGGCATCCTGGATCGGCGAAGAGGAGCGCTGCACGACGAGCTCCGCCTCTTCGTCCGGGCCATTTCGCGCGCGCGGGACCGGATCCTCGTGACGGCGGTCGACGACGACGACCAAAGCCCGAGCCCGTTCTTCGCGTTCCTGCCGACGCCCGACGCCCCGGAGGCACACGCATCGGCCGAGCATCCGCTCACCCTCCGCGGACTCGTCGCGCGCCACCGACGCACCCTCACGACGGCGACCTCCGACCCGGCACGTCGTCTCGCCGCGGAGCAGCTCGCGATCCTCGCGGCCGAGGGTGTCGCCGGCGCGGATCCGCGGGACTGGTACGGCGTCACGCCACCGAGCACCGATCGTCCCCTGCGGGACCTCGCCGCCGACGGTGCGCGGGTGTCGCCTTCGAAGATGGAGTCCTACGAGGAGTGCGGCCTGAACTGGGTCGTCTCCGCCCTGGGGGGGCGACACCGTGATGCCGCCGACGGCGGGGATCGGCACGATCATCCACGAGGCCATGGAGAAGGTACCGGACGGCGACCTCGAGCAGATGCGGGCGATCGTCGCGGAGCACTGGCCCGAGCTGGACTTCGAGACCGAGTGGATCGGACGCAAGGAGCGGCGTCGAGCCGACCTCTACGTCGACCGGCTGCACACGTACCTCGGCGACGTCCGACGCGACGGAGGGCGGGTCGTCGGCAGCGAGACGCGGTTCGACTTCGCCGTCTCCCTGCCCGATGACGACGGCCTCCCGGTCGTGCACGACGTCGGTGACGACAGAGGAGCGCGCGCGATCGTGAGCGGCTACATCGACCGTATCGAGGCCTATCCTCCGGGGGCGGGGGAGCATCCCCCGGCGCGGGGGCGCGGGTGGACCGAGATGACCGCGGACCGCGAGGGCGAGCGCGCGGTGGTCGTCGACCTCAAGACCGGACGCACCGATCCGGAGGCGGACGCGGGAGTCCGTGAGCACGCCCAACTGGCGGCGTACCAGGTGGCGGTCCAGCAGGGCCTGATCGAGGGTGCCCCCGCCGATGCCCTCGCCGGGGCGCGTCTCGTGATCGTCTCGAAGACCCTCGCCAAGAGCGACTACCGCATCGCCCACCAGCACACGCTCGACGACACCGCGCGCGAGGCGTTCCTGCGCCGTGTGGCCGATGCCGCCCGCGGGATGTCGGCCTCGAGTTTCACCGCGCAGGTCGAGTCGCACTGCGCCGACACGCAGCGCCGCATCCACCCCTGTCGGATCCACACTGTCCCGGCGGTGAGCGCGTGACCGGCTGGGGCGGCGGACTCGGGTTGTCGGCGACCGATGTCGCGGCGGCTCTCGGCCAGCCCTCACCCACCCCCGCGCAGCAGCAGGTGATCGAGGCGCCGCCGTCGCCCGCCCTCGTCGTCGCCGGAGCGGGCAGCGGGAAGACCGAGACGATGTCGGGTCGCGTGGTGTGGCTCGTCGCCAACGGTCATGTACGACGCGACGAGATCCTCGGACTCACCTTCACCCGAAAGGCTGCGGGCGAGCTCGCCGAGCGCATCGGGCACCGCCTCGCCGTGATCGACGAGTTCGGTCGCCGCGGTCTGCTGCCGCACGTGCCGGAGATCGTGGCGACGCACGCCCTGCGCCGGGTGGAAGAGGCGGCCGCGGGTCGTCAGCGCGACGTCGTGCGGACGCACGTGCTCGACGAGCTCGCCGGCCGTTACGGCACGGGCTGGGACCCGACCGCTCCGCGTGCGGCCGAGGAGCTGATGATCCGCCCACGGGTGTCGACCTACAACGCCTTCGCCGACGGCATCGTGCGCGAGCACGCCGCTCGGATCGGACGGGACGCCGACGTGGCGATGCTGAGCCAGGCCGCGTCGTGGATGCTCGCGCGAGAGGTCGTGCTGCGCGCCGACCTCCCGGAACTCGAGGGGATCGACTACGCGCTCGGCACGGTCATCGACGCGGTGCAGCGCCTCGCGGGGGAGGCTCTCGACCATCGGGTCGATCTCGACGAGGCCGAGCGTCTCGCGCGCGAGACGGCGCTGTCGTTCGAGCCGTACCGCGGCAACGGCGACGTCGAGAAGGCGGCGGCGAACCTTCTCAGCCTGCCGACGCTCGCCGCGCTCGTGCGCGAGTACATCGCCGAGAAGGGGCGACGCGGCGTGCTCGACTTCGCCGATCAGGTCGGTGGCGCCTACGACATCGTCGAGGCCGCTCCCGACGTGCGCGCCGAGCTGCGCGAGCAGCACCGCGTCGTCCTGCTCGACGAGTATCAGGACACCTCGGTCATCCAGACCCGTTTCCTCGCCGAGCTGTTCCACGACAGCGCGGTGATGGCCGTGGGAGACCCGCACCAGTCGATCTACGGCTGGCGCGGCGCGAGCGCCGACAATCTGTACGCGTTCTCGAGCGCCTTCGCGCGCGAGCAGGAGGCGCAGACGTACAGCCTCATGACCAGCTGGCGCAACGACCGCGGCATCCTCGACATCGCCAATCGCGTGCTCGAGCCGCTGCAGCGGCCGGGGCTCGACGTGCCCCCACTCGAACCCCGTCCCGGTGCGGGCTCCGGAAGCGTCGATCTGCGATTCGCTTTCACGGTCGACGACGAGGCCGCCGATGTCGCTCGCTGGTTCGTCGAGCGACGAGCCGCGCACGACGCATCCGCCGCCGGGCGCCCGCACACCGGCGCGCTGCTGTTCCGTTCGAAACGTCACATGCAGACCTTCGCGGCCGCGCTCGCCGCGGAGGGCGTACCGCACCGCATCCTCGGGCTCGGCGGACTGTTGGCGACCCCCGAAGTGGTCGACGTCGTCTCCACCCTGCGCGTGGTCCACGACCCGACCGCGGGTTCGGCACTCATCCGTCTGCTCACGGGTCCGCGGTTCGGCGTCGGGGTGGCCGATATGGCCGCTCTCTACGATCTCGGCCGAACCCTCGCCGAACGCGACACCTCGATGATGCCGCTTCCCGAAGAGGTGCGCGTGCGACTGCGCTCGTCGCGCGGCGCCGATGAGGCGGTGTCGATCGTCGATGCCGTCGACGTGGTGCGAGCGGTGCGCGACGACTATCGCCTGCTGGAGGGATTCACCCCTGACGGGCGATCGCGCATCCGCGCAGCGGGGGAGATGCTCGAGCGGCTTCGGCGTGCCTCGTCGCAGCCGCTGACCGAGCTGCTGCGTCTGATCGAACTCGAGCTGCGCCTCGACATCGAACTCGCGGCGAACGAGACCCGGGGGCCGGCACGGGTCGCCTCGACGCAGCTCCGCGCGTTCTCCGATGAGGTGCGTGCCTTTCTCTCGGCCGACGACCGCGGCACGATCGGCAGCCTCCTCGCCTGGCTCGACAAGGCGGAGAGCACCGACGAGCTCATGCCGCGCCCGGAGCCCCCCGAGCCGGGCGTGGTGCAGCTGCTGACGATCCACGGATCGAAGGGGCTGGAGTGGGATGCCGTCGCAGTCGTCCGTCTCGTCGCCGACGAACTCCCCAGCCGGGTCTCCGACACCTCGGGCTGGTTCGGCTTCGGGGTCGTGCCGTTCGCGCTCCGCGGCGACCGCGACGCGCTGCCGCGATTCGAATGGGACCCCGAGGGTGCGGTCGACGGTGAGCTCGACCCGAAGAAACGCCAGGCGCTGGCGCAGGCGTCACTGTCGGGCGGGGCGACCAAGGCCAATCCCCAGGGCGGCGCGATCAAGCGCTTCAAGGACGCGTACCGCGCCTATCAGCAGCAGGAGGAACGCCGGCTCGCCTACGTGGCGGTCACACGCGCGCGCACCGACCTGCTTCTCAGCGGTGCGCACTGGGCGGGGCAGAAGGCTCCCCGCACGCCGAGTCCTTTCCTGCTCGAGGCGATCGACGTGCGCGAGCACGAGCCCATCGAACCGGTCAATCCCGACGAGAACCCCTACGACGGGCCGGGAGCGACGGTCTCGTGGCCACTGGATCCGCTCGGTGCCCGCCGTCCGCTCGTCGAGTCGGCGGCGGAGATGGTAGCCGGGGCCCTCGCGCGACCCGAGACGCTGATTCCCTCGGAAGAGCTCGAGCGGCTCCTCGCCGAGCGCGCCGCGCGTCTGCGTGGCATCGACGCAGCGGCGCCGACCCGCGTGCCCGCCTCCCGTTTCAAGGACTACGTCACGGACTACGGCGGCACGGTCTCGGCGATCATCCGCCCGATGCCGGAGCGTCCGTACCGGCAGACCCGACTCGGCACGCTCTTCCACGCCTGGGTCGAGCACCGGTCATCGCTCGTGGGCGTCGGTGCCCGCGTCGACGAGGCGCTCTGGGAGATCGACGAGGACGAGGTGGGCGGCGAGATCGGTCCGGCGCCGGGAGAGGGAACCGGCGAAGCGGCGGATGCGGCCGACCTCGCCATCCTCCAGGCGACGTTCGAGCGCAGCGAGTGGGGTTCCCTCCAGCCGATCGCCGTCGAGATCGAGATCGACTTCGCGCTCGGCGCCGGGCTCGCGGATGCCCCCGCTGACCGGGCCGGCGAGTCCGACGCGCACATCGTGATCTGCAAGCTCGATGCCGTGTACCGCCGCGACGATCGTGGAGGCCGGATCGAGATCGTCGACTGGAAGACGGGAAAGCCGCCGAAGGGCGAGGCCGAGCGGGACGAGCGGATGCTGCAGCTCGCACTGTACGGTCTCGCCTACCACCGCCGATTCGGGGTGCCGCTCGACGAGATCGACGTCGCGCTCTACTACGTCGCCGACGACCTCGTCATCCGCGGAGACCGGGTCTACTCCGAGTCCGAGCTCTTCCAGCGCTGGAGCGCCGCGCGCGCCGCGCGCTGAGCCTCGTCGTCATCGCGTTCG
This sequence comes from Microbacterium galbinum, assembly GCF_023091225.1. Taxonomy (NCBI): domain Bacteria; kingdom Bacillati; phylum Actinomycetota; class Actinomycetes; order Micrococcales; family Microbacteriaceae; genus Microbacterium; species Microbacterium galbinum. The sequence continues at coordinate 981,229 of NZ_JAHWXM010000001.1, read as the reverse complement.
TCGTCATCCGCGTCGTCGCCGGCGTCCGCCGGGGCCGTGAAGATATCGCCGACGCCGGTGAGGTCCTCGGTTTCGACGTCGACCATCGCGGCGCGACGCGCCGCTTCGGAGGTGTCGGTCGACGACGATCCCTCCTCCGATTCCTGCGCCCAGAGTTCGTCGGGATTGTAGGCGTCGGTCTGCATCGAGGTGTCGATCAGTGCTGCGGCTTCCGCGGGAACGCGGTCGAGCGCGTCGAGGGCCGAGTCGACCCCCTCGTTCCGCGCGGCGACGACGGCGAGGTCGTCCGCGCGGAGACCCTCGGCGAGCGCCTCGAGAAGGGCAGCCGCATCGTCGACGATGTCGGGGCGGTGCAGCGAGTCCCCGTGCACCAGCCAGCGCGCGAACTCGAGTTCGGCGAGCATCCGTGCGCGCACCTCGATCGCACCGTCCGGTGAACGCTCCGACGACCGGGCGTAGGCGGCCTGCACGTCGGGTGCCGCGTCGGGCGCGGCCGAGAGCCAGGCGAGGTCGACGGCCGGGTCGCCGACCGAGAGGCCGTGCCAGTTCAGCAGTCCGGTGACCTGGGGACCGCGCTCATCGTCGTCCTCGAGCAGGAAGGAGGTCGACTGCACGCCGTTCAGGGTCACGGTCGACTCGAAGCGCCACAACTCGTCGTCGGCGACGGCATCCCGCCAGCGCGCCGTCAGCCGGGCGGGAACGCGGCCGGTGGAGGCCGCGTCGTCGACCAGCCGCCGGATGTCCTCTCGGCTCTCCTCGGCCGAGCGTGAGACGAGACCCGCGCTCCGGACGATCGAGACGGGCAGGCCGTGCACGGCGGCGATCGCTGCCCCCATCGACTCCGCCGTGCCGCGTCCGGCCGGTACGTGGGCGGCCTCGACCTGGAAGCCGGGGAGGAGTTCGGTGACGAGGGCGCGACCATCGCCGACGCGGGTCTCGCCCACGTACTCGGGTGCGCGGAACGGGAGGATCGCCCGCGCGCCGGCCGTCAGGGCGCGCAGCGCGAGGGACTCGGCGGCGAGCTCCCGGGCCGTCTCGTCGTCGTCCGCGACGCGGATCGCGAGCTCGCGCCCGTCGGCCAGCGAGGCGACGGCGGAGTCGAAACGTGCGTCACCGTCTGCGCTCAGCGTGCGAGTACCCGTGACCTCCGCGCCGGGCAGTGCCGCCGTCACGGCCGCGGCTAGAGTGAAAGGTGAGCGTCCCATGCCCTAAGGGTAGGTCGGCTCAGGGGCGGTCCCGCCTCCGCCACGCCCGTGAGAGAGGGAGTCGATCACCCATGCACCGCCCAACCCTCGACCGCGCGGCCGAGCTCCGCGAGGAATCCGGCGTCATCGATCGTCTGCGCGGAGAGACGTCGACACGCGTGATCGCCGTCCGCGACGGTCGAGTGCGCGTGACCGATGATCTGCTGGTCCGCGTCGCGCCGACCGAACCCGTCGATGCCACATGGGCGCTCCTCGGGCGCGACGAGTCCGGAACTCCGCTGTTGTTGGCCGCGCTTCCGGCCAAGAGCGCATCGATCGACGCGGCTCCCGACGAGACGTGGCTCGGGCTGCGTGATCTCGGAGCGCGGCTCCCGGCGCAGGAGAGCGAGATCCTCATCGAGGCGCTGGCGCTCGCCGCCTGGCTGCGCGATGCGCCGTTCTGCCCGACCTGCGGCGGAGGCACCGAGATCCGTCAGGCGGGATGGTCGCGTCGCTGTCTGGTCTGCGGGCGCGATCACTTCCCGCGAACCGACCCTGCCGTGATCGTGGCGGTCGAGAGCCGCGACGGCGAGCGACTGCTCCTCGGCGCGAACGCGAACTGGGGCGGTCGGATGTACTCGTGCTTCGCGGGGTTCGTCGAGGCGGGCGAGTCGCTCGAATCGACCGTTCATCGTGAGCTCGCCGAGGAATCGGGGGTGCGTCTCTCCGCGCTGCGCTACGTGTCTTCGCAGGCTTGGCCGTTCCCGCGCTCTCTGATGGTCGGCTTCCGCGCGGTCGTCGACGACGAGGCGGATGCCCGCGCCGACGGCGAGGAGATCGTCGACGTGCGCTGGTTCACCCGCGCGGAGATCACGTCGTCCCTGGCGGGAGAGGGGCCCGTCGGGCTGCCCGGACACGCATCGATCGCGCGCGCACTCATCGTGGACTGGCTCGAGGCGGGCGCGTGAGCGCTCTCGACGCACTCGACGAGCGCCAGCGGCAGGCGGCATCGGTCCTCCGCGGACCCGTCGCGGTGCTGGCGGGGGCCGGTACCGGCAAGACGCGCGTGATCACCCACCGGATCGCGCACGGAGTCGACACCGGCGCGTACTCGCCCGCGCGGGTGATGGCCGTGACGTTCACGGCGAAGGCCGCGGGGGAGCTGCGTGGGCGCCTGCGTGCGCTCGGGGTCGAGGGCGTCGCCGCCCGCACGTTCCACGCCGCCGCTCTCGCGCAGCTCAACTTCTTCTGGCCGACGCTCGCCGGACAGCCCGCCCCGTCGATCATCGACAACAAGGTGCGGATGCTGGGACAGGTCGCCGACGCCATCCGCCTGCGTCCCAGCACCGCGACCCTGCGGGACATCGCGTCGGAGATCGAATGGCGCAAGGTCTCCATGCTCTCGATCGAGCAGCACGCGACCCTGGGACGGTCGGTATCCGGCGTCGATGCGACGCAACTCGCCGAACTGCAGCGCGGATACGAGGCGCTCAAGGACGAGCGGAACCAGCTCGATTTCGAAGACGTTCTCCTGGCGTGCGCCGGGATGCTCGAGGCCGAACCGCGAGTCGCCGCATCGGTGCACGAGCAGTACCGCCACTTCACGGTCGACGAGTTCCAGGACGTCTCGCCTCTGCAGAACCGACTGCTCGAGCTCTGGATCGGTGACAGGCACGACATCTGCGTGGTCGGCGACGCCAGCCAGACGATCTACTCCTTCGCCGGCGCCGAGCAGCGTTTCCTCCTCGAGTTCGAGCGCCGCCATCCCGATGCGACCGTCGTGCGGCTCGAGACGAACTACCGCTCGCAGGCTCCCATCCTCTCCGCCGCGAACGCGCTCATGAAGGGGCGCCCCGGCGCCCTGGAGCTCACCCCCGCGCGCGAGCAGTTCGCGACCGAGCCGCCCACCGTCACCGCGTACGACAGCGAGCGCGACGAGGCGGAGGGAATCGCCGCGTCCATCTCGGCGCAGATCGCCGAGGGCATCTCTCCCGCAGACATCGCGGTGCTCTACCGGGCCCATGCCCAATCGGCCGCGCTGCAGCAGGCGCTCGCCGCGGAGGGCATCCCGACCACGGTGCTGGGCGGCACCCGTTTCTTCTCGATGCCCGAGGTGCGTCAGGCGATCCTCGCGATCCGTGCTGCGGCCGTCGCCCCGGTGGAGCAGGGGTTCGTCCCTGCGGTGCAGCGCGTGCTGCGCGAGCTCGGACTCACCGATGAACCGCCGGCGGCGGGCGGAGCCCAGCGTGACGGCTGGGAGGCGCGACGCGCGATCCTCCGCCTCGCCGAGGAGGCCGGGCCCGAAGCCACCTTGCGCTCCTTCGGCGATGCGCTCATGGCCCGGGCGAAGGATCAGCACGAGCCGACCATGCGCACCGTCACGCTCTCGACCCTGCACGCCGCGAAAGGCCTGGAGTGGTTGCACGTCCACCTCGCCGGATGGGCGGAGGGGGCATTGCCGATCTCCTATGCGACGAGCTTCGAATCGATCGACGAGGAGCGCCGTCTCGCGTACGTCGGCGTCACGCGAGCCGCGCGAACTCTGTCTCTGTCGTGGTCGCGCTCGGCGGGACGAGGCGAACGGGCTCCCTCGCGGTTCCTGGCAGAGATCGGGACGACGGGACGCGGCACAGGCATTCTCCGTGAAACCTCACCGCTCGCGAGTCGCGGGACCCGTCCGCGCTGAGCCGGATGATCTCGCTCTCCGCCGAGGGCGCGGCGGCGAGAAGGCGCGCGGCGATCGCTCCGGCGCCCGCGATGAGCACGGCGCGAACGCGCCCGGGGTCGCGAGCGACGAGCTGCGTGTGCAGTCGGGGCCAGGCGGGGTCGAGATCGCGAGCATGGAGATCGCGGCACGTGAGGCACGGCGTGATGCCGGGGACGACCATCGGGCCGATCGTCACCTGATCGCGACCGACGGCGACGGGCAGGTGCGTCACATCGTCGCGGAGGTACGTCGCCAGTTGCATCGCCGCAGCGCTGCCGGCGACGAGCACCACGGCCGCGCCGGACCGAGAACCGTGCTCTCCGATCGGAACGCCCTCGTCGGCGAGGCTCTCCCGCAAGCGATGCTCGGTGCGGGCATCGGTCACGCCGAGTCGCTCGACCCAGGCGGCGCGCGGCACGGGCGGGTCGTCGATGAGGAGGTGTTCCAGCCGCGCGAGCAGCGCTCGCGCCTCCTCGCGCGGCGCCCCGAGTCCGTGCGCGATCACGTCGAAGGAGGCTCGGCGGAAGCCGGAACCCATCCGTGACAGCAGCAGCTCCACCCATGCCGCTTCGGCGTCGATGTGCAGATCGCCGTCGAGTCCGAGCTGCAGCGTGCGCTCGTCGCGCCAGAGCAGCGGAAGGGCGGGGGAGAGGCGGGTGAGTGTCGTCGGCGTGAGCGGAGGCATCCACCGATTCTGGACATTCCACGGCGTCCATGGGATGCCGCAGAGACATCCGTGGACAACGCGACTGCTCCTCTCCGATGGGGAGGAGCAGTCGCGGCTCAGACCGGTCGGTCGCCCTCGGGGCGGTCTTCCGACTCGTCTCCGCCCGACGAATCTCCGTCCGGCTTTCCGTCGGCGTCGCCCGAGAAGTCGTCACCGTCGAGCAGGCGGGCCAGCGCCTCGTCGAACTCGTCGGCGACCGGCTGCTCGCCCCGCGCCGTCGCCTGGAGGCGGGCGACGAGGGCCGTCGGGTCGTCGATGTCGTCGGCGGTCGGCATCAGATCGGGGTAGTCCCAGAGCGCGTCGCGGGCGGCGATACCGACGGCATCCGTGACCTGCTGCCACATCGCGGCGGCCTCGCGCATGCGGCGCGGGCGCAGCTTCAGACCGACGAGAGCCCCGAGCGCGTCCTCGGCGGGACCGCCGACCGCGCGCCGACGACGTGCCGCCTCCGCGAGCCGTGCACCGTCGGGGAGGCGCGAGGTCGCCTGGGTGGTGACGACGTCGACCCAGCCGTCGATCGTCGCGATGAGGTTCTCGAGCCGCGTCAGTGCCTCGCGCTGCGCCTCGGTCTGCGTCGGCAGCAGGGCACCGCCCTCGATCGCGGCCCGCAGCTCCTCGGGATTGGACGGATCGAGTCGGCTCGCCACGTCTTCGAGTGCATCCACATCGACCGTCACCCCGCGCGCGAAGTCGGTGATCTGGGCCATCACGTGCAGGTGCAGCCACTTGGCGTGCCGGTACAGGCGGGCGTACGCGAGCTCGCGCGCCGCGAGGTAGAGGGCGATCTGGTCGTCGGGGATCTCGAGTCCCTCGCCGAAGGCGGAGAGGTTCTGCGGGATGATCGCGGCGGTGCCGGCGGGGAGCACCGGGATGCCGACGTCTCCGCCCGAGACCACCTCGAGCGAGAGGTTGCCGAGCACCTGGCCGAACTGCGCGGCGAACACCGAACCGCCGAGCCCGCGCATGAGCCTGCCCGCGCCCTGCACGACGTCGCGCATCTCCTCGGGGACCTGCGTGTCGAGTGCGCTGGTGAGCGCATCGGCGATGCTGGTCGAGACGGGGCCGGCGATCTCCTTCCACACGGGGAGGGTCTTCTCGACCCATTCGCCGCGGGTCATCGCGACCGGCGCCTGGGCGAGGTCGGAGATCGTGGTCGCCTCGCCGAGCCAGAGCCCCGCCAGGGCGAACGCATCCACGAGCGAGGTGCGCGAGCCGTCGGTGATGCCCTGTCCGTCGCGGTTCGCGATGTGCAGCGCCTGGCGCAGCGCGTTCTCCCAGGCGTCGCCGCCGAACGCGCCCTGCAACTGCGACATGATCGTCTGCATCATCGCGGGGTCGAGCGCCAGCCCGTCCATGCCCTCGAAAGCACCACGCAGCGCCTCGGGGTCGATGTCGCCTCCCTGGCCTGCGAGCATCCGCCGCAGGAACTCCTGGAAGTCCTCGGGTGTCGGGTCGTTGTCTGCCATGTCGATCGCCCTCTCAGCACGCCTATAGCCGTGCCATCTACGCTAGTCACAGGTTCATGCGAGCGAACCCGATGCGGGCAGATCCCTGTACGCCGCTCGCGAACGACGGAGGATGCTGTGGAACGAACGCGGCCTGTGAAGCTCGGACTCGGCGTCTGGGCGTTGATCGTCGCACTCGTGGCACTGGTCGTCCTCACCTTCCTCCCCACCCCCTACGTCATCCAGCGGCCGGGCCCCGTCTACGACACCCTCGGCACGGCCGCGGGTGCGGACGGGGAGAAGGTGCCGCTCATCAGCATCGAGGGCGCCGAGACGTTCGACACCGGCGGCACGCTCGATCTGACCACCGTCCAGGTCGTCGGCAACCGCGAGCGCACCCCCAGCTGGTTCGAACTCGCGCTGGCGTGGACCGACTCCTCCCGCGCCGTCGTACCGCTCGACTCCGTGTTCCCGGAGGGCGTGACCACCGAGCAGCGCGATGAGCGCAACGCGACCCTGATGGTCGACTCGCAGCACGAGGCGACCGCCGCGGCGCTGGGAGAGCTCGGCTACGACACAGGGGCCGAGGTCGTCGTCGTCGAGGCTGTCGAGGATTCCCCGGCCGAGGGCATCCTCGAACCCGACGACGTGATCACCGCGATCGACGGCGACCCCGTGGTGTCGGCGAAGCAGCTGCGCTCGCGCATCCAGGACATCGGGGGAGCGGAGATCGACCTCACGGTCCTGCGAGACGGCCAGGAGCAGGACGTCACGATCACTCCGCAGGAGTACACCGAGGGCGACACGACCATGTGGCTGATCGGCATCACCCTTCGCACCGACTACGACTTCCCGATCGACGTGACGATCCAGCTCGACAACGTCGGCGGCCCCAGCGCGGGGATGATGTTCGCCCTCGGGATCATCGACCAGCTCACCCCGGGCGAGCTCAACGGTGGCGAGAACGTCGCCGGCACCGGCACGATCGAGGCCGACGGCACGGTCGGCCCGATCGGCGGCATCCGTCAGAAGCTCTACGGCGCGCGTGATGCGGGGGCCGAGTTCTTCCTCGCTCCGGCATCGAACTGCGACGAGGTCGTGGGCCACGTGCCCGACGGGTTGCAGGTCGTCCGCACCGCGACGCTCGAGGAATCGCTCGATGCTCTCGAGGTCATCGCCGACGGCGGAGACGTCTCGGCGCTGCCCGCCTGCACCGCGTCGTGACCTCGCCGTGACCGGGATGACAGCCGCAGCCCAGTAACGCGTGCCTAGGATGGGGGTGTGACCTCGACCTCAGCTCCGAACCCGGCCACTCCTCGAACCTCCCGACGCATATTCGGCATCTCGCTGGTGATCATCGCCGCATTGATCGCGGTGTTCTTCGTCTTCGCGTCGCTCTACACCGAATTCCTCTGGTTCGATCAGGTGGGCTTCACCGGTGTGCTCACGACCCAGTGGGTCGCCACCGTGGTGATGTTCGTCATCGGCTTCCTCGGGATGGCGGTGCCGCTGTTCGTCGTGATCCAGCTGGCCTACCGCCTGCGCCCGGTCTACGTGCGCCTGAGCTCCCAGCTCGACCGCTACCAGGAGGTCATCGAGCCCCTGCGTCGTCTCGCCATGTGGGGTATGCCGATCTTCTTCGGTCTGTTCGCCGGCTTCTCGGCCGCCGGGCAGTGGAAGACGGTGTGGCTCTGGGCCAACGGCGTCGCGACGAGCGACGTCGACCCGCAGTTCGGCATCGACACCGGCTTCTACATGTTCGCGATGCCGTTCTACTCGATCGCGCTCGCGTTCGTCTCTGCCGTGCTGCTGCTCTCGCTCCTGGTCACGGCGCTCGTGTCGTACCTCTACGGCTCGGTGCGCATCGGTCAGGGAGAGCTGCGCATCTCGAAGGCGGCGCGCATCCAGCTCGCCGTCATCGCCGGTCTCTACATCCTCGTGCAGGCGGTCAGCCTGTGGCTCGACCGCTACAAGACGCTGGTCACCCCCGACGACCGCATCACCGGTGCCGCGTACACGGGCGTCAATGCCACGATCCCCGGTCTCGCGATCCTGGCGATCATCGCCGCACTCGTCGCGATCCTCTTCTTCGTCACGGCCGTGATCGGCCGCTGGCGCTTCCCGCTCGCCGCCACGGCGCTGCTGATCGTCGCCTCGCTGGTCGTGGGTGTCGGATACCCGTGGGTCGTCACGACCTTCCAGGTGAAGCCGAACCAGAATGCCTACCAGGCCGAGTACTACCAGCGGAACATCGACGGCACGAAGGAGGCGTACGGGGTCGCGAACCTCGAGACGACCACCTTCGAGGCCGAGACGGATGCTGAAGCCGGTCAGCTGCGTGCGGATGCCGACACCACGGCCTCGATCCGCATCATGGACCCGAAGGTCATCAGCCCCACCGTGCGGCAGCTCGAGCAGTACCGCGCGTACTACCAGTTCGAGGAGACGCTCGACGTCGACCGCTACGAGATCGACGGCGAGATGCAGGACACGGTCGTGGCCGTCCGCGACCTCGACATCACCAAGCTCGGCGAGGGCGACAACTGGAACAACCGTGTCGCCGTCTACACGCACGGTTACGGCCTCGTTGCGGCCGCGGGCAACCAGCGCACGAGCGACGGCGAGCCCGTCTTCCTCGAGCGCGGCATCCCGTCGTCGGGCTTCCTGACCGACCGCGAGAACTTCGAGCCCCGCGTCTACTTCGGTGAGAACTCGCCCGAGTACTCGATCGTGGGAGCCCCGGAGGGCTCCGACCCGGTCGAGATCGACTACCCGCGCGGCAAGGACGGCGCGAGCGAGACGAAGACGACGTTCAACGGCGAGGGCGGCCCCGCCATCGGCGACACGTTCACGAAGCTCCTCTACGCGCTCAAGTTCCAGTCCGAGCAGATCCTCTTCTCGAATCTGGTGAACGAGGACTCGCAGATTCTCTACGACCGCGACCCGAAGACCCGTGTGGGCAAGGTCGCTCCGTACCTCGAGCTCGACAGCGACCCGTACCCCAGCGTGGTCGACGGCCGCATCGTCTGGATCGTCGACGGTTACACGACGAGCTCGACGTACCCCTACGCGACGAGCGTGAGCCTCTCCGACGCGATCACCGACTCGAACACGCGGGCACCGAGCCTCGCGATCGACGAGATCAACTACATCCGCAACTCGGTCAAGGCGACCGTCGATGCCTACGACGGCACCGTCACGCTCTACGCGTGGGACGCCGAGGACCCGATCCTCAAGACCTGGCAGAAGGTCTACCCGTCGACCGTGAAGCCGATCAGCGACATGTCGGGCGAGCTCATGAGCCACGTCCGCTACCCGACCGATCTGTTCAAGGTGCAGCGCGACATCCTCGGGATCTACCACATCGACACCGCCGGGTCCTTCGCCCAGCAGGACAACCGCTGGCAGACGCCGAACGACCCGCGCAGCGACGCGATGCTGCAGCCGCCGTACTACCTGACCATGCAGATGCCGGGGCAGGACAGCGCGCGGTTCTCGATGTTCTCGACGTTCATCCCGGCGTCGCAGGGTGCCGGCAGCAGCCGAGACGTGCTGATGGGTTATCTGGCCGTCGATTCGGATGCCGGTGCCGAGGCGGGTGTGAAGGCGGAGGGCTACGGCCAACTGCGCATGCTCGAGATCAACGACGACACGACGGTGCCGGGTCCCGGTCAGGTGCAGAACACCTACAACTCCGACACGGCGGTCGTCCCGCAGCTCAACCTGCTGCAGCAGGGAGAGTCGGAGGTCATCTACGGCAACCTGCTGACGCTCCCCGTGGGTGGCGGTCTTCTCTACGTGCAGCCCGTGTACGTGCAGTCGTCCGAGGGCACGCAGCTCCCGCGTCTGCAGAAGGTGCTCGTCGCCTTCGGCGACAGGGTCGCGTTCGAGAACACCCTGACCGAGGCGCTCGATTCCCTCTTCGGCGGTGATTCCGGTGCCACCGGAGGAGATGACGAGGTCGAACCGGTCGATCCTTCCGAGGTCGACCCCGACACGGGTGAGGTGCCGACCACCGAGCCGACCGAGCCCACGACGCCGACCGACGAACAGGCTGCAGCCCTGGCCGACGCGCGTCAGGCGCTTCTCGACCGCGACACCGCTCTGAAGGCCGGTGACCTCGAGAAGTTCGGCGAGGCCGACAAGCGTCTCACCGAGGCCGTGCAGAAGCTCCTCGACATGGAGTCCACCTCGGGGGAGTGATCCTCGGACCGCACTGACGAATGCCGCATCCCTCGGGGTGCGGCATTCGTCGTTCCCGGCTGTCGGCGATCGTGTCGGTCCACGCATCCACCGGGCACAGCGAAAGGCCCCTGACCGGGATTTCTCCTGATCAGGGGCCTTTCTTGTGTCGCATTCTCGTTGCGGGGACAGGATTTGAACCTGCGACCTCCGGGTTATGAGCCCGGCGAGCTACCGAACTGCTCCACCCCGCGGCACAAGGAATAGCCTAACACGGGAATCGGGAGTGCGCGAATCGAGGCGCAGTCCGCGGCGATGCGGGAGGATGAGGGCATGTCCGTGAGCCCCGCCGTCCCCGTCGCCGTCTGCCAGTTCGCGCCCACCGATTCCCGCGAGGGCAATCGCGAGCGCATCGCAGAATTCGTGGCGGATGCCGCGGCGCGGGGCGCACGTCTGATCGTTCTGCCCGAGTACTCGAGCTACTTCGTGAATCCGATGGACGAGACCCTCGCCGCACACGCGGAGACGCTGGAGGGCGACTTCGTGCAGACGCTGATCGCTCTGGCGGGGGAGTACGCCGTCGTGATCGTCGCCGGACTCGTCGAGAAGTCGGACGACACCCGTCGCGTCCGGAACACGGTGGTCGCCGTTCGGGGCGACGGCATCCTGGCCGTCTACCGCAAGCAGCACCTCTACGACGCGTTCGGGCAGACCGAGTCGGACTGGGTCGAGCCGGGAGAGGTGGGCGAGGCGGCGACGTTCGACCTGGCAGGCCTGCGCTTCGGCCTGATGACCTGCTACGACCTCCGCTTCCCCGAGGTGGCCCGCACCCTCGTCGACGCGGAGGCGGACGTGCTGGTGGTGCCCGCCGAGTGGGTGCGAGGTCCGCTCAAGGAGCATCACTGGACCACCCTGCTCGCCGCCCGGGCGATCGAGAACACGGTCTACGTCGTCTCCGCCGACCACCCCGCGCCGATCGGCGTCGGCCACTCGCAGATCGTCGATCCGCAGGGAGTGGTGCTCGCCGGTGTCGGCAGCGCCGAGGGCATCGCGGTGGCGCCCGTCGAACGGGCGGTCGTCGACCGCGTCCGCGAGACGAACCCGTCGCTGCGGGTGCGCCGGTACGCCGTCGTTCCGCGCTGAAAGCGCAGTTCCCGCGGGAGGCTGGGGAGCGAGTCAGCCCCTGAGACGGGCCAGGCGCGAGACGGCCTCGTCGATGACCGACACCTTCTTGCAGGCGGCGAAGCGCACGATGCCCGCGTACTCCGGGTCGGCGCGGTGCGCCGGCGGCAGGAAAGCAGCCAGCGGAATCGCCCCGACGCCGAAGCGCTCGGGCAGGGTGCGGCAGAACTCCGCACCATCGGCGCCGCCGACCGCCGTGGCGTCGGCGAGGGTGAAGTACCCGCCCTGCGGGGCGAAGACGGTGAAACCCGCGGCCTGCAGTCCGGCACCGAGCACGTCGTGCTTGTGGGCGAGCGTCGCCGCGGCATCCGCGAAGAAGGCGTCTCCCAGGCGGAGCCCGACCGCGACGGCGGGCTGGAAGGGGGCGGCCCCGACGTAGGTGAGGAACTGCTTCACGGTGAGCACGGCGGTGATCAGTGCGGCGGGACCGTGGATCCAGCCGACCTTCCACCCGGTGGCCGAGAAGGTCTTGCCCGCCGAGGAGATCGTCAGCGTGCGCTCCGCAGCGCCGGGCAGTGTTGCGACCGGGATGTGCCGGGCGCGGAACGCCAGGTGCTCGTAGACCTCGTCCGTCACGATGAGCGCGTCATGCCGCTCGGCGAGGCGAACGATCTCGGTGAGCACGTCGGCGCCGAACACCGTGCCGGTCGGGTTGTGCGGATCGTTCACGAGGATGATCCGCGTACGGTCGGTGACGGCATCCGCCAACCGGTCGAGGTCCGGCTGGAAGTCCGGCACGCGCAGCGGCACGGTGCGCAGCGTGCCTCCGGCGAGAGAGACCGCGGCCGCGTAGGAGTCGTAGTACGGCTCGAAGACGACGACCTCGTCCTCCGGACCGTCGATCAGGGCGAGGAGCGTCGCCGTGAGAGCCTCGGTCGCTCCGACCGTGACGAGCACCTCGGTGTCCGGATCGACGTCGAGGCCGTAGAACCGCTTCTGGTGCTCGGCGATGGCGAGTCGGAGATCGGCGGTGCCCCGACCGGGCGGGTACTGGTTCACCCCATCGGCGATCGCCCGCCTGGCGGCTTCGAGAACCTCCGCCGGGCCGTCCTCGTCGGGGAATCCCTGCCCGAGATTGATCGCTCCCGTCGAGGCCGCGAGGGCCGACATCTCTGCGAAGATGGTGGGCGCGACGGCCCCGTCGGGCGAGAGCAGGCCCGCGCCCGCCGCTGTGCGCCGCCATGCACCGGTGATGACACTCATGAAGAACAGGCTATGGCCATAAGGGAAACTCACCTTCGCCATATGAAACGCACAGACTCGGAGAGCACTCTGAAGGGGCGTTGTTGAAGGAGTACACACCATGAACGAAGACAACACCCCCGACCACTCGGCACCCGACGTGCCGTCCACCGAGGCAGCAGAGGTCGCCGACCGTTCGGCGCCGCAGGCCGCCGCTGACATCCCCGCCGCGCCGGCCGCGGAGCCCGCCGCCCCCGTGGCCGCAGAGTCCGCTCCCGCGCCGCAGCCGGCCGCGGGACACCAGGTGCCCTCGACGTTCGCGTCGCCCGCTCCCGCCGCCCCCGCGCCCGTGATCGCTCCGGCCACCGCGCAGCAGTTCGCTGGCTCGACGGCCACGTCGCCGGGAGCCGCGTTCGGTCTCCACTCCGGCGCCGCCCACACCCAGCCCACGGTTCCCCTGGGCGGAACCGCGCCGCTCGGCCTCGGTGACGCACCGGCCGATCCGCACGTGAAGACCAAGGAGGCCAAGCCGCGCGGCGGCGTGCGCCTCGCGGCCATCGTGGTCGCCGCCGCACTCGTCGGAGGCGTCGCGGGCTTCGGCGGCGGCGCGATCTGGAACGCCGTCGGCACCACGCCCTCGAGCGGTGTCGCGGAGGGGCCGCAGACGGTCACCGTCAACAACCCCGGCTCCGTGAACGAGACCACGGCCGTCGCCACGAAGGCGCTGCCGTCGGTGGTCACGATCGAGGTCGCCGGCACCAGCGAGGCCGGCAGCGGCTCCGGAGTCATCATCAGCGACGACGGCTACGTGCTCACTAACACGCATGTGGTGACGCTCGGCGGTGCCGTCGCCGACCCCACGATCCGTGTGACGACCTCCGACGGTCGCATCTACTCGGCGACCGTCGTGGGCACCGACCCCATCTACGACCTCGCGGTCATCAAGCTCACCGATGCCACCGATCTCACGCCCATCGAGTTCGCGGACTCGTCCGAGCTGAACGTCGGCGACACGGCCGTGGCACTCGGCGCGCCGCTCGGACTGTCGAACTCGGTCACCACCGGCATCGTCAGCGCGCTGAACCGCAGCATCCAGATCGCGTCCTCCGCTCTGCCGGATTCGTCGAGCGAGGACGCCCCGCAGGAACAGGCGCCCGAGGACGGTCAGCAGGACGGCCAGCAGGGTCCGTTCCAGTTCGATCTGCCCGGCAACGGCCAGCAGCAGACGTCGGAGTCGATCTCGATCGCCGTGATCCAGACCGACGCCGCGATCAACCACGGAAACTCCGGCGGTGCCCTCGTCAACAGCAAGGGCGAACTGATCGGCATCAACGTCGCGATCGCCAGCTCCGGATCGTCGGAGGAATCCGGGTCGATCGGCCTCGGCTTCTCGATCCCGTCGAACATCGCCCAGCGCGTCTCCGAAGAGATCATCGCCGACGGTGCGGCCACGCACGGCCTGCTCGGGGCGTCGGTGCAGGATGCGGCCTCCGTGCAGGGCGCGGATGTCGCAGGGGCGTACATCGCCGACGTGACCAGTGGAGGAGCGGCGGCGGCCGGCGGCCTCAAGGCCGACGACATCGTCACCGCCTTCAACGGCGTGCCGATCACCAGCGCCAGCGACCTCACGGCCCAGGTGCGCGCCGCTGCCGGGGGCAGCGACGCGAAAGTGACCTACATCCGCGGCGGCAAGGAGTACCAGATCGAGGTGACGCTCGGCGAACTCGCCGGCTGATCCCACCGCCCCGAGAAGGACGCCACCTCCGCGATAGGCTCGCGGGGTGGCGTCCTTCTCTTTCGGGTCCGGCAATGCGGCCAAGCTGCTGAGGATCCCGCTCTCCCTCGCAGGGCGCCTCGGCACGCTCGTCGTACCGCGCGGCGATCGTTGGGTGTTCGGATGCGGTGCCGGGATCGGTGACGGCGCGCTCGCCCTCCACCGTTACGCGACCGCGCAGGGCCACGAGGCGGTCTGGCTGACCCGATCGCAGCGGGAGGACGACGAGGCGGCGACGCTCGGCATCCGCACGCTCCGACGATCGAGCATCCGTGGCTGGTGGGCGACCGCACGCGCCGGGGTCCTCGTCGTCACGCACGGTCTCGGCGACATCAACCGGTACGCCGACGGGGGCGGGTTCATCGTCCAGCTCTGGCACGGCATCCCCCTCAAGCGCATCGGACTCGACTCGCCGGCGACGACCCAGGTTCCGAACGTCCCGGGGTCCGCGATCCTGCGGCGGGCCATCGCGATCCTGTACCGGGCCGCCGCGCAGAGGATCCGCGTGCTCCCGGCCGCCTCCGATCGCTCGCGCGGGCGCCTGGAGTCGGCGTTCGGGCTGCCGAGCGACCGCGTCGTCGTCACCGGGGAGCCGCGTGTGGATGTGCTCTCGGAGGGATCGCCGGAGGAGCGTCGCGCACGAGCATCCGCCCGACTGCGCACGGCGCTCGAAGGCCTGGCCGAAGCGTCTCGCGTGGTGCTGTACGCGCCCACCTGGCGCGACGGTGCGGCCGACCCCGCCGTCCCCTCGGCCGACGACTGGGTGCGGATCGTCCGAGTGCTCGAAGAGCGCGATGCGACC
This sequence comes from Microbacterium galbinum, assembly GCF_023091225.1. Classification (NCBI taxonomy): domain Bacteria; kingdom Bacillati; phylum Actinomycetota; class Actinomycetes; order Micrococcales; family Microbacteriaceae; genus Microbacterium; species Microbacterium galbinum. The sequence goes on along the minus strand of NZ_JAHWXM010000001.1, from coordinate 966,044 downwards.
CTGATCATCCGATCGCATCCGCTCGGCGAAGGAGGGTACGTCCCGCCTCTGCCGAGCCGTCGGGTGCGGATGCTCGGCTCCTCCGTGCTCGCGGACGTGACCCCGGTGCTGCCTGCCGTCGACGTGCTGATCACCGACTATTCGTCTCTCGCCTACGACGTCGGACTCCTGGCGATGCCCGTCCTCTTCCTCGCGCCCGACGCGGAGGAGTACGCGCACTCACGCGGCTTCTACGGTCGCTTCCGCGACGTCGCGGGTGCGGATGCCGCGTCCTCCTGGCCGGATGTGCTGGAGCAGCTCGAGGGGCTGCTGTCCGACGAGGCGGCGTTCACCGAGCGGGCCGCCCGTTCCGCTACGCTCAGCGCGGAGATGCACGCCTTCCGCGACGGCCGAAACACCGAGCGGGTCTATGGTGCGATCCGCGCGCGGGGAATCCGCGCACCGAAGGGAGCAGTATGACAACGGCCCGGATCGATGAGTCGGCGCAGACGCTGGTCATCGCAGGAACCGGACCGCGCCCGGCGCACGCCGAGCTGGTCGGCCCGCGTGCGCGGGTCGACGCCCGGCTGTCGGGTGGGGGGAAGAGCTGGAAGGCGGTGTTCGCGCTGCAGGCCGCCCGGTGGGGTGGCCCCGCACTCCCGCTTCCCGCCGGCGAGTATCGCTTGACGGTTGCCGACACCGCGTTCGACGACATCGACGTCGCTCCGGTGCTGCTGCCCGGGCTCCGCGTCGAGGTCACCGGCGACACCGTGCGCATCGCGGCGCCGATCGATCCCATCTACGAGACCGCCGAGGGGCAGGCGACGCTCGAGGAGCGCTACGTCGCCCAGGCGGGCGGCACGGAGAATGCGGTGTTCTTCGAGAGCTTCTACGGCCGGAGCGTCGGGTGCAATCCGCAGGCGATCGACCGCGAGATCGCGAAGCGCGCCCCCGACGTCCGTCGCTACTGGAGCGTGGTGGACTTCTCGGTCCCCGTGCCGGAGGGGGCGATCGCCGTGGTCGAGGGAAGCCCCGAGTGGTGGCACGCTCGGGGAGCGGCGCGCCTGCTCGTCGTGAACGACTGGCTGCGCCGGAGATTCGCCCGCAAGCCCGGCCAGAAGGTGCTGCAGACCTGGCACGGGACTCCGCTCAAGCGGCTCGCGCTGCATCGTCCGGGATTCGACCCGCGACGGATGGCGGCCGTCGTCAAGGAATCACGGCGCTGGGACGTGCTGCTCGCGCAGAACACCTACGCCGAGCGCATCCTCAAGAAGGCGTATGCGTTCTTCGGGCGTCCGATCTGGGTCGAGGGATACCCTCGCAACGACGCGCTCACGACCACCGATCCGGCCGTGATCCGCGCAGCGCTCGGCATCGGAGCCGAGGAGCGCGTGCTGCTGTACGCGCCGACGTGGCGCGACGACCGCACCGAGATGGTCGACTTCGTCGACGCCGAGCGGTTGGCCGAGCAGACCGATGCGGTCGTGCTCGTGCGCGGGCACTCCCGCACGCTGGATTCCGGACGCGACCACGCCGGCGCGCGCGTGATCGATGTGACCGGCTATCCCGAGACGGCCCAGCTGCTGCTGGCGGCTGACGCCCTCATCACCGACTACTCCTCGGTGATGTTCGATTTCAGTGTCACCGGCAAGCCGATGTACTTCCTCGTGCCCGACATCGAGCACTACCGCGGAACCCTGCGCGGGTTCTACTTCGATCTCGGCGCCCGGGCTCCCGGGCCGCTCGTGGGGAGTCAGGACGAGCTCGTGCGCGCGCTCGCCGCGCCCGACCACGAGCAGGTGTACGCCGAGCGCTACGACGCATGGCGGCGTCAGTTCAACGCTCGCGATGACGGGCGAGCGGCCGAGCGCGTCGTCGACCGCATCCTCGACCAGGGCTTCCTGACGGCCTGACCCGCGGCCGCAGGTCCTCGGCCCGCCATGGCCGGGGCAGGTCAGGGCAGCGGAGTGTTGCGGGTGCCCAGGCGGGAGGCATCGACGGTGTCGCCGGCTCCACGCAGAACGCCGCCCAGGAAACCCCAGCCCCAGGCCAGGTGCATGGTCGGCAGCACGAGCAACGTCCACAACCGCTGTCGGATGCCGCCACCGCCCGGTGCGGCGGCGACGGCGACGACGAGCAGCGCGTAGGCCGCGAGCGGGGCGTAGACGATCGAGGCGATGAGTGAGGCGAGGCCGCTGAGCACCCCGGTGAGCTGCAGGATGCCGACGATCACCGCGACGATCGTGAGCAGCACCAGAACCGGCGGGGCGAAGAAGCGGATGCCGTTGCGCCGCCCGAATCGCCGCACGAGCTCTCCGCGCCAGGCGCCGGTCGCGCGGAACTGGCGCGCCAGGCGCACCCAGCTCTCGCGGGGCCAGTACGTGACGGCGAGGGTGGGGTCGAACCACACTCGATGACCGGCCTGGCGGATGCGGAGGTTGAGCTCCCAGTCCTCGCCGCGTCGGATCGTCTCGTCGAAGAGACCGACCTCGTCGAGGACCTCGCGGCGCATCACGCCGAGGTACGCGGATTCTGCTTCCCCCTCGTGCGCGCCGCCGTGGTAGGCGCCGCCTCCGAGGCCGACGGGGGAGTTGTAGAGGCGTGCGACGGCCTTCTGGAACGGTGCGCGGCCCTCGGCGTGCATCACGCCGCCGACGTTGGACGCGCCCGTGCGCTCGAGGGTCTGCATGGCACGAGCGGCGTAGCCGGGGGAGAGCTCCGAGTGCGCGTCGACGCGGATCACGGTCGAGTACCGGCCCGCGCGGATCGCCGCGTTCAGGCCCACCGGGATGTGCGCGGCGGGGTTGTCGACGAGGCGGATGCGCTCGTCGTCGGCGGCCAGTCGGTTCGCGATCTCGGTCGTTCCGTCGGTCGAGGGCCCGAGGGCGAGGATCAGCTCGACGGGAACGTCGAGATCCTGGGCGAGGACGGACTGCACAGCGTGCTCCAGATACCCGCGTTCGTTCAGCACGGGCATGACGAAGGAGACCCCGACGGGCGGCGCGTGCGAATCGTCATGCTGCATCCGTCGATCATGTCATGGGGCGTCGGACGTTCGCTGATCGAGATCTCGGCCCCGCTCCCGGCTCGGTATCCTGGAGGGATGGGTGCGATCTCCGACGCGAAGAAGGCGTACCGTCTGCTGAAGCGGGCGGTCGCGTCGAGGACGGCCGTGCAGCGCGTGCGCCGCAGCCTCGCGGTCAGTGAGCAGTTCCCCGAAGGGCACTTCAAGATCGCCGTCTACTTCGCCGACGGTGCGGTGAACATGTACCAGATGCGGCAGTGGTACCGGCCGCTCGCCGAGCTGTCGAAGCGCTGGCCGGTCGTCGTGCTCGCGCGGCAGGCGACGGGCGCCGAGAAGCTGCTCGCCGAGGACGCCCCTCCGGTCGCGTTCGTGCCGACCGTGCGCAATCTCGAGAAGTTCGTCGCGCAGCACGACATCCGCATCGTGCTGTACGTCAACCAGAACACCCGCAACTTCCAGATGTTCCGGTACGGACGCCGGTGGCACGTGTTCATCAACCACGGCGAGTCCGACAAGATGTACATGACCACCAACCAGTACAAGGCGTACGACTACGCGATGGTGGCGGGTCAGGCGGCGCGTGACCGTCTCTCGCGCACTCTCTGGGCCTACGACGTCGATCGGCGCACCATCGAGATCGGCCGTCCGCAGGCCGATCACTATTCGGGTGAGCTCCCCTTCACGCCGGACGACCGCACCGTGGTGCTCTATGCGCCGACCTGGGAGGGCGACCGACCGAGCGCGCACTACGGGTCGATCGCCACGCACGGAGAGCGGCTGGTGTCGGCACTCCTGGCGACCGGATCGCACCGCGTCATCTACCGGCCGCACCCGCGCAGCGGTGTCGTCGACCACGAGTACGGGGCGGCGCACCGTCGGATCATCGCCGCGATCGCCGCGGCGAACGCCACCGACCCGCGCGCTCAGCACGTGTACGACGACGGCCCCGAGCTCGGGTGGCAGCTGTCGGCCGCCGATGTCGCGGTCGTCGACATCTCTGCGATGGTCTACGACCGTCTGGCCTCGGGCAAGCCCCTGATGATCACGCGTCCGGTCGACGAGCGCGCCTCGATCGACACCACGGGCTACCTCTCGGACTGCGAGTGGCTGACCGCGGATGCCGCCGCCGACATCGTGTCGGAGGTCGAGCGGGTCCGCGCCGACGATGCGGCGATCGCGCGTCTGCGCATGTGGGTGCAGCACTACTTCGGTGACACGACTCCGGGCGCCGCGACGGCCAAGTTCCACGCGGGCATCGAACAGCTCATGGCCAAGTGGGACGACTGGGAGGCGCACGAGATGGGTGCCGTGCGGCCGGATCTCGACGACGATGACGAAGAGGGCGACGAGGAGGAGATCTGACCATGGATCTCCCGCTCGCGCGAGACGTCGCCCCCCGGATCGAGTACGTGCCGGCGTCGGCATCCACGAACGCCGATCTGCGGTTGCTCGCCGAGGATCCGCTCGGCTGGCCGCACCTGTCGACCCTGATCACACGGAACCAGACCGCCGGTCGCGGACGGCTGGATCGCGTCTGGACGGCTCCCGACGGGGCGGCGCTGGCGATCTCGGTCGTCGTGCGCGTCTCGGTGGAACCGGCGCTCCGCGGTTGGATCCCTCTGATCGCGGGGATCGCGATGGCGGATGCCGTCGCCGCACAGCTGCCCGCGCGTGCGGTGGGCGTGAAATGGCCGAACGACGTGCTCGTCGACGAGCGGAAGATCTGCGGCATCCTCGCCGAGGCGACGTCGGATGCGATCATCGTCGGCGCCGGCGTCAACACGGCCATGACGGCGGAACAGCTGCCCGTGCCCACCGCGACATCGTTCGCCGTGGAGGGGGCCGCCGCCGATGAGGATCGGCTGCTCGCCGACTACCTCCGGGGATTCGACGCGCACCTCGCGGCTCTCGCCGAGGCCGACGACGCGGTCTCCAGCGGCCTGCACGATGTGGCGACGGAGCGCATCACGACCCTCGGTCGCACCGTGCGGGTGTCGTTGCCGGGGGAGCGGACGCTCGACGGCATCGCGCGCGAGCTCGACGACGAGGGGCGTCTCGTGGTGCGTCACGGCGGGGTGGATCATCCGATCTCCGCCGGTGACGTCGTGCACGTGCGCCCTCTCGCGGACTGACACGCCGCCCGCCCGCGCGTCGATGTCGGAGATCACGGGCACAATGGTGGGGTGACGCAGCCTGTGACGCTCAGCGGTCGGCCGATGATGCCGCCGCCCGGTGCGCCGTCTGAGGAGCGTCTGATCGCACGCTTCCGCGGTCACGCCCGTCGCCTCTTCTGGTCCGCGCTCGTGCTGGTGGCCACCTTCGGGGCGACCGCCTACTTCTACGACAACCTTCCGGCGCCGTTCGAGAACTGGATGCTGCTGTCCGCCGCCGGCGGCGTGGTGCTGCTGCTCGTCGTGATTCCGTTCACGGTGTGGCTCGCACGTTCGACGACGGTGACGACCCGGCGGGTGATCGTCCACGGCGGTGTGGGCGCGCGCAACCGCCGCGAGATGTCGCACGCCCGCGGGTACACGATCGGAGTGCGCCGCGGACCGCTGCAGCGGATGTGGGGCACGGGGACGATCACGCTCTCCAACGGTGTCGACGCTCCGCTGCGATTGGTCAACGTGCCGAACGTCACTCTCGTGCACGAGACCCTGGCCGATCAGATCGAGGTCAGTCAGATCCTCGCCCACCGCGACGCCCAGACCGGCACCGAGGGCTTCGCATCCGCGTGACGCGCGCCCGCACTACCGTGCGCCCGAGGTCTCGAGATGTCATCCGCATCGATGACGATGCGCGAGAATGGTCGAGACGAAAGGGAGACGGCACATGGCTTTGCGTGTGGGCGTGATCGGCGGCGGACAGCTGGCTCGGATGATGATCGCTCCAGCGGTCGAACTGGGGCTCGATCTCCGAGTGCTCGCCGAGGGCGAGGGGATGTCGGCCCAGCTCGCCGCGACCGCCGTCGGCGATTATCACGATCTCGAGACCGTGCGCGCCTTCGTCGCCGACGTCGACGTCGTCACCTTCGACCACGAGCACGTGCCGCAGGACATCCTGCGCGCCCTCGTCGCCGATGGAGTGGCCGTGCACCCGGGCCCCGACGCCCTCCAGTTCGCCCAGGACAAGCTGGTCATGCGCGCGCGCCTGGCGGACCTCGGAGTGCCCCAGCCCGACTGGGCCGCGGTCGCCTCCGAGCAGGAGCTGCAGTCCTTCCTCGACGCCCACGACGGCCAGGGCGTCGTCAAGACGCCGCGCGGCGGGTACGACGGCAAGGGTGTGCGCGTCGTCCGTGCCGCGAGCGACGCCCGCGACTGGTTCGCCGCCGTGCCCGCGGGCGAAGCTCTGCTGGTCGAGGAGCTGGTGCCCTTCGTGCGCGAACTCGCGCAGCAGGTGGCGCGCCGCCCGAGCGGTGAGATCGCGGCCTATCCGGTCGTCGAGACCGTGCAGCGCGATGGCGTCTGCGCCGAGGTGATCGCGCCGGCACCGGCGGCCGCCGAGCGCCTCGTCGAGGTGGCCGAGAGCATCGGCGTCCGCATCGCCGAGGGCCTCGGTGTGACGGGGATGCTCGCGGTCGAGCTGTTCGAGACCGACGACGAGCGCATCCTCGTGAACGAGCTGGCCATGCGCCCCCACAACAGCGGTCATTGGAGCCAGGACGGCGCCGTCACCGGACAGTTCGAGCAGCATCTGCGCGCCGTGGCCGACCTCCCCCTCGGCAGCACCGCCCCGCGCGCACCGTGGTCGGTCATGGTGAACATCCTCGGCGGTCCCGCCGAGGGAGGGCTCGGGGAGCGCTTCGCGAGCGCGATGGTCGCCCACCCCGAGGCGAAGATCCACACCTATGGCAAGGATCCGCGGCCCGGGCGCAAGGTCGGCCACGTGAACGTGTCGTCGAGCGATCTCGACGACGCGGTCTACGTCGCGCGCGCCGCGGCCGCGCATTTCGCCTGATTCGCCGGACGAGGGTGCCGCTCGGCCGCGTGCCGTGGGGGCAATCTCCAGCACCAGACCGTAGCCTGTTCTGGTGACCGAGCCACTGCACTCCTCCGCCGCGCCCCTGGTCGGCGTCGTCATGGGATCCGACTCCGATTGGCGCGTCATGAGCGACGCGTCCCAGGCGCTCACCGACTTCGGCATCGCGCACGAGGTCGAGGTGGTGTCGGCGCACCGCACGCCGGACAAGCTGATGAGCTACGCCCGCGAGGCTCGTGCCCGTGGCATCCGTGTCATCATCGCCGGCGCCGGCGGCGCGGCCCATCTGCCGGGCATGCTCGCCTCGATGACGCCGTTGCCCGTGGTCGGTGTGCCCGTGCCGCTCGCCTACCTCGACGGAATGGATTCGCTGCTGTCGATCGTGCAGATGCCCGCAGGCATCCCCGTCGCCACGGTATCGATCGGGGGAGCGCGCAACGCCGGTCTGCTCGCCGCTCGGATCCTCGGGACCGCTTATGAGGCTCTCGCCGACCGCGTCGAGGACTACGCCCGCGAGCTCGAGGCCCAGGTCGAGGCCAAGAACGAACGGCTGAAGGACTCCCTGTGACCCTCGCGCCACCGCGGGCGGGTGGGCGGCCGCTGATCGAGACCCGGCCCATGCGGCACCCGGACTCCACCGACGAGGGGGCGATGGCGAAGCGCGGCTGGTGGCTGGTCGCGCTGAACGTGCTGATCCCCGGTTCCGCTCAGATCGTCGCGGGCAACCGTCGACTGGGACGCATCGGTCTGCGGGCGACCCTGCTCGCCTGGCTCCTCGTGATCGTCGCGGCGGGTTTGGCGCTCTTCGCGCGCCCCGTGCTGCTGTGGCTGACCGTGGGCGCGGGATGGTTCTCCGCTCTCATTCTCACGCTCGTGCAGATCCTCCTCGTCGTGTACGTGGTGCTCTGGGCCGTGCTCACCTTCGACGTGCTCCGCATGGTGCGATTGGTGAAGGTGCCGACGGCATCCCGGTTCGCGATCCCGGTCGTCGCACTGATCCTGCTGGGGCTCGTCGGCGGGGGAGCGGCCTATGCGGCAACGGTCGTGGGATCGACCCGCAACACGATCAGCTCGATCTTCGGGCAGAGCGGACCGAGCCTCCCGCCCGACGACGGCTACTACAACATCCTGCTGCTCGGCGCCGACAGCGGTGACGGCCGCGACTCCATGCGCTTCGACAGCATCTCGGTGGTCTCGGTCAATGCCGACACCGGAGCGGTGACGATCACCGGAATCCCGCGCGAGCTGCCGAATGCACCGTTCAGCGAGGGCAGCCCGATGCAGGAGCTCTACCCGAACGGATTCGAGGGTCACGGTTCGTCCAGCTGCGGGTGGAACGGATGGATGAACCACGTCCGCAACGCCGCCGAGGTGTGCCGCGATGACAACGGCACGGGTCTGTACCCGAATGCGCAGGCTCAGGGATCCGAGCCCGGCATCGAAGCGACGAAGGATGCCGCGGAGGGTGTGCTGGGGATCAAGATCCCCTATTACGTCTTCGTCGACATGCACGGCTTCGCCGATCTGGTCGACGCACTCGGCGGTGTCGACATCACCGTGACGGAGCGTCTGCCGAAGGGCGGACCGCCCGAGGGGTGGCACGGGACGGACGTGAACGAGTGGGCGATCGGCTGGATCGAGCCCGGCGCGCAGCACATGGACGGCGACACGGCGCAGTGGTACGCGCGGTCCCGGTACACGACCAGCGACTGGGATCGTATGAAGCGACAGCGTGAGCTGCAGGCGGCGATCCTCGCGCAGTTCACCCCACAGACCGTCTTGACCCGGTTCAATGAGGTGGCGGCGGCCGGTACGGCGCTGATCAGCACGGACCTTCCGCAGGACAAGCTGCCGGAGTTCTTCGACCTGATGATGAAGGCCAAGGAGCTTCCGGTGAACACGATCGAGCTCACCCCGGAGCAGGGTGTCGACGAGTTCCAGCCGGACTACGCCTACATCCACGAGATGATCCAGCAGGCGCTTCACCCGCCGACGCCGACGCCGACTCCCGCTCCCTGACGCGGAGGGTGACGGCGGAAGTTCGGCCCCGGGCATGAATGTGCCCACGGCCTCCTCGGGAGAGTGTGGAGGAGGCCGTGGGCTTCCGGTGTATCACCGGATTCGCCAGACGACGGTGATCGGAGGGGGAGGGATCACCGTCGTCCAGTCGACCGCCGCACGAGGCGGCGATCAGATCTAGGCGCGCTTGCGGCGGGCGGCTCCGATGACCACGAGGCCACCGCCGACCGCGAGTGCCGCAGCACCGCCGCCGATCACCCAGGGCGAGATGCTTCCACCGGTGAGCGCGAGTTCGATGGAACCGTCACCCGAGAGCGGCAGTTCGGTGCCTGCAGCCGCGATGCTCGGGTCGTGGGCACAGCTCGACGTGCCGCTGACCGTGATGACGGCGGTGTACTGGCCGATGCCGGCGACCGATGCCGCTCGAGCCGCGGCATTGGCACCCGCGCCCGTGAACGTGATCGCATACGCGCCGGAGCCGCCGGACGGCGGGCGGAACGAGACCGTGAGGCTACCGTCGGCAGCGGCGGTGTTGCCCGAGATCTCGGACTCTTCGGCGCGGAGGCCGGAGACGGAGACGCCGACGACCTCGGAGGGCTGGAACGATCCGGCCCCGAAGACGATCGTCGAGACGTCGCAGATGTCGATGATCGGGTCGTTGACCGTCACACTCGGCTTGTCGGCATAGGAGTCGGACGGCGCCGCGGAGGCGGCGGTCGGCGCGGCGAGAATGATGACGCCAGCGGCAAGGCTGATAGCAGCCAGTTTCTTCAGCATGATGTTTCCCCAGAATTTCACGCGGAATCACACCCGGATACACCCCTGCATCCGACTGTGTGGACCCTCCCTGCCCCCACGGCAGGTTCTTAGAGCCCAGATATTCCCCAGTGAGATGACGGTACCCCATCCCGGGGAGAAAGTCACGAGGTGCAGCGCAGTTCTTCGCGTGTCGCCGTCGGCGCATCGATCGTGGGCGTCTGCACGACCGAGTCGATGCGCTCTCCTGCACCGTCTCCCTGGAATTGCACGGTGACGGTGGTGGACTCGCCCGGCGCCAGGAGGACGTCGTGCTGCACGACCGAGCGCGTCCCGAGGAGCGCGGTCTGCACGGGCTCCTCCTCGCCGTCGCGATCGGCGCGCGACAGCGTCGCCCCCTCCGGGCCGTAGATCGCGAGCAGAGTGCGGGTGCTGCCCGGGTCGACGCCGAAGTTCCCACCGCCCGTGACGTACGGGGGAAGAGCGGTCGCGGCATCCGCCGGCGCCTCGTTCGTCCACGTCACGCTCACCTGCGTCGTCGGCGTGCCCGCGCAGCTGCCGATCGCCGTGGAGACCGTGGCGTGCGCGTAGAAGTCCATCTTTCCGCCGGTGGTGTCGTTGATCAGGACGCCGACGTGCGTCCCGGCATCCGTGTCGACCGGGAGCGTGCCTCCGACCGTCGAGGCGGCGAGGACGCTCTGCTCGTCTTCGTGCGCGCTCCAGATGCGGACCCGTCCCTCGTCCGCCGATGTCGCGAGCGCTCCCAGAAGCGCTCGGGGATCGCCGCCCGCGAGTGCCGCGCCGAAGAGACCGGTCGCGGCCTGGGCGAACACCTGGTCCTGGACGACCGGGTCGGGGATCGCGGCGTAGATCTCCGAGAGCAGAATGCTCACCACGTTCTCCGAGGTCGCGGTGAACGGACCGAAGCTCAGCTCGCCGATCGCGTCGACCAGGTGCTTCGCGACGACCGTGTCGACCGCGATCACCCCGTCGACCGGGCCACCGAACACGCCCTCCCAGCGGGCGGCGATGGCGGGGCCGGCCTCGGCGAAGTCCGGGATGCTCGTCAGATTCTGCAGATAGCGGCCGGGGCCGTCCTCGAAGAGGGCGATCGTACTGTCGCTCAGGGGGAGCGGATCCGTCAGCGGCGGGAAGTCCAGAGTGGACGCTTGCCGCTCCAGGGAGATCCTGCCGTTCTCGGCCCGCAACAGGGCGATCGACCCGATGATGCCGCCGGACGAGCGGAGTTCGGCGTTGTTCTGCATCGCGAGGACGTAGGTGCGGGGGCCTTCGCCGCCGAGCATCGTGGGGAGCAGGATCGCGGCGCCGTTCAGTGTGCCGACCACGGTCGCGGCCTCGGTGACGTTGGTACGCACTTCTCGCACGGCATCCGCCAGTGGAGGGAGCGTGGCATCGGCATCGATGCCCTCCGCTCGTGCGAGCGCCTCCTCGAGCACGCTCGAGGCCTCCGCGAGCGGCTCTCGGATCGTGGCGAACGGGGCCAGGTCGATCGCGCCTCCGGAGAGACCGAGGCTCGCCAGATCGACTTCGGCGGCGACGTCGAGCAGCGGTGTGAGCGCGTCCGTCCCTACGCTGTCGGCGATGGCGGCGATGTCGCTCACCGCGCGGAAGTTGGGGCCGACGAACGGCACGGCCGCGAAACCCTGCCACACGAAGTCGGAGGTGAGGTCGTTCGCGGATGCCGCGTGCCGGGCGATGCTGCCGGACACGTCCGCGGCCCTGTCGAGGTCACCCTCCGCGATCGCCGCTTTCAGATCCGAGGACTGCTCGGCGACGTGCGTCAGGTTGTCGACCGCCCCGATCCCTCGAATCGTCACCCAGCCGAGGGCGAGGACGAGGAGCGTCAGGACGATGCCGACGGTCCACCCCACCCATCGGCGCCGTCGTGGAAGTCGCCCGTCGCTCACGTGAGCATTCAAGCATGAACGCGGGGTGCGGGCGAGGATGCTGAGCGAACGCTGTCAGTCCGTGCGACGCGTCGGCGTCCTCCGGGCCGGAAGCGGTCGACGGAGATACTCTGAGCGCATGGGTGCTCGACTGCGTGTGGTTCTGGATCAGCTCGTGCAGGTGGTCGACCCGGATCACGCTGCCGCCGCGATCGAACTCACACGCGGACTCGTCGCGACAGCCCCCTCGGGGTGCGACGTCGAAGCGATCGTCGCCGCGGGCAGCGAGGTGACGCTCCCCGGCATCACCGAGGTGCGGACCCTCGGACTGGCCCGCCGGGAACTGGCGGCGTCGTGGCAGCTCGGGATCGCCGCCGGCGCCGGTGGAGGACTGATCCATTCGCCGACGCTGATGGCACCGCTGGTGCGGCACGACCGCACCCACGACAACGATCAGACGACCGTGACGGTCTGGGGTCTCGAGGCGTGGGACGCGCCGGACAGCCTGTCCCGCGCCGCGGTCGCGTGGCAGAAGGCGATGCTGCGCCGAGCCGCGAAACATGCGGATGCGGTCGTCGTGCCGACGCACACGATCGCGCAACGGATCCAGGAGATCGCCCGTGTCGGAGATCGTGTGCGCGTGATCGCGGGGGCGGCGCCCGAAGGCTTCGTTCCGCCGTTCGACGCCGCCGAGCGGCGCGGCGGGCTCTCCCTGCCCGAACGTTACGTCGTCGTGCACGGCACCTGGGACTCGGTCTCCGACGGATTCCGCGGCGCGCTGGCGGCCGGGGCGCACGCCGTGGTGCTGGATGCGGCGGAGGGGACGGAGCCCCGCTACTCCGACATCGCGTCCTCCGCGGGACTGGCCGAGTCGCGCGTGCACGTCCGGGGTGCCCTCGACACGTCCGACCGCGCCGCCGTGCTCGCCGGAGCCGCTGCCTACGTCGCGAGCAGTCCGACCGCCGCCTGGCCCTGGCGTGCGGTGGAGGCGATGCGTCTCGGTGTACCGGTGGTGGGCGTCGACTCGGGAACGCACCGGGACGTGCTCGCCGACGGCGGGCTGCTCGTCGACCCGGGTGACCTGGCCGAAGCGGTCGAGACCGCGACCGGGGGCGAAGGAGCGCGACTCTCGGTGCTCGCGGCGGACCGCTCGCGGGCGTTCTCGTGGGCCGGATCGGCCGAGCGCGTGTGGGGTCTGCACGCGGATCTGTGACGGTGGGGCCGCGCCTGGGAGGTGCCTTCGGATCGGAGGGACACGCCGACACGCGGTAGCCGATATTCCGTAACAGTGGCATCATCACGTGACTTCCGTCACACTGGTCACATGTCTCGACGTGCCCCACGCTCGCGAAACAACCGGAAGATCACCCGTCTCCTCACTTGTTTCCTCGCTGTCACCGTTGTTGTCGCCGGAACCGTGCTCCCGGCCGGTGCGGCATCCGCGGCTGCCCCTGTCGCGGCCCCCGCGGCGACGACGGTGTCGAACGCCGTCTCACAGATCGTGGGAGACCCTGCGGCATCCGGCATCGTCAAGTCCACGCTCGTGGGCTTCAATCCGGGAAACATCATCAGCGACGCCGTGTTCACCAATAAGAGCACGATGACCGAGGCGCAGATCCAGGCGTTCTTCAACAGCAAGGTGTCGAGATGCCTGGGCGGCACCGACGAGAACGGCAAGCCGATCGTGTGCCTCAAGGACTTCAAGATCACGTCGGTCACGCGCCCGGCTGATCAGTACTGCAGCGGGTACTCGGGAGCTGCGAACGAGTCGGCGGCGCGGATCATCTATCGCGTCTCGCAGGCGTGCAACATCAACCCGCAGGTTCTGATCGTCATGCTCCAGAAGGAGCAGGGCCTCATCACCCACACGTGGCCGAGCGCATGGCGATACAACATCGCGCTGGGCCAGGGCTGCCCCGACACCGCTCCGTGCGACCCCAACTACATCGGCTTCTTCCACCAGATCTACGGCGCCGCGCGTCAGATGCAGATCTACATGGAGGGGCGCTGGTTCCAGTGGTACGCCCCGGGCAAGACCTGGAACATCCTCTACAACCCCAACGCCAACTGCGGATCCTCTCCGGTGTACGTCGCGAACAAGGCGACGTCGGCGCTCTACTACTACACGCCCTACCAGCCGAACGCGGCTGCGCTCCGTGCCGGATACGGCACCGGCGACGGATGCTCCGCCTACGGCAATCGCAACTTCTACAACTACTTCACCGACTGGTTCGGGTCGACGCAGGGCATCAAGTACCCGGACGGCCCCATCGTCAACGTCGGTAAGGACATCTACGCGATCTCCAACGGCACGGCGTATCACATCACCGCCGATGTCTGGCCGGAGTACAAGGCCGCCTACGGCAATCCCGAGGCCACGGTGAACGCCCATATCGCGTCACTCGGTCAGGGGGGGGCCGCCTCACTGTTCCTCCGCGACCGATCGTCGGGCACTGTCGCCTATCTCAACGGGGGAAAGACCCATCGCTTCGCGAGCTGTGATCTGGTCGCGAAATGGAAGGGGAGCTGCGCCTCGCTCACGACCTTCGATTCCGACGACTTCACGCGGCCTGGAAGCGGCCCCGAGATGACGACGCGGGCGAACGTGAGGGGCGATACCCGCATCTTCGCGATCGAAGGCAATGACCTCGTGCCGTATCAGAACGCCGCTGCGATGTCGTCGTGGGGACAGAACGCCTCGCTCTACGCTGCGACCATGCCGGCGACTCATCTTGCGAAGTTCTCGGTACGGCCGACGCGCTTCGTGCCCGGACAGCTCATCACCGTGGCGGGCTCAGACCGTGTTTTCCTGCCGTCTTCGGACGGCCAGTTGATCTACGTCCCGGTCTTCGGCAATGTGACGAGCCTGGGGCTGTCGACGAATGTGCTCAAGTCGGTTCCGACTCCGTGGATCGCCCAGTACCCCGGTCGCGCCAACCTCGGTCGTTATGTCGAGTGCAATTCGGCGACCTACTTCACCGCAGGGGGGATGCTGTACCGCACACCCTCGTCCGGTGGCTTCGTCTCGGTGACTCCGGACAGTCGCACGTGCGCCCTGCTGAAGGTCGGCGACGATGCCGCAGGCCCGCTCTTCGTCCGCGCGACGAATGACACGGCGGTGTACGTCGCGGACGGGGGAACTTTCCGCCACGTCGCGAACCAGAGCACTCTGGCGGCTTTGAGGGGCACCGGTCCGACGCGCCTCGTGTCCCTGGCCCCCGCCGACCTCGCGACGCTCCCGAAGGGTGCTCCCATCCGGACCGATATCGGACTCGTGACCACTGCCGGTGACGGGCGGGTCTACCTGGCAGATGCCGGGCGACTGATCTATCTGAGCTCCTGGACGACGGCGGATGATCTCGGACTCCCGCGCGCCGCGGTGACGATCTCCGATGCTGTCGCGGCGTCGATACCGCGTGCGGGCACGGTCAGCAACGTGGTCAGCTGCAACAGCGTGGTCTACTCCGCGAAGGCGGGGGTGTTCACCAGAGTCGGCGATCCCACGGGACTCACCCCCATGGTTCTCTCCGCGGACAACTGCGCGACGCTTCCTCTTCGCTGAGGTCTCTCGCGCGCGGCACAGCGTGGAGGAGCGCCGTTGTGCCGGTTCCTCACAGCCGGACCGTCTACGATAGAAGGCGCTATGCACGCCTGCCCGGTCGTGCGACGAGGAGGCGTGGTGGTAGTCAGGTGAGCACGGTCGACGCGAACTTGTATCAGTCCCCCGGACGTGGCCGCGGAGTCATCGACGTCTTCCGGCGTAGCTATCTTCTCCGGCTGCTGGTGCGCAAGGCGACGGCTACGCGTTACCGCAATTCGGTACTCGGATGGACCTGGTCGTACGTCAAGCCGCTGTCGCAGTTCGCCGTCTATTACTTCGTGATGGGGATCATCCTCAACGCGCATCGGGATGTGGACAACTTCGCGATCTACCTGTTCTCGGGGATCGTCATCATCAACCTCTTCAACGAGGGCTTCGGCAACGCGACGAACTCGATCGTCGACAACGGGGCGCTGGTGCGCAAGATCTATCTGCCGCGCGAACTCTTCCCCGTGGCGGCGATCATCGTGTCGTTCGTGCATTTCCTCCCTCAGGTGGCCGTGCTTCTGGTGATCTGCCTCTTCCTGGGGTGGACGCCATCCCTGATCGGGATCGCAGCGGTACTCGGAGGGGTCTTGCTGGTCCTGGTGTTCGCGACGGGCCTGGGACTGTTCTTCAGCGGTATCAATGTGCGTTTCCGAGACGCTCAGAACCTGGTGGAGATCATCCGCATGTTCTCGACGTGGACGTCACCGGTTCTCTACATGTGGACGCTCGTGATCGACAAGATGCCGCCCTGGCTGTTCCACATCTACATGTCGAACCCGCTCACCGTGGCTGTCGAGTTCTTCCATCTGGGATTCTGGGCGCCGACCGCGTCGTCGACGCCCGGACTCCCGCCGCACTTCATGATTTACGCGCTGGCGGCGTGCCTGATCAGCCTGATCATGCTCGTCGTCGGTCAGACCGTCTTCCGGCGCTTCGAGCGCAGCTTCGCCCAGGACCTGTGAGCACATGCAAGATCTGATCACTGTCGAGACCTCGACGCCGCCCACGATCATCGTCGAGAGCGCATCGAAGTTCTTCCTCCGTCGCAATTCGCACTCCTTCAAAGAGGCGTTCATCGGCTGGATCCAGCGCAAGAAGGTCGGCACCGACCACTTCGTCGCGCTCGACGACATCAGCTTCCAGGTGGGCGAGGGCGAGTCCGTCGCGATCCTGGGTATGAACGGTTCGGGCAAATCCACCACGCTCAAGCTGGTGTCCGGCGTTCTCGAGCCGGACTCGGGGCGGGTCCTCACCCGTGGTCGCGTCGCCGGACTCATCGAGGTCGGCGCAGGATTCCATCCGGATCTCTCCGGACGCGAGAACGTGTACCTGAACGCGGCGATCCTCGGGATGTCGCGCAAGGAGACCGACGAGAAGTTCGACGACATCGTCGCGTTCTCGGAGATCGGCGACTTCATCGATCAGGAGGTCAAGCACTACTCCTCCGGCATGTTCATGCGCCTGGCGTTCTCCGTGGCCATCCACGTGAAGCTCGACACGCTCCTCGTCGACGAGGTGCTGAGCGTCGGTGATGCGCCGTTCCGCGCCAAGTGCGCGAAGAAGATCCAGGAGCTCACCGGCCGGGGCGTGACGATGCTCGTCGTGAGTCACGACAGCAACATGGTGAAGCAGCTGTGTTCTCGCGGGATCGTGATCGCGAAGGGCAAGAAGGTCTTCGACGGACCGATCGACGAGGCCGTGGACTTCCTGAAGGCCTGAGTCGCCGTCAGCGGCGACGCACGCGACGCAGGGCGCGGCGCCAGAACGACGAGGCGACGATCTCTGCGCGGATCCCGTTCTCGACGTCCACGAAGCGCTGGTCGATGAACTTGGTCAGATACAGCACGAGCCCCGTGCCGTTGCTCTCGACCCAGCTCCGGAGGGCGTCGTCGCGGATGCTCGCGTCGTACTTCGCGTGATCGCTGCGGGCACCGGCGACACTGTTCGCCGCGTTGCCCGTCGCCCCCCGACGCTGATGCCAGTATGCCAGCGGCTGGTCGCCGAGGTACTCCAGAGGACCGCGGGAGAGCACCTTGAGATTGAAGTCCCAGTCCCCGACGACGGGAAGCTTTTCGTCGTACAGGCCGAGCTCCGCGTGCAGGGAGCGTCGGTAGAGAAAACCGATCGGAACGAAGCGGTTGAAGAGGAGGGTGTCCGTGAGCAGGGGCGCGGTGAGCTGCGCCTGGAACTCTTCACGCTCGTCCACGACGAAGTGCCCGTTCTCCTCGCGCTCCCAGACGATCTCGATGCGGGAGACGACACCCTGGCGATCGGGACGGGCATCCAGGTACTCCACCGCCCGTGTCAGGAAGTCTCGGTGCCAGGAGTCGTCGTCGTCGTGCAGGACGAGGAACTCGCCTGCGGCCGCGAGGACTCCGGCGTTCGCCGAGACCCAACGTCCACGGGACTCGTCGTGGTCGATGACGCGGATGCGGTCGCGATCGGCCGCACGCGGCAGCCCGGCGACGAGAGCGGCGACCTTCTCGGGGTTCCCGCCGTCGTTGACGACGATCGCCTCCCAACCCTCGAAGGACTGCCCCGTGATGCTCGAGAGGGCGCGCGCGAGGAAGTCGGGTCGATCCTTCGTCCGGACGACGATGCTGACGCGCGGGGCGCTCACGGCCGGCCCATGCCGTGATAGGTCCATCCGGCCGCACGCCAGGCCTCGGGGTCGAGGCAATTGCGCGCATCGACGATGATCCTGGCGGACGTCGCGGACGACACCGCCTCGGGGTCGAGATCGCGGAACTCGCGCCACTCCGTCGCCACGACGACGACCTCCGCATCGGCGATCGCAGCGAGCGCGGAATCGGCATAGGCGAGGTCGGGGGCCACTCGACGCGCGGTCTCATTGGCGGCGGGGTCGAACGCCCGCACCTCGATGCCTGCCGCATGCAGACGACGGGCGACGTCGAGCGCCGGCGAATCGCGCGTGTCGTCGGAGTCGGGCTTGAACGCAAGCCCGAGAACCGCGACTCGCCGACCGTCCGCGGGGCCATCGAGCGCGCCGAGAACGAGATCCGCCACGTGCTGACGACGGCGCAGGTTGATGGCGTCGACCTCGTGGAGGAAACGGACCGACTCACCGACGCCGAGCTCCTCGGCGCGCGCGGCGAAGGCGCGGATGTCCTTGGGCAGGCATCCGCCGCCGAATCCGATACCGGCGTTCAGGAATCGACGGCCGATGCGGGCATCGAAGCCGATCGCATCGGCGAGCTGGGTGACATCCGCACCCGTGACCTCGGCGATCTCGGCCATCGCGTTGATGAAGGAGATCTTGGTGGCCAGGAAGGCGTTCGCCGAGACCTTGACGAGCTCTGCTGTGGCGTAGTCGGTGACGACGCGGGGGGTGCCTGCGTCGATCGCCGGCCGATAGATCTCGTCGAGTACGGCGACGTCAGCGGACGAGAGGTCGTCGCTCTCGACGCCGTAGACGAGGCGGTCGGGCTCGAGGGTGTCCTGGATGGCGAAGCCCTCGCGGAGGAACTCCGGATTCCAGACCAACCGTGCGCCGGTCGGTCGGATCGCGTCCGCGAGCCGCCGGGCGGTACCCACTGGGACGGTGGACTTACCGACCACGAGGTCGCCGGGGGAGAGCACCGCCGTCAGCGACGCGATCGCGCTGTCGACGTAGCGCAGATCCGCCCCGTCACCGTCGGCGCGCTGCGGGGTCCCGACGGCGACGAAATGCACCGTCGCGTCGGACGCGGCGGCGAAGTCCGTCGAGAACGTCAGCGTTCCCCGGTCACGCGCTTTCGTGAGGAGATCGTCGAGACCGGGCTCGAAGAACGGAGCCTTCCCCGATGCGAGCATCGCGATCCGGTTCTCGTCGACGTCGATCCCGACCACCTCGTGGCCGAGGGAGGCCATCGCGGTCGCGTGAACGGCCCCGAGGTATCCGCAACCGATGACGCTGAGCTTCATTCCCTCAACCCTTCAGGCCTGCGACGTACGCGCGCAGGGATTCTTCTGCCGGAGCGGGCGTGAAGCCCGATGCGATGATCTTGGTCAGGTCCAGACGGCTGTTCCGCGGACGCGGTGCCACCGGCGCGGTGGCCGAGGCGAAGTAGTCCTCCGTGCTGACGGCCGTGACGCGCTCGGGGTCGTGGCCGCCGAGACGGAAGACCTCGCGAGCGATCTCGGCCCAGGACCGGGCATCGCCCGATCCGGTCACGTTGTAGACGCCGTAGGCGGCATCCGATGCGTAGAGGTGCGCGATCGCGTCCGCGATGTCCGCGGTGAAGGTGAGGCGCCCGAACTGGTCGCCCACGACCCGCGGGTCGATTCCGCGCTCCGCGAGCGAGTGCATCGTGCGGACGAAGTTGCCTCCGTCGCCGATCACCCAGGAGGTGCGCACGACGTAGTGCCGCGAGGCCGTGGATGCGGCGAGGTCGCCGGCCGCCTTGGTCTGGCCGTAGACACCGAGCGGGCGCAACGGGGCGTTCTCGTCGTAGGCGCCGTCGAACGTTCCGTCGAAGACGTAGTCGCTCGACACGTGCACCAGGGTGATGCCGTGATCGTCGGCGACACGGGCGAGCGCGGCGACTGCGGTCGCGTTCGCCGCCCACGCCTGCTCTCGGCCCTCCGGAGTCTCGGCAAGGTCGACCGCGGTGTACGCGGCGGCGTTGACGATCAGACCGTAGTCGCGCCAGCGCCGAGCGGACGAAAGGTCCGAAGCGGTCACATCGATGTCGTCGCGTGTGGCGTACTCGATGTGGGCGGCATCTCCGAAACGAGCGCGCAACGCGAGTCCCAACTGGCCGGACGCCCCGAGGACGAGGATGCGCTTCGGCGGGATCGGGGTGACGTCGGCGAGCCGAGGGTGCGCCTTGTCCTTCTCCGAGATCTCGACGTCGGCGAGCGGGATGGGCCACGCCACCGCGGCCGTCTCGTCCGCGAGGTTCAGGAAGGAGTACGACGCATCGGGGGACCAGTGGTCGTTGACGAGATAGGTGTACGCCGTGTCAGCCTCGAGCGTCTGGTACGAGTTGCCCACGCCTCGGGGCACGTAGATCGCCCGAGACGGGTCGATCTCCGTGGTGAACACGGTGCCGAAGGTCGGTCCTTCGCGCAGGTCGACCCACGCGCCGAAGATGCGCCCGGTCGCCACCGAGACCCACTTGTCCCACGGCTCCGCGTGGATGCCACGCGTCGTGCCGACGGCGTCGTTGAACGAGATGTTGTTCTGCACCGGGCCGAAGTCCTCGAGCCCGAGCGCCAGCATCTTCTCGCGCTGCCAGTTCTCCTTGAACCATCCGCGCGAGTCCCCGTGGACGGGCAGTTCGAACACGACGAGGCCCGGGATGGGCGTCTCGATCCGTTCGAGCTGCTTCCCGAACGCGGTGCTCACTGGCCCTTGCCCGCGTAGAACGCCTCGACGGCGTCCTTGGACGGCGCCCACCAGGCTTCATTGTCGCGGTACCACTGGATCGTCGAGGCGAGTCCGGTCTCGAAGTCCGAGAACTGCGGAGCCCAGCCGAGCTCGTCGCGCAGCTTGCTCGAGTCGATCGCGTAGCGGAGGTCGTGGCCCGCGCGGTCGGTGACGTGGTCGTACGCGTCCGCGGGCTGGCCCATCTCGGTGAGGATCAGCTCGACGACGGACTTGTTGTCCTTCTCGCCGTCGGCGCCGATGAGGTACGTCTCGCCGATCGCGCCCTTCTCGAGGATCGTCAGCACGGCCGAGGAGTGGTCGTCGGCGTGGATCCAGTCGCGGACGTTCTGCCCGGCCCCGTAGAGCTTCGGGCGGATGCCGCGGATCACGTTCGTGATCTGACGCGGGATGAACTTCTCGACGTGCTGGTACGGGCCGTAGTTGTTCGAGCAGTTCGAGATCGTCGCCTGGACGCCGAACGACCGCACCCACGCGCGCACGAGCAGATCGCTGCCCGCCTTGGTGGAGGAGTACGGCGACGAGGGGTTGTAGGGAGTCGACTCGGTGAACCGCTCGGGATCATCGAGCTCGAGGTCCCCGTAGACCTCGTCGGTCGAGATGTGGTGCAGGCGCACGTCGTGGCGTCGTGCCGCCTCGAGCAGCGTGTACGTGCCGATGATGTTGGTGTCGAGGAACGGCCGGGGGTCGTTCAGCGAATTGTCGTTGTGCGACTCCGCGGCGTAGTGCACCACGGCATCCGTCTCGGCGAAGAGCCCGTCGACCAGGCCGGCATCCGTGATGTCGCCGTGGACGAACGTGAGCCGATCCTCGGGGAGTCCCTCGAGCGAGCGTCGGTTCCCGGCGTAGGTGAGGGCGTCGAGAACCGTCACGTGATGCTCGGTGTTCTCGATCACGTGGTGGACGAAGTTGGAGCCGATGAAACCGGCTCCTCCGGTGACGAGCAGACGGGTCATGCGTGGCCTCTCTTGAGGATGTCGAGCAGATAGGCGCCGTAGCCGGACTTGACGAGCTTCTCGGCGCGTTCGCGCAGTTCGTCGTCGGTGAGGAAGCCCTGGCGCCAGGCGACCTCCTCCGGCATCCCGATCTTCATGCCCGTACGGCGCTCCATCGTGCGCACGTACTCGGCGGCGTCGGTCATCTGGTCGAACGTTCCCGTGTCGAGCCAGGCGGTGCCGCGCGGGAGGACCTCGACCTGGAGCTTGCCGCGCTCGAGGTACTCGCGGTTGATGTCGGTGATCTCGTACTCGCCGCGGGCGCTGGGCGCCAGGTTGCGAGCGATCTCGATCACGTCGTTGTCGTAGAAGTAGAGGCCGGGAACGGCGTAGTTGCTCTTGGGGGAGGCGGGCTTCTCCTCGAGCGAGACCGCGCGTCCTTCGGCGTCGAACTCGACGACACCGTAGGCCTCGGGCTCCGCGACCCAGTAGGCGAAGACCGCTCCGCCGTCGATGTTCTCGAATCGCTGCAGGCGGCTGCCGAGGCCCGGGCCGTAGAGCAGATTGTCGCCCAGGACCAGGGCGACCGAGTCGTCGCCGATGAAGTCTGCGCCGATCGTGAACGCCTGCGCGAGTCCGTCCGGAGAGGGCTGCTGAGCGAACGTCAGGTTCACACCGAACTGCGATCCGTCGCCGAGGAGGCGCTCGAAGTGCGCAGCGTCGTGCGGCGTCGTGATTACGAGGATGTCCTTGATCCCCGCCAGCATCAGCGTCGAGAGCGGGTAGTAGACCATCGGCTTGTCGTAGACCGGGATCAGCTGCTTGGAGACGCCCAGCGTGATCGGGTGCAGACGCGTGCCGGACCCGCCGGCGAGAATAATGCCTTTCACGCCTCTATGTTGTCATACCGAGCCTGGATCGCCCGTGTCAGGGACGCCCCGGGGTGCGCTCACCGAGATCGCAGCCCCGCCGGGATATCCTGGGTCGGTTGTCGGTGAGAGGGTCTGGAACACATGGAAATGCTCGAACTGCTCTGGCCTGCCGCCGTGCTTCTCGCGCTGTACGCCGTTTTGGGCGGAACGTTGGCCTGGCTGATCGGACTGCGCGGGCTCTGGGCCGTGGCCGCCGCACCGGCGTTCGCCATGACCGTGGTGGGGGGTGCGAGTCTGCTCGCCGGCTTCGCCGGGATCGGCTGGTCGATCGTGCCGTGCCTCGTCCTGGCTGCGGTGATCGGCGTGGGGATCCACCTCGTGCGCCGCCGCGGACGGCGTGGTGTGACCTCCTCGCCGTCGACGTCGAGGTGGTGGACCATCGGCGCCGCTGTCGCCGCAGCGGTGGTCATCGGACTGCAGATCTTCGCCGTGATCGGTCAGCCGTCGGCGATCTCGCAGACCTTCGACAACGTGTTCCACCTCAACGCCATTCGCTACATCATGGACACCGGTGCCGCCTCGCCCCTCGAACTCGGGCAGATGACGAGCCCGAACGGCGGAGTTCCGTTCTATCCGTCGGCCTGGCACGCGACCGCGGCCATCGTGGCGCAGCTGAGCGGGGTCGGCATCCCCGCCGTCGTGAACGCGCAGACGCTCGTGATCGCCGCGGTCATCTGGCCGGTGAGCGCCATGCTCCTGGCGCGGACGCTCATGGGGAAGTCGGCGACCGTCACCGTCACCGCTGCGATCGTGAGCTGCGCCATCCCGATGTTCCCGATCCTGCCGATGGACTACGGCGTCCTTTACCCGTTCCAGCTCGCTCTCGCCGTGGTCCCCGTCACGGTGGCGGCGACGGCATCCGCCTTCGGAATCGGAACATCGGCGAAGGACCTCGCGCCGGGCTGGTGGGGTTTCGTCGCGCTCGGCGCGATCCCCGGCGTCGCCCTCGCGCACCCGGGCGGATTCGTCGCCTGGCTCGCGTTCTCGGTGCCGATCGTTCTCGTCTTCGTGGTGCGCCTGTGGCGCGCGCATCGATCCGGTCGGGTTCGCGCGGCACTCGCCGCCGGCGTCCTCGCTTACTTCGGCGTCGGTGTTCTCCTGCTCATGGTGCTGCGCCCGCCGCTCCCGACCCGCGGGTGGCCGACGGCCCTCACTCCCGGACAGGCGGCGCTCGAAGTCGCCCAGGTGTCGATGTTCTACGGCACGATCGCGATCGGTGTCGCGATCGCCGTGCTCCTCGGCCTCTTCTGGGTTCTGAAGGAGCGCAGTGAGGCGCTCGTGGTCGGTGCGGCTCTCTGGGCGATCGGTGCACTCCTCTTCATCGTCGTCATCTCGCTGCCCATCGGTCCCATCCGGGATGCGCTGACGGGGAGCTGGTACAACAACTGGCCGCGTCTGGCCGCGGTGTTCGGGATCGCGCTGGTCCCGCTCGCGACCCTGGGGATCGCGCGCACGGTCGAGGCGATCGGGCGGCTCTGGTCGCGGGCCCAGCCCGACGGACGTCTCCTGCGCGTGATCGCCGGCGTCGTCGCCGCCGCGATCGGCTTCGTGGTCCTGCCGCTTCCCGCCATCCCGGCCGCTGTCGCGCAGGCGCAGATCCGCTTCGTGCTGGACGAGGGTTCTTCCCTCGTCAGCTCGGACGAGATGGCCCTGCTCGAACGCCTCCCCGAGCACGTCCCCGCAGGCTCCGTGGTCGCCGGCAACCCGTACACGGGCACCGCGCTCGCATACGCGATCGGGGGGCGCCAAGTGCTCATGCCGCACATCCTGGTGGACGTCTCCGACGATGCGGCGACCATCAACGACCACCTCGCCGACGCCGAGTCGATGCCCGCCGTGTGCGATGCGGCCAAGGCGCTCGACGTCCGGTTCGTCCTCGATTTCGGGGATCGGGAGGTGCACGGCGGATCGCATCCGCTCGCAGGCCTCGAGGATCTCGAGGAATCGGGAGCGGTGCGCCTGGTCGACAGCCAGGGCGATGCCAGACTGTACGAAGTGACCGCCTGCGGTCTCGGCTGAACACGGAGAGACTTCCCTCATGAGCGACACCACGCGCATCGATCGCGTCCTGGTCCTCGTCCCCGCGTGGAACGAGGAGCGCAGTGTCGGCGACACCGTGCGCGAGATCCGTGCGGCCTCGTCGCGGTACGACGTCGTCGTGATCGACGACGGGTCGACCGATGACACGGCCGAGGTGGCCCGAGCCGCCGGCGCGGCCGTGCTCTCCCTGCCCTTCAACCTGGGGGTGGGCGGTGCGATGCGCACCGGGTTCACCTATGCGGCGCGCGAGGGCTACGGAGCCGCGATCCAGGTGGATGCCGATGGGCAGCACGACCCCGTCGACATCGATCGGGTGCTCGCCGGCCTGGAGCACGCCGACATCTCGATCGGCGCGCGCTTCTCCGACGTCGGCGACTACTCGGTGCGCGGCCCCCGGCGCTGGGCCATGATCTTCCTCGCCTCGGTGGTCTCGCGCATCGCCAAGACGCGGTTGACCGATGTGACGAGCGGTTTCCGCGCGGCGAACACCCGCGCGATCGCCCAATACGTGCACTATTACCCGGCCGAGTATCTCGGTGACACCCTCGACTCACTCGTCGCCGCGCTGCATGCCGGGCTGACGGTCACGCAGGTCGGCGTCGCGATGCGCCCGCGTGCGCATGGCAATCCCAGCCAGGGGCCGCTCGGTTCCACCGTCTACCTGCTGAGGTCGGTGTTCGCGCTGCTGCTCGCCGCGATGCGACGTACGGGCTCACGGCGGCAGGAGGAACGCGCATGATCGTCTTCGTCGGGATCGTTCTCGCCGTCCTGATCCTCGTGATCGTGCTGTGGATGCTCCTCACGCGCAAACTGCGCGAGAAGTACGCGGTCCTCTGGCTGGTGATCGCTGTCTCGGTGCTCATCGTCGGGCTGTTCCCCGGCCTGCTGGGCGGGCTCACGGCGTTGCTCGGTGTGCAGGTCCCCTCGAACCTGCTCTTCGCGACCGCGATCCTCCTGCTCCTCGGCGTCGCCCTGCACCTCTCGTGGGAGCTCAGCCAGGTCGAGGAGGAGACGCGGCGACTCGCGGAGGAAGCCGCCATCCTCCGCACGCAGCTGGAGAGCGTCGAGGGCCGGCTCGCGAAGCTCGAGGCTCCCCGGACGGGGTCGGACGGCGAACCCTCCTGACGGGGCGTCAGCGCCGAGGCGCGGTGACCGCTCGGGCGACGGCGCGCCGGCCACCGCTGAGTGCTCCGCCGATCCAGCTCGCCCGGTACTCCCAGGTGAAGCGCTCGGGGACGATCTCCCGTGCGCGTCCCGCACGGAGCAGTGACAGCGCGGTGCGCAGCCTGCGGGAGCGACCGAAGGCCAGCTCCTGACGGGAATCGGTCGCGTCGTCGGTGCGACGCGCGGCGAGGGTGTCGACCATCAGTTGGCGCCAGCCCACGTAGGCCCAGAACGTCATCCGGAAGATCGACCGCGGGCTGCGTGAACCCTCGAAGCGCTGGGACTGCGCGAGCACGTTGGTGATGGAACTGCGGATGCTTCCGCTGCCCAGCCTGCTCGGGTCGCCGAACACGTTCGCATCGTGCTGGACGTAGTCCTGGACGACGTCGTCGATGATGCGGGTGCCCCGGTGCGCCGACGCGACGACGGCGAGCCAGTGATCGTGCGCGGCCGCCCGAGTCGAAGCTCGGGGGAACGGCAGTGCGGTCGGCAACACTTCGGGGTGGAACACGCAGAGCGAGCCGGTGAACTCGTTGGAGAGGATCGTGAAGATCGCGCCGTGATCGTGACGCGTCGTACGGCCCGTCTCCACTTCGGAGGGGTACGAGACGAGCCGCGCCTGGGCCGAGACGAGAGAGACCTCGTCGAGGTGCGGGAGGAGCTTCTCGATCTTGTCCGCGTCCCAGCGGTCGTCCTGGTCGCAGAGGGCGATCCACTCGCTCCGCTCGTCGACGGCGAGGAGGCCGCGTTCGAAGTTCAGGTAGAAACCGAGCCGTGTGCCGTCGCCGACGATGCGGAATCGGGCGTCTCCCTCGGTGATCTCCGCTACCAGCGCGGCGATCGGCTCGGGATCGCCGTCGACCGAGATCACGCACTCCCACTCGCGGACCGTCTGCTCCTGCAGGGAGGTCAGCTGCCGGCGGAAGAGCTCCGGGTCGGGGGAGTAGGCGGCGAGCACGATCGTGCCGAAGGGATGTGTCGACACAGGCGGCCTTCCGAGTCTGCGGGGATTGAACAGCGAATGAAGCTAGTCTAAATGCGCCATGCTCGTGATTCCCTTCTCCGTCCGTCGTCCGGTGCGTCTCGGATGAGTGCTTCCCCCGTGTGGGCGGTGTTCTCGACGTTCCGTCCCGGTGACGCCGCTCTGGACGCCGTCTCCTCCGTCGCCGAACAGGTCGAGGGAGTGATCGTCGTCGACGACGGCTCGGGGCCCATCGCCGAGGCGGCACTCGACAGGCTCGAGAGCGCGGGGGCGATCGTCGTCCGCAGGCCCGACAACGACGGGATCGCGGCGGCGCTCAATGACGGGATCGCACGCGCGCTCGACGCCGGTGCCGCCTTCGTGATCACCTTCGACCAGGATTCCCGGGTGGCGGAGGGGTTCGTCCGGAACCTCGTCTCCGCCCATGACGTCGCGACCCGTGCCGGTATCCACGTCGGCCTCGTCGTGCCGGAGTACTTCGCCGGCGTGCGTCAGCAGACGGGGCCTGAGGCGACCTTCGGTGACGCCGCGAACGTCATCCAGTCGGGGATGCTCATCCCCGCGGCCGTGATCGCCGAGGTGGGACCCCTGCGGGAGGACTTCTTCATCGACCTCGTCGACATGGAGTTCGGGCTGCGGGTCCGCGCCCGCGGTTGGCGGGTACTCGCCGCGGGAGGGGTGCGGATGGAGCACACGCTCGGCACCCGGTACCGGCGCGAGTTGCTCGGCCGCACGGTCGCGCTCCCGGGGATCCCCGCGGAATTCAGCCTGAGCACGCCATTCCGTTACTTCTACCGTGTGCGGAACCGCCTGATCCTCAACCGCGAGTACTTCCTCTCCGCACCGGGGCAGATAATCCGGGAAACGCTGCTCGACGGCATCCACTTCGCGAACGCCTGGTGGGTCGCGAAGCCGCGCCGCGCGCTGGCGCGTGTGTACCGGGCCGCTCTCGTCGCCGCCGTGCGCGGTCGGATGGGGCGGATGCCGGACGCGCTGATGCCGATCGCGGCCGAGATCCGGTGGGACGCCCCCGTGGTCGCGGAGGGGGACAAGTGAGCGGGCCCATCCGGACTGCGGTCGGCCGTCTCAGCGGATTCACGATCTCCGTCGGCATCGTGACGCTGATCGGGATCGTGTCGATGCCGCTCCTGAACCTCGCCCTCGGTGAAGCCACCTGGGGCACCCTCGCACTCGTGCAGACCGTCTCGCAATTCGGCGGCATCCTCGTGGCCTTCGGCTGGGGAGCGACGGGTGCGGCGACCGTCGCCGGCATCCCCATCGGGCAACGCCAGGCCTTCTATCGCACGTCGCTGCGCGCCCGCGCGTTGCTCTACGTGCTCGTGCTGCCGGTCATCGCCGTGATCCTGACTCTCCTCACACGCGGCGATGTGCTGATCTCAGTGCTCGGAGCCGCGGTGTACCTGCTGCCGCACCTCGGTGCGATCTGGTACTTCACGGGTGAGGGGAAGCCGATGCGGCTCCTGCTCTGCGACACCCTCCCGACGGTCGCGGGAGGCATCGCCGGCGTGATCGGCGCCGTCGTCACGGGGGAGCTCTGGGTCTACCTCGTCGCGCAGGGACTCGGCTTCATCGGTGCTGTCGTGCTCGATGCCGTCGTCGTGCTGCGAGGCTCATTCGGCGCCGCGCACACTCCGGTTCCTCTGCGCACCGCACTGAGCGGGCAGCGCCACGCCGTGTCGGCGACACTCGTCAGCGGTCTGTACGTCACTCTGCCGATGGTGGCCGTGCAGGCGTTCCTCCCCGCGCTGCAGCCGATGTACGCCGTCGCTGACCGCCTCTTCAAGTACGCGTCGATCGCGCTGCTCCCCATCCAGCAGTACTTCCAGAGCTGGGTGCCCGACCCCGAGGCGGATTTCCGTCATCGTGCGCGCATCGCGACTCTCGCCGGCGTGCTCGTCGGTGTCGTCGGCGGTGCGTGCATCGCTCTGCTGAGCCCCTGGGCTTCGACGATCCTCTCCGCGGGTAAGATCAGCGTGCCGTGGCAGGTGTCGCTGCCCCTCGGCGTCGCCTTCGTGGGGATCGCCACGGCCGCCATCGTCGGCTATGCGTGCCTGGTCGTCGTCGGGCGCGTGCGCGCGCTCGCCGTGTCGACGCTCATCGGCGCGATCGTCGGAGCACCCCTGATCCTCGCCTTCGCCGCAGCCGGATCCGTTCCGCTCGTGGCCTGGGCCGTGGCGGCGTCCGAGCTCTGCGTCGGCGGCTACCAGGTTCTCGTTCTGCGGCGGGAGCTGCGCAAGCCGGTCACGGAGGTGGCGTCATGAGCGCGATGCGGGTGAGCGTGTGCATGGCGACGTACAACGGCGAGCGGTTCCTCGGCCCGCAGATCGAGTCGATCCTGCGGGAGCTCGAACCCCAGGACGAGCTCGTCGTCGTCGACGACGCCTCGAAGGACGGAACCGTCGCCGCGCTGGAGGCTTTCGGCGATCCGCGCATCCGCGTGCACGCACGCCAGGAGAACCGCGGGTACGTCAAGACGTTCGAAGAGGCTCTGGGACGGGCGACCGGAGACATCCTGATGCTCTCCGATCAGGACGACGTCTGGGTGCCGGGGCGTCGCGCGCTGTTCGTGGCGGCGCTCGAGGACTCCGCCGTCGCGGCATCCAACCTGGTGCTGCTCGGTTCGGACGAACCGCTGCCGAACCCACTCACCCGTCGCCCGTGGCGGCTGCACGCCGCGTGGTCCCGGCAGAGCACCCGTAACGCGCTGCGGATCTTCGCGGGCATGGCGCCGTACTACGGATGCGCGATGGCGATCCGCCGCGACGTCGTAGATCGGATCCTTCCGTTTCCGGACTACCTCGACGAGAGCCACGACCTCTGGATCGCGCTCTTCGGCAACGCCCACCGCACCATGGCGCACATCGAGACGGCGACGATCCGGCGACGCATCCACGACGCGAACGCCTCTCCGTCCCGTCCGCGCGGCATCGGAGCGGTGCTCCGCGCACGCGTGATGCTGCTGCGCGCGTGGGGGAGCGCCCGCCGCCGCTGATCAGCGGAGGATGTGCCGCCAGAGGGCGCGGCGTCCGGCGGCATCGCCACGACGGAGCACCGTCGGCACCGTCGTGAGAGCGTGGAGCCGCGCGAACAGACGGGCTCGGGCCGCTCGGGCCGTCGATCGCCATCCGCGCGCATCCGCTCGTCGCGCGGTCTCGAGGAAGAATCGACGGTCGTCGGTGAAGCGGGATCCGTCGAGGATCGCCTTCTGCGAGGCGCTCTCGGTATGACGGCGGTAGGCGAACACCTCGTCGTCGATCACGACGAGCGATCCGCCCGCGAACGCGATGTCGAGCAGGATCGCGAGGTCGAGCACGATGGGCAGGTCGTCGCGGAACTCGTGGGCCCGGATCGCCTCGGTGCGGAAGAGCAGCGAGGGCCAGTACAGCCAGTTCCCGCGCGTGAGGCTGGTCGCGAGCCGCTCGTTCGACAGCACGGCGTCGCCCGTTCGCGTGTCGGGGCGGAGCATCCGCTGCTTCACGCGATCGACGAGAGGCAGCGATGGTGCGCCGTTCTCGTCGATGACCCGCACGCCAGGTTGGAAGACGGCGGCGTCCGGATGCCGTCGCACGGCGTCGCGCAGGGCGGCGACGTAGCCCGGCAGGAGCAGATCGTCGCTGCCCAGCACCACGAGGTGATCAGCCGTCGCGAGCCTCACGCTGGCGCGGAAGTTCTCGATGATCCCGACGTTCACGTCGTTGCGCACGTACCGGACGCGCGGGTCGTCCATCTGCGCGAAGTACTCGGACACGGAGGGATCGGGATACGCGTCGTCGATCACCGTCAGCCGCCACTCGGGATCGGTCTGCCCGAGCACGGATTCGACCGTCTGCCGCAGGAGCAGGGGGTCGCCCCAGAAGGGCAGCATGATATCGATGGTCATCGTGCTTCCAGCATACGAAGTGCCCCGCCGTCGCCGGCTCAGCCGCGCGTGAGGAGGTCCAGACGCGCGCGCATCACGCGGTCGAGACCTTCCGGGAGGTTCGTGCCGATGAGGCCGTCGAGGTCGGGCCAGACCTCCGACCTCACGCGCAGATCCAGGGCCTGTCCGACCGCGGCGCCCTGCCCGACGAGCGAGAAACCGGAGCGACGTCTGAGCCTCCGCAGCTCGCCGATGATCGCCCCGACCGACACCGCACGGCCGGTGCCGATGATCTTGGTCACGGTGTCACCGGCGCCCAGCACGCGCGCTCGGGCTGCGGAAGCGCTGATCACATCTGCGGCGTCGTCCTCGTAGATGTAGTCGCGCAGCGTGTCGAGCGAGACGTAGATCGTCGCCGGCTGCAGGGTGATCGCGCTGTTGACCAGGGTCGAGATCAGCCCCTGGCCCTTCGAGAGGTCCTGCCCCGGACCGTAGAGGTTGGTGAGGCGTCCGATCACCGTGCGCCAGCCGTGGGCCTCGCCGTATGCGCTCGCGAGCCGCTCCATGTCGAGCTTGGCTTCACCGTAAGCGGATGCCGGCGCTGTCGGGCTGCTCTCGGTGAAGGGGCCTCCGGTCGCGCCGCCATAGGCGCCGCCCACCGACGAGCTGAGGAACAGCACCACCACGGCATCCGACGCCGCGCAGGCTCGCCCGAGTGCGGTGAGGAAGGATTCGAAGACCTCGACCTCCTCCTGCAGGCGTTCGCGGGGTGTCGACGTCACTCCCTTCCCGGCGCACCAGTAGATCTCGTGGACGCCCGTGGGGGCGAGGAAGTCGCTCACGGCGGAGGACAGCGTCTGTTTCGCGCGCTCTGCGTCCCTCCAATCGATGGGTACGGAGAACGGGGCGTCCGACCGGGCGCGCGCGACCGCCTCGCCGAGGAGCCCGCGCCCGATGATCCACCTACGCGCCGCGCTCGCCACCCGGGTCCTTCGACACAGGCTCGCGGTGCCCCAACGGACCGGAGAGCGGATCACGCACGATGAGATACGTCGGGCGGCCGAGGGCGGAGCTGACGGCGACGCCCAGATATTCGGCCACGATTCCGAGAGCCATCAGGATGGCCCCGATCCCGACCGCGGTGAGGACCATCTGCGATGTCCAGCCCGCCGGGATGTCGACCGCGAACGCCCGCATGATCACCAGATAGAGCGCGAAGAGGATCCCACCGATGAAGAACAGCGCACCGACTCCGGTGACGAAACGGAGGCCTCGCGTGCCGGACGTCAGCACCATTCGCCAGAAGTGCGCGAAGAGACGGCGGTACGAGTAGCCGGAATCCCGGTCGCCCTCCTCGCGGAGCAGCACGGGCGATGTCACCGTGCGCGCCGATACCCAGCTGAGCGCCACATCGAGGTAGACACCCGTGCCGGCATAGGCGGCGACACTGCGCGCGATCTCGCCGAGGATCAGCCGGTAGCTGTTGAACTGCGAGGCGCGACCGCCGCCCAGGAACGACTCGAGCAGCTTCTTCGAGCTCTTCGAGGCCGTGTTCCGCACGAATCCGTGGGGTGGACGATTGCTCGGCGCGGCGTACACCAGATCCGCCTGCTCGCGCAGCGCCGTGTCGATCATGCTGCCGATGAAGACGGGATCGTGCTGGCCGTCTTCGTCGAGTGTCACGATCCAGTCGCCGCCCGAGCTCGCGATGCCGGCGAGGGTCGCCGCGTGCTGACCGTAGTTGCGGCTGAGCCAGACCGGTCGGATCCAGGGCTTCGATGCCGCGAGCCGACGGATGACCGCCCCGGAGTCGTCGGGGCCGCGGTCGTAGCTGAGGATGACCTCGGTGACGACCGCGCGATGGCCCGCCGGCGTCGTGAACTCGTGCGTCCAGGGCTCGATGCTCTCGACCAGAGCGTCGAGCGTGCGCTCGCCCTGGTAGACGGGAGTGACGATGCTGATGCGATGGATGTAGGGATCGCTCATCGGTTCCTCCATCTGAGAACGGTGTAGGAGAGTCGTCGCAGCCGGGCCATCACGCTCGCGCGGATGTTGCCGATCCGCAGGTCCCAGGCCGAGACGACGGACGGATGCTCCGCGCGGAACCAGCGGTGGAACCGGCGGGCCTGGTCGGCCTGCGATGCGATCAGCACGGCGCTCCACTGGGAGTCGGAGAGACGGAATGTCGCTCCGGTCTCGGTGTC
Source organism: Microbacterium galbinum (assembly GCF_023091225.1). Classification (NCBI taxonomy): domain Bacteria; kingdom Bacillati; phylum Actinomycetota; class Actinomycetes; order Micrococcales; family Microbacteriaceae; genus Microbacterium; species Microbacterium galbinum. The sequence goes on along the minus strand of NZ_JAHWXM010000001.1, from coordinate 933,265 downwards.
GGGGACGAACGTTCCGTCGAGGAGGACGCGCGAGTAGGTCGCCTGATCGATCAGGTACGGGAAAGTGGCGTCCCATCCACCAGCCCGCTCGAGCGCATCGCGCCGCATCGTCACGGATGCCGGCTCGCCGAACAGATTCGACCCCGCCCGCACCGCCTTCGCTGCGGCGCGTGCACCATCCATCGGTCCGTCGAGGCCGCGGAGGCCCCAATCGGGCATCAACACCGTGCCCTCGGCATCCGTCACGTCGCGCCGGCAAGCGGTGAGCACGGCTCCGCTCGTCCGGAGCAACTCCACCTGCCGGGCGAGGACGCCCGGCCGCAGCACGTCGTCGCCGCAGACGAGCTTGATGTAGTCCCCCTGGGCTTCCGCCGTCACCCGATTCCAGTTGCGCTCGGCCCCGCCGCCGCTCGCGGTGGTGAGGATCGTGACGCGCGGGTCGTCGCGGTAGCGGTCGAGCACCGCGTCGGAGCCGTCGGTGGACGAGTGGTCTGCGACGATCAGCTCGAAGTCGATGCCCTCTTGATCGAGCACCGAGTCGATGGTCTCCGCGAGGGTGCCGGCGTTGTTGTAGGCGGGGATCACCACGCTGAGGGTGGGCGTCGTCACGCGGTGGGCTCCTTGCGTCGGAACGAGAAGAGGCTGTGCCCGAAATAGCTCACCATCGTCGTGACGAAGACGATGAGCGCCTGGGCGACGATCGGTTCGAGATGTGCGAACTCCACGAGGAGCGGCAGGAGCACGGCATTGATGCCGAGCGAGGTCAGGTACACCAGCTCGAACCGCATCAGATCGGTCCAGACGTGACCGCGGACCCGGAAGACGAGGCGGCGGTAGAGGACGAAGGCGCACAGGACGCTGGCGACGTGGGCGAACAGCAGCGTCACCATGTAGCCCCAGAGCTGGCCGACGGTGATGTCGAAGAGAGCGAACCACCCGAATCCCACGACGGTGTTGATACCGCCGACGAAGAGGAAGGCGATGCGACGATCCCGGAACAGACGAAGGAGGGGGCCGTCCGGCCCGCGCATCCCGGCGACCGAGCGATCCTCGTCGGTGGTCGGCTCTCCCTCAGTGGTGCCGGAGGCTGTGACGCTCGATTCGCTGTCGTTTCGACCAGTGCTCATCGGCTCGCCCACCTGACCTGCGCTTTCGCTCACCACCGCCCTGCCGGTGCCCATCGAGACTACCGCATGGCGCCCCGTCGACCCTGAGCGGGCAGCGGCGTCGTCGCAGGTAGCATGGGTACGCTAACGGCCGCCCACCGACGGGTCCGGTCGCGACGGGTCCCTCGACGGGGATCCAGACAGGAAAGAAGTATCCATGGACCTCCTCATCGTCGGCTCCGGTCTCTTCGGGCTCACCATCGCCGAGCGGGCAGCCGCGGCCGGACGCAAGGTGACCATCCTCGAACGACGCCACCACATCGGTGGCAACGCGTACAGCGAGGCCGAGGCCACCACAGGGATCGAGGTCCACCGCTACGGGGCGCACCTCTTCCACACGTCGAACGCGACGGTGTGGGAGTACGTCAATCGCTTCACCACCTTCACGAACTACGTCCACCGGGTGTACTCCGCTCACAAGGGCGTGGTCTACCCGCTGCCGATCAACCTCGGCACGATCAACCAGTTCTTCCAGGCTGCGTACAGCCCCGCCGAGGCGCGGGCGCTCATCCAGGAGCAGGCGGGCGAGTTCGACCCGGCGTCGGCGACCAACCTCGAGGAGCGGGGCATCGGCCTCATCGGACGCCCGTTGTTCGAGGCATTCATCCGCGACTACACCGCCAAGCAGTGGCAGACCGAGGCCAAGGACCTCCCGGCCTCGATCATCAGCCGCCTCCCGGTGCGGTACACGTACGACAACCGATACTTCAACGACACCTGGGAAGGGCTGCCGACCGACGGGTACACCGCCTGGCTCGAGCGCATGGCCGATCACCCCAACATCGACGTGCGTCTCTCGACCGATTTCTTCGACGAGGCGCAGCCCCTCAACAAGGCGGCGGTCGTCGGGCAGGTACCCATCGTCTACACCGGTCCCGTCGATCGCTACTTCGACTACACCGAGGGCGAGCTGAGCTGGCGGACCATCGACCTCGAGGAAGAGGTCCTCGACATCGGCGACTTCCAGGGCACCAGCGTCATGAACTACCCGGACGCCGACGTGCCCTTCACCCGTATCCACGAGTTCCGCCATTTCCACCCCGAGCGCGCGGATCGGTACCCGAAGGACCGCACGGTCATCATGCGCGAGTTCTCGCGGTTCGCGGGTCGCGACGACGAGCCCTACTACCCGGTGAACACCGCGACCGACCGTGAGCGCCTCCTCGCCTACCGCGAGCTGATGGCGGGGGAGAAGGACGTGCACTTCGGCGGACGCCTCGGCACCTACCAGTACCTCGACATGCACATGGCCATCGGCTCGGCGCTGTCGATGTGGAACAACACGCTCGCCTGATCGGCGACCGGACGATGTTCCTCACACCGGGATGAGCGAGACCTCGATCGGCGCGCCGGGTTCGGCGCGGCGCTACCTGCACTCCCTCTGGCTCCTGTCGGCCCGCGATCTCCGCGTGCGCTACGCCACGAGCTGGCTGGGATATCTGTGGTCGGTGCTCGACCCGCTTCTGATGAGCCTGATCTACTGGTTCGTCTTCACCCAGGTCTTCTCGCGCACGGTCGGCGAGCAGCCGTACATCGTCTTCCTCATCTCGGCGCTCCTGCCGTGGGTGTGGTTCAACTCGGCGGTGACCGACTTCACCCGCGCCTTCAGCCGTGACTCCAAGCTCGTGCGCTCCACCGCGATCCCGCGATCGATCTGGGTCAACCGGATCGTGCTGAGCAAGGGCATCGAGTTCCTCTGCTCGCTGCCCGTGCTCGCGGCCTTCGCGATCTTCGCGGGTGCGACGGTGTCGTGGCAGCTGCTGTGGTTCCCTGTCGCGGTGCTCCTGCAGGCGGTTCTGCTGGTGGGCCTCGGACTCCTGGTGGCTCCGCTGTGCGCGCTGTACGCCGACCTCGAGCGCACCACCCGCCTGATCCTGCGCGTGCTGTTCTACGCCTCACCGATCATCTACGCCGGCTCCGACCTCCCGGGGGCTTTCGGCGAGTTCGCGGCGGCCAACCCGCTGTTCGGCATCTTCAGCCTCTACCGGGTCGCGTTCTTCCCCGATCAGTGGAACCCCACCGAGATCCTGGGCGCGGTGCTGGTGAGCGCCCTCATTCTGGTTCTCGGCATCCTCGTCTTCCGGCGCCTCGAGCCCGCTGTCCTGAAGGAGCTGTGATGAGCGCGATCGAGGTCGTCGATCTGGGTGTCCGCTTCCGTCGCAATCGGCGGGGGCGCCGGAGTTTCAAGGATCTCTTCGGAGGCAAGGGCCGCGGCAAGCGTCCCGGCGAGTTCTGGGCCCTCCGGAACGTCTCGTTCATGGTGCAGCCCGGTGAATCCATCGGCGTCGTCGGCCGTAACGGTCAGGGCAAGTCGACCCTGCTGAAGCTCGTCGCCGGGGTGCTTCTGCCCGACGAGGGGCGCGTTGACGTGCACCAGGGCGTCGCCCCATTGATCGAGCTCACCGGCGGGTTCGTCGGCGATCTCACGGTGCGCGAGAACGTGCGTCTCACCGCGGGATTGCACGGGATGAGCCGCGCGGAGATCTCCCGTCGGTTCGACGGCATCATCGCGTTCGCCGAGCTGCAGGACTTCCTCGACACCCCCTACAAGCATCTGTCGAACGGCATGAAGGTGCGTCTCGCCTTCTCCGTCGTCTCGCAGCTCGAAGAGCCGATCCTTCTCGTCGACGAGGTGCTCGCGGTGGGGGACAAGGCCTTCCGCGAGAAGTGCTATCGCCGCATCGACGAGCTGCTCGCCGAGGGTCGCACGCTCTTCTTCGTGAGCCACAACGAGCGAGATCTGCGTCGGTTCTGCGAGCGCGGTCTCTATCTCGACAAGGGAGCGCTCGTGCTCGACGGGCCGATCGGCGACGTGCTCGACCGGTACAACTCCGACAGCGCCCCGGCCTGATCGGGCACCCGATCCGAGTGCGGACTCACTCCGACGGCGTCCCCGGCGTGCGGTGCAGGATGAGCTGAGGCCCGCCGTTCGCCCCGCCGGCGATCTGCGCGAGGAAGTCGATGCTCTTCCAGATGCGCACGGGCTCCCACGGCGACGCGGGGACGATGCCGACGCTGTCCCACTCCGTGTCGATCGGGAGCTGCTGGATCGCCGCGTACACGGCCTGTTCCTCGGGCTTGTTCTCGGCCAGGAGGTAACGGTCGACCATCGAGGAGGACGTGAGGATATAAGGCAGAGGGTCGATCCCCTCGCGCGGACCGACGACTCCGTCGACGATCGCGAGCTCTGCAGCGAGGTTGCGGGGACCGTCGGTGTTGAAGGGGGTGTAGCCGTCGTAGAAGGTGTCGTCGGCTTCGATTCCCCGAGCAGCGAGGCCGGCGGCCGCCGTCTCTCGCGTGTCGGGCGCCAGCGCGACCGCGAGCTGAGCGAAGGATGCCAGGAGGAGCGAGAGCCCGGATACCGCCGCGAGAACGCCGACGACGACCCTCGGTGTGCGGCCACGCAGGGACGACCAGCGCCACGCGGCATCGAGACCCACCGCCGCGAGGAGGAGCGGCGTGATGAACATCGGCAGGCCCCAGCGGTCCCAGTGCAGGGTGAGCACGGAGATGGCCACCCAGAACACCACTCCGGTGAGGAGGGGAGTCATGTCCCATCGCCGCCCGACGACGGCGGCGATGAGCCCTGCCGCCGCGAAGAGCACGACGATGATGCCGCCGCTGCTCAGGAATGAGGACGCGTAGAAGAGCGCGTTCCCCGACCAGTCCAGACCATCGGCCCCGAGATGCCCCGTAGAGTTCTGCTGGAACAGCTGGGCGCGGACCTCGGAGAAGTTGATGAAGAGCGTCGGCGAGAGCGCAAAGGTGAACCCGAGGACCATGACGATCGCCGCAGCCCCGCGGACCGGGATACGCCAGTACTGTCGCGACCGGATCGAGGCGACGATCACCGCGACCGCGATCGTCGAGGTGGCGGCGACGGCCGGATACTTCGCGGTGATGCCGATCGCCACCCCGGCGGATGCCAGGACGAGCCACGGCCAACTCTCGCGCTGGATGTACCGCACGGCGCCGAGGATCGTCAGGAGTACGGCGAAGACGAGGGGGACATCGGGCGTCGCATACCGGGAGTGCTCGACGAGCGGGGGGAAGAACGCGATGGCGAAGGCCGACCACAGTCCTGCCGTGCGGGCGTACGAGCTGCCGATGAAGTAGGCGACGACGATGGATGCCGTGCCGAGCGTCGCCGTCGTCGCCCGGGCGAGGGCGTAGAAGGGGGCCTGGTCGACCGCGAAGAGCGCTTCGGGTGATCCGCCACCGAAGAGGTACGACCACGCCTGGTAGATGATGTAGCTCAGCTGCGTCTCGAGGTGATCGGGACGGAAGAAGAACGGAGGGGCGAAGGAGTTCCGCTGGGCCATATCGATGGCACCCTCGACGACCACCCATTCGTCCGCGTGGAGCTGGAGGGGGAGTCCCCACCCGATGCCGCCGAAGCGGACGATCGCCCCGACGACCACGATGGAGAGCAACGCCCACCCGACGAGGTCCGGGCGGCGCAGGCGACGGCGCGTCAGTGGCGCGTCGACTGCGCTCACCGTCGACCCTGTGCGGCGAGATCGGCGATCGCGTGATCGAGGAGGATGCGTGCGCGCGCCGCGAAGGAGTGCTCCTCACGGATACGCCGGCTGACACCGGCGAGAGCATCGGCGTCGGGGAAGCGCTCGTCGAGGTCGCTCTCGAGGAAGGGGACGATCTCGGAGACGGTGTCGTAGGTCTGCACGGCGCCGTCGAAGATCTGGTCGATGCCGGGCACGTTGTCGCTGAATGCGCGACCGCCAGCCGCGACGACGTCGAACAGACGATTCGAGATGAATCCTTCGCGCTGCATGTCGGCCCAATGATCGTTGAGCACGACCGAGGCCGACGAGTAGAGATGGCCGAGCTCGGTGTTGTCCACGCGCTCGCCGCTGATGGCGGCCGCAGGCACGAAGCGTTCCCAATCGCCACCATATAGCTCGAGAGGGAGTCCTGCGCGTACCGACTCCATGACGGTCGGACGCGGGATTCCCCGACTGTTGCCGACGAAGAGCGGGCCGCGCTTCGGGGAGGGGGTCTCCGCATCACCGGGGTGGAAGCGCTCGGGATCCGTGCATTGCAGGAGAGCCTCGACGGGAAGCCCCCAACGCTCGGACTGTTGGGCCGACCAGCTGAGGGAGGCGGCGAAGATCCGATCGAAGCGCTGTGCCTCGGCCCTGGTGACCATATCGGGATGGCTGATGACCCAAAGATATGACAGCGCTGAAGCGGACGGAACGAACTCGTCGAGGCCGCGAAGATGGATCACGACGTCGTCGAGATAGTCGGTCTCGCGGCGTTGTGCCTCGCGGGCATCGACGGATGCCTCTTGGCCGAGCGACTCGAGCGCTGCGGCGAGCGATCTGCCGAAATGGGTATCGCCCCAGGTCTCTCCGGCAGGACCTGCCGGAGAAGCGGTCTTGATCGCCCAACGCAGGCGCGGCAGAGCGCGTCCGCCGATCGAGACATCCCTGCGATCGCGCGTGACGATGGGCTGGAGCTTCATCGACTCCGCTGGATCCGTGCGAGGGAAGTCCTCGCTCAGGTTCTCGTCGGTCTGACGCCAGTGCATGACGCGCATTCCCAACGGTCCATAGACGGAGTCCGCACCGGCGTCGGCTAGCGGTGGCTGTTTCGCCCTCAGCGTCGCCGCGGTGCCGCCGGGGTCTGTCGCGGTGAATGCCCGAGCGCTGGTCACCTGGGTGAAGATGATGTCAGTGCGCACGGCGAGCTTCTTCTCAGCGAGGGAGCCGCTGAGTCCGGCGAGCTCGTGCTCGTTGAACAGCAGCGGGTCGAGCCCACCGATGTCTTGCAACGTCGCTCGATCCATCGCGAACGTGCGGCCCGAGAGACCGTCGATCGCGACTCGTCCCTCCAGACGGTGGATGTCCTCGGCCGGGTGATTCACGAGGAGGGGGGCCGGTCGCCTCTGCCGACCGATGAATGCGGTCCCCGCGCTCTCCACGGTGCCATCGGTGGAGAGCGTGACCGGTATCGCGGCATCGGATCGAGCGGAGTGCACCTCCTCGATGAGTGCCGTCACGGAGGAGACATCGAACACGGACCTCGGGTCGATGACGGCGAGAACCGAGCTTCGACTCCTTCGGAGCTCGAGGTTCACGACGTACGCGAACGCCTCTCCATCCTGATGGATCCGTGCGGCGACCTCCGGATGGAAATGAGTGAATGCGCGCACACGTCGCCATTCGTCGGGCTTCATCCCGACGCCGACGATCACGATCTCCCTCTCGACGGCGCAGAGCTCGGAGAGCGCTTCGAGTTTCGCGCCGAGTGTCGGGTCCTGGGCCTGGATGAGCGCGACGACCGTGGCTTCGGTTGAGAGATTCGAAGGCTCCGAAACGGCATGGCGCATCCGCACAGCGGTGTTCCATCCGCGCGCCTCGCTGGTCGAGATCCGATCGGTGGACTCGTCCGAGTTGTCGTAACGCGCACCCAAGGTCGGCACATGCACGATGGTGGAGACCTCGGCGATCTTCAGGATCAGGTCGTAATCGACAGCGCGGCGGAGGCTCAGATCGAAGGCTCCCACGCTCTCCACGAGGTCACGCCGCACGATGAGCGTGTTCAGATCGATCGAGTTGCCGAGCAGCAGGCTCTCGCGGTCCTGGTCGCCGTAGCGGTAACGGATGCTCTCACCGTCATCGACCTCGATACTGGCGTACGCCGCCTTGAGGCCGTCGCCGGTCATGCTCGTCACCATGTCTCGGAGGAACGTGGGGAGCCAGGTGTTATCGCTGTCCAGGAACGCGATGTACTCACCGGTCGCTTCGGCGATCCCCGCGTTGCGAGCTGCGCAGACGCCGCTGTGATCCCGTCTGATCAGATGAATGCGGTCGTCCCGTTCGACGAGAAGCTCAGCGACGGCGAGAGTGTCGTCCCACGAACCGTCATCGACGATCAGGAGCTCCCAGTCTTCCCAGGCCTGCGCGAGCACGGACTCGACGGCGCGCCGCAGACCGCCTCCTCGATTCCAGACGGGCATGATGATGCTGACCCGCGCACCGCGCGTGACGCCGGCCGCAGCGGCGAGCGATTCGGGATGCGGCAGACGTGGGCGCATCCCGCGCGCCTCCCGTCTGCGCTGGATCGTCGCCCACTCCGTCGTCGCGGCGAAGAGCACGGGATAGATCTCAGCCCACGTCGTCGTGCGCCCACCATCCACGTTCACCGTCAGAGTCGTCGCCGGGTCTTCCCGCACCCGGTCCCAGAGATGGCCGATGGGGCCGGCGGGATGCGACAGGGAGTCGGGGTGCTGCGTCGCGTAGTCGACCGAGCTCCACACGTCACTCGTCTTCGTCTGCCAGGACGTGCCGTTGAAGTAGTCGTAGATCGATGGGCGACCGGTCCGGGGCAGATCTCGCTCCGCGACGAACGGGTCGATCAGGACATTGAGCGTGTACCCGAGATCGTGACCCAGCGCGACGTAGTGCGCCGCGGCCGCGTTCTCGTCGATCTCGGAGACCCCGAGCTGGGCGGCATACAGCGCGGTGTCGATGATGCCCAGCCGGATCAGACGCTCTGTTCGACGGCGCGGGTCGCTCGCTTCCAGAGCCGTTCGGACGACGGGCACGCGCCGTGCCAGGCGTGAGAGATCACGCATCGAAGACATGTTGCGTCCCCTTCGATTCCTTGATGTGAGGCGGGCGGTAGCCGACCGTGACTTTCTGGAGCGGTGTCAGCCGGGCAGGAGCGTGGTTCTCGAACGGGCGGTTTCCGTAGGAGCTGCGTGTCCCGCGCAAGAACTCGGAGACCCCCTCCATCTGGACGGGGTACTTCTTCTCGAGATCGGCGAGCAGGGATCGCGAGTCGAGCCAGTAGGGGTCGTTGCGCAGAACGTCGATCTTGATGATCGGAAGGCGACCACGGTCCAGTGTGGAGTCGGCGAAGGCGCTCGACCAATTGAGGTTGTCCGCCTGCCGAGGATCTCGTCGCCGCCTGCTGTCGAAGTACCCGTCGCGCGCGCGGTCGAATCGTGCGTGGAACACCTGCTGGCGACGATGCAGCCAGTGGGCCCCGCGCCGATTGGCGCGGAGACGCTCTGCGGTCGTCGGTTCGAAGTAGGAGCCGATCGCGAATCCGGCATCTGTCATGGCGCGACTGATACCGACCTCCTGCTGGAGAATGGCACTCATACGATCGGGTGCAGGCTTCGCATCCACCCAGAAGCGACGGAACGCCTGCGAGCGGAGCGCCGGCTGGGTGAAGTGCAGGAAGTAGCTCTGCACATGGGGAGCGACGCGATTCGTCCGTGTCATTCCCCACAACTCGACCGGTCTCGCGCTCATCGTCTGCATGATCTCGCCCAGCGGGCGGAAGAATCCGACATAGGAGTCGTTCGTCAGGAGGACCTCGTCGTAGGACTGCGCCCAGTCGTAGCGTTCGAGGCAGTCCCGCCACGAACCGAAGTCGTGGCCGTAGTTGGCTCGGCGGATCAGCGTCGCTCGCGACGAGATCGCCGATGCGGCCGCTGGGGAGAGATCGACGGTCGTCGCGAGCACGACCTCGTCGAACTGGGATCCGAGTTCGTCGAGCTGGCGGAGGACGTGCGGGGCCGCCTCGCCACGGGGGTCGTAGTGTGCGACGAGCGCGAGCCGTTTCGTCATGCGTCCTCTCCGGTGGTCTTCCGCTCAGACATGTCCGTATCCTTCGTCCGATCGAAGCGCGTGGGGCGCTTCATGCGCAAAAGTGCAGTTTACTGGTCGCTTCTCGGGCCGAAGCCGCATCAGATCCCGAGGAGTCCTCGGAGCGTCTGGAGTCGCTCACGGGCCGTCGTCACGGAGTCCGTCGTGCTCCCGCCGCTCTCGGCGGCGGAGCGGACCTCGGTCAGCGCCGCGGAGTACTCCGAGACGGCTGTGAACCAGGAGTCCGAGATCGACGTGGGCGGTGTCGTCTCCGCCAGCCGCTGGGCGTCCTGCTGCAGTTGATCGACGACTCCGACGGCGTCCTGCCCGCTGAGCTGAGCCAGCATGTCGAGGCCGCGCAGACCGTCATCGAGGCGCGGCTGGACCTGTGCCACGAAAGCGGAGAGGTCCGGCGCGGGCGCGACCGGGGGAGTGCCCGGCTCCTCGGAGGGGTTCTCGGATGCTCCCGGATCGGGTTCGTCCGACGGCGTTGGGCTCGCGGACTCGGATGACGAGGGAGACGGCGTCGGGGCGCCGCCCGGGGTCTCGCCGCGGAGCAGGAAGAACCACAGGAGCGCGGCCACGATCGCGAGGGCAAGGATCACCGAGCCGATGATGATCCAGATGCGCGCACGATTCTTCGGTTTGGGCGGGATGGGGGCCCAGCGCAGTTCCGGCTGAGGGGCGTTGGACATCACGCCTCCAGGGGCGACATCGGCTGCCAGGAGCGATCCCGGGAGATCTTCCGCCCCTCCTTGAGACCGCGGAACAGATTGCTGGTTCCGCGCACGGTGCGCTCGACGAAGACCAGGCGGATCAGCTCCTTGGCGAAGGTCATCGCCGTGCCCAGGCCGAAGAGCACCGGGTTGTAGTTGTCGTGGATGCGGTAGTAGTGCTTGATGTGGGCACGGTTGCGCATGATGTAGAAGCGATAGGCGTTGCTCGACGCGTTCATGTGGCGGATGCCCATGTCCCACTGCTTGATCTCGCGGGTACGGCGCAGCACGAACTCATCGACGATCACGGCGGTCGTGAGGCGCGATGCCAGCCAGCCGTACATCTGGTCGTCCCAGTAGATGAAGAATCGATGATCGGGGAGGCCGATCCGCTTCACGATCGAGCGGTGGATGAACATCCCCTCGAAGCATCCGCTGTTCATCTCCTTGAACCCGGAGGCGTCGAAGCCGGACGGCGCGAAGGGGATCGGGATCCCCATGCGCTCGGCGATCCGGTACTGCCAGTAGAACTCGCTGCCGTCGTAGTCGTAGCGGCGTCCCTGGATGCTCTTGAACCGCGAGGACCACTTGCCCATCTTTGCGAGACCGTCGGGGATGACCTCGACGTCGTCATCCATCATCCAGATCCATTCGGAACCCAGCTCGTACGCCGTGCGCATGCCTTCGCTGAACCCACCGGATCCGCCGGTGTTCGTCTCGAGGCGGCGGTAGACGATCTCGGTGCCGATGCCCGCCCGGAACGACTCCACGACCTCGGTCGTGTCATCGGCGGACGCGTTGTCGATGATCACGACGTGGCCCGGCTTCGGGTCCATCGTCGTGATGCTCTCCAGCAACCCGGTGAGCAGGTGCGAGCGGTTGTAGGTGACGATGACGATCGTCGCCGTGGCCGGGTCGAAGGCGACGGATGCCGCGGTCATGCCTGCTCCTCGAAGATCTGCTCCCAGGATTCTGGTGAGACGAGTCCGGGCAGCGCATCGCGGTACTGCTTCTGCAGCTCCGGCCACCTGCGCTGCAGTTCTGCGTGGAGGCGCACGCTCTCGCGCAGCATCCGGCGGTACTTCGCGCGGTCGCGCGTGTAGATGTTCTTTCCCGACCCGTCGGCCGTGCTGACGAGTGCGCTGTCGAAGACCGGAAGGCGCCACCAGTGCGCATCGTCCTTACCGAACTCCACCTCGGGCTGGGCCACGTTGGCGGGATTCGGCTTGTGAAGCCAGTGCGCGATCAGCGTCGTCAGGGTGAACTTGCGCAGCGCCAGGCCGCTCGGGCTGTCGTACTCGTGCCGTGAGCGCTGTCGCTGGAAGACCTGGCGTCCACGACGCGAGTGGAGCACGGCCGTCGGGTCTTTATGGATCACGGTCTCGGGGTACTCCGACGACAGCGCTCGGGCGGCCGGCATCGCGGTCGCGAGCGTGCGTCGCATGTGGTCCGGGCCGGAGAGCACGTCACGCAGGGCGCGCGCACGGAGGGCCACCGGGTAGTACTGCATCATCATGAGGTGCTTGAGGTCGACGCGGCGGCTGTGTCGGATCAGGTGCCCGCCCTTCGGGGCGTTCGAGTGGAGGAGCCCCGCCACGATGCGGTTGCGGGCATGGAAGTACGCCTGCCAGTCGATCGAGTCGTCCTTATTGAGCCACGAGACGTGCCACAGGGCGACGCCCGGCATCGACACCGTCGGGAATCCGGCCTCGCCAGCGCGCAGACAGAACTCGGCATCGTCCCACTTGATGAAGGCGGGGAGCGAGAGGCCGACCTTGCGGATCGCGTCGAGGGGGATGAGGCACATCCACCAGCCGTTGTAGGCGGAATCCATGCGCATGTGCAGAAGCGGCGACTGGCGCAGGTTCGAGGCGCCGAAGTCGTGCGGCATCTCCTCCTGATAGAGGTTGCGCCACATGAACGGCGCTTCGTCGACGACCTCGGCCCAGCCGTGCAGCTTGGGCCGGTCGAGGAGATCGAACATGTGGCCACCCACGAGCACCGGGTTCGTGGCGTACCGCCCGAAGACGACGGAACGGCGCAGCGACTCCGGCTCGATGCGCACGTCGTCGTCGAGGAGCTGTACGAAGTCGCTCTCCGGGCGCTGCAGGGTTTCGTGCATCGCCCGGGCGAAGCCGCCGGAGCCGCCGAGGTTCGCCTGCCGAATCACCTGGAGGGTCTCGCCGAGCTCTGCCGCGACCTCCGTGAGTCCGTCCTGATCGGCGACGAGCTGGGTGCCCTGGTCGACGAGGAAGATGCGGTCGACGAACTCGAGAGCATCGGGCGATGCGGCGAGGGCCTGCAGGGTCTCGACGCAGTAGTCGGGCTTGTTGTAGGTCGTGATTCCCAGCGAGGCCTTGCCCGTGCGGGCCGGCTCCTGCTCGGTGGTCCACTCGGCGCCCTCGAGAATGACGTTGCTCTCGTCGGCGACGACGTCGAACCAGAGCCATCCGCCGTCGCTGTACTGGGTGAGTTCGAGGTCGAACGTCGTCGACGATTCGCCGGTGACCTCGCTCGTGGCGACGCGCTGACGCACACCGGAGCCGTTCGAGCGGTACACGAGGATGGTGGCGGATCCGCTGGTGCGGACGGTCAGCTGCACCTGGCGGATGCTCGTCCAGTGCTGCCAGTACGAGGCGGGGAACGCGTTGAAGTACGTGCCGAGCGACACTCGTCGGCCAGCGACGATGCGGGCGCGGTGGCGGCCGAGGATGTTGCCGAGATGCGCACGGTTCGAGACGCGCACCGGCTCGTTCTCGATGACCGACCACGTCTCGGGGTCGGCGTACAGCGGGAGGAGGTCGGGGTCGCGATCGAGCGGGAAGACGACGTTCTGCAGGACGTGGGCCACGGGGGAGTTCTCCGGAGGGGTTTGCGCCGACTGCCGCCGGACGGGCGGAGCAGTGGACTCTGCGAGCAGTGAGTAGCCTACCCTCCGCCACCTCGGGATCCGCGGAGAGTCGGCGGGTCCCCGGCGGTGTCGAGGGCGCGGGATAGGATGGCGGGCGATGAAGGTATTGATCACCGGCGGTGCGGGATACATCGGATCGACTGTCGCGACGGCGTGCCTGGAGGCCGGGATCGAGACGGTGCTGATCGACGATCTGTCGACCGGGCTGCGCGCGTTCGGCGAGGGGCGGGGCCTCTACGTCGGCGACATCGCGGATGCCGAGGTCCTCGACCGGGTGCTGGCCGACCACCCCGACATCGACGCCGTGGTGCACTGCGCCGCGCGGATCGTGGTGCCCGAGTCCGTCGACGATCCCCTGGGCTACTACGACACGAACGTGGGCAAGACGGTGCTGCTCCTCGCACGCCTGCGCGCGGCCGGAATCGATCGGATCGTGTTCAGCTCCTCCGCCGCGGTCTACGCGGCCGAGACCGGCGGCGGGGTCGACGAGTCCGGGGCGCTCGCGCCGTCGAGTCCGTACGCCTCGACGAAGGCCATGGTCGAGCAGATCCTCCGCGATGCGGCGGTGGCCGGCGACTTCCGCGCGATCGCTCTGCGCTACTTCAATCCGATCGGTGCCGACCCCCGCCTGCGCACCGGGCTCCAGAACCCGCGACCGACCCATGCGCTCGGCAAGATCATGCAGGCGAAGGCCGAGGGTGTGCCGTTCACGATCACCGGCACCGACTGGCCCACGCGCGACGGTTCCGGCCTGCGCGATTACATCCATGTGTGGGACCTCGCCCTCGCCCATGTCGCCGCCGTGCAGCGCTTCGACGACATCGTGACGACGCCGGATCCCTACCGGGTGATCAATCTGGGCACCGGCGACGGCGTCACCGTGCGCGAACTCGTCGCCGCCTTCGAACGGGTGACGGGGGAGCCCCTCCCCGTCGTCGATGCGCCGCGTCGCGCAGGGGACCAGGCCGGAGCCTTCGCGATCGTCGATCGAGCGCACGATCTGCTCGGTTGGCGCGCGGAGCGATCGACCGACGACGGCGTGCGCGATGCCCTCGACTGGGCGGAGAAGCTGCCCGCCGTGCGCGCCGCCTCCGACGCGCTCTGATCGAGCGTTCGCTCAGCCCTGCGCGCGCAGCGTCGGGATCACACCCGTGTGCGCGGCGTCGATGTTTTCGCGCCACGAGCGCGACTGGCCGGCGCGCAGCGCGCAGAGCACGAGCAGGAACCACCCGGCTCCCACCAGGGTGAAGCTCTCGAAGACCGAGTCGACGGCGAGCGTGATCAGAGTGATGGGCGTCCACGCGTAGACGACGGAACGGCGCACGCTCGCCACCAACCAGGAACGAACGAGCGCGACGCCTCCGAGCAGGAGGAACAGCACGAGTCCGGCGGTGCCGAGCTGGAGCACGACGTCGAAGAAGGCGTTCAGTGCGCTTTGATGACGATCGTCGAGCAGGAAGTTGATGTACGTGAAGGGGTATTCGCCCCGCGTCCATGCCCCGAACCAGCCCCAGCCCTCGATCGGCTTGAGGGCGACGAAGTCGAGGATGGTGTTCCACAGGGTGGCGCGGATCGAGAAGTCCGAACCCGCGTCGAGCAGCGCGATGATCTGGTGCCGGAAGGCGAAGGCCACCGCCAGGGCAGCGGTGACGAGCACGCTGAGCGACCATTGCACGATGCTGCGTCGGGCCGGGGGCGAGTGCCGCACCAGGGTCAGCGCCGCGGTCACGATCCCCACCGCGGCGGCGAGGACGAGCACGGTCGGGGAGGACGAGAAGGCGGCGAGGAGTACCGCGAGAGCGATGGACGGGATGGCGATCGCTCGGCTCACGGACTGGGTACGCCACTCGATCACGAAGGTGATGAGGGCGATCACGGCGACGAAGCCGAGCATGTTCCGGCTGCCGAAGATGCCCTGGACGGGGCCGCCGGCCGCGAGGTTCCCCTGGATCCCGAGCGCGACGAACGGCACGTCGAGCAGGATGCCGGAGAGGGTCTCGAGCGCGAGGGAGACGACGAGGAGTCCGCGCAGCGCGTCGCCGAGAGCGCGGACGGTCTGCAGGGTGTCGCGGATATGCCCGACGGTGAGGGCGAGGAACGCGTAGCCGAACAGCGACGACCACCCCAGCAGCGTCTCGCCGCGGTCGGTCGTCCACACCAGGCTCACCAGCGCCCATCCGAGGAAGGCATAGAGCGAGAACGGTGCCAGGCGCAGTGCGGAGAGCTCCTCGCGCCGGGCCCACAGGATCGCCGCTCCGAGCAGGCAGAGCACGGCGATGATCGTCGCGAGCGTCACACGCGAGGTCAGTCGCTCGATCGCGAACGATCCGAACACGGCGGTGATCACCGCGAGCGTGAATGCCCTGGCCATCTCGACCGACCCGAGGAGTCGGACCGCACGGGTGGTCGACGTCACGGGATCCGCCGGGCGCGCGCGCCGCGGTCGAACAACTGCTCCCGCTCGCCGACGCCGATCAGGGGCACCGACTTGAGCTTGAACGTGAACATCACCAGCAGCATCCATCCCCAGAGCATGATCGGGGTGGACTCGGAGAGTCCCTGCACCAGCAGCACGATCGTGAACATGCTCGGCAGGAGCGTGATCGGCGAGAAGTTGCGCGAGGAATTGAGATCCCATCGGGGGCGGTCGACGGCGAAGAACCACGACCGCCAGAGC
Organism: Microbacterium galbinum; assembly: GCF_023091225.1. Classification (NCBI taxonomy): domain Bacteria; kingdom Bacillati; phylum Actinomycetota; class Actinomycetes; order Micrococcales; family Microbacteriaceae; genus Microbacterium; species Microbacterium galbinum. Next base: position 917,174 of record NZ_JAHWXM010000001.1, on the reverse strand, counting down.
AGGCTCAGATACGAGATGCCCATCAGGATCACGCCGAGGATGCCGAGCTGCATGAGCACGTCGAGCCACATGTTGTGCGCGTGGAAGACGGTGAGGCCGTGGTCGACGATCCAGCCGTCGAAGGCGGGATCGTCGGGAATCCACGGACTCGAGAAGCCGTTGCCGAACAACGGATGCTGGGCAGCGCGCTCGAGCACCGCGGTCCAGATCTTGTCGGAGCGCCCCGTCAGGTCGGCGCTGCGCCCCGCCAGGCCGAGCAGCGGCTCCCGGAACAGCCACACGGCGGCGGCGAGCACGGCGGAGCCGCCGATCGCGATCACGTAGATGCGCGTGCGGTCCCCGGGCGTGCGCGCGCGACGCATGACGAGGGCGACGGCCAGCGCGACGCCCACGGCGGCGGCGCAGATGAGGGCGGTGGTCGAGGCGGTGCGCACGAGGAAGAACGCGGCGAGCAGCATCCACAGCGCGAGCGTGGTCCGCCAGCGCGCGCGGGCGGCGAAGAGCACTCCGAAGGTGAGGATCGCGAACAGGGAGATGATCGCGAGGATGTTCGCGTTCGCCACGATGCCCTGGAGTCGACCGCCGTCGAACAGGTTGTCGCGCACCCAGTACAGCTGCGGGTCGATCCCGTCCTCGGGGATGACGGCGAAGTTCGGAAGCAGCGGGCCGTGGATCACCAGCGACACCCATAGCTCGAGCGCGATCGAGAGGCCGAGGATCCACTTGAACGTCGATGAGAGAGCACGCACGATCTCGTGCCACGTCAGCACGTGCGCCACGAACAGTCCGTTGACGGTCACCGCGGCGAGGAGCAGCCAGGTGAGCAACGTCGGCCCCCGCCACTGAGACCACGCGACCGAGACGAGCGCGAGGGTCGTGTAGGCGAGAGCCGTCCACGGCAGGCGCCGCCAGCGGAACGCCTGCGGGCGGTTGCGCGCCAGCATCGGGACGCCGATCGCGACGGTGGCCAGCGTGAACACGACGAGCACGACGGCGGCGCCGAGCATACCGAGGAGGTTGTAGACGGCGGTGTGCGCGAACGTGACGAAGAGCGTGAGGATCACGTAGCCGCGCAACAGCAGATGCCCCGTCGATTCCCGCTCGGGGGCGGTCGGCGGGGCGCTCACCGGATGCTGGGTGTACTGGGCCATCGCGATCAGGGTACCGCGAGGCGGTCACGTGCGTCTGTGAGCGGCGTGGCGCGCTCTACGCTGGGAACATGCTGCTGCACCTCACCAATGCACCCCGCGACTACGCCTGGGGATCGGAGACCCTTCTCGCCGAGCTCGAAGGGCGTGCGCCGAGCGGCGCCCCCGAGGCGGAGGTCTGGTTCGGGGATCACCCGGGGGACCCCGCGGATGTGGTGGGCGGCGGCACGCTCGATGCGGTCACCGGCGGAACGCTTCCGTACCTGCTGAAGCTGCTCGCGGCCGCTCAGCCGCTGTCGATCCAGGTGCACCCGACCCTGGCGCAGGCGAAGGAGGGCTGGGAGCGCGAGAGCGGCCTCGCGCTCGACGATCCGCAGCGCAACTATCGCGACGCGAACCACAAGCCCGAGCTGCTGGTCGCGCTGAGCGAGCGCTTCGAGTCGCTCAGCGGCCTGCGCCCGGTGGCACAGACGTTGCAGCTCATCGATGCCCTCGCACCCACCGCCGCGGTCGTCGCGCTCCGCGAGCGTCTCTCCGCCGAAGGTGACGTCCTGCGCGACACCCTCGAGTGGCTGCTCGACGGGTCGGCGGGCGAGGCCGTCGACGGCGTTATCGACGCGGTCCTCACCGCCTCCCGCAGGGACGCGGGGGAGTGGAGCGACACTCTGCGCGCGATCGCGCGGATCGCCGACACCTACCCCGGTGACCCGGGGGTCGTGGTCGCGCTGCTGATGAACCACCTCGTGCTCCGCCGGGGCGAGGGCGTCTTCCTGCGCGCCGGTCTCCTGCACGCCTACCTCTCGGGCCTCGGCGTGGAGATCATGGCCGCCAGCGACAACGTGCTCCGCGGGGGACTCACGCCCAAGCGGATCGACGTGCCGGAACTCCTGTCGCTCGTCGACACCGCCCCCGGGCTCGTCCCGGTGCTGCGCCCTGCCGAGGAGGGCGCGATCACGACGTACGACGTGCCGGTTCCGGACTTCGCGTTGCGCCGCATCGTGCTCGACGGCTCGCCGACGAGCGTGCCCGTCGACGGCAGGACCATGGTGCTCGCCACGGACGGCACGGTTCGCATCGAAGGCGCGGATGCCGCGATCGATCTGCCCGTCGGGGCCGTCGCCTATGCGTCCGACGACGAGACCGAGCTGCGTCTGTCCGGCCTCGGCGAGGTCTTCATCGCGTCTCCGGGACACTGACGCGCGACGTCTGCGCCCGAGTCCACCTTCGGTCGCGCGACACGCCGATATGCCGTCAAGAACCTTCAATACATGATTGAGGGTTTACGATCCGCGACTTGACCCGAGCGAATGACACGGGTGTAATTAGTGGTGCACGGCCCGGCGGGGGGCGAGATATGAGGGGTTGGAGGTCGAGATGACGGGATACCGATCCGACGTTCCGGAGAACTGGTTCGTCGACCCGGTCAACCTCGGTGTACCCGGGGTTCGAAAGGTCGAGGCAGACGACGACAACGCTCTCGCCTGGCAGACCGACGCCCTGTGCTCTCAGACCGATCCCGAGGCGTTCTTCCCGGAGAAGGGCGGCTCGACGCGAGACGCCAAGCGCATCTGCACCTCGTGCGACGTGCGCGGGGAGTGCCTCGAGTACGCGCTCAACAACGACGAGCGGTTCGGTATCTGGGGCGGTCTCTCCGAGCGCGAGCGTCGCAAGCTCAAGCGCCGCGCCAGCTGAACGGCGACGCACCCGCCGGTCTCCCGGATGGAATCCGACCGGGACCTTCGCGGGCGCGCCGCACCGGCTGCCTTCTCCCGCGTCGCACCGCGCTTAGGCTGACGATGTCATGCCAGCCCGAGTTCACGCCATCATCGTCGCGCGCCCCGGTTCCTCAGCCCGCGCGCAACTGCTCCGCACCCTCGAGGCGCTGAGATCGCAGACCGCACCGGTGGAAGCGGTCACCCTCGTGGTCTGCGGCAACGCCGCATCGGCTCGTACCAGCGAGGCCGTCGCGCAGACGGTCGAGGGGATCGTCGAGGCCCGGCACTCCACCTCGTTCGCCGAGGCCGTCGAACTCGCGCGTCCCCGGGTCGCCGAGAACAGCGCCGTATGGCTCCTCGCACACGACACCGCGCCGCACCCTCGGGCCCTGGAGCGCCTCGTCGGGATGCTCGAGCGTTCGCCGTCGGCCGCGATCGCGGCACCGAAGCTGGTCGCCACCGACAACGATCGTGAGATCGTCTCCCTCGGCGTCAGCATGACGAGCCTCGGCCGTTCGGTCGAGCTCTCGGCGGGTGAGCTCGACCAGGGGCAGCACGACGGTCTCGATGAGGCGCTCGCGGCCGACATCCGCGGCATGCTGATCCGCAGCGAGGTGCGCGATGCGCTCCGCCCGGACCCGGCGCTCGCCGGAGCCGATGAGGGCCTCGATCTGGGCGTGCGCGCTCGTCTCGGCGGCGGACGCGTCGTCCTCGCCCCGACCGCGCGGATCTCGGTCTCGCCCGACGGCCCGGCATCGCTCCCTCGCGGCCGCTCCCGGCGTGCCTATGTGACCCGCCTCGCCCAGCTGCATCGCCGCCTCGCCTATGCGCCGGCGATCGCCGTGCCGCTGCACTGGATCGCGCTCCTGCCCCTCGCGCTGTGGCGCTCGATCGCGCACCTCGTCGGCAAGCGCCCCGAGGAAGTCTTCCCCGAGTTCGGTGCCGCCGTGGTGGCGATGCTCCGATTCGGAGCGCTCGCCCGTTCGCGTGCCGCCATCCGATCCTTCCGCACCTCGTCGTGGGCCAGCATCTCGCCCCTGCGCGTCACGGGCTCGCAGCTCCGCCGTCGTCTCGACGACGGCCACGGCAGCGAAGGCGGCGCCGTCAGCGAACTGCACTTCTTCGGCGGCGGTGGCGCGTGGGCCGTGCTGGCCGCCCTCGCCGTGAGCGTCGCGTCGTTCACCTCTCTTCTCGCCTGGCCCTCGCTCGGCGGCGGAGCTCTCCTGCCGCTCCGGCAGACCGTCGCGGGACTCTGGCAGGACGCGGCGTGGGGAGTCCGGGGGCTCGGCCTCGACGTCGTCGGTCCGGCCGATCCCTTCGCCGGTGTGGTCGCCGTCCTCGGCTCGCTCTGGCCGGGATCGCCGTCCTTCGCCCTCGTGCTCCTGTGGGTGCTCGCGCTGCCGCTCGCCGTCCTCGGCGGTTGGTTCGCCGCGACGCGGGTGACGGATCGCGCGGGGCTCCGCATCTTCGCGGGAGTCGGATGGGCTCTGGCGCCGACGTTCCTCACCGCGCTCGTCGACGGCCGCCCAACCGGCGTTCTCGTGCATCTCCTCCTGCCCTGGCTGTTCCATGCGGCGGTCGTCGCCCATCGATCGTGGGGAGCGGCGGGGGCGGCATCGCTGGTGTTCGCCGCCGTGGCCGCATGCTCGCCGTCACTCGTCCCCGCACTTCTCGTGCTCTGGGTCGTCGGGCTCGGGATCACTCTGGGTACGGCCCAGTTCCGTGGCGCCGTTCGCCTGCTCTGGACCCCGATCCCGGCTCTCGTGCTCTTCGCGCCGCTCGCGTACGCGCACCTCGTCGACGGATCGCTCGTCGCACTCCTGGCCGATCCCGGGGCGATCTGGGCCGGCCCGCAGGCGGCGGCGGATGCCGCAGGGCGCCTCGCCCTCGCGACGGGATATCCCACCGCGGATGCCGCAGGGTGGGCGGCTTTCCAGATCGCGCCGCTCGGCGCCTGGGCGGCCGTGTTCAGCGCGCCTCTCGCCCTGCTCGCGCTCGGTGCGGCCGTCGCGCCGCGCTGGCGTACGGGTATCACCCTGCTCGTCGTCTCGCTCGCCGGCTTCGCGACGGCGTTCCTGGCCGTGGGCGTCACGGTCAGTTTCGCGCAGGGCACGCCGGTCGCCATCTGGCCGGGTGCCGGGCTCTCGCTCGCGTGGATCGGCATCGTCGGTGGCGCGGTCGTCACCCTCGACACCGCTGTCACGTTGCCGCAACTGCGCACGGCCGTCACCGGCATAGCCGCGATTGCTCTGGTGGTCGGAGCGGTGCCGGCCCTCACGGCTCTCCATCTCGACGCATCCGCTCTGCGCAACGGGCCCGATTCGACGCTTCCCGCGTACGTCGCTGCGCAGGCCTCCGGGGATCAGCCGATCAGCACGCTCGTCCTCACGCCGCAGAACGACGGCGGACTCGCCGCCGAGGTGGTCTGGGGCGCGAGTGAGACCCTGGGTGCGCAGACCACGATCCTCTCGACAGCGGAGCAGCCGCGAGGGACCGACATCGCCGCCCTCTCGGTCGACCTGCTCTCGGCGCGCGATTTCGATGCGCCGGGGGAGCTCGCCGCCCACGGGATCAGCTACGTGCTCGTCGCGCAGGTGCCGGGCGATGAGGCCGACCAGGCTCGTTCGATGCGGACGTCGGCGATCACCGCGATCGATCAGCGCGCCGGGTTCGTGCACGCCGGCACCACGGATCGCGGCGTTCTCTGGAGGGTCGACACCGATATCGCCGCACCGGCGACTCTCACGAACGAGCAGGAGCATCAGGCGCGACTCGTCGTCACTCTGCAGTTGATCTTCCTGTTCGCCGCTCTGCTCCTCGCTCTGCCCACCCGTACGTCGCGACGCGCGGCGCGTGCGCAATCCCGCATCGTCGGGCGTGCGCCCGAGGAGCCACTCGTCCTCCCACGGCATCGCGAGGAGCTCGCGGAAGCCTCGATCGTCGAACCGGGCGGAGTGGACGAACTCGCCGAGGCCGCGATCGTCGGCGAGACGCCCGCGGATGCACTCGAGGAGGCCGTCGCACCGGACGGCGAGACCTCGAGGAACGACGTGGAATCACGCGGAGAGGCCGTTGACGCGCCGACAGGAGATGCTGCCGTCGACGATGACGCCGCCGATTCCTCCGGAGACCCCGAGACCGAGGAGAAGCAGCGATGAGCCGTACGCGAGTCTTCCGAGTGGTCGCCACCGGTGCGCGCGTCACCGTCGGAGCCGCCGTCGCGATCGCCTGCGTCGCCGGCGTCGTCACCGCGATCCACGCGCCGTGGCCCGAGGTCGCACATGACCCCGCGCAGGTGGAGGTCACGCCGCTTCCCGGAGCGCCGATGCTCGTGTGCAACGGCGACTTCCGCGCGATCGGTCGAGACTCCTCCGATCCGTTGAGCATGCGCTCGGCGGGGTCCCCATCGGTGACCGTGGACGGCACCGGTGGAGCTCCGGCCTCGGCCCCGATCGCCGCGCCCGATCTCATCGGTGGCGGCGAGGTCGACCGATTCACCGGAGAGGTCGTCGACCGGAGCGCGCCCCTCATCGCCGCGACCGAGTCGATCTCGGTCTCGGCGACGGATCTGGCGGGCTTCGCCGCCCTGCCCTGCGGGGAGAGCAGGTTGGAATCCTGGCTGGTCGGCGGAAGCGTCGCCACCGGGACCAAGGACATCGTGACCCTCACCAACGCGGCGGCGGTGACGTCCACCGTGACCCTCTCGACGTACGGGGATTCGCGGAGCAACCGCACCGTGATCGTCCCGGCGATGACGCAGGTCGCCCTTCCGCTCAGCTCGATCGCGGCGGGCAACACGACACCCGTGGTCGAGGTCACGGCCGAGGGGGCTCCTGTGAGGGCGGTTCTGCAGTCCTCCTTCGTGCGCACGCTCGACCCGGCCGGCATCGACCTGCAGGAAGCGGTTGCCGGGCCGCAGCGGCATCCGGTGATCGTCGGCGTGCAGTCGTTCGACGGCGACGGGGACAACGCCGACATGACGGTGCTCCGGCTGCTTTCGGCCGGTGCGGACGGGCGAGCCGTCGTCACGGTGCGCGCGGTCGGTTCACCCGAGGTCGTCGAGGAGTTCACGGTGGATCTCGCGGCCGACACCCCGGCGGAGGCGTCGCTCAGCGCCCTCGCGCCTGGGTCGTACTCGGTGTCGATCGACGCCGACGCCCCGGTGGTCGCGGGTGTCCGTCAGCAGAACGGATTCGGCAAGGGCGCGGACTTCTCGTGGATGACACCGGCGCCGGAGATCGGCACGGACGCCCTCTTCGCGGTGCCGAACGGACCCCAGCCGGCGCTTTACCTCATCAACGAAGACGGTGCCGATGCGACCGTCACCCTCGAGAACCTCAGCAGCGGGAACTCCCGCGAGGTCGTCGTGCCCGCCGGCAGTTCGGTGGCGGCGACACTCAACGGCGATACGGTCTATCGGCTCAGCACCTCTGACGCCGTGCGCGCGGCGATGAGCATGTCCGGTGCCGGAGCGCTCGCGACGTGGCCTCTGCAGCCGAGCGCGGGCGCGGAGAAGAGCATCACGGTCTACCCCTAGACACGGGGACGATGCGCTCCGGTCAGTGGTCGTGGCCGAGATCCCACGGCTCGCGGCCGACGTACTCCGCCGCTGCCCGGAAGACGGCGCTCTCGATCGCCATCCGTCGGTGCGCGTTGTCGTCGTGGCCGGGAGGGAGAAGACGCTCGATGGGCAGGCGGAAGAGCACGATGCGTGCGTGCTCGCGATCGAGGTACCAGCGCGGCACCTCGTCACCCGCCTCGAATCCGGGCATCGCACCGATCTCGAATCGCACGTCCTGCAGCTCCGGCCACGTGCCGCGGAGGAACTCGACGGCGGTTCCCACCGAGAGGTCGAACCGGTCGAGGCGTCCGTCCAGCGGAGCCAGGGGAGGCCGCACGACCTCGCTGCGGCCGAGACGGCCGTGGCGTCCGTGCCGCGCGCCTCGCCGGGGCGTCTCGGGGGTGCGGGTGGCGCGTCGACGGGGCATGACGAAAGTCTAGGCCGTGTGCGGCATCGGACGGCGCGGCATCCGTCCTGGACGCGCACCGGACCGTAGCCTGGCACGGATGGACGGACGACTCTGCTCGAAGGTGGGCTGCGCGCGCGAAGCGGTGGCCACACTCACGTACGACTACGGCGACCAGATGGCCGCGCTCGGTCCGCTCGGACTCGAGCGTCACCCGCACGCTCACGACCTGTGCGCCCAGCACGCCGACCGGTTGTCGGTGCCCGCAGGGTGGATCGTCGTGCGCCACGAGGCGCTGCGCGCCTGAGCGTCAGACCCCGACGCGGCGCCCCGAGAGCCGCTCGGCGCGGGCATCCGAGGCGATGAGTGCGCGTCGCTCCCGCTCGCGACGGATCACCGTGATCGCGACCAGGGCACGCTCCGGCGAAGCCTGCGGCAGGGGGGAGACGAAGGCGGATGCCTCGGCGAGCAGCTCGTTCGCGACGCGCGCGCGTGCCCCGGGAACGAGCTGGTGCGCCGAGGCGAGGAAGTGCGAGATGCGCCGCGCGAGACGGTCGGGCAGACGCGCGACGTCGGCGATCTGCGACCAGCCGAGGAGCTCACCGGGCATCACCGGAACGCTCTGGGCAAGCTTTGGCGTGCGCACGCGCTGGCTGTAGGTGCCCGCCACGAGATCTCCCAGGCGCTGGGACCGTGCGGTGAGGGCGCCTGAGAGGACGGCGAGGCCGCCGAAGGTCATGTAGATCTCGAGCACGCCGAGAAGCGCGCGGATGAAGGCGTGACGGAATCCCGTCGCGCCGCCGTCGATCCGGACGATGCGCCCGCCGACGGCCAGCTTGCCGAGGCTGCGGCCCTTCGTCAGCATCTCCATGCTCAGGGGGAGCATGAGGAAGCTCACCGCGAGAGAAGCGATGGTCGCGATCCGATCGGTCGCCTCGGTGAGAACACCGGCATCGAGCAGCCAGACGCGGAGGAACAGCCACAGGATGAAGACCCCGTAGCCGAGCAGCATGTCGATGAGCGCACCGAGAGAACGCATGAGGAACCCGACCGGCTGGACGTCGATGGCGACGGCTTCCCCGGACAGCATCTCGTCGGTCGTATCGATCGGCACGGACATGAGTACAGTAAATCAGGTGGATGCCGATGCGTTGACCGATGCACGCCGCGCCGAGTGGGCGCGGCTGGATGAGCTCAGCCGCGCCTCGCTGGACGGGGCGGCAGTCGACGAACTCATCGTGCGCTATCGCGCCGCGTCAGCGGATCTCGCCGAGCTCAAGACGTCGGTCGGCGACTCGCCGCAGGGTAACTACCTTTCGACGATCCTCGTTCGCGCTCGCATGCGACTCACGGGTGCTTCGGACAGCGTCCTGACGCAGGCTGCGCGATTCTTCGCTCGGCAGTTCCCCGCGGCGCTCTACCGTCTGCGGTGGCTCACATTGGCGATCGCCGTCGTGTTCCTCGCGATCGCGATCGGAACCGCCGCCTGGATCGCGAGTGACCCGGCGCTCGTGGCGACGCTCGGCCCACCCGCTGCTCTCGAGCAGTACGCAGACGAGAGCTTCACCGGCTACTACACAGAGAATCCCGCCGCGGTGTTCATGGGCATGGTGTGGTCGAACAACGCGTGGCTGGCAATGCTCTGCGTCATCTTCGGGGTGACCGGCATCTACCCCGTGTACATGATCGTCACGAACGCTATGGCGATCGGAAAAGCCGGCGCGATCATGGCCGCCTACGACAAGGCCGACATCATGGTGCTGTACGTCCTGCCGCACGGGATGCTGGAGATGACGTGCCTGTTCGTCGCGGCTGCCGGCGGGCTACGACTGTTTTGGTCGTGGGTGGCACCGGGGCACCGATCACGCTCGGAATCGCTCGCGCAGGAGGGCAGAGCTCTCGCAACGGTTTCGCTCGGCCTCGTTTTCGCGATGTTCCTCGCCGGCCTCGTCGAGGGCTTCGTGACCGGGTGGGCTCTGCCCTGGCCGCTCAAGATCGGCATCGGCGCGGCGGCGCTGGCCGTGTTCCTGATCTACATGCTCGTCGTCGGCGGACGCGCCTATCGCCGCGGCGAGACGGGTGATCTCGTCGAGTACGAGGCGGGCACCCCACGACTTCTCGCGGGGTGACCGGAGCGCTCAGAGCCGGCCTGCAGCCTTGAGCTCGAGATAGCGGTCGGCGATCCGCGGCGGGAGATCCTCGGGGTCAGCGGAGATCGCTTCGCCGCCCGCTCGGCGGATCGCGTCCGCCACGTTCTCGGCGTCGCGCAGAGTGCGCTCGGCGGCCGCGGCGAGGTAGACCTCCTCGCGCGAACCGCGCTGCTGCGCCAGCTCGACGATCGACTCGTCGGTGACGGAGCCCACGAGGATCGACGTCGCCCGCGAGGCATCCGGAAAAGCGCCGAGGAAGCCTCGCGCCGATTCCGCGGCGTCCTGCGCGGTGAGTACGACGATCAGCGAGGGGCGAGTCGTCAGCGTGCGCACGGCTGCGAACGCGCCGTGCCAGTCGGTGTCGACGAGGCGCGCGTGCACCGGGGCCATGGCGTCGGTCAGCGCGGGCAGGAGAGCATTGCCCTCGACACCGGTCACCCGTGCCCGGACGACACGGTCGTACATCAGCAGGTGCACGTGGTCGCCCGCGCGCGCCGCGAGAGCCGCGAGCAGGAGGGCGGCCTCGAGCGCGGCATCCGCTCGTGTTCCGTCGCCCACGCGGGCGGCCGCGGTGCGTCCGGTGTCGATGATGATGACGACGTGCCGATCGCGCTCCGGCCGCCAGGTGCGCAGCATGGTGGTCCCGGCGCGGGCAGTCGCCCGCCAGTCGATCGATCGCACGTCGTCGCCGCGCACGTACTCGCGCAGCGAGTCGAACTCGGTGCCCTGACCGCGCACCTGGATGCTCGTGTTGCCGTCGAGCTCGCGCAGCCGGGCGAGACGCGAGGGGAGGTGCTTGCGGGACGAGAAGGCGGGGAGCACTCGGATCGCTCCCCGCACGCGGTGGACGGCTTGCCGTCCGGCGAGACCGAGGGGGCCGCGCGAGCGGATCACGACGAACTCGCTCACCAGTTCGCCGCGGCGACGGGGGAGGAGCGGGATGTCGACCCGACGGCGCTCACCGCTCGGGATGTCGAGGGTCTGCCGTGCGGTTCCCGCGCCCGCCGTCGGTTGCCAGGCGTCGCGGAGAAGCGCGTGCAGTTCGCGGGACCCGTGATTGTGCACGGCGACGCTGACCGGCACCGCCTCGCCCAGCCGTGCACGAGCGGGCACGCGCCGGGTCACGGTCACCGACCGCGGACTCGCGCTGAAGACGACGTCGATGACGACCAGCACCACGCAGAGGCCCAGCCACGCGCCGAGCACCGCGTACGGCGGAAAACCCGCGAGCCCGGCGATGACCAGCGGCACGACGCCCGCAGCCACGGCGAGCGCGAGGCGACCCGTGACGAACACTTAGATCGGTACCCGGGTCTGCTGCACCACGGAGGTCAGCACGGCATCCGCCGAGACGCCCTCCATCTGCGCGTCCGGGCGCAACTGCAGACGGTGGCGCCAGACCGGTACGAGCATCGTCTGCACGTGATCGGGCGTGACCGCCGTCGAGCCGTTGAGCCAGGCCCAGGCCTTCGCCGCCGCGAGGAGGCCCGTCGAGGCGCGCGGGCTGGCCCCGAGCTCGACCGATGGGGACTGCCGCGTGGCGCGGGCGAGGTCGACGACGTAGGCGAGGACGTCGTCCGTCACCTCGACGCGTCCCGCGGCGGCCTGCGCTGCGCGGATCTCGTCGGCGGTGACGACGGCTTCGACGCCGGTGAGCTCGCGTGGCGAGAAGCCGGAGGCGTGCTTGCGCAGCACGGCCACCTCGGCGTCGCGCTCGGGCATCCCGACCACGAGCTTCATGAGGAAGCGGTCGAGTTGAGCCTCGGGAAGCGAGTACGTGCCCTCGTGCTCGATGGGGTTCTGGGTCGCCGCGACGAGGAACGGGTCGGGGAGGGCGCGGCTCGTGCCGTCGGCCGACACCTGGCGCTCCTCCATCGCCTCGAGGAGCGCCGCCTGCGTCTTCGGGGGCGTGCGGTTGATCTCGTCGGCCAGCAGGATGTTCGTGAACACCGGGCCGGCGCGGAAGTCGAACTCTCCCGTCCGCGCGTCGTACACGAGCGATCCGGTCACGTCGCCGGGCATGAGGTCGGGAGTGAACTGCACGCGCTTGGTGTCGAGGCCGAGGGCCCGGGCGAACGAGCGCACGACCAGGGTCTTCGCGACGCCCGGGACGCCCTCGAGCAGCACGTGTCCCCGGGCGAGCAGAGAGACCAGCAGGCCGGTCACCGTGCCGGCCTGTCCGACCACGGCCTTGTCGACCTCGCTGCGCACGCGGTGCATCGCCCCGCGCAGGGCCGTGTCATCGGCGGGATTGTACTCAGCGGTCACGGGTGTCCTCGGCTTCCGTCGTGGATGGAGTGTGTGCGGATGGTGCGTCCGTCGCGCGGGCGGTTCGATGCGTCTTCTCGACGGCCTCTTCGAGGTCGGCGAGGCGCCGAGCGAGCTCGACGAGTGCGGCGTCGTCGGTGGGCAGCGGGCCGGCGAGGAGCGCCTGGAGCGTGCCCCGGGGAATGCGCAGACGATCGGATGCCGCATCGGCGACCTCGTCGGATGTCGCGCGTGCCGTCAGCCCGAGTCGCCGGGCCAGGCGCCGCTGCGCGCCGTCGCGGATCGCGAGCGCTGCGTGCGGGGCATCCGCCGCCTTCGCCGTCAGACGTGCGCGACCGTGCATCGTCTCGGAAGCGCGGACCGTGACCGGCAGCGTCTCGGCGACCAGCGGACCGAACCGTCTGCCGCGCCACAGGGCGGCCGCAGCCCCGGACAGCATCAGCAGGATGATCGCCGGGGTGACCCACGGTGGCGTCAGAGTGCCCAGAGTGTCGGGAGACGTCGCCTCGAGGTCGGAATCGCCGAGCGAGGGGACGTACCAGACCACGCGATCGGTCTGGCCGAGCAGGGCGAGCGCGAGCGCGGCGTTGCCGTTCTCGGCTAGATAGGCGTTGCTGAACAAGCGGGAGCCGTCGACGATCGAGGTGCGTCGACCATCACTGTCGTCGATGAGCACGGCCGCGCCCTCTTCGTCGCCGAAGCACCACTCCACGCCGGAGTGAGGAGTCATCAGTCGATCGGGTTCGATCATGCCGACCTCGGCGAACTCCCCGGCGGTGCACTGCGCGTCGACCTCGGCGAGCGGCGCCGAGGAGTAGGCACCGAGATCGAGTTCGTCGAGCAGGTGAGCTCCCACCGAGAGGAAGACGACACGGTCGGCCGGCCCCATCAGCTCGGCGAGGCCATCATCGCTGAGTGTGTACGGATTGGTCATGACGAGCGTCGTGCTCTCGTCCAGAGCGTCACGCGCCTCGACGTGCGAGCGATACACGTCGACCTCGACCCCCTGGTCCCGCAGGATCTCGGCGAGCGCCAGCGCGCCCGCATCTCCACGGCCCTCGGGGTCGAGTGAACGGCGCTCGCTCGGGGCGGTCGCGGCGATCTGGAGCCCCACCCACGCCACGCCGACGACGAGCGCGGCGACGATCACCCAACCGATGATCGAGCGCAGGCGTCTCGTCGGTTCCGCGGTGGTGGGAGGGGTGATCCGCTCCTCGGTGACGGTCATGCGGTCACCACTGCCGGCCTGCGGGACCGCAGGCGCTCGTCGGTGGCGGCCAGGGCGGCGTAGGACTCGGGCGTCGCGGGGTGGCGCAGATAGCGGACGTCGTCGAACGCTGTCGCGGCGCTGCGCATCGGTGCCGACTCGTCGGGGAAGACCGCGCTGACCTCTCGGGCGATGGCCTGGGCGGTGGCGCCCGGGGCAGGGTCGATGATGTCGCGCTCGAGGAGGTCACGGGCGATCGCGCGGAACCTCAGGACGGTGGCGGCATCCCAGTCCTCGGCACGGGCGCTGCGTTCCGCCTCGGCGCGCAACTGGGCCGCCGAGCGGTCGTCATCGACACCGAGGAGGTCGGTGCGGGCCCGGGCGACGGAGCGGGAGCGTCGCGGGCGCCCCCAGACGATCAGAGCGACGATCAGCGCGGCACCGATCAGGATGCAGACGATGACGAGGGCGGAGGGACCGACGGCTGCGCCGTTGTCGGAGCTGAAGAGGTTGTCGATGAATCGGCCGATGTCCCGCGCGAGGTAGTCGAACCACGAGGGCTCGGCATCGGCGTAGCGCGGATTGCTCAACTCTTCTTCGGCCCAGCGGCGTGCGTCGTCGCCGTCCGGGACGAACAGGTCGTCGAACGGTCGGATCATGCCCGGGGGTCACCGTCGCCCGGAGCGGTCCACGGTGCCGCTGCGGGCGGTGCCGGTGCGGGCGGTGCCGCCGCGGGTGGTGTCGCGGGAGCGGGCGGTGCGCTGTACGCCGGGGGTGCGGGCGGTGCGGTGTACACGGGGGGAGTGGGCGGGGCGCCGTAGGCCTGCGGTGCGGGCGCGTACCCGTACTGCGGGGGCTGCGGCGGGGAGGAGGGCTGGCCCGGCGGCTGCTGCGCGTATCCGTACGGTCCGGGATACCCGGGCTGTTGCGGCGCACCCGTGGGTGCCGGGTAGGCGTACGACTGCGAGAGGAGGACGTAGTCGGGGACGGCCTTGGGCGGGGGTGCGCTCGAGACGGCCCGCGCCGGGTCGACCGCGTAGGGGTCCCCGAGCTGCTCCTCCGTCCACCCCATGTCGCTGCGCTCCACGTAGGAGACGAGAGTCTGGTCGAGCCCCTCGTACCGCATACGGGAGTCGAGGTAGATGAGAGCCGCGCTCGTGCTCTGCACGACCAGAGTGATCGCCTGGAGCACGAGGGTGAGGATCTGCGGTGCGAGGAGCAGGAGGATCATGCCGATGATCGCGCTGGGCTCGGGGTCGCCGGTGGGCACGAGCACCGTGCCGAACATCTGGGCGAACAGCTGCGCGGGCACGGCCACCACGTTCATCGCGATGCCCATGATGAAACTGATGAGGAAGCTCACACCGAAGGCGACCCAGAAACGGCCGCGGATCAGCCGCCACGAGCGCACGATCGCGTCCTTGAGCCGCGCGCGCTCGAACACCAGGATCGAGGGCACGAGCATCAGCTTGGTGCTGAGCCAGACGTAGAGGGGGATGCAGGCGAGGAAGAAGACGACCACGACCAGCACGATGAGGCCGACCGTCTCGGGGGAGGCTCCCATCCCGCCCGCGATGCCACCGGCGATGATCCCGAACAGGATGAGCGCGACCACGATGATGAGGCCGAATACGGCGACGACGACGAGCGCGGAGTATGCGACGAGACGCCAGAAGGCCGGAGTCATCCGGCGCCACAGCATTCGCAGCGTGGCCTTCTTGCCGATCGTGGCGTAGCTGACGTCGGCGGCGATCACGCCCTGCATGATCGCGGTGACGGCGACCGAAGCGAGACCGACCAGGATGCCGGCGATGATGTTGATCGCGATGGTTCCGGCAGCGATCGCCTCGAAGTCAGGGCTCGCGGTCGACACGGTCTCGAGTCGGGAGAAGGTCGTGAAGAGGACGAGCCCAATCGCGAGCGCCGCGAGGATGAGGACGGCGAGCTGGAGGATGACGGCGAAGCCGAACAGAACCTTGGGGTTGTGCCGCAGCGCGGCGAACGCCTTCCCGAGCAGCATTCCGAACGTCATCGGATGCAGGGGGATGATGCCCTTCTTCCGGGCAGGGGTCCAGGTCTGGGCGCTCACAGCACTTCCCTCCGTCGTGCGCCTCCATCGTGCCATATCCCCGGTGTTGGCGCGCAGACCTGGGGAACGTGAGACCGAGTGCCATAAGGTAACAGTTATGACCTCACGCATCCTTGTGGTCGATGACGACACCGCGCTCGCCGAGATGATCGGCATCGTGCTGCGCACCGAAGGATTCGAGCCCGTGTTCTGCGCCGACGGAGCACGTGCCGTCGAGGAGTGGCGCGCACAGCGCCCGGACCTCGTCCTCCTCGATCTGATGCTCCCCGGCATGGATGGGATCGAGATCTGCACGCGCATCCGCGCCGAGTCCGGTGTGCCCGTCATCATGCTCACGGCTCGCACGGACACCGCTGACGTCGTTCGGGGTCTCGAGGTGGGCGCAGACGACTACATGGTCAAGCCGTTCAACCCGAAGGAATTGGTCGCCCGCATCCGCACGCGGCTCCGTCCCGTGCCGCAGACGACCAGCGAGCAGCTCCGCGTCGGCGATCTGACCGTCGACGTCGATGCGCACGAGGTGCGCCGCGGCACGGACCCGATCGCCCTCACCCCTCTCGAGTTCCAGCTGCTCGTCGCTCTCGCCTCCAAGCCGCAGCAGGTGTTCTCCCGCGAGATGCTGCTCGAGCAGGTCTGGGGCTACCACTACAAGGCCGACACGCGTCTCGTGAACGTGCACGTGCAGCGACTGCGCGCGAAGGTCGAACTCGATCCCGACAACCCGCGGATCGTGATGACGGTCCGCGGAGTCGGCTATCGCGCCGGGAGCGCTGTCTGACACGCCCATGGCCGTGACGACAGCCACCACCACGGCGGTCGCCGTCCTGCGCGATTGGCGCGGCTGGCCGACGGTTCTGGGATCCCTGTGGCGCAGATCGCTGCGGTTCCGCACCCTTGCGGTGACCCTGCTCGCGACCTCCCTCGCGATCCTCATCACCTGCGTCACCATGGCGCTCGTGATCCAGAACGACCTCTTCGTCTCGCGCAAGAACCAAGCGCTCGAAGACGCCCGACGCGCGGTCGACGTCGCCCAGAGCACGCTCGACGTCGCCGAGGTCGGAGACGACCCGGCAGCCCTCGCCGACCTGTGGAACACGATCCAGGCCGGATTCGCGCAGAACTCGAACGCCGATCAGCTCACCGGCATCCGGATCGACGCCGATGCGAACGGCGTCCGCCTCAACGGCTTCACGGCCGGACTCAGCGCGAGCCTGCTCAGCGACGGCCTCCGCGCACGCGTCGTGGAATTCGACGACCGCCAGGCCTGGCAGTCGGTCGCCCTCCCCGTCGAAGGCGGGGGAGAGGTGCCGGGCATCATCGTCGGGCAGCAGGTCGTCGTACCCGAGGCGGGCCCCTTCGAGATCTATTTCGCATACGACCTCTCGGATGCCGATCAGACCCTCGTGTTCGTGCAGCGGACGCTCTGGATCGCGGGGATCGGTCTGGTCGCGATCGTCGCGGCCATCTCGTGGATCGTCCTGCGCACGGTCTCGACGCCGATCATCCAGGCGGCGGAGACGAGTGCGCGACTCGCCTCGGGCGATCTGGCCGTGCGCCTGGAAGTGCACGGTGAGGACGAACTCGCGACGCTGGGCCGCTCGTTCAATGCCATGGCCGACAGCATCGAGGCGCAGATCAAGGAGCTCGGGGAGCTGTCGATGGTGCAGCAGCGGTTCGTGTCCGACGTCTCGCACGAGCTTCGCACGCCGCTAACGACGATCCGTCTCGCCGCCGACATGCTCAACGACCAGCGTGCGGACTTCGACCCGGTCACGGCGCGGGCGGCCGAGCTCATGCACGCCCAGGTGCAGCGCTTCGAGACATTGCTGTCGGACCTCCTCGAGATCAGCCGATACGACGCAGGGTCGGTGCAGCTCGAGCTGGAGGCGACGAGTCTCGCGCACGTCGCCGAGGACGTCATCGAGCAGATGCGTCCTCTCGCCGACGGTCACGGCACGGAGCTGCGGCTCGTCGCTCCGGGGGGATATTCCCCGGTCGACATGGATCCGCGTCGGGTGCGCCGCGTGCTCCGCAACCTCATCGGCAACGCGATCGAACACGGCGAGGGGCGTCCTATCGTCGTCACCGTCGACAGCAACCAGCACGCGGTCGCCGCCGGGGTGCGCGACTTCGGGTTGGGGATGGACCCGACCGATGCCGAACGCGTGTTCGACCGGTTCTGGCGCGCCGATCCGTCGCGTCAGCGCACCATCGGGGGCACCGGACTCGGGCTGTCGATCGCGCTCGGCGATGCCACGCTCCACGGGGGCACCCTGTCGGTGTGGTCGGAGCTCGGCGCCGGCACCAACTTCGTGCTCACCCTTCCTCGCCACGGCACGACGCTCGACGGGCCGAGCCCTGTTTCCGTCGAACCCCAGGACTCCCTCGCCGAACTCGGCGATGCCACGCAGCCTCTCTCGCTCACGGACGTGCGACGCGAGATGCTCGACGGGGGTGAGGCCCCGTGAGTACTGCACGGATGAGGAACCTCCTGCGGGGCATCGCGCTCGCCGCAGCGAGCCTGGTGCTGCTCACCGCGTGCACCGGTCTGCCGACTTCCGGTGACGTGAACGTGGGCCTGGAGCTGGGCGAGTCGCCCGACGACGCGGACTTCCTCCCTCTCGCCTCGGGCCCCGCGCCGGGCGCGGGCCCCCGGGAGATCGTCGAGGGCTTCATGGAGGCGGCGATCACACCGGCCGAGAACTGGGAGATCGCCCGCCGGTTCCTCACTCCCGACATGCAGCGGTCCTGGCGCCCCAGCACGGGTGTGGCCGTCGACGCCTCCGCCACGGACCGGGCCGTATCCTCCTCGGTGCTCGACGAGGACGTCGACGACGCGGATGCCGCAGACGTGCAGGTGCAGCTCGACCAGGTGGCGAGCGTCGACTCCTCCGGGGAGTACTCCTCGGCGGCGGGGCCGGCGAACCTCGCGTTCGCCCTGGAGCGCACCGATGCGGGGGAGTGGCGCATCTCGCAGGCGCCCGATGGCATCGTCATCGATGAAGAGCGCTTCTCGACGGTGTTCGAGGGGTATCCCCTCCAGTACTTCGACCGCACCTGGTCGCGACTCGTGCCGGATGTGCGCTGGTTCCCGCGTCGCACGAGCATCGCGACGACCGTGGTGCAGGCTCTGATCAGCGGGTCGCCGAGTTCGTGGCTCGAGCCCGCCGTGCAGACGGCCTTCCCCGCCGATGTGCAGCTCGCGCAGGATGCCGTGCCGATCAACGCCAATCAGGTGGCGGAGGTCGCCCTGACCCGCCCGGCCGCGGCTCTCGAGACGCAGACGCTCGCCCGGATGCGCACGCAACTGCAGGAGACCCTGCGCGCATCGGGGGTGCACGTGTCGCAGGTGCGGTTCACGGTCGACGGTCGCACGCTCGACGCGGGGGTCGTGAACGTCGTCGTGCCCCCGCAGGAATCCGGGCCGCTCGTGCTCACCGACAGCGCATTCGGCACCATCGTGGGAGACGAGGTCTCCCCGATCGACGGACTCAGCGACGAGATCCTGAGCATCCCGGAGCCGATCGCCGCGATCGACGTCGCGGCGGACGACGGGATGGCGGCGGTCCAGCTCGTCGATGGACGCGCGTATCTGGTCGGCGACGGCCGACTCGATGAACCCGATGTGCGGGGCGGTCTCATCGCTCCGTCGCTCGATCCGTACGGCTACACCTGGACGGTGCCGACGGCGAGTCCCACCGACGTGCTCGTCTGGGGCAGCGACCGGATGTCGCATCCCGTGGCGAACGCGTGGCCCGACGCCTCGGCCGTGCTGCAGATGCGGGTATCGGCGGACGGCTCGAGGATCGCCGCGGTGATCGAGGTGGGCAGTCAGCGCTGGGTCGTCGTCGCCGCGGTCGTGCGTGATGAGAGCGGTCTTCCGACCGAGCTGGGACCGATGAAGCAGCAGACCCGTGTCGACGGCGACGTGCAGGGACTGGTCTGGGTCGGCGACTACCGCCTGGCGGTGCTGGCGGACTCGCCGAGTCCCGACCTGCTCACCCAGGTGGTCGGCGGGACCGCGACGGTCGAATCCGCCCCGACAGGCGCGACCGCGCTCTCCGGCGCCAGGACCGTATCGGGCGTGCGGGTGCTGTCGACAGACGGCGCCCTCCTCGCGCACGCAGGATCGGCGTGGCGAGAGGTCGCGACCGGCGTACGCGTGCTGGCCACGCGCGCGGGGCAGTGACGCCCCTCTCTTCCTGCACCGGCGTGGGACAGCCCTGTCCTGTTCCGAAACGTGGGCGTCCGGGAGGACGATCCGCCGTAGGCGCGTGAAGATCGACGGATGCCTGCGATCTCGAACCTCGCATCCCTCGGGGATGAACTGCTCGCCTTCCTCCTCGCCGCATCGTGTGCGGGCTGCAGTGCAGGGAGGACGGTGCTCTGCGCAGGGTGCCGTGCCGAGCTGCGCCCCGCGCCCCGGACGGTGCGCACCCCGGGCGGACTCGAGGTGCGGGCGGCTCTGGATTTCACGGGTGTCGCCGCACGGTGCATCCGGCGGCTGAAAGGCGAGGGCGAGACTCTGCTCGCGGCCCCGCTCGGCGCCGCGCTCGCCGGGGTGCTGGCGCCGCTGGTGGCGGACGTGCGTCATGTCGTGCCGGTGCCCACGTCGGGGTCGGCCTTCCGGAGACGGGGCTATCGGGTGCCGGAGCTGCTGCTGCGCAGAGCCGGTGCTGCTCCGGCCTCGTTGCTGCGGGCAGTCGCACGTCGGGCGGATCAGCGCGGCCTCGATGCCCGGGCGCGAGCCGCGAACGTCCGGCGCAGCATGACCGCCCGTCGGCGTGGCGGCGGTGCTCCCGTGCTGGTGGTGGACGATGTCGTGACCACCGGGGCGACGCTCGACGAGGCCGCGCGAGCGCTCACCGAGGCCGGCTATAAGGTCGTCGGTGCCGTCGCGCTCGCCGCCACGCCGCGTCACGGGAGACTCATCGGAGACTCTTCCACGACACGGAGGAAGTGACCCGTGACATCCGCTCCCAAGCGGACTAGCGTGGGGGGTCACAAGGCGACCACGGTCCGCCCTTGGCCGGGAGGACCGGGACAAGGAGGCAGCAATGGAAACGAGCATCGTTGGCGTCGGAGTGGGTATCACCGATCGCTTCCGAACCGTTGTCGAAGAGAAGATCGCCAGGATCCAGACATTCGCGGCTCGCGCGCAACGACTGGATGTGAAGGTCACCCACCGGGTCTACCGCAACGGTCAGGTGCCGGAGGAGACCGTTGAGCTCACGCTGGTGAGCAAGGGCCCGGTCGTCCGTGCCGAGGCGACCGACGGCGACAAGTTCGTCGCACTCGACCTCGCGGTCGACAAGATGGCCGAGCAGTTGCGCCGTGCCAAGGAGAAGCGAGTCGACGGGCGGCAGCACCCTCGCGGCGCGCACTTCGAGAAGGGCAGCGGCGCCCTCGAGGGGATCGATGTCGAGCCGGCATCCGTCGACGTCCTGCGGGCCGTGGCCACCGGCAACATCCCGGTGCAGAACGACGAGGAGGAGACCTACTCGCCCGTCGTCATCCGCACGAAGAACTTCGATGCCGAGTGGATGACGGTCGAAGAGGCCGTCGACCGGATGGAACTGGTCGGACACGACTTCTTCCTGTTCGTCGACGCTCGTACCGATCACCCGAGCGTGGTCTACCGCCGCAAGGGCTGGGACTACGGTGTCATCGCGTTGAGCGCGCAGGCCCCGCCCGCTGAGGCTCTCGCCTCCTGATAGCACGGAAGCGGCCCGGCCCCGAGAGGGGACCGGGCCGCTTTTCTCGTATGCCGAGCGTCAGTCGAAGATGCCGTCGAGGAGACTGCCGATGACGAGGCCGCCGAGGATGCCGGAGGCGATGTCGCCGCCCCCTCCGCGTCGGCCGCCGCCGCCCCAACCGCCGCCGCCCCATCCGCCGTCGCCGCCCCAGCCCTGATCCTGCGGGCGGGAGGAGTCGATATCGCGCTGAGCGAGCTGGAGCGCCTCGGACGCGAGGTGCGCCACGCGTCGCGCGACGAGGAGCGCCTGCTCGCGCGTTTCTTCGGCGGGCAGGAGGTCGTTCAGATCCACCCGCAGCCGCTCGGATTCGGCAAGGCGCGTGCGGGCGTCGGCGCCGATCCACCCGCGGTGGCCGGAGATGAGGCCGCGGGCGACTCCGAGCTGGCGGTCGGCGTCATCGATGGCGTGCTGCACCTGGGCGACAGAGGGGAGCGGGTTGGCGGCACGGTGCTCGGCGGTCGCGATCGCCTCGTCGAGGCCGGTGTTCGCGTCGCGCAGGCGAGAGAGTTCGGCGAACGGATCGTTCGGAGTTCCCGAGGGGGTGAGAGCGCTCAGCGCTTCCTGGAGGGCGGAGACGGCGGCGGCGACCGCGGGAACCTGCGGTGCGTTGCGCGCGGCGATCAGGTCACCGCGTGAGTCGGCGATGACCTCGGCCAGAGTGGACTCCGCGCGCAGCGCTTCGATCTCGAAATCCTCGACGGCGTCGAGCAGGGTGGCGGCGCGTCGGGTCGCCTCGGTGGCGGTCTCGAGCGCGAGATTCGCCTCCTCGTTCTGCTTGGCGGCGCGGCGACGCTCCGAGACCGATGCCCCGTGCACAGCGAAGGCGATGAGCTGCTCGGCCTCGCGCGCGCTCGCGGTGATCTGCGTCATCGCCGAGGGGGCGTAGCGGGAGGAAAGACGCTCGATCGTGGCGGTCGTCGCCGGGATGCGCGCGCTGAGAGTCTCGGCATCCGCCCGCACCTTGGCGATCACCTCGGGCGCCCGCCGCACCTTCGCGACCGACTCGGCGAGGACGGTGGTCTTCTCGTCGAGGAGATCCTGCGCCCAGTCGCACAGTTGGATGATGCGCGCGTTGCGCGTGCGCAACTCCTCCGGGGTGTCGGGGATCTCGTCGTGGTTGAGCTGGTGCAACTGGAACGCTTCGCGCAGGTGGGTGCGGACGGCGGTGAGCGCCTTCTTCAGATCTCCGGTCAGCGACTCCCCGAGCTCGGCTTCGGCGAATGCCAGCTCGTCGGATGTCGATCGGATCCGTTCATCGGCGGAGACGAGTGCCTGCTCCGCCCGGCGTGCGAGATCTGCGTCCTGGACCGCGAGGGCTTCCTGTTCGCGTTTGCGTCTGCCCCAGATACCTGCCATGACCCGATCCTACTTTCCACGGACGAGCGGATGCCTGTGCATCCGCTCCAGGCGAACGCGGGTTTCGCGGCAATGCCTCAGATCGGCACCGCGTCGCCGGTGCTCTTCGACGGGCGACCGCGCTTGGGGCGCTCCTGCGTGAGGCCGAGGGAGAGGGCGTGCCGGGGGTGTGCCGCGAGCCGCTCCTCGAGATGGGTGAGCCAGCGATCCTCCGCCTCCGCCGCGAAGATCAGGGAGTCCGTGACGAGAGAACGGGCGAGCTGCTCGGCGTCGTCCGCATCCCCGATGGTCGTCGCCTCCGCGCGCAGGCGGACCAGGTGCCCCCGCGTCTCGGCGCGCTGCGCCCGGATGGCCGCACGCGCGTCGACGCCGGGCAGCGTGGCCGCCACGGCCAGCTTGATCGCGACCTCGTCGCGGACGGCGGTCGTGCGGACGACGGGGGAGGAGAGCCATCGGGCGACCTCGGCCGATCCGTCGGCGGTGATCTGCCAGTAGATGTGCCCCTGGGCATCCGCATCGAGTCTCGTGACGAGCCCGTCCCGCTCGAGCCGTTCGAGCGTGTTGTAGATCTGACCGACGTTGAGCGGCCAGCGCGCCCCCGTGCGTCGATCGAACTCGTGCCGCAGCTGGTAGCCGTAGCACGGCCCCTGGTCGAGGATCGCGAGCAGACTCTGCCGAACGGACATCGTCACCTCCTGAAGTGTTTTCCCAGCATATGCATACCTGGAAAACCGTGGGAGCGCGGCCATGCAGGCGACGTGGAGGTCACGGCCCGGTAACATGACAACATATGCCTGGGGCACGCTCCGTCGTGCGCCGGCACTTTACCCACCAACAGGGAGATGACATCCGTGGCCAATCCTCTTGAGAAGCTGCTGCGCGCCGGCGAGGGGCGGGTCATCCGCCGCCTGAACCAGGTGGTCAAAGCCGTGGGAGCGCTGGAAGAGGACATCTCCAAGCTCACCGACGACGAGCTGCGCAACGAGACCGCCGAACTGCGTGCACGTTTCGAGAAGGGCGAGACGCTCGACCAGCTGATGCCCGAGGCGTTCGCCGCCGTCCGCGAGGCGGCCAAGCGCACGCTCGGCATGCGCGCCTACGACGTGCAGATCATGGGTGGCGCCGCGCTCCACCTCGGCAACATCGCCGAGATGAAGACGGGTGAGGGAAAGACGCTCGTCGCGACGTTCCCCGCCTATCTCAACGCGATCGCCGGCAAGGGCGTCCACGTCATCACGGTCAACGACTTCCTCGCGAGCTACCAGGCCGAGCTGATGGGACGCGTGTACCGCGCCCTCGGCATGACCACGGGCATCATCGTCTCGGGCCAGACCCCGGCCGTGCGCCGCGAGCAGTACGCCGCAGACATCACCTACGGTACGAACAACGAGTTCGGCTTCGACTACCTGCGCGACAACATGGCATGGCGCAAGGAGGACCTCGTCCAGCGCGAGCACTTCTTCGCCGTCGTCGACGAGGTCGACTCGATCCTCATCGACGAGTCCCGCACCCCGCTCATCATCTCCGGTCCGTCCTCCGGCGAGGCCAACCGCTGGTTCGCCGAGTTCGCGAAGATCGCCCGTACCCTCGAGGTGGGCGTCGACTACGAGGTCGACGAGAAGAAGCGCACCGTGGGAGTGCTCGAACCCGGCATCGAGAAGGTCGAGGACTACCTCGGCATCGACAACCTCTACGAGTCGGCGAACACCCCGCTCATCTCCTTCCTGAACAACTCGATCAAGGCGCTCGCGCTGTTCAAGAAAGACACCGACTACGTCGTGATGAACGACGAGGTCATGATCGTCGACGAGCACACCGGCCGAATCCTCGTCGGACGCCGCTACAACGAGGGCATCCACCAGGCGATCGAGGCGAAGGAAGCGGTGCCGGTCAAAGCCGAGAACCAGACGCTCGCGACCGTGACCCTGCAGAACTACTTCCGTCTCTACGAGAAGCTCGCCGGTATGACCGGTACGGCTGAGACCGAGGCCGCGGAGTTCATGTCGACCTACAAGCTCGGCGTGATCCCGATCCCGACGAACCGGCCGATGATCCGCAAGGATCAGCCCGATCTGGTCTACAAGAACGAGACCGCGAAGTTCGCTCAGGTCGTCGAGGACATCGCCGAGCGCCACGCCGCGGGTCAGCCGGTCCTGGTCGGTACGACGAGCGTCGAGAAGAGCGAGTACCTCTCGCGTCTGCTCGCGAAGAAGGGCGTGAAGCACGAGGTGCTCAACGCGAAGAACCACGCGCGCGAGGCCGAGATCGTCGCCCGCGCCGGACGTCTGGGAGCGGTCACGGTCGCGACGAACATGGCCGGTCGCGGTACCGACATCATGCTCGGTGGAAACGCCGAGTTCCTCGCGGTCCAGGAACTCAAGTCGAAGGGCCTCGACCCTGTCGAGACGCCCGAGGAGTACGAAGCGGCCTGGGACGAGACCTATGAGTCGATGAAGGGCATCGTCGCAGAGGAGGGCGAGAAGGTCACCGAAGCCGGCGGTCTCTACGTCCTCGGAACCGAACGGCACGAGTCGCGTCGAATCGACAACCAGCTGCGCGGTCGTTCCGGCCGTCAGGGCGACCCGGGCGAGAGCCGGTTCTACCTCAGCCTCACCGACGACCTCATGCGCCTCTTCCAGTCGGGCGCCGCCGAAGCGATCCTCTCGCGCACGAACTTCCCCGACGACGTGCCGATCGAATCGGGTCTCGTCTCGCGTGCCATCCGCAGCGCGCAGTCGCAGGTCGAAGCGCGCAACGCCGAGATGCGCAAGAACGTCCTGAAGTACGACGACGTCCTCAACCGTCAGCGCGAGGCCATCTACGCCGATCGCCGGCACATCCTCCAGGGCGATGACATCGCCGGTCGGGTGCAGCACTTCATCGAGGATGCCATCAGCGGCGTCGTCCGCGATCACACGGGCGAGGGCCACAACGAGAGCTGGGACTTCGACGCTCTGTGGACCGAGCTCAAGACCCTGTACCCCGTGAGCGTCACGATCGACGAGGTCGTCTCCGAAGCGGCCGGTCGCAAGGGCGGCATCACCGCGGACGGACTGACCCGTGAACTGCTCTCCGACGCGAAGATCGCGTACGAGGCCCGCGAGGAGACGCTCGGCGAGGCGGCGACGCGCGAGCTCGAGCGACGCGTGGTGCTGCAGGTTCTCGACCGTCGCTGGCGCGACCACCTCTACGAGATGGACTACCTCAAGGACGGCATCGGACTGCGGGCGATGGCTCAGCGCGACCCGCTCATCGAGTACCAGCGCGAGGGGTACGCGATGTTCCAGTCGATGATGGGACAGATCAAGGAGGAGTCCGTCGGCTACCTCTACAACCTCGAGGTCGAGGTGCGCCGTGCGGGCGACTCGCAGGTGACCGAGGTCGAGGCGAAGGGTCTCGCCGAGGGAGCCACCGAACAGCGTCTGGAGTACTCGGCCGCCAACGACGCCGGCGAGGTCGAGGTCCGCAACGATCGCGGTCAGGTCCAGCAGGCGGCGACCGACCGCCTGCGACAGGCCGCCGCGCGCACGCAGGCACCGCAGGCCGAGCCCGAGGAGGCCCCGCGCGGAGCATTCGGCCAGCGCACGGATGCTCCGGCTCCGGCTGCCGGCAACCGCGAGCAGCGTCGGGCGCAGGGCAAGAAGAAGAAGTAGATCTCACCCGGAGAAGAGGGCCAGTCCATGTGGATTGGCCCTCTTTTCGTCCCTGTAGGCTTGGGCGATGACACCAACGCGCCACTTCGACCAGTCGTCGAAGCTCAAGAACGTCCTGTACGAGATTCGCGGAAACGCCCTCGTCGAGGCGGCGCGATTGGAAGCAGAGGGTCACAAGATCCTCAAGCTGAACACCGGAAATCCTGCGATCTTCGGCTTCGATGCGCCGCAGCAGATCGTCCAGGACATGCTCGCCGCACTGCCGACCGCACACGGGTACAGCGACAGCAAGGGCATCGTCTCGGCACGCCGCGCGGTCGTCAGCCGCTACGAGGAGATCGAGGACTTTCCGCGCTTCGGTCCGGAGGACGTCTTCCTCGGGAACGGCGTCTCCGAGCTCATCACGATGACCATGCAGGCGCTTCTCGACGAGGGCGATGAGGTGCTGATCCCGGCGCCGGACTATCCGCTCTGGACCGCGATGACGAGCCTGGCCGGAGGGACGCCGACCCACTACCTCTGCGACGAGGACAACGGCTGGCAGCCGGACCTCGAGGACATCCGCTCGAAGATCACGCCGCGCACCAAGGCGCTCGTGATCATCAACCCGAACAACCCCACGGGTGTCGTCTACTCCCGCGAGGTCCTCGAGGGGCTCGTGCAGATCGCGCGGGAGAACCAGCTGCTGCTGCTCTCGGACGAGATCTACGACCGCATCCTTTTCGACGGCGCGGTGCACATCCCGACCGCGACGCTTGCGCCCGACCTGCTCTGCCTGACCTTCAACGGTCTGTCCAAGACCTACCGTGTGGCCGGGTATCGCTCGGGTTGGCTCGTCATCACCGGGCCGCAGCAGCACGCGAAGGGCTTCCTCGAGGGCATCACCCTCCTCGCCTCCACCCGTCTGTGCCCGAATGTGCCCTCGCAGCATGCGGTGCAGGCGGCGTTGGCGGGAGTGCAGTCCATCGACGCGCTGATCGCGCCGAGCGGGCGGCTGCACGAGCAGCGCGATGTGGCCTGGCAGGGTCTCGAGTCGATCCCCGGCGTATCGTGCGTCAAGCCCGAGGGTGCGCTCTACGCGTTCCCGCGACTCGATCCGAACGTGCACGAGATCCGTGACGACGCGCGACTGGTGTACGACCTGCTGGTCTCCGAGCAGATCCTCCTCGTGCAGGGCACCGGGTTCAACTGGCCGACTCCCGATCACCTCCGCATCGTCACGCTCCCCGAGCCGCGCGTGCTGAGCGAAGCAGTCGAGCGGCTCGGGAACTTCCTCGCGAGCTATCGGCAGAACTAATCGTCGGCGCGGCGCCCGGGGCCAGCACGGCCGCCAGGCGCCGCGCGCCGGCGACGAGTGCTGATCGCGGGGTCAGATCCGACATCGGTCGGGCGTGCAGGAGAGCGGCGTCCGCAGCGCGCTGGTCGTGCGGAAGGAACAGCGGATCGGTGATGCCGGCGAACCGATCGAGCGTGTTCCGGATCTGCCCGCGGGCATCCAGGCCCAGGGGCCCCGGGCGAACCTGATTGACGACGACGGTGACCGGCGTCGGCGTCGTCAGGTTGCGCAGCTCGGCGTAGTCGCGGAGGAATCGGCTGACGCCGAGGGGGTCCGCCGACGCGACGGCGATGATCGCATCCGCCTCGTTCAGGGCGGCCGTCGTCGCGGCGTGCCGGCGGGGGCCGAGAACGTCGTACGTGGCTTCTTCGTCCGCATCGAACGAACCCGCCACATCGATGACGGTCTCCTCGGTCCATTCCCGGCAGGTCTGCAGGGCACGGGTGAGGCGGGAGGCCGAGAGTTCCGGCCATCGGCTGGGGCGATTGATGCCGGGGAGCACATCGAGGTCTCCGGCGCTCGTCGGCACCACGGTGGCGAGGCGGGTGAGTTCCGCGCTGTCGAGCCCGCCGAGCTCGGCACGGCGGCAGGCGGCGGCGATCCCGGGAGCGTCATCGCCGAGACCCAGGAGCAGCGCGAGGGAGGGCGCGACGGTGTCGGCGTCGACGAGGGCGGTGCGTCGACCGAGACGCGCGAGTTCGACGGCCAGCAGCATCGCAACGGTCGAGCGTCCGGGGGAGCCGTGCGGCCCCCACACGGCGATCAGACGATGCGGGAGGTCGCCGCGCGCGCGGTCCTGGATCGTTGCGGGTGTCCGGAGCGCGCGTGAGATCTGCCAGCCGGTGGCATCGACGGGCAACCCGGGCCCGATGCCGAACTTCTGGAGCAGGCGACTCTCCGCAACGCCCAGGGCGAGGATCCGTACGCCCGCCCGGTCGCAGGCCGACACCAGCTCGGGCGTGAGGGTTTCTCGGCTCGCGGGCATCACGAGCGCCTGGGCGCCGGAGAGGAGCGTCGTCGCCGAGGTCGCCGAGACGATCGCGATGATGTGCTCGCCCTCGAGTTCGAGCTCGCGGGCGAGAGCGCTCGCGCGCGGCTCCTCGACGGCGAGGATCAATCCCATCATGACCCCGCACCGACCGGCACGACCGAGAGGGCTGCGCCGCCCGAGATCGCTGCGAGCACGTCGGCGACAGCGGCGCGGTCGACCACGATCTCGACGGCGCTGCGCGAAGCGGAGAGCATCCCCTCGGAATCGAGCACCTCCGCCACGATCGCATCGGCGACGAGGATGCGCGGCGCGTCGTACGTGCGGCCGTCCTCGAGCAGCGGCGCTTGCCAGAGCTCGACGACCGTGCCTGCGTCGACGCCCTCGGGGATGCTGATGCTGCTCTCGATCACGAGCGTCGTGCTCCGACTGTCGTCAGCCTTCCCGGATGCCGTGTGCGGGACGAGCTCGCCCTCCGCGATGGTCCGAGCGGCGACCTGGCCGGATTCGAGATCCTGGGGCTGCAGGTAGTCGTCGGTCAGCGCTCCCAGGGAGACGTCGACGACGCGGAAGTCCGCGGCGGTGATCGCCTCGCCCTGGATGATCGTGCGGTCGGCCTGCAGGATCGGCGTCGCGGAGTCCGCGGAGGACATGATCAGCCAGACCCCGGTGATGGAGACCCCGACGAGGGCGATGCCGATGAGGAAGCGGAGGTCGCCCCAGAAGGCGCGACGCGGCCGAGAGAAAGTGCTCATGGCGACCCATGCTCACAGATATCCGCGAAACGGTCCGAGAGTTATCCACAACGGCGACGCCCGGACGCGGTGCGGATGCCGTGCGGGGCAGAATGGGTGCATGCCCGATCCGTCTCGCGTCGCTCCGCGCTACCTCGCCCCCGCGCAGGTGGCGGAGTTGTTGAGCGTCGAGGTCGACGAGGTGATCGAGCTCGTCCTGGCCGGGCGTCTGCGTGGCGCTCAGCTCGGTGTCCCCGCACGATGGCGCATCGAGGAATCGAGTATCGAGGGGTATCTGGCCGCGCAGTCGGAGGATTCCCGTCGGATGGCGCTCTGGCGTCAGTCACAGGAGGCGAGCTTCCCCGAGATCTGGGGAGCCTCCACCGCTCACAGACGCTGATCGCCGGCGAGCCGGATGGCGACCAGGGCCTCGAAGGGCACGATCCGGAAGCTCTGCACCGCACTCGCCAGTCTCGCGGTGCCCGCATCGTGCACAGCGAGATCGAGGTGATCGGCGCCCGCACGATCGATGGTCCCGTGCACGTCGTCGCCCCTCGTGGTGCTGAGGTGGAGCGCGACGCGTCGGCGCGCCAGGTCGCGGAGCACGAACCCGAGGGTCATCCTCTCGCGCAGGATGCTGGGGGGATCGGTGTCCTCCTCGAGACTGCTCAACAGCATTCCGTGATCGCTGCCGAGGCTCTGGATCGCGCGCAGGGGGACGACGAGCATCGACCGGGAGGCGAGAGCACCGAGCGCGGTGGAGATCTCGGCCGCGAGCCAGTCGGCGCCCACGGTGCGCAGGATCACCGGCATCCGTCGCCCGTTCGCGAGCTCGATCACGATCGACGCACGCCGTGCGCTCATCGCACGCAGGCGCGTTCGCAGCGCGAGCTGTGAGATGCGCACACGCTCCGACTCCGCATCGAGAGCGACGCGCTCCGCCTCCCACTCCGACGCGAGCTGACCCTCGAGGTCCTCAAACAGCCTGTCCCAGTTCATCGGATCGAGCGTAGGGGAGGGCGAAGGGCGACATACGAGTTATCCACATACCTCTGTCGAAGGGCCCTGCGCGCGGGCTTCCGCGTGCTCTACTGGCTCGCGTTCCCCGACTGAGAGTGTGACGATGACGCTTCATGAGTACTTCGCGCGGCAGCCGACCCCGACCGTCGAGCTGCCCGATCCGGCCCCGCTGCTGCGCAGCCTCACCCAGGGTGTGCTCGAGGTGCTCGCCGGTGTGCGGGAGGTCGATCAGCTCGCTCGATGGTTCAGTGAAGACGCCTACCGCAGCCTGGTCACGCGATCGAACCTCTCGGCACGGGCGCGCAGCGCACGGGGAGTGGTGCCGGCCCGCCCCAGCTTCGAGATCCGTTCCCTGCGCATCTCCGCTCCCGTCGACAGCGTGATCGAAGCGGTCGTCATCGTGGCAGGGCCCGGACGCACGCGCGCCGTCGCCGTGCGCCTGGAGGGGCTGGATCGGCGCTGGCGCGCGACGTCGCTGGCGATCCTCTAGAGCGAAGGACCGTAGGCTGGTGGGGTGTCGACCCTCACTGATCTCGCCCATGCCCAGGGCCGTCTGAACGACGGCGATGTCGAGTGGCTGCATCGCCTGGCCGGGGACGGTCAGCTGCTCGCCGATCTCTCATCGGCCGACATCGTCGTCTGGGTGCAGACCGACGACGGCTCCTTCATCGCGGTGGCCCATGCCCGCCCGAGCGGCGCGGCGACTCTCTTCTATCGGGACATCGTCGGGGAGCGCGTGCGTCCGCAGTGGCGTACCCAGGTGCAGGGGGCGTTCGACACCGCGGAGATCGTGGACTCGTCCTCACCGGATTGGTTCGAGGAGACGCCCACGCGGGTGCGCGCCGTGCCGATCGTGAACGCGCGGCGCTCGGGCGACGTGCCACCGTCCGTCATCGGTGTCGTCACCCGGCACACGAACCTCGGTGAGGCGCGCACGCCCTCCCGTCAGCAGATCACGTTCGACGACTGCGCCAACGATCTGTTCCGGATGATCGCCGACGGCAGCTTCCCGGATCTCGCGGCTCCGACCTCGCCGCGCCGCGGCGCTCCCCGTGCCTCGGACGGTCTGATCCGCATCGACGTCGACGGCATCACCACGTTCGCGAGCCCGAACGCCTTGTCCGCGTTCAACCGCATGGGATTCGACGACGAGCTCGAGGGCGAGTCCCTCGCCGAGGTGACCACACGTCTCGTCCCGCCCTCCCGGCAGGTCGACGAGTCGCTCCCCGTCGTCGTGACCGGACGGGCGCCATGGCGCACCGACATCGAGGCGCGTGGGGTGACGGTCTCCCTCCGAGCGATTCCGTTGAAGGATCACGGCACGCGGATCGGCGCGATCCTGCTCTGCCGCGACGTCTCGGAACTGCGTCATCAGGAGCAGGAACTCATCACCAAGGACGCGACGATCCGCGAGATCCATCACCGCGTCAAGAACAACCTGCAGACGGTGGCCTCCCTGCTGCGCATCCAGGCGCGCAGGACGCACTCCGACGAGGCCAGGGACGCGCTCACCCAGGCGATGCGACGCGTCGACGCGATCGCGGTCGTCCATGACACGCTCGCCCAGGGACTGACCCAGAAGGTCGATTTCGACGAGGTCTTCCATCGCGTCCTCAAGCTGGTCGCCGAGGTCGCCTCCGCTCCGAACACACGGGCGCAGACGCAGTCGACCGGTCGGTTCGGCGTGCTGCCGAGCGAGTACGCGACCCCGCTAGCACTGGCGCTGACCGAGGTCGTCACCAACGCCGTCGAGCACGGGCTCGCGGGCCAGGAAGGCCTCGTCACGATCGACGCGGCACGCACCGAGGAGAACCTCCGGGTCACGGTGCACGACACCGGACACGGGCTGCCGGAGGGGCGGATCGGTCAGGGCCTCGGCACGCAGATCATCCGCACGCTCATCCAGGGCGAACTCGGCGGCACGATCGAGTGGCGCGGCAGCGAGGGCGAGGGGACGTCCGTGGTCATCGACATCCCGCTGCGGTGGCTGCAGAAGTGAGCCCTCGGGGGAGCTGAGGGCACGCGAAAGCCCCGCCGGACGAGGAGTTCTCGACGGCGGGGCTTTCGTGATGCGTCAGGAGGCGCGGCGGGCGCGTGCGGCGCGGCGCTTGAGGGCGCGACGCTCGTCTTCGGAGAGGCCGCCCCAGACACCCGAGTCCTGGCTGGACTCGAGCGCGTACTGCAGGCAGATCTCGGTGACCGTGCAGGTGGCGCAGACGGTCTTCGCCTTCTCGATCTGGTCGACGGCCGGGCCGGTGTTGCCGACCGGGAAGAACAGCTCGGGATCGACGGTCAGGCAGGCGGCTTTGTCGCGCCAGTCCATGGGGGCTCCTCGGTGTGGATTTCAGAATCGCGATGCGATGTCTCGATTCGGGTGACGGCTCGGGATCCGTTACCCTGTGTGAGATGCGGACGGTTGCCCGCGAAGTGTGATGCGGGCAGAGAGCCCGCCCCACGCCGCTGTGGGAGCACATGACTGTTTCTATTGTGTTACAGGAAACCTTCGAAATCAAGGCTTTTTGCCATTCACTCTCGATTCCCAGGAGACTCCGTGCGCGCACCCGGACTCGCCCTCGCCGCCGCGGCGGTGCTCGCCGCCGAGGGGGCCGCTCTCGTGGTCTTCGCCCTGATCGAGCTGATGGGGATCGGTGCCGGCGACGCGGCATCCGTGCCCACGGCTGTCGCGCTGATGGTGCTCACCCTGATCGGTGCGGCGGCGCTCTTCGCCTTCTCCTGGGGCGCACGCGCGGGGCGCTCGTGGGCGCGATCCGGGGGCGTGGTGTTCCAGATCCTCGCGGTCGTGATCGCTCTCGCGTCACTGACCCTGCAGCCGATCCCGTGGGCGTTCGTGCTCGGGGCGGGTCTGCCGGGACTGCTCGGGTTCGTGCTCCTCATCGCGAGCACGCGGCGCGAGGCCGAGCTGCACGAGAACGACGGGCCCGCGGGCGACTGACGCGCCTCAGGCGTCGATGCCGAGCAGCTTCCGCAGCCGGGCCACGTGTCCGGTCGCCTTCACGTTGTAGAGGGCGTGCGCGATCGCGCCGTCCTCGTCGATGACGAACGTGGAACGGATGACGCCCTCGATGACCTTGCCGTAGTTGACCTTCTCGCCCCAGGCGCCGTAGGCGCTGTGCACGGCGTGGTCGGGGTCGCTCAGAAGCGTGAAGGTCAGGCCGTCGCGCTCGCGGAAGGTCGCGAGCTTCTTCGGCTCGTCGCGCGAGATGCCGATCACGCGGTAGCCGGCGCCCTGGAGCGAGGAGATGCTGTCGCGGAAGTCGCACGCCTGCGTGGTGCAGCCGGGGGTCATCGCGGCCGGATAGAAGTAGAGCACCGTCTTCTCGCCGCGCAGATCGGAGAGCGAGACGCTCGTACCGTCCTGGTCGAGAAGGGTGAAATCGGGGGCGGGCGTTCCGGCTTCGAGGCGCTGAGTCACCCGTCCAGCCTATCGGCCGGTCGCCTGCTCCGCCTTGTCGGCGAACGTCTGCAGCAGGCGTTGCAGAGAGTCCAGGCGGGCGAGGCCCGTCTCGCTGAGTTCACCGCGCTCGGCCGCCTCGATGAGGGCGCAGTCCGGGGCATCCGCGAGGTGCGTGCATCCGCGCGGGCAGTTCTCCGCGATCTCGGCGAGTTCGGTGAAGGCCGCGAGGATGTTCTCGGGCTTCACATGCCCGAGGCCGAACGATCGCACACCCGGGGTGTCGATGACCCATCCGTTGCCGGTCGGCCCCTGGTAGCGCAGAGAGACCGTCGACGACGACGTGTGCCGACCGCGTCCCGTCACCTGGTTCACATGCCCGGTCGCCCGACCGGCGGTGGGGACGAGCGCGTTCACGAGCGTCGACTTGCCGACACCCGAGTGACCGACGAACACCGTGGAGTGCCCGACCAGCGCGGACCCGATCTCGTCGATCGGCATGACGTCCTGGGCGCTGGTGAAGACGGTCAGATCGAGTCCATCGAAGTGCGACAGGAAGTGCGCGGGGTCGGCCAGATCGGTCTTGGTCACGACGAGGAGCGGGCGGATGCCGGCATCGAGGGCGGCGACGAGATAGCGGTCGACGAGGCGTTCGCGGGGTTCCGGATCGGCGGCCGCGACGACGATGAGCATCTGATCGGCGTTCGCGACGATCACCCGTTCGACCTGATCGGTGTCGTCGGCGCTGCGGCGCAGGAGCGACGTGCGATCGACGATCCCGACGATGCGGCCGAGCGTGCCGTCCTCCCCGGAGAGGTCGCCGACGACGCGTGCCCGGTCACCCGTGACGATGGGGTTCCGGCGCAGTTCCCGGGCGCGGGCAGCGGTGATCGTGCGCTCGGTCGGGGAGTCCTCGTCGAGCAGCACGGAGTATCGGCCGCGATCCACGCCGAGCACACGACCGATCTCGGCATCCTCGTGCGCAGGCCGACGCTTGGTCCGGGGCCTGTTCGCCTTCGGATTGGGGCGAGAGCGGATCGCGCTCTCGTCGTAGTCCTCGAAGTCGTCCTCGAGGTCGTCGTCGCCGTCGAGCCAGCTCACGCGGCCGCGCCTCGCAGCATCCGCTCCCACAGCAGCGTGAACTCGGGCAGCGTCTTCGCGGTGGTGCCGATGTCGTCGATCTCCACTCCGGGCACCCGGAGCCCGATCAGCGCGCCGGTGGTCGCCATCCGGTGGTCGTGGTGAGCGGCCCAGGTGCCGCCGTGCAGCGGGCGGGGGATGATCCGCAGACCGTCGGGGAGTTCCTCCGCCTCGCCGCCGAGCGAGCGGAGGTTGTTGATGAGAGCGGCGATCCGATCGGTCTCATGCAGGCGGATGTGACCGATCCCGCGGATCGTCGTGGGGCCGTCGGCGAAGGCCGCGAGGCCGACGAGGGTCGGGGTGAGTTCGCTCGCCGCCGACAGGTCGAGGTCGAGGCCGCGGATGACGCCGCCGGAACGGACGGTCAGAGCTCCGCCGTGCCGGCTGGCGTGGGCGCCCATCGCCTGGAGGATCTCGGGCAGCAGCGCTCCGGGCTGGGTGGAGTGCGCCGGCCAGCCGGTGATCGACACCGCCCCTCCGGTCACCATCGCCGCCGCGAGGAACGGGGCGGCGTTGGAGAGATCCGGTTCGATGGCGATCTCCTTGGCGCGCGGAACGCCGGCTTCGACGAGCCATTCCCCGGTCGCCGGACGTTCGATGCGGATGCCGCGACGGCTGAGGGCCTCGATCGTCATGTCGATGTGCGGGAGGCTCGGCAGGTGCTCTCCGGTGTGCACGAGGTGCAGGCCGACGTCGAAGCGCGGAGCGGCGAGCAGCAGACCCGAGACGAACTGGCTCGAGGCGGAGGCGTCGATCTCGACGCGTCCACCGCGGATGCGTCCGTGCCCGCGGATGGTGAACGGCAGCGCCCAGGTGCCCTCGTCGTCGATGTCGACCCCGAGGTCGCGCAGGGCGCTGATCAGGCCGCCCATGGGGCGGTGCAGGGCAGTCTCGTGCGCGGTGAGGTGCACGTCGTGGGCCGCGAGGCCCGCGAGGGGCGCGATGAACCGCATGACCGTGCCGGCCTGGCCGCAGTCGACCGTGGTGCCCCCGGAGAGCTTCGCAGGGGTGACGACGAGGTCGGGTCCGAACTCGCCCCCGGCATCCACCTCCTCGATGCCGACGCCGAGCGCACGCAGCGCGTCGACCATCCGGCGGGAGTCGTCGGAGTGCAGTGGACTGATCAGACGACCGGGGCCGTCGGCGATCGCGGCGATGATGAGCTCACGGTTCGTGAGGGACTTCGAGCCGGGGATCGTCAGCGTCGCGTGGATCGGATCGTCGAAAACCGGCGCGGTGTAGGCGCCCGTGACGGGGGGAGGGGAATACCTGTTGGCGCTCATCGGTTTCCAC
Organism: Microbacterium galbinum; assembly: GCF_023091225.1. Classification (NCBI taxonomy): domain Bacteria; kingdom Bacillati; phylum Actinomycetota; class Actinomycetes; order Micrococcales; family Microbacteriaceae; genus Microbacterium; species Microbacterium galbinum. The sequence goes on along the minus strand of NZ_JAHWXM010000001.1, from coordinate 880,942 downwards.
CTTAGTGAACGGCGGCGTACCCGCCGAGGAGGAGAGCAGGATGCTGGCGACCTTGGAGCGTGGGTCGGTGGACATCAGCGGCCTAGACTGGCCCGTGATGGATGACACCGCAACCGCAGCGACCTCGAGCGACTCTCAGCGTGAGTTCGAGGAACAGGCGATCCCGTTCATGGATCAGCTGTACGCCGCCGCCATGCGCATGACGCGCAATCCCGCTGACGCCGCCGACCTCGTGCAGGAGACGTTCGTGAAAGCGTACGGCTCGTGGGCGACCTTCTCGCAGGGGACGAACCTCAAAGCGTGGTTGTACCGGATCCTCACGAACACGTACATCAACATCTACCGCAAGAAGCAGCGCGAGCCGTTCCAGGGCACGATCGACGAGCTCGAGGACTGGCAGCTGGGCGGCGCGGAATCGACGACCGCGTCGCACAGCAGGTCTGCGGAGGCCGAGGCGATCGATCACATGCCGGCGTCCGTCGTGAAGGACGCCCTGCAGGCGGTCCCCGAGGACTTCCGGTTGGCGGTGTACCTCGCGGATGTCGAGGGCTTCGCCTACCAGGAGATCGCCGACATCATGAAGACCCCCATCGGCACCGTGATGAGCCGTCTGCACCGTGGCAGACGGATGCTGCGGGAGCTGCTGGCAGATTACGCCGCGGAGCGGGGCATCGCCGCGGCTGAGAAGAGGAGCGGGAAATGAGCGACTGCGGTTGCGACAAAGCGCGTCAGGATCTGGAGGAGTACCTCCGCAACGAGGTGTGCAAGACCGAGCACACCGAGATCCGAGAGCACCTCGAGAACTGCCCGTCGTGCCGCGATGAGGTCCTCGTGGCGAAGACGCTCACCGAGGTCATCGCGCGCGCCTGCAAGGAGACCGCTCCCGAGGAGCTGCGTGATCAGGTGTTCGCCCGCCTGCGTGAGGCGCAGGCCGCGCAGCACTGACATCTCGGGCTCCGATGTCGTCAGCCACCCGTAGGGTGGAGGCATGACGCTCATCGACGCCCGCGACATTCCCGCCGACGCGACTTCCCGCGACCGACTGAACGGTTCGGGTCTCGATTATCGCGTGGTCGATCTGAGTGACGACGCGGCCGCGACGCCCTTCCTCCGCGCGGTCGGCCGCGGATTCCTCGGTGAGGAGTCGACCCCCGAGGCGCTCGCCCACAGCCGGCAGACCGTTTCGCAGCGTCGGACGACCGGGGTCTTCGAGACCGACGCGGCCTCCGGCGACCTCCCGGTCGCGACCATCGACTCGTGGGTGACGCCCTTGACGGTGCCCGGGGGAGCGGAGATCGGGATGTGGGCGATCAGTGGAGTGACCGTCGCCGCCACGCATCGGCGTCGGGGCATCGCGCGTTCCCTCCTCGAGGGCGAGCTGCGCGCCGCCCACGGCGCGGGGATCGCGATCGCCGGGCTCACGGTGTCGGAGGCCACCATCTACGGCCGCTACGGCTTCGGGTCGGCGTTGCCGGCCGTGCGCTTCACCGTCGACACCCGGCGGGCGGGATGGGGCGGGCACGAACCGTCCGGACGCCTGGAGTACCGCGAGCGCGCGCAGCTCGTCGACGATCTCGCGACGGTCCACGAACGGGCCCGTCGCACGCGCGCCGGCCGCATCGCCGGGTGGGCGGGGCGATGGGAGCAGTTCGCCGGTACCGCCCCGGGCGAGACCGATCGCGACAAGGTGCGCGGTGTGCGCCACGTCGATGCCGACGGCGAGACCCGCGGTGTGCTCGTATACACGGTGACCGATCGCAGCGGCAGCTTCCGATTCGGCCTGAACGTGCGGATGCTGGTGGCCGAGACCGCGGATGCCCGTGCAGCGCTGTGGCGGTTCGCCCTGCAGCACGACCTCGTCGACGAGGTCACGGCCGACCTGCAGACGGCGGATGACCCGCTGCCGTGGCTGGTGGCCGATCAGCGTGGCGTCACGCAGGAGGTGCACGACCACGGCTGGCTGCGAGTGCTGGATGTCGCTCGAGCACTGAGCGCGCGGAAGTATTCGGTTCCGGTCGATCTGGTGCTCCGCATCCACGACCCCCTCGGCTTCGCTGCGGGGGACTGGCGACTCCACGTCGACGTCTCGGGCGTGGCGACCGTCGAAGCGGCGGAATCCGCCGCACCGGATGCCGTCCTCGGCGTCGCCGCTCTGTCGTCGCTGTACGCGGGGGCGGTGCGCGCGACCGCGCTCGCCGGAGCGGGCCTCATCGATGCCGAGGCATCCGTCGTCGACCTCCTCGACCGTGCCTTCTTCACGTCTCCCGCGCCCTCGCTCGACATCTGGTACTGATCGCGCGGAGCGTACGCAGAAGGGCCCCCGACCGGAGTCGGGGGCCCTTCTGCGTACGAGTGAACGTCAGGCCGTGGTCAGCGCCTCGCGCAGGAGCGTGGCCTGCTCGGCGGCGTGCACCTTCGACGACCCGGTCGCGGGCGATGCCGACGCGGCGCGAGCGACGGGTCGGAATGCGCGGTCCCCGGGAACGTCCGCGAACGCGAGTGCCAGGAACGGCCAGGCGCCCTGGTTCTCCGGCTCCTCCTGCACCCACACGAGCTCGGCGTTCGGGTACGAGTCGGTGATGGCCTTGAGCTCGTCGATCGGCGTCGGGTAGAGCTGCTCGAGACGCACGAGCGCCACCTCGGGGTTCGGGTTCTTCTCGAGCTCGGCGCGCAGATCCCAGTGGACCTTGCCCGAGTGCACGAGCACGCGCTTGACGGCGTTGCGGTCGAGAGCGCGGTCGTCGTCGATCACCGGCTCGAAGCGCCCCTGCGTGAACGCCTCGACGGGGCTGGTCGCGCCGCGCAGACGCAGCATGGCCTTCGGTGTGAAGACGATCAGTGGCTTGCGCGGACGGGCGTAGGCCTGACGGCGCAGCAGGTGGAAGTACGAGGCCGGCGTCGACGGACGTGCGACGATCATGTTCTCCTGGGCGCAGAGCTGCAGGAACCGTTCGATGCGTGCCGACGAGTGGTCGGGCCCCTGGCCCTCGTAGCCGTGGGGGAGCAGCAGCGTGACGCTGGACTGCTGGCCCCACTTCTGCTCGGCGGCCGAGATGTACTCGTCGATCACGGACTGGGCGCCGTTGACGAAGTCGCCGAACTGCGCCTCCCAGAGGACGAGGGCCTCGGGGGCCTCGACCGAGTAGCCGTACTCGAATCCGAGCGCCGCGTACTCGCTGAGCAGGGAGTCGTAGACGAAGAAGCGGCCCTGGGCGTCGGAGAGGTTGGAGAGCGGCAGCCACTCCTGGCCGTTCGCACGGTCGTGGAGGGTGGCGTGGCGCTGGACGAACGTTCCGCGGCGCGCATCCTGACCCGCGAGACGCACCGGGGTGCCTTCGACGAGGAGCGATCCGAACGCGAGCAGCTCGCCGAAGCCCCAGTCGATGCCGCCGTTGCGGCTCATGTCGAGGCGCTTCTCGAGCAGCTGCTGGATCTTCGGGTGCACGGTGAAGCCCTCGGGCTTGTTCACGAACGCATCGCCGATGAGCTGGATGACCTCACCCGCGACACCGGTGACATCCGGTGCGCCGACCTGGCCGTCGACCGGCGGCAGCTCGGGCGCGATCGGGGTGGCCCCGGTCTCGGCGGCATGCGTCTCGGCGAACGCGATCTCGAGCCGGTTCTGGAAGTCGGCCTTGGCCTCGTCGTACTCCTGCTCGGTGATGTCACCGCGACCGACGAGCGACTCGGTGTACAGACGGCGCACGGAACGCTTGGCCTGGATCAGGTCGGTCATCAGAGGCTGCGTCATCGAGGGGTCGTCGCCCTCGTTGTGACCGCGACGGCGGTAGCAGACGAGGTCGATCACGACATCGCGGTGGAAGCGCTCGCGGTACTCGAAGGCGAGCTGCGCGACGTGGATCACGGCTTCGGGGTCGTCGCCGTTCACGTGGAAGACCGGCGCCTGGATGGTCTTCGCGACATCCGTGGCGTACACCGAGGTGCGGCCGTCGTTCGGGGTCGTGGTGAAGCCCACCTGGTTGTTCACCACGACGTGGATCGTGCCACCGGTGCGGTAACCGCGCAGCTGCGACATCTGCAGGGTCTCGACGACGACGCCCTGACCGGCGAAGGCCGCGTCGCCGTGCACGAGGATCGGCAGCCAGGCGAACGTGCCGATCGGCTTGCGGTCCTGCTTCGCGCGGACGATGCCCTCGAGCACGCCGTCGACGGTCTCGAGGTGCGAGGGGTTGGCGGCGAGGTAGACCGGGAGCTCCGATCCGTCGTCGGCCACGAAGGTGCCCTCGGTGCCGAGGTGGTACTTCACGTCACCGGAGCCGCGCTGGTTGCCCGGGGTCTGGGTGCCCTCGAACTCCTGGAACACCTGGCCGTAGGTCTTGCCGGCGATGTTCGTGAGCACGTTGAGGCGGCCGCGGTGCGCCATACCGATGGCGGCGCCCTCGAGGCCGGCGGTCGCGGCACCCTGGAGGATCTCGTCGAGCAGCGGGACGAGCGACTCGCCGCCCTCGAGCGAGAAGCGCTTCTGGCCGACGAACTTCGTCTGCAGGAAGGTCTCGAACGCCTCGGCCTCGTTGAGCTTGCGGAGGACCCGCAGCTGCTCGTCGTGGCCGGGCTTCTGGTACTTGACCTCGACCTTCTCCTGGAACCAGCGGCGCTGCTCCGGGTCCTGGATGTGCATGTACTCGATGCCGAGCGTGCGGCAGTACGAGTCGCGCAGGACTCCGAGGATGTCACGCAGCTTCGCGACGCGACGTCCGCCGAAGCCGCCGGTGACGAACTCGCGGTCGAGGTCCCAGAAGGTGAGCCCGTGGCTCTCGATCTCGAGGTCGGGGTGCGAGCGCTGGCGGTACTCGAGGGGATCGATGTCGGCCATGAGGTGGCCGCGGACGCGGAAGGAGTTGATGAGCTCCTGCACGCGGGACTGCTTGTCGACGCGCTCGGCGAGGTCGACGGCGATGTCGGGGTTCCAGTGGATCGGCGCGTACGGGATGCGCAGCGCCGCGAAGATGTCGTCGTAGAAGCCGCGCTGCCCGATGAGGAGCTCGTGCACCTTCTTGAGGAACTCGCCCGATCCCGCGCCCTGGATGACGCGGTGGTCGTAGGTGCTGGTGAGCGTGATCGTCTTGCCGATCGCCAGCTCGTTGAGCGTCTTCTCGCTCGCGCCCTGGAACTCGGCCGGGTACTCGAGGGCCCCGGCGCCGATGATGCAGCCCTGGCCCTTCATCAGACGCGGGACGGAGTGCACCGTGCCGATGCCGCCCGGGTTCGTGAGCGAGACCGTCGTGCCCTGGAAGTCGCCGGCAGTGAGCTTGTTGTTGCGCGCGCGGGTGACCAGGTCTTCGTAGGCCGAGAGGTACTCGGTGAAGGTCATGGTGTCGGCGCGCTTGATGCTCGGCACCATGAGGGCGCGCGTGCCGTCGGGCTTCGGCAGATCGATCGCGATGCCGAGGTTGACGTGCGCGGGGGCGACGACGGAGGGCTTGCCGTCGACCTCGGCGTAGAACACGTTCTGGCTGCGGAACTCGTCGAGCGTGCGGATGAGCGCCCAGCCGATGAGGTGGGTGAAGCTGATCTTTCCGCCTCGGGTGCGCGCCATGTGGTTGTTGATGACGATGCGGTTGTCGATCATCAGCTTGGCGGGGATGGTGCGGACGCTCGTCGCGGTGGGGACGGTGAGCGACTCGTCCATGTTGGCCGCGAGGGTCTTGGGCATGCCTCGGAGGACGGTGACCTTGTCTTCCTCGGCCTCGTCCGCGGGGGCCGGGGACGGGTCCTTGGCGGCGGGCTTGGGCGCCTGCGCCGGGATCGGAGCCGCCGCTGCCGGCTTCGCCGTCGTGCGCGCCACGGGCTGCGATCCGATCACGGGGATCGGAGCCGTCACCGGGTGGGCGGGCTGCTCGGCCGCCGGGCTGCTGGCGGGGGCCGTCGCACCGGCGTTCTCGGAGTGGTACTTCTCGAGGATCGGCCACCATTCCTTGTCGACGGAATCGCGGTTCACCTTGAACTGCTCGTAGAGCTCTTCGACGAGCCAGGAATTGGCTCCGAACCCCCCGTCGCCCCCGACGCCGGTCACCTGGTTCGACACGCTCGATCGCCCTCTTTCATCGCTGAAGATTCACAGTGCTCGCGGGACGCAGGATGCGCCCAGGTCCGCACACTCTCGATCGACAAGCCTAACGTGTTTCCCGGTGCGAATCTTCGACGCCATGCCCAGGGAGTGCTCGATCTCGATACCGTGGAGTCATGGAGTTCTCAGGTGCGCAGCCGACCGTCGATCTGACCTATTCCGACGTGTTCCTCGTGCCGCGACGATCGTCGGTCACCAGCCGGCTCCAGGTCGACCTGGCGCCGCAGGACGGCACGCCCGCGACCCTGCCTCTCGTGGCGTCGAACATGAACTCCGTGACCGGGCCGCGCCTGGCCGCGGTGATGGCGCGACGCGGAGGTCTCGGGGTACTGCCGCAGGACATGCCCCTCCAGGATCTCGACGCGGCGATCCGCGATGTGAAGGCGCAGCCGGTGCTGTGGGACACGGCTCTCGTCCTGCCGCCCCACGCATCGGTCGCCGACGCCCTCCGGCTCCTTCCCGCCGCGCCGGGGCACGGGATCGTGGTCGCGCACGGTGCCGCGCCGATCGGCGTCGAGGACATCCTCGGCATCCTTCCCGCGAATCGGCTCGCGACCGCTCTGCCGGACGCGCAACTGGGCGACCTCGTGCATCGGGGGACGCCGTCGATCGACGCCGACGACATCGGATCCGAACGGCACGCCTTCGACGTGATCACCGAGGCCGGTGCCGAGATGGTCACGGTCGTGCATCACGGGCATCTCGTCGGGACTCTGAGCGCGCGCAGCGCCCTGCGCTCCATCCTCTACCGCCCCGCGCTCGATGCCGACGGGCGGCTCACCGTCGCCGCGGCGGTGGGGATCAACGGCGACGTCGCCGCGAAGGCGACCGCGCTCGCGGGTGCCGGGGTCGACGTGCTCGTGCTCGACACGGCGCACGGCCATCAGGACGGGATGCTGCGCGCCCTGCGCACCGTGTCTGATCTGAACCTCGGGCTTCCCCTCGTCGCCGGGAACATCGTGACCTCCGACGGCGTGCACGATCTCGTGGATGCCGGTGCCTCGATCCTCAAGGTCGGCGTCGGCCCGGGCGCGATGTGCACGACCCGCATGATGACCGCGGTCGGCCGCCCCCAGTTCTCGGCGGTGCTCGAGACGGCTCAGGCGGCCCGCGAACTCGGTGCGCACGTCTGGGCGGACGGAGGGGTCCGGTACCCGCGCGACGTCGCCCTGGCGCTCGCCGCGGGCGCGGCATCCGTGATGATCGGCTCCTGGTTCGCCGGGACGATCGAGGCTCCGGGCGAGTTGCAGCGCGACGCCGAGGGGCGCATCTTCAAGGAGTCCTGGGGGATGGCGTCGACCAAAGCGGTGCAGGCCCGCTTCGGCAGGCTCGACGCCTACGAGCGGGCGCGCAAGGAACTCTTCGCCGAGGGCATCTCTTCGTCGAAGATCTACCTCGATCCGCTGCGGCCGGGCGTCGAGGACCTGCTCGACATGATCACCTCGGGCGTGCGCTCGTCGTTCACCTACGCCGGAGCATCCTCCGTCCCGGAGTTCCACGATCGCGCGCTCGTGGGTCTGCAGTCGGCCGCGGGTTACGAAGAGGGCAAGGCGCTGCCGGTGAGCTGGTAGCGGAATCGCGCGCGGGTGACGCGACCGCGCGCGAGCGCATTCGGTAGAATCGTCCACACTATGGACGACCCTCCCAGTTGCAGTAGATCGCCCCACCGTCCCCCTCTCCCACCGGAGAGGAACCTCTGATGGACTACGTCATGTTGGGCGTGGGGCTCCTGCTCACGATCGGCACCGGTCTGTTCGTCGCGAGCGAGTTCGCACTGGTCAATCTCGACCGCGCGGATCTCGAAGCGCGACAGGCGCGTGGTGAATCCCGACTCGCCCTCACGATCGGTGCTCTCAAGCACACCTCGACGCATCTCTCGTCAGCCCAGCTCGGCATCACGCTCACGACGCTGCTGACCGGTTACACGATGGAGCCGGCGCTGTCGAACCTGCTGCGGCCGACGCTCGTCGCCTGGCACATTCCGGAGCCTGCCGTCGCGCCCATCGCCACCGTCGTCGCGATGTTCGTCGCCACGGTGCTGTCGATGATCCTGGGCGAACTCGTGCCCAAGAACTTCGCGCTCGCGCTGCCGCGCGCCACCGCCAAGCTCGTGGTTCCGTTCCAGGTCGCTTTCACCACCGTTTTCAAGCCCGCGGTCGTCGTGCTCAACGGCAGCGCCAACGGCGTCCTGCGCAGCATGGGCATCGAGCCGAAGGAAGAACTCTCCGGGGCGCGCAGCGCCGAGGAGCTCTCCTCGCTCGTGCGCCGATCGGCGAGCGCCGGTGTGCTCGAAGCCGACACCGCGACCCTGCTCGACCGCACCCTGACGTTCTCGCGCCTCACGGCGGCGGACGTCATGACCGCACGCCCGAGCATGCACGCGATCGCGGCCGGGGATTCGGCGGACGACGTCATCCAGCTCGCCCGTCGCACGGGGCACAGCCGGTTCCCCGTGTACGACGACGATCTCGACGACATCATGGGGGTCGTGCACCTGAAGGCGGCGATCTCGGTGCCGCGCGACCGTCGCACCGAAGTGCCGGTCGGCGCGCTCGCGACCGACCCCCTGCGCGTTCCCGAGACCGTGCACATCGACGGTCTCATCTCCGAGCTCCGTGCCCGGGGCTACCAACTCGCGGTCGTCGTCGACGAGTACGGCGGGACCGCCGGTCTCGTCACCCTCGAGGATCTCGTCGAGGAGATCGTCGGCGAGGTGTCGGATGAGCACGATCGCACGCGCGCCGGCGTGATCCGCGGGCGCGACGGCCTCACCTTCCCGGGCGAACTGCGCCCGGACGAGCTGCGCAGCCGCGCCGGGATCGACGTCCCGGAGGGCGATGTGTACGACACGGTCGGCGGCTACGTGATGAGCGTCCTCGAGCGCGTCCCCGCGGTCGGCGACGAGGTGTCGCTCGACAGCGGCATGCTGCAGGTGGTCCGCATGGACGGCCGCCGGGTGGACCGCATCCGCTTCGTTCCGAGACCCGTCGATGCGGATGAGGAGGTGACCCGATGAGCGATTGGGGAGGACTCGCCTGGCTCGTCGTGCTGCTGGTCGCGAACGCTTTCTTCGTCGGCGCGGAGTTCGCGGTGATCTCGGCACGCCGCTCGCAGATCGAGCCGCGTGCCGAACAGGGATCGCGCGCCGCGAAGACGGCGTTGTACGCCATGGAGCACGCGACGCTCATGCTCGCGACCTCGCAGCTGGGCATCACCATCTGCTCGCTCCTGATCCTGAACGTCTCGGAACCCGCGATCCACCATCTGCTGGCCGTGCCGCTGCACGCGCTCGGGTGGCCCGACGGCGCCGTCGATGCGGTCTCGTTCACCATCGCCCTGCTGATCGTGTCGTTCCTGCACGTGGTGTTCGGCGAGATGGTTCCCAAGAACCTCGCTTTCTCGGTGCCGGACCGCGCCGTGCTGATCCTCGCGACCCCGCTCGTGTGGGTGTCGAAGGTGTTCATGCCGGTGATCTGGCTGCTCAACGCGGCCGCCAACGGTGTGCTGCGCCTCTTCCGCGTCGAGCCCAAGAACGAGGCGGCTTCGACGTTCACGCTCGAGGAGGTCGCGACGATCGTCGACCAGTCGCGCCGCGAAGGGGTGCTCACCGACACCGCGGGGACCGTCGCCGCCGCGGTCGAGTTCACCGACAAGAAGGCGCGCGATGTCGCGGTCCCGCTGGGCGACCTCGTCACGCTGCCGGCCACGACGACCCCCGACGACATCGAGAAGGCGGTCGCACGGTACGGGTTCTCCCGCTACGTGATCGTCGACACCGAGGGCGCGCCGATCGGCTACGTGCACCTCAAGGACATCCTCCGAGCCTCGGATGGCCCGGATGCCGAGGTGAAGATGGTCGAGCCGCTTCCCGCCAAGCGCATCCACCACATGGTGCCGGTGCAGGAGGACACCGACCTCGAGGACGCCCTCGCGGTCATGCGCCGCGCCGGCCGTCACCTGGCCAAGGTGCGCGATGCCCGGGGCGAGACCACGGCCGTGCTCTTCCTGGAGGACATCCTCGAGGAGCTGGTCGGAGAGGTGCAGGACGCGACGCGTCGCGTCCGCGGGCACTGATCATGCACACGAAGGCCGCCGACCCGATCACGGGTCGGCGGCCTTCGTCGTGCGCGGATCGGCCGCGGGGCTTCAGCGCCAGCGCGCGCGGTCGTACTGCGGGGGCCAGGCGACGTCGACACCGAGATCGTGCGCGGCGCGCAGGCCGAAGTGCGGGTCGCGCAGCCACTCGCGTCCCGCGAAGATCGCATCGGCGGCGCCGTCGGAGAGCACCCGCTCCGCCTGCTCGGCGGCGGTGATCAGACCGACCGCCGAGACCGGGATGCGACCGCCCTGGCGGACGGTCTCGGCCAGCGGCACCTGGTAACCCGGGAACACGCTGATCTGCTGGTGGGCGACGAGACCCCCGCTGGAGACGTCGATGAGGTCCGCGCCGTGCGTGGTCGCCCATTCCCCGACCTGCGTCGCCTCGTCGGCGGTGAATCCGCCCTCGGCGTGATCGGTGGCCGAGATGCGCACGAACACGGGAACTCCGGGACCCGCGACGTCGCGCACCGCATCGAGGATGCGCAGCAGGAGGCGGGCGCGGTTCTCGAGCGAGCCGCCGTAGTCGTCATCACGCCGGTTCGACAGCGGCGAGAGGAACTGGTGCACGAGATAGCCGTGGGCACCGTGGATCTCGAGCACGTCGAACCCGGCGTCGAGCGCGCGACGGGCCGCATCGGCGAAGCCGGAGACGACGCGTTCGATTCCCTCGGCATCGAGGGCCTCGGGCTCGGCGAATCCCTCGAACGCGAGGGCGGACGGCGCGGTCGTCGTCCAGCCGCCGTCGGCGACCGGAACAGATCCGCGCAGCTCCGCCCAGGGCCACCAGGTCGAAGCCTTGCGGCCGGCGTGGGCGAGCTGGATGCCCGCGAGCGAGCCGCGCTCGTGGATCGCCCGGACGATCGGCACCCACGCATCGCGCTGCTCGTCGTTCCAGAGTCCGACGTCGCGCGGTGAGATGCGGCCCTCGGGAACCACGGCGGTCGCCTCCGCGACGATCAGACCGGCGCCGCCGGAGGCGAACTGCGCCAGATGCGTGTGATGCCACTCCTGCACCACACCGTCGATCGCGCTGTACATGCACATCGGTGACACCCAGAGACGGTTGGGGAACTCGACGGAACGGATGCTCAGGGGAGAGAAGAGAATGCTCACCGTTCGACGCTACCGCCGCTCGCACGGCCCGAGGGCCGTCGCACTAACGTGGAGTCATGGTCGAGGTTCGCGAGTGGTCCCGCAGCGATACGGCGCGGTTGTTCCGGGTGCCGTCAGCCGACGACGACAAGTACTCGCGCGGTGTCGTGGCACTGCGCACCGGCTCTGCGGCGTACCCCGGCGCGGCGGTGCTGGGCGTCGAGGCCGCGTGGCGCGCCGGCGCAGGGTTCGTGCGCTTCGTCGGCGACGGCCGGGTGTCGGACGCCGTGCTCGCTCGTCGTCCCGAAACGGTGACGGGGAGCGATGTCGGGCGCACGCGGGTGGACGCCTGGGTGATCGGGTCGGGGACGGATGCCGCGCATCGCAGCGCCGACGAAGAAGCGGCGCTGCGCGACCTGCTGACCGGGAGCACCCGAGTCGTGGTCGACGCCGGAGCACTCGACCTCGTCGACCGCCCGACCGCTCCTGTGCTGCTGACGCCCCACGCGGGGGAGTTCTCGAAACTGCGTGCGCGCCTGCGTCTGGCCTCTGCCGAGGAAGATCGCGCCGGCGGCGCCGCCGAGGTCGCTCGTGCGCTCGGCGTCACCGTGCTGCTGAAGGGCGCACGCACACTGATCGCGACGCCCGACGGCGGAGCGATCGCCGTCGCGGCGGGGACCGGCTGGCTCGCCACGGCGGGCACGGGCGATGTGCTGGGCGGAGTGCTCGGTGCGGTGCTCGCCGCGAACCCCGGTGCTCCGCTGGAAGAGGCGGCCGCCGCGGGAGCGTGGCTGCACGGCTACGCCGCACGGATCGCCTCCGGGAGCGCGAACGGTGAGGCGGGGCATCCGATCGTCGCGTCGGACGTCGCGCAGGCCCTGCCGCGCGCGATCGCGGACGTGCTGGCGTGAAGCAGGGCGCGGAACGACTCATCGCGCTCTGGGTCGTCTTCGTCGCGATCCATGCCCTGACCGCGTGGCTGGGGTGGGTCTACCCGAGCCAGCCGATGGGCGATGTGGTGCTCGTCTACGAACCCTGGGCGACGGCGGCGGTGAGCGGCGGACCGATCGTCGGGATCACCGAGACCTGGGTGTACCCGCAGCTCGCCCTCGCGCCGATCCTCCTGGTGAAGGCGATGGCGGTGCCGTTCGTCGGACTCCTCGGTGTCTCCGGGGCATACCTCGTCGCCTGGGCGATCCTCGTGACCGCTCTCGACGCGCTCGCCTTCGCCGTGCTGCTCGGGCGCTCGCCGTCGGCACCGCGTCGCACCGCCGCATGGTTCTGGAGCGCCGCCCTGCTGCTGCTGGGGCCGATCGCGCTATACCGGCTGGATGCCGTCACCCTGCCGATCGTCGTGATCGCCGGTCTCTGGCTCGTCTCGCGCCCCGCGCTCGCCGCAGCCCTCCTGACGATCGGCGCATGGATCAAGATCTGGCCCGGAGCGGTGCTGCTCGCGGCACTGATCGCCGGGCGCCGTCGGCTGCGCATGATCGTCGCGGCTCTGGTGGTGACGACGGCCGTCATCGCCGGTCTGCTGCTGCTCGGAGCGCACGAGCATCTCTTCGGCTTCCTCACCGAGCAGGGCGGACGCGGTCTGCAGATCGAGGCGGTCGCGGCGACGCCTTTCCTGTGGGCGGTCCCCGGCGGATCCGCGGGCATCGAGTACAGCTTCGACATCCTCACGTTCCAGGTCGCCGCCCCGGGTGCCGACGTCGTCGCCGCGGCGCTCTCCGGAGTCATGGTCGCGGTGGTCGCCGGCATCCTCGCGCTCGCGGGTTGGAAGGCGATGCGCGGGGCCGCGTTCGCCCGGCTGCTCCCACCGCTCGCGCTCTCGCTCGTGGCGGCGCTCATCGTGACCAACAAGGTCGGCTCCCCGCAGTTCCAGGTCTGGCTGATCGCGCCCGTGATCCTCTGGCTCGTGTTCGACCGGGCGAGGGCGGTCCTGCCCGCGGTCGTGGTGCTCGCGCTCTGCGTCCTCACCTGCCTCGTCTATCCGCTCGGCTACGACGCGCTGCTGCAGGGACAGGTACTGCCGATCGTGGTGCTGTCGGTGCGCAACCTCCTGCTCGTCGTCCTCCTCGTGATCGGCATCCGCGCCGTCGCGCGCACGCCCGCCGACGGTAGGGACCGACGCCGGAGCCTATGATGCATCGTGTGGCAGAAGCAGTGGTCGCGCAGGCGGCGGACGGACGAGAGATCCGGATCACCCTTCTCGGTGACTCGGACGGGCTTCCCCTCGTCGTCCTCCCCGGAGGCCCGTGCCGGGACCCCGAGTACCTCGGGGATCTCGCCGGGCTCGCGGATATCCGGCCGTTGGCGATCCTGCACGTCCGCGGCACGTCGAAAACCGGGGGGACGTCGTGGGGCTGGTGGAACGACGCAGCGGATGCCGTCGCCGCACTCGACCGACTCGGACTCGACAGCGCCGACGTGCTGGCGCACTCCGCGGGTACGCGGCTGGCGCTGTCGCTCGCGACTCAGCACCCCGAACGCGTTCGTTCGCTCGCGCTGATCACCCCGCCGTCCACGTGGCTGAGCGGCGTCGAATACGACGGCGCCGGGCTCGTCGCGGATCGCGAAGAGCCCGAGGTCGCGCAGGCCTTCGCCTCGATGCTCGGCCCGGACCCCACCGATGAAGAGGCGTTCCAGCGAGCGTGGGAGCGCGAGCAACCGGCGGGCTATGGGCACTGGACCGAGCGCGAGAGGTCCCACGCGCCGGTGGGCGGGATGTCGCTCGCCGCCTCCACGGCGTGGTTCGACGGCATCCCCGCCGATGCCCGGGAGAGGATCCTCCGCGCGCCGCTGCCGCCGACCCTCATCGCCGGCGGTGCGCTCGACATCCTCACCGGCGTCGCGCCCGTCCGCGCCTACGCCGAGCAGCTCGGCGCACGACTCGCGATGATCTCCGATGCCGGGCACTACCCGTGGGTCGAGCAGCCGGCGGCCTTCCGTCGGGTCATCGATCCCTGGGCGACGGCGACCCGCTGAGACCCGCACACCGCCATCGAAGAGACACGAGGTTCCCCATGCTGATCGCCTTCTCCGTCGCTCCCTCCGGCACCGGCCGCGAAGACGGCTCCGTCCACGTCGCCGTGGCCGCCGCCGTGCGCGTCGTCCGCGAGTCCGGGCTGCCGCACCGGACGACGAGTATGTTCACTGAGATCGAGGGCCCCGACTGGGACACCGTGATGGACGTCGTCAAACGCGCCACCGAGGCGGTCATGCCCTTCGGCTCGCGCGTGTCCTTGGTGCTCAAGGCCGATATCCGCCCCGGCTTCACCGGCGAGCTCGACGGCAAGATCGAGCGTCTCGAGCGTGCGATCGACGAGGCCGAGTAGAACGCACACGTCGTTCAGGCGTGCATGCGGGCGCCCTTGAGCATGCGGTCGACGGCGTTGCGCGGACCCCGGAGCGCGAGCCCCACGAGATCGAGGTCGGCCGTTGCGACGGCCGCGACGGCGGCGCGATTGGCATCGTCGTGCCCTGTCGCGAAGAGCTCGCGGGTGTAGACCGCGAGCGCGACATCGTCTCGGGAGGAGGCACGATCGCGAACCGAGCGCAGGAGATCGGAGTTCCCGGTCATGACGAGCACGGGCTGACGCAGCATCGGCAGATAAGTCGTGCCGTCGCGGTCGCGGTAGGGTCCGCCGGTGAGATCGGGTGCACTCACGGTGATGCCGGAGATCAGGAAAGCGGTCACGTTGAGCTCCTGCCAGGCGGCGAGGTCGTCGCCGAGGAGGACGACGACCTTCGTGTCGAAGCGGGCGGTCTGTTCAGCGGGGGTGCTCGTCGGCAGTGCGGTGGTCATGTATCCACGATCGCGCCGGAAGCCCGCGGCGTCTTGTACGTTTCTTGCATGGTCGATCGCGTGCACGCCTGGCATCCCGCGGTGCCCGCGGTGCGGGAGGTGTATCACGCCTCCTTCGAGCACGCGTACCCGCTTCACGCCCACGACGTCTGGACGGCGATGCTCGTGGACGAGGGAGCGGTCGCCTACGGTCTCGATCGTTCGTCGCACATCGCCGCGCCGGGTGCGGTGACGCTGCTGCCCCCGGGCGTCCCGCACGACGGGCGTTCGACCGTGGACGGTCGCATCTATCGCAAACGTGTCGTGTACTTCGATCCGGCGTGGCTCCCCGCCGAGGCGGTGGGCAGGTCGGTCGTCCACCCGACGGTGCGCGACCCGCGAGCGACGGCGGCGGCGCGACGCATCCACGCCGCACTCGCCCTGCCCGGTGACCTGCTCGCCGCCGAGCAGTGGACGCTCGCGCTGAGAGGGCGCATCCTCGCCCATCTCGGGTCATCGACCGTTGCCTCTCGCGACACGCCGCTCGCTCGCCGCCTCCGGGCGCTCATCGAGGATCGTTTCACGGAGTCCTTCACCCTCTCCGAGATCGCCACCGCATGGGGAGCGCATCCGAGCCATCTGACGCGTTCCTTCACGCGCACGTACGGCATCGCGCCGCATCAGTACGTGCTGAGCCGACGCATCGATCTCGCGCGAAGGCTCCTGGTCGACGGCATCCGACCGTCCGACGCCGCGGCGCAGGCCGGGTTCCACGATCAGGCCCATCTCACGCGACACTTCCGGCGCGTGCTCGGGACGACCCCCGGTGCCTTCGGGCCGTCGGCGGGCCGGTAGGCTGGACCGGTGAATCCCTCGACTGAATCGAGGGGTGCGGCGAAGAGGGCGCTCCTCTCTCTCGCCATCGGCAGTTTCGGCATCGGCATGACCGAGTTCGTCGTCATGGGCCTGCTCCCGAACATCGCCTCCGACCTGCTTCCCTCCCTCTGGGCCTCGAGCCAGGAGGATGCGCTGAGCCAGGCCGGATGGCTCATCTCGCTGTATGCGCTCGGCGTCGTGGTGGGCGCGCCGACCATCGCCGGTTTCGTCGCGCGCTTCCCGCGGCACCGCGTCATGATCGTCCTGGCGATCGCGCTCACGGTCTTCAACGCCCTCACCGTGGTGCTGCCGACGTTCGAGCTGGTCGGGGCGTCGCGCTTCCTCGCCGGCCTCCCGCACGGGGCCTACTTCGGCATCGGCGCTCTCGTCGCGGCCGACGTCATGGGGCCGGGCAACCGCGCCAAGGGCGTCGCCTTCATCCTCACCGGCCTCACGGTCGCGAACGTCGTCGGGGTTCCGCTCGGCACCTTCCTCGGCCAGGCCTGGGGATGGCGCGCCGCGTTCGGCGTCGTCGCCCTCGTCTTCGCCCTCGCGACGATCTGCATCGTGTTCTTCGTGCCCGAGCACCCGGGTTCCCCCGGCCGGACGATGCGTCAGGAACTGGGCGTCTTCCGCATCCGGCAGGTCTGGTTCACTCTGGGCATCGGCGCGATCGGCTTCGGCGGGTTCTTCGCCGTGTACAGCTACATCGCCCCGTTGGTGACCGAGGTGGCCGGGTCACCGGAGTGGGTGGTGCCGATCGTTCTGGTGCTCATGGGCATCGGCATGACGGTCGGAAACCTCGTGGGCGGTCATCTCGCCGACATCGATCTGCGGCGCACGCTGCTGTTCGGACTCGCGGCGATGGCGGTCGTCTTCGCCCTGCTCGCCGTGTTCTCGTTCTGGATCATCTCGCTGAGCCTCTTGGTGCTCATCGTCGGCTTCGTGTCGTCGGTGCTGAGCCCGACGATCCAGACCCGTCTCATGGACGTCGCCGAAGACAATCAGTCGATCGCCGCGGCCATGAACCACTCCGCGCTGAACATCGGCAACAGCCTCGGGGCGTTCCTGGGTGGCGTCGTGATCGCCGTCGGCTGGGGCTTCACGGCTCCCGCGTGGACCGGTGCCGTGCTCGCGATCGCCGGTCTGCTGATCGCTCTGCTCTCGTACCGCGTCGAGGCTCGTCGCTCCGCTGCCCTGGTGGGCGCATCGTCGTAGGGTGAGGGGATGCTCACCCCCGATGCTCTTCCGGTGGCCGGAACGGCCGTGCTGGTGCGTGACTCGACCGGCGGCGTCGAGGTGCTGATGATCCGTCGGCCCGAGCGGGGTTCCTTCGCGGACGCGTGGGTCTTCCCGGGCGGCAAAGTGGAGGAACACGATCGGCGACACGGCTCCGGGGAGATCGACGACGCGCGACGCGCCGCCATCCGAGAGACGCAGGAGGAGGTCGGCCTCGAGATCGCCGGTCTGTCGGCGTTGTCGCAGTGGCATCCGCCCGCCGAGGCGCCCACGCGGATCCGGACGTGGTTCTTCCTCGCTGCGGCACCGGCTGCCACGCCCGTCCCGTCGCCCGACGAGGTCGTCGAGTACGCCTGGACGACCCCGGCACAGGCGCTCGAACGGCACGCGACGGGGGAGTGGTCTCTGTTCCCGCCGACGTGGATGACACTCCACGGTTTGATCGCGGTCACCGACGCCGCTTCCGCGCTCGCCGCGCCGTCGACACCGGCCCTGTTCCGAACGCGCGTGATCCCGACGGATACCGGGCACGACTTCGCCTGGGAGCAGGGTCGTCTGCTGACCGGTGGACTCCCGTGGCGGTTCGTCGAGGAGTGAGCCGGCGAGTGAGCCGTCGGGGTGTCAGCTGTCGAGCAGTCGCCGCAGGTGAGCGCCCACGGCCTCGTTCTCGATGAGGAACCCGTCGTGCCCGAAGTCGCTGTTCAGCACGACCGCGTCGTGGCCGTCGAGGGTGTTCGGGATGCTCCGGGCGATGCGGTGCTGGCCATCGACCGGGAAGAGGCGGTCGCTGTCGATCCCCAGCACGAGCGTCGTCGCGGTCACGGTGCGCAGAGCCTCCTCCACGCCGCCGCGGTCGCGCCCGACGTCGTGCGAGTTCATGGCCTCGACGAGCGTGATGTAGCTGTTCGCGTCGAAGCGGCGCGTGAACTTGTTGCCGTGGAAGTCGAGGTACGACTCGACGGCGAAGCGCCCGCCGTGCCCGAGCGGTGAGACCCCCGACTGCCAGGAGCGCTGGAACCGCTGATTGAGCTCGATCGGGCTGCGGTAGTTCAGCAGAGCCATCCGTCGGGCGAGGGCCAGACCCCGGTGCGGGCCGTCGCCGTCGCCGAGGTCGTAGTACTCGCCGCCCTGGAACCGTGGATCCATGCGGATCGTCTCGAGCTGCACGGTGTTGAGCGCGATCTGGTCGGCGGTGGTCACGGGAGGCGACGAGAGCACGGCGAGCCGTTCGACCCGTTCCGGATGCGTCACCGCCCACTCGAGCGCGTGCATACCGCCCATCGAGCCGCCGATGACCGCGGCCCACGTGTCGATTCCCAGGGCATCGGCGAGGCGCACCTGAGCGGCGACCTGATCGCGGATCGTCAGGTACGGGAAGCGCGAGGCCCATTCGTAGCCGTCGGGGGCGACGCTCGCGGGTCCGGTCGAGCCCTGGCAGCCGCCGAGCATGTTGGGGGCGACGACGAACCAGCGGTCGGTGTCGAGGGGTGCGCCGGGACCGGTGAGCTCTTCCCACCATCCGGCGGTCGGATGCCCTGCACCGGCCTCGCCGCGCACGTGGCTGTCGCCGGTGAGGGCGTGCAGCACGAGCACCGCGTTGTCGCCCGCGGCGTTCAGCTCGCCCCACGACTCGTAGGCGATGCGGATGCTGGGGAGCTCGGCCCCGCTCTCGGTCCGGAATGCGCCGGACCGCGCGAAGCGGCGTCCGCCCACGGGGTCGCCGTCGCGCCAGGCGCCGGTCGCCGGAGGTCGCGCGCGGAGGAGCCGGACGTCGGCCTCCGTCACGAGCGCCGAGGGCACTGTGTCTTCAGAGGTCGTCTGCCAGTCCATGCTTCCATTCTCGCGTGACCTGCGGGTCGAGCGGCGAACGTTACGCCGCCGGAAGACACGGATGCCCCGGACTCCGGGAGTCCGAGGCATCCGTGGTGGGCGAATCGTCAGGCGCGAGCGGCCTCCGAGACGCGACGGGCAGCGGCCAGGGCCTGGTCGAGGTCGGCCTTGAGGTCGTCGACGTTCTCGATGCCGACCGAGAGGCGCACGAGGCCGGGCGTGACGCCCGCCGTGAGCTGCTGCTCGGGGCTGAGCTGCGCGTGAGTGGTCGATGCCGGGTGGATGACGAGCGAGCGCACGTCGCCGATGTTCGCCAGGTGGCTGAACAGCGAGAGGCTGTTCACGAACTCGCGACCCGCCTCGACACCGCCCTTCAGCTCGAACGACAGCACCGCTCCGACGCCCTTGGGCGCGTACTCGTTGGCCTTGGCGTACCAGGGGGAGGACGGCAGCCCCGAGTAGTTGACGGTCGCGACGTCATCGCGTCCGTCGAGCCACTCGGCGATCTCCTGCGCGTTCTGCACGTGGCGCTCGATGCGCAGCGACAGCGTCTCGACGCCCTGGATCAGGTTCCACGCGCTCTGCGGGGCGATCGCGGATCCGAGGTCGCGGAGCAGCTGCACGCGGGCCTTGATGATGTACGCGAGCGGGTCGCCGACCGCGGTCGTGTAGCTGGCCCCGTGGTACGAGGGGTCCGGAACGGTGAGCCCCGGGAACTTCTCGACGTTCTTCGACCACTCGAACGAACCGCCGTCGATGATCACGCCGCCGATCGTCGTCCCGTGGCCGCCGAGGAACTTGGTGACCGAGTGGATCACGATGTCGGCGCCGTGCTCGAACGGACGGATCAGGTACGGGGTGGCGATCGTGTTGTCGACGATGAGCGGCACACCGCTGGCGTGGGCGACGTCGGCGACGGCGCGGATGTCGAGGACGTTGATCTGCGGGTTGCCGATCGTCTCGGCGAAGAACAGCTTGGTGTTCGGGCGGACCGCCCGGCGCCACTCCTCGGGGTCGTCCTGGTTCTCGACGAACGTGACCTCGATGCCGAGCTTGGCGAGCGTGTACTTGAAGAGGTTGTAGGTGCCGCCGTAGATCGAGCTCGAGGCGACGAAGTGGTCGCCGGCCTCGGCGATGTTCAGGATCGCGAAGGTCGATGCCGCCTGACCGCTCGAGAGCACCAGTGCTCCCGTGCCTCCCTCGAGGGCCGCGAGGCGCTGCTCGAGGACGTCCTGCGTCGGGTTCTGGATGCGGGTGTAGATGTTGCCGAACTCGGCCAGGGCGAAGAGGTTCGCCGCGTGGTCGGCGCTGTCGAACACGTACGACGTGGTCTGGTAGATCGGCGTGGCACGTGCCTTCGTCACCGGGTCGGGCGCAGCACCGGAGTGGATCTGCTTGGTCTCGAAACGCCAGGTCTCGGGTGCGGACATGTTGTTCCCCCTGGAACGATCGATGAGCGGATGGCGGATGCCGTTTCAGCGAGAGTACGGAATATTCCCTCCTGTCAACAATGAGTGGGAAATGTGACGTAACAGTCCCGATCGGCGAAAAACCGCGGAACATCGTACGGTGGAGGCATGGTGAACAGACGTGCAGTTGTGACGGGAGCGAGCTCGGGGATCGGGGCGGCGACGGTGCGGGAGCTCCGCTCGCGCGGATGGGACGTCGTGGGCGTCGCCCGGCGGGAGGATCGTCTCACCACCCTCGTGGCCGAGACCGGGGCATCCGCCATCGCCTGCGACCTGACCGACTCCGCCGCCGTCGATGCCCTCATCGCCGAGCTGGAGGCCAGCGGCCCCGTGCACGCGCTCGTGCAGGTGGCCGGGGGAGCGCGCGGGACCGACCGCATCGAGGATGCCTCGGTCGAGGACTGGCAGTGGATGTTCGACGCGAACGTGCTCTCGACGCAGCGGCTCGTGAAGGGCCTGCTTCCGCTGTTGCGCCGCGCCGCAGCAGCCGACGGCCACGCCGACACGGTGTTCGTGACGTCGACGGCGGCCCAGACCGCGTATGCGGGCGGAGCGGGGTACAACGCGGCGAAGGCCGCCGAGGCGATGCTCGTCCGGGTGCTCCGTCAGGAGCTGAACGGCGAGCCGATCCGCGTGGTCGAGGTCGCACCGGGAATGGTGCACACCGAGGAGTTCACCCTCAACCGTCTCGGCGGGGACTCCGTCGCAGCCGAAGCCGTCTACGCGGGAGTCGAGGCTCCGCTCGTGGCCGGAGACGTCGCCGACGTCATCGCCTACGCGCTCGATGCGCCGGGGCATGTGAACCTCGACCTCGTCACGATGCGTCCGGTCGCGCAGTCGGCTCAGCACCTGCTGGCGCGCGGACCGCTGCGCGTGCGCTCCGCCGAATGACGATGCCCCGCACCCTCGCCGAGCTCGCCGCGGATGGCGAGATCGACCCGGGATGGGCGGAGGCGCTCGCGCCCGTGCAGCACGACATCACCGCCCTGGGCGAGCGTCTGCGCGGCGAGGTGCAGGCGGGGCGTGGATACCTTCCGGACGGCGCGAACGTGCTCCGGGCGTTCCGGCGACCGCTCGCCGATGTGCGGGTTCTCATCACCGGTCAGGATCCCTATCCGACCCCCGGTCATCCGATCGGACTCTCGTTCGCGGTCGACCGCGACGTGCGGCCGCTGCCGCGCAGCCTCGCCAACATCTACCGCGAGCGGGAGAGCGATCTCGGCATCCCGCCCGCGCCGCACGGCGACCTCTCGGCGTGGAGCGATCAGGGGGTGCTGCTGCTCAACCGGGTGCTGACCGTGCAGCCGGGCGTGGCGGGCTCGCACCGGCGGTGGGGGTGGGAGAAGGTCACCGAAGCCGCGATCCGGGCGCTCGTCGCGCGCGACCGCCCGCTCGTCGCGATCCTGTGGGGCAAGGACGCCGAGAACCTGCGTCCGCTCCTGGGGGCGACGCCGGTCATCGCGTCGGCCCACCCCTCGCCGCTGTCGGCGCGTCGCGGTTTCTTCGGGTCTCGCCCGTTCTCCCGCGCGAACGAGCTGCTCGAGGGCCTGGGAGCGGCGCCGATCGACTGGCGGGTAGAGGGCGAACGCCCCGGATCCCTAAGCTGAGCGCATGCAGTTCGAACCGGGGGACCGACGTCGCATCCTGCCGCGCCACCTGCGTCCTGCGGCGGCCCCCGAGATCTTCTCGTACACGATCCGTCCCGCCCGGCCCGGTGATCTGCCCTCCGTGCGCGAGATCTACAACCACTTCGTGAGCAACTCCGCCGTCACGCTCGACGAGAAGAGCAGCAGCATCCCGTACTGGCGCGACAAGTTCGCCCTGCTGGATCGGCTCGGGCTCCCGTTCCTCGTCGCGGTGTCACCTTCCGGGGTGGTCATCGGCTATGCGCTCGCGCAGCCCTGGGCGGGCAAGAACGCCTATCGCTACACGGTCGAGGACTCGATCTACCTCGGCCCTGGTGCCGGCGGAAAGGGCCTCGGTGGCGCGCTGCTCCAGGCGCTGATCGACGCCTGCGAGCAGTTCGGCATCCGCGAGATGGTCGCGGTCATCAGCGACAGCGGTGCCGAGGCGTCGATCCGTCTGCACGCTCGCCTCGGTTTCGTGGAGGCGGGGCGCATGGCCCGGGTCGGCCACAAGTTCGGTCGCGAGCTCGGCACCGTGTACATGAAGCGCGCGCTGAGACCGGTCGCGCGCCGCCGTCGGTTCCTGGCCTCCGGTCGCGGTCACTGATCGCTCGGGATGACCGGGATCGCGGCCAGCAGAGCCTTCGTGTAGTCGTGCTGCGGGCGCAGGAGCACGTCGCCGGTCGTGCCGCGCTCGACGATCCGGCCGTCCTTCATCACCACCACGGTGTCGCTGAGGTTCTGCACCACACCGATGTCGTGCGACACGAGTACGAGGGTGAGGTCGGTCGTCCGTCGCAGATCGACGAGGAGCTCGAGGATCTGCGCCCGTACCGTCACATCGAGGGCCGAGAGCGGCTCGTCGCCGATGAGGATGCGGGGGCCGTGCACGATCGCACGAGCCAACGCGATGCGCTGTCGCTGCCCGCCGGAGAACTCGTGCGGATATCTGTCGCCGGCATCGGGCTCCAGCCCGACTCGGGCGAGCACCTCGCGCACACGCGCCCGATGATCGCCGTCGATGCCGAGGGCCCACAGCGGCTCACGAACGATCTGCCCGGCGGTCATGCGCGGGTCGAGGGAGGCGTAGGGGTCCTGGAAGACGAGTCCCGTCTGTCGGCGCAGCCACCGGAGGGACGTCGCGGATGCCGACGCGTCCACGCGCCGTCCGCCGACGGTCACCGTCCCCGATGTCGGTCTGTCGAGGCCCAGCAGCAGGCGCACCAGTGTCGATTTCCCCGAACCGGACTCGCCGATGATCCCGACGGACGAGCCCTCGATGATATCGAGGTCGGTCGGCTCGAGGGCCGTCTGCCGACGTGTGCGCTCGAGGGGCGAGCGCTTCGGGACGATGAACTCGCGGGTCAGCCCACGCGCTTCGGCGAGACTCATGCGATGCCTCCGTCCGGGCGCCACAGCGTCGCCGTCGCATCGCGGAGCAGCCCCTGCGTGATCGGCGAGCTCGGTGCGGTGAGCAGCGTCGAGACCGGAGCGGACTCGACGACGCGCCCGTGTTCGAGAACCACGCCTTCGGTGGCGACCTGTGCGAGGACGGCGAGGTCGTGGGTGATGAAGACGAGCGACATGCCCTCGTCCTCGACGAGGTGCAGCAGGAGCGCCAGGATCTCGGACTGGATCGTGACGTCGAGCGCCGTGGTCGGCTCGTCGGCGATGAGCACCCGCGGGCGGCAGGCGAGTGCCATCGCGATCGCGACGCGCTGGCGCTGGCCGCCGGAGAGCTGGTGCGGGTAGCGATCGACGATCGACTCCGGATCGGGGAGCCGCACGCGGGCGGCTTCCTGAACCGCGCGTGCGCGCGCTTCGCGTCGCCCGATGCCCTCGTGGATGCGGATCGCCTCGGCGATCTGCCGACCGACCGTGCGGATCGGATTGAGGGCGGTGCGCGGCTCCTGGAACACGATGCCGATCTCGTCACCGCGCAGTCGGGCGAGCTCGCGGTCCGGCATCCCGACCAGTTCCGTGCCGTTCCAGCGGATGCTGCCCGCCGCCGTCGCGCCGTCGGGCAGGAGCCCGAGGATCGCGAGAGCGGTGAGCGATTTGCCCGACCCGGACTCGCCGATCAGGCCCAGACGGGCGCCGTCCGCGACCTCGAACGAGACGCCGTCGACGACGCGACGCCCGTCGATCTCGACGGTCAGGTCTTCGACGACGAGGCTCATGCGACCACTCCGGGGGTGTGCGTCTCGGCGCGGCGGTGGCGCAGCGTGGGGTCGGTCGCTTCGCGCAGGGCGTCGCCGAGGAGATTCAGGGCGAGGACGGTGAGGGTGATCGTGAGACCCGGCCAGATCACCGAGAGCGGGTGCACGCCGATGTAGCGCTGCAGGTCGGCGAGCAGCAGGCCCCAGCTGGGCTCGACGACCGACGCGCCGAAGCCGAGGTACGACAGTCCGGCTTCGGCCAGCACGGCGACGGCCATCGACCACGACAGCTGCACGATGAACACCGGAGCGACGTTGGGGAGGAGGTGGCGCAGCAGGCTCTGCGCGGGAGTGAGGCCGGATGCCTTCGCCGCGAGGATGAAGTCGCTCTGCTGCACCCTCCGCAGCTCGGGGCGGGTGACGCGCGCGATGTTCACGCCGAAGCCGATGCCCACGGCCCAGATCACGACCCAGAGGGAGCCGCCCCAGACCGAGGAGATCATCATCGCGATCAGGAGCACCGGGAAGGCGATCAGGATGTCGACCAGAACCGCGATCGTCTCGCGCAGCCACCGGGCGGTGAGGGCGCCGAGCGCGGCGAGGGCGATGCCGACGACGGTGGCGACGACTCCGGCACCGATGCTGACGAACACCGTCGTGCGCGCCCCCGCCATGATCAGGCTCAGGATGTCGCGCCCGGTGTCGTCGGTGCCCAGGAGGTGCGGCCAGCTCGGACCGAGCCACCGGTCGCTGATGGTCGAGGATTGCGGGTCGAACGGCGTCCAGAACAGCGCGACGAGGGCTGTCAGGCCGATGAGGGCGACGACGATCAGGCCGAAGGCGCCCGTCGGGGTCGCCCACAGGCGGCGGAGCCACAGCGGAGCCATCATGCCTCCCTCTGGCGCGGGTCGATCGTGCGGTGGAGCAGGTCGACCAGGAATCCGATCACGAGCACGAAGCCGGTGAGCACGAGGAGTTCGCTCTGCACCTTGATGAGGTCGCGGGTGCCGACGTCCGCCACCAGCATCCGTCCGATGCCCGGGAGGGTGAACAGCTGCTCGATCACGACGGAGCCCACGATGATGCCGGCGACTTGCAGGCCGAGCACCGTGATGATCGACAGCCCGACGGCGGGGATGCCGTGTCGGATCAGCGCCTGCGTACGCGTGAGTCCCTTGGCCGCCGCCGTGCGGACGAAGTCCTGGCCGGCCGCCTGCAGGGTCGCACTGCGCACGAAGCGCATGAGCATGGCACCCTCCACGATCCCGATCGTGAGAGCCGGCAGGAGGAGCGCCTCGATGGCCTCGCCGGGCGTGCTCCACCCGGTGCGGGGGAAGCCCTGCGGGGGCAACCACCCGAGCCAGACCGAGAAGACGACGATGAGCATCATGCCGGCCCAGACGACGGGGACGGCGGCGAGGGTCTGCGCGCCGACACTCAGCGCGGTGCCTGCGCGCCGTCCGCGAGCCAGCGCGGCGAGGATGCCGAAGGGGATCGCGATCACGACGGCGATGAGGAGCGACATCAGCCCGAGCGGCACCGTGACCTGCGCCTTGAGCAGGAGCTCATCGCCGACCGAGGCGCCGGAGAGCAGTGACGTGCCGAGGTCTCCGCGGAAGATGCCTCCGATCCAGTCGATGTACTGCGACAGGAGCGGCCGGTTCAGGCCGAGCGATTCGCGCAGCGCTTCGACCTCGGCCGGCGATGCCTGGGTGCCGGCGATGAGCTGGGCGACATCACCCGGGAAGACGCGCAGGGTGAGGAAGATGAGGGCGCTCGCGACGAGGAGCCCTGCGATGAGCAGGGCTCCTCGAACGAGCGCGTAACGGATCACGGAGGACGAGACCGCCGCCTACTCGGCGGACGAGACCGTCACGCCGGCCAGGTTGATGCGCGAGTTGATCGAGTCCTCGGGGAAGCCGGTGACGATCGGCGCGACCGCCGTGATCGTCTGGCCGTTGTACAGCCAGTCGGCCGCGTGGTCCTCCGAGACGATCCGCGCCGCCTGGGCGAGGAGATCGGCGGACTTGTCGGGGTCGACCTCGGCGAGGGCCTCGGCGTAGAGGCTCTGCACCTCGGCGTTGTCGTACCCGAAGTAGTAGTCCGGGTTCGCGAAGTTGCCGAAGTCACGCGGCTCGACGTGCAGCACGTAGCTGAGGTCGTAGTCGTGGTTCGTGTAGACGTCTTCGAGCCAGGTGGCGAACTCGACCGAGTCGACGTCGAGGGTGACGCCCACCTTCGCGAAGTCCGAGATGAGCACCTTCGGCACGGTGGTGCCGTAGAACGAGGGGATCGTGAGGGTCAGCTCGAGATCCTCCTGCCCGGCCTCCGCCAGGAGTTCCTTCGCGCGCTCGGGGTCGTAGGAGACGACATCGGAGAGGTCTTCGTAGCCCGGGTCGAGCTCGGGGATCGGTCCGTAGAGCGGGGTGCCCGCGCCGGCCGCCTCGATGAGCGCGTCGTGGTCGATCGCCAGGCGCAGCGCCTCGCGCACGCGAACGTCGTCGAGCGGCGCCTTCGCGTTGTTGAACGCGAGCGTGGCCTTGTCGGTCGTACGACCCGTGGTGAGGGTGAAGTCGCCCGAGTCCTCGAGCTGCGACGCGAGGTTCGGGTCGACGGCGGTCAGCACGTCGACGTCGCCCGCGATCGCGGCGTTCACACCCGCGGTGAAGTCGGGGATGTACTGGAACTCGACCGACGCGACGCCGGCGGGCTCGCCCCAGTAGGCGTCGCTGCGCGCGAACGTGATCGTGCTGCCCTTGTTCCAGCGGGTGAGGGTGAAGGGTCCGGTGCCGTTCTCCGCCGTCTGCAGGTCGGTGGTGTCGCCGCTCTTGAACACCAGGCCGGCGGGACCGGTCAGGGCGAAGAGGAAGTTCTGGTTCGGCTCGGAGAGCACGATCTCGACGGTCTTCTCGTCGGGCGCGGTGATCGAGGAGACCGAGGCGAACTCCGCGTTGCCCTGGATGGTCTCGTCGGTGCGCACCTGCTCGTACGAGGCGACGACATCGGCCGACGTCAGGGGCGAGCCGTCGTGGAAGACCACTCCGTCGTTGAGCGTGAACGAGTAGGTCAGGCCGTCGTCGGAGACCGAGTAGTCCGAGGCGATGCGCGCCTCGATCTCGTTGTCCTGGGTGCGGGTGACCAGGCCCTCGTAGATGTTGTCGATGAGGATCTGCTCGAGTGCCGCGCCACTGGTGTGCCGGATGTCGAGGTTGGTCGGCTCGAGCACGAGACCCACGTGGAGGGTCGCGTCGGGGTCGACCTCACCGGTCGAGGTGGCGGCGGGCTGCGGACTGCCGGAGCACGCGCTGAGGATGACAGCGGTGGCGGCGAGCGCGGAGATGAGCGCTACGCGTCGGGAGCGTCGGAACATGATGGTTTCCTCTCGGTGCGGCAGGTGCTGTGTGCCGGTTGAACGAGCCTAGGGATGAGCGAGAAATCGAAGGGTGCGGTGTGGAACGCGACGTCACATTCCGTTTCACACCGACGCGGAGGCTGCGGCGACGAACTCGGCGAGTTCGACGGGAGCGGTCTCCTGAACGTTGTGGGTGGCATCGAACACCACGACGCGTGCGGTCGGGATGCGGCGCTGCAGGTCAGCGGCATCCGCTTCGCTGACGAATCCCCGCGTCGCCCGGATCACGGTCAGGGGAGCGCGGACGGCGGCGAGGTCGTCCCATCCCGTCTCGTGCAGGACGGACGGTGCCGCCGGGGTGCCCGGGGCGTGGGATGCGAGAGCCTGCGCGGCGAGGTGCGCGAAATGGTGCTTCCACTCGATGCGTCCGTCCGGTCGCACGCGGGTGTTCAGGAACACACCTCGCTCGGTCTCGGGGCGTGTACCGCCGAACCCGAGCGCGATCGCCTTGTCGACGAGTTCATCGCGGGTCGCGAAGTCCACGGGCCCGGCATAGAACTCGCGGAGGGCCGCGGGACCGGCGGAGGTGTCGATGCCGGGGGTGATGTCGACGACGATGAGCTCGGCGACGAGATCGGGGCGGCTCGCCGCCAGCGCCGCGCCGGTCAGGCCGCCCAGGGACTGTCCGACGACGATCTGCGGTACGTCGGTCCATGCATCGAGCGCCGCGGCCACGTCGACGGCGAGGGTGCGCGGCGTGTAGTCGAGGTCGTCGCGCCAGGACGAGTCTCCGTGCCCGGCGAGGTCGATCGCGAGGAGCGGGGTGCCGAGGGCGAGCGCTGTGGTGTCCCAGGTGTGCGCGTTCAGACCGGCACCGTGCAGCAGCGTCATACGGGCGGGTTCCGTCCCGAAGCGCAGCGCGCTGACCGTGCGGCCATCCGGCAGGGGGAGGGTGAGCCGTTCGACCGGAGGAACGGGGAGGCCGAGCGCCTCGGCCTGCGCGGGAAGATAGCTGAACTCGCTGATGTCGATCGCCACGCCCATATTCTGCGCCCCTCGAGCAAGCATCGCGAAATGGCGGATCAAAGTGAGCATCTAGGACGCTCAATCGCTTGTCTAAAAGTTCAGAAAACAGCCTGCGGGGTTGGCTTCGTGCATTTCTTGATGACGGAATGCGTCGGCCGTCCGACACCGACAGCCGAATATCATGGAGTCATGAGCGAGACGCGAGTGCACCTCTCCAAGACCGAGCCGACCGCCTACCAGGCCCTCGATGCGTTCTCCCGCACCGTCGGAGAGATCTGCGCCGCCAATGGCATCGACGATCGTCTCAAGGAGCTCGTCATGATCCACTGCTCGCAGCTGAACGGCTGCGCCTACTGCACACGCATCCACGTCGACCGTGCCGAGGCTGCCGGTATCGACGCCGACACCATGATGCAGATCGCGACCTGGCGCGAGAGCGGCGTGTTCAGCGAGCGCGAACGCGCGGCGCTCGAACTCGCCGAGGCGTTCACGTTCATCTCGGAGGAGGGCGTGTCCGACGAGGTGTACAACCGCGTCGGCAGCGTGTTCACCGAGAAGGAGTACGCAGCCCTGAGCTGGGCGTGCGTGTCGATCAACGCTTTCAACCGCGTCGTGGTCGCCGGGCGATACCCCGTACCGGCCCGTTCGCCGCAGGCCCGACCATGAGCGTGCTCGACGTCGGCGGCGTCAACAACGTCCGCGACGTCGGCGGGATGCCGGCGGCCGGCGGTCGCATCCGTCAGGGCATCCTGTTGCGCTCCGGTCAGCTCTCCGGAGCGACGGCGAAGGGGGCCGAGGAGCTCCGCGGCCGTGTCGCGCACATCGTCGATCTGCGCGACGGCGAGGAGGTGGCGGCGGAGCCCAGCGAGATCGTCGGTCCGGATACCACCCACCTCCCGCTGTTCCTGGGGTCCGTGCGCTCGTTCTTCGAGACCGACACGAGTCTCGAAGACCTCTACCTGCATCTCCTCGAGGAGAGCGGTGGGAGGCTCGTCGAGGCCATCCGCATCATCGCGGCGGGGGAGCCGACGCTCGTCCACTGCACGGTCGGCAAGGACCGCACAGGGGTGACGGTCGCACTGGCACTGTCGGCCGTGGGTGCCGATCGCGAGGCGGTGATCGAGGACTATGCGCTGACCGAGTCGCAACTCCCACCCGAGCGGAACCGTCGGATCGCCGCATACCTGACCGAGCTCCACCCTGAAGCCGTCAACGCCGTCGCTCTCGCGACGCAGTCCCCGGCTCCGGTGATGCGCCGTCTTCTCGAGATGGTCGACGAGCGCTGGGGGTCGGCGGCCGACTATCTGCGGGCGCAGGGGATGACGGATGCCGAGCTCGCGGCGCTGACCGCGGCACTCGTCGAGCCCGTCGGGTGAGGCGAATCGCGGAGCAAGGTTAGGCATGCCTTCATCGGTGTTACGATGGAGGAACCATGGACACCTCGTTCGACATCCGCAGCACACGCGCAGCGCGCCGTGCCGCTCGTCAGCGCTCGCACCACCTCGTGACGGCCGATGAGAAGTCGCTCGTCGACCTCGAGATGTTCCTCTCCACGCTCCCGCTGTGCGCATCGGGTCGGATCTTCATCGAAGTTCCGACCGCTGCCAATATCCAGGTCATCGACGCGCCGGCACGCATGACCGTGACCTGGCTGGCACGCGCAGACCGCTCGGGTGCTCCGGGTTCCGGTCGTTCCTGCGCCCCGGGTCAGGCACTCGCGCGCGCCACGTGCGCGTGGGCCGACGAGATGCTCTGCGATGACGAGGTCTCCACCCAGGTCACGCTTCTCGGCGGTTACCTCGGCACCGCCGACATCGTCGATCACCTCACGACGAGCCTCGCGGTCGAGGCGACGTCGATCCACGCTCCCGAGAGCTTCGGTCTGCTCCCGATCGATCGCTGAACGTTCCGGTCGATCGCTGACCGTCAGCGGGAGCGGCGCACGTAGTTGCCGTCCTCCAGCCCGGCTTCGATCTCGAAGCGGTTGCGCAGCGGGTCGCGCCCGGCGACGAAGTACAGCACCGGCATGAGGAAGCCGTACCGCAGCCACTGAGCCTTGTGGACCGCCTCGTGACGCAGGACGGCGTCGGTCGGACGCACGTCACCGGTGAGGAAGCATCCTCCGACGCACACGCCGCCGCGGTTGAAGGTCCACGGGGGCATTCCCCGGAAGATCCAGAGCCCGCCGCGGCGTTCGACGGGACCGGTGCTCCACAGCGACCCCCAGAGCCATCCCACGGCCGTACCCCAGGCGTAGCCGATCCGGCTCACGGGGGAGCGGAGGAGGAAGGAGGGGATGCGACGGTCGAAGCGTCGGCCGCGGGCCAGTGCCTCCTCGGCCGCGGGTCTCCAGTCCGTCGTCATGCGACGGCACCGATCAGACGCAGGATCGCACCGAGGTCGTCCACCGCGTCGGCGGGCGTGCGCGGGGCGAAGCCCGAGATCGTGGCACCCGCGAGCGGGATGTCTTCGCGGAGTCGGCGGATGGCCGAGGCGAGCGCCGCCGGGGTCGTGCCGAACGGCGCGGGATCGGAGACTCCGGTGATCTCGGCGGGATCGAGCACATCGACGTCGATGTGAACCCAGACCCGTGAGGCGCCGGTCGCGCGGACGGCATCGAGCAGCGCGTCCGTGTCGTCGAGGTCGGCGACCTGCAGGTGGGCGAACGAAGAGATCTCGTCGACCTCGGCATCATCGAGGGCACGCATTCCGACCGTGACGATGCGCTCACGGGGGAGGGCAGCGGTGAGCGCGAGTTGCGGCTCTCCCTCGCCCAGGATCGCGCGGAGCGCCATGCCGGAGAACGCCCCGGACGGAGAGGTCTCCGGCGTATTCAGGTCGGCGTGAGCGTCGCACCACACCACGGCCAGGTCGTCGGTGCCGCCGGGCAGAGCGTCGAGGGCGGCGACGGTGATGCTGCAGTCTCCACCGATCAGCACGCTGTACTCGTCGGTGAGGTGCTCGCGGATCAGTTCGCGGGTGCGCAGCAGAGCGCTGAGCCGCCGCACACCGGTCCCCAGCGACTCGCCGGCTTCGACCGGCACGTCGAGGGTGGTCGTGCGGGCGCGCGGCAGGTCGCCTGCGATGGCCGATGCGCCGTCGACGAGGAGCATCGCGCGTGCGGCCGGTGATCCCTGCCATTGCGGGACGACGAGGAATCGCACCATGGGTGCCTCCCGGGAAAGAGGAAGTGCGGATGCCCCGGACGGTGAGTCCGGGGCATCCGCGGGGTGGATCAGTTGCCTTCGAGGGCCTGACGGGGAGCGGTGCCGCCGGCCTTCAGCTCGGCGAGGCGCGCCTCGACCTCGGTGAGCTCGCCGAGGTCCTCGAGGCTCTCGAACTGGGCGTCGAGGCTCGATGCCGCGAGCTCGATCTTGCCCTGCGCGATGGCCTCCTGACGGCGGACCTTGTCTTCGAAGCGGCCCAGCTCGCTCGTGGGATCGAGCACGTTGATCGATCCGACGGCGTCCTGCACCTTGGTCTGCGCCTCGGCGACCTTGGCGCGTGCGAGAAGCTCGCTGCGCTTGTTCTTGAGCTCGCCGAGCTTGTCCTTCATGCCGTTCAGGCCGCTCTTGAGCTTGTCGACGATCTCGGTCTGAGCGGCGATCTGCGGCTCTGCACCGCGGGCCTCGCGCTCGGCGCTGATCTGACGCTGCAGCGCGATCTTCGCGAGGTTGTCGAACTTGTCGGCGTCGGCGGTGTCGCCGGAGCCGCGCATCTCATCGGCCTTGCGGCTGGCGGCGAGGGCCTTGTTGCCCCACTCGGTGGCCGACTGCACGTCTTCTTCGTGGTCGCGCTCGAGCAGGCGCAGGTTGCCGATCGTCTCGGCGATCGCGGACTCGGCATCGGCGATGCTGTTCGTGTAGTCGCGCACGAGCTGATCGATCATCTTCTGCGGGTCTTCGGCAGAGTCGAGGAGCGAGTTGATGTTCGCGCGGACGAGGGTCGAGATTCGTCCGAAGATGGACTGCTTGGTCATGCGAGGTTCCTTTCAGAGGGTCGGAATCGAAGTCTTGTCGAGTGGCCTATGAGGTTCAGAAGCGCCCACCTCCCGAGCGGCCGCTGCGCCCGCCGCTGGAGCGGCCGCCGCCGAAGCCCGAGCTGCGGAATCCACCGCCTCCGCTCGAGCGCCAGCCGCTGCTCCGGGAGGAGGATCGACTGCCACCACCTCCGCCCGCGAGGAGGCCGCCGATGATGCCGCCGAGGATGTCGCCACCGAGGCCGGAACCACCGGACGAGCCGGAGCCCCCGGAGTTTCCGAACGGTCCGCTGCCCCAGCCGTCGTATCCACGGGAGTCGTAGGCGGACACGTCGGCGGACGCGGAGGAGATCGCCTGTCGTGCGAGATCGAGGGCGCGGGTGGCCTCGGTGAGCGCGGCGTCGGGCGAGGTGGTGCGGAGGGCGACCGCCTGCGTGAGGCTCGCATCGGCCTGCGAGAGGCGGGTGCGGGCGGTGGACCCGACCGTTCCGCGTCGGGTCTCGATGAACTCCCGGGCGGTGCGGATCTCGGAGCCCGCCTGGGTCAGGGTCTGCTCGAGCATCTGCTCCGCGCGCCGAGTGCGCTCGAGCGCCTCGCGCCCCTGCGCGATCGCGGCATCGATCTGGGCGTTCGCGGCAGACAGGGCATCGAAAGCGCGCTGCGGATTGCGCGCGGTGCCGCTGAGATCGGCCTGCGCGGCCTGCAGGTACTGCAGGGTCGTGGACGCGGCTGCGGAGAGTGCTCCGCCGGTGTCGGGGAGCTGCTGCGCGGCGGCGACATCGGCCTGCAGCTCGGCCACGAGCGCCTGCGCCTGTGTCTCGACGGCGGCGAGATCCGAGCCGAGCGCCGTGATCGCCTGCACGAGTTGTGTCGCCTGGGCGACGGATTGCTCGGCCGTGCGGATGGCGAACGCTGCTTCGCCCGTGCGGCCGGCCGCGATCGCCTGGCCCGCCGCCTCGATCGCGTGGTCGGCGAGGCCCACACGCTCCTGAGCCTGGGCGGGGTTGTCGGCGACGGTGCTCAGCGCTTCGGCCGCGTAGGTCGCCGAGAGCGTCGCCAGGGCCGGCGCCGCTCCGCCGAGTACGGGCGCGAGTGCGGCGCGCTCGCGACGCACGCGTTCGAGTTCCTGCGGGGCGTTCTGCTCGAGCTTGCGGAGGGAGTCGAAGGCTTCGGTGTTCGCGTCGAGGAGGTCGTCGATCTCGTCGGCGATCCGGATGATCCGGATGTTCCAGGCGCGCTGCTCGTGCACCGTGTCCTCGATCTCGTCATCGAGCTTCTGCTTGAGGTCGAAGGCCTCCGACAGCTTTGCCTTCGCCTGATCGACGGCGGTCGTGAACTCGGCCGTCGCGCTCTCACCGAACTGCGCGATCGCGAACCCCAGCTCCTCGCGGCTCGAGGTGATGGCGTCGTCGGCCTGCACGAGAGCGGAACCCGCCTGCGTCTGCACCTGCTCATCGGTCAGCGTCGAGAAGGGGTCGGCGGGATCCGGATGCTCCGGCATCGCCCCGCGCTTGCGGATCGCGGCCGCCCGGCGGCTCCGCCGGACGAGAGCGATGACCAGCCACGCCACGAGAGCGAGAGCGATGAGCCCGGCCACGACGAGGAACGCCTGCAGGGCGCCCGCGCCGCCATCGCCCTGGATCTCGTCGGCGGCGAGGAGTATCGCTCCGTCCCAGTCGTCCTGTGCGAGCAGGGGCTGGATCTCCTGTTCGATGTCGTCGAGGCGGGAGTTGCTCAACGGCCCGCCCTCGGCCGCGGAGATGTAGTAGCTGCGCTGATCGGTCGCGATCGCGAGCAGATACTGATCGGGACCGAGGTTGCTGCGCGTCGCCGTCGTGTCCGCCCATTCGACGCGGTCGCTCGGCGAGGTGAACTCGTCGACGAAGACGACGAAGAGATCGGCGGACGAGTTCTCGGTGAGCTCCTGGAGCCGCGTTTCGACGGCGTCCTTCTCACTCGTGCTGAGGACACCCGCGGCATCGGTCACGTACCCCGAGTCGAGCGTGAGGGGGTCGGTCGCGGAGGCTGCCCCGGAAGTGACAAGACCCGCCGCGACGGCGACGACCACGGCGCTCAGCGCCAGCCACCGTGTCTTCATCGTTTTCCCTCCGACCGGCAGGCGAGCCCCATGTCCCGAGTCTATTCACACAGCCCGACACGCGACAGCATCCGAGAGCGGATCGCCGTTCGCCCTCAGCGGAGACGCATACGCTGGAAGGCATGGACGACAGGTACGGAGCGGATGTGCTCGCATCGGGTTGGCGCGAGCGCGGCGCGAAGCAGGTGCCGACGGTCCCCGCCGAGCTCGATCTCGTCGTCGAGGTCGCCGACGACGGGTACTGCGGAGCGGTCACCCGCGTGCAGGGCGGAAACGTCGAACTCGAGGACTGGAAGGGCCGCAAGCGTCTGTTCCCGCTCGGCGGCGGCTTCCTCATCGAGGGCAGGCCTGTGCGGCTGGCACCCCCGGTGCCGAAGACGCAGGCACCGCAGCGCACGGCATCCGGATCCTTCGCCGTCGGAGACCAGCGCGCGCGCATCGCGTTGCCGAGCCGCATCCTCGTCGAGGGCAAGCACGACGCGGAGCTCGTCGAGAAGGTGTGGGGTGCCGATCTCCGCGTCGAGGGCGTCGTGGTCGAGTACCTGCAGGGCGTGGACCTCCTCGACGAGTTGCTCGCCGACGAGCCTCCG
Source organism: Microbacterium galbinum (assembly GCF_023091225.1). Taxonomy (NCBI): domain Bacteria; kingdom Bacillati; phylum Actinomycetota; class Actinomycetes; order Micrococcales; family Microbacteriaceae; genus Microbacterium; species Microbacterium galbinum. The sequence continues at coordinate 845,631 of NZ_JAHWXM010000001.1, read as the reverse complement.
TCCGCGAAGCGGCGTTACGGCGTGCTCGTCGATCACCTCGTGCCGGGCTCGAAGGAGTCGAGGATCGCGGATGCCGTCGCCCGGGGGCCGCACGGGCGCCACGTGCGCATCGTCGGGCATCCGTTCGTCGACGTGTGGCAGTGCGTCACCCCGCGGGCACTCGGTATCACGCGCTGGCCCGAGATCCCGCGGGGCACGGATTGGAAGACCGGGATCTGCCGCGCCTTCGGATGGCCGCACGAGACCCAGGCCGACACCGCGCGTGCGTGGCAGCACATCCTGAGCAAGGTGCACAGCTACCGGGAACTCGAGCCGGCGCTGCTCGGCCGGGTGGAAGAACTCATCGACTTCGTGACGGAACCCGCGAGCTGACCCGCGCACCGGTCGAGGGGACGCACCCGGCTACCCTGGAAGCATGCCCGAACCCCGAACCTTCCGTGACGAGCCGGTGTCCTTCGTGCGCCGGAGCGGGCGGATGTCCGAGGCGCAGGACCGCGCCTTCACCGACCTCGCCCCGCACTACCTGCTCGACGTGCCGCGGGCCGTCGCGTGGACCTCGGTGCACCCGGAGGCCCGCCTCGACGTGGCCGCCGAATACGGTCGCGACGCCGCGCTGATCGTCGAGATCGGCTCGGGGCAGGGGCACGCGATCGTCGCCGCTGCGGCGTCGCGGCCCGATGACGACTTCCTCGCCGTCGAGGTGTTCCGCGCGGGACTCGCCCGCACCATGCTCGATGCCGACCGGGAGGGCGCGAAGAACCTGCGGGTCATCGAGGCGAACGCGCCCGAGGTGCTCTCGTCGTACCTGCCGGAGGCCGCCGCCGCGGAGACCTGGATCTTCTTCCCCGATCCGTGGCACAAGAAGAAGCACACGAAGCGTCGCCTCGTGCGTCCGGGATTCGCCGACAACGCGGCCAGGGCGCTCGTCGACGGCGGCCTGCTCCGTCTCGCGACGGACTGGGAGGACTACGCGCTGCAGATGCGCGAGGTGCTGGATGCCGAGCCGCTCTTCGAGCGCGCCTTCGAGGGGGAGTGGGCCGACCGCTTCGACGGACGCGTCATGACGGCCTTCGAGCGCAAGGGCATCGCGAAGGGGCGCGATATCCGCGACCTCGTCTACCGACGTCGCCCGCGCCCGTGACCGACGTGCGGAGCGACGTGCGCACCCGGGGCATCGTCCCGGCGGTGCTCGTCTGCGCCGCTGCGCCCGCGTTCTTCGTGGCGGAGATCGCCTGGCTCGGATGGGTGCTGCTGGCGATCGGGATCGGCGTCTCCTGGGCGATCGAACGCGGACGGGTCACGGCATCCGCCCCCTCGCTCACGCGCGACCTCTCGCTCATCGCCCTCGGCCTGCTCGTCGTGAGTGTGATCCCGCTGGCCGCCGAACTCGACAACCTCGCGATGCTGCGCTTCACCCTCGCGCTCGGCGGCGCGGTCGCTCTGCCCTATCTCGTGTCGCGCTTCGTCTATCGCGACCGGGCGATCTCTTTCCCGTGGCGGGCGCACCGCCGGTGGGGCCGGTTGCAGTGGGGCTGGCTCGTCGCCGTCCTCGTGCTCGGCTGGCTGATCCTGCCGTTCTACTTCATCACGAGCGGCGTCTACGCCAACTGGCCCGTCGTCGACACCCCCGATCTGATCGCGCGCCTCTTCGTCGGTGTCGGCGCGGTCGGCATCTGGGACGAGCTGTTCTTCATCTGCACCGTGTTCGCCCTGCTGCGCCGGCACTTCCCGGACGCGGTGGCGAACGTGCTGCAGTCGATCGTTTTCGTCTCGTTCCTCTGGGAACTCGGCTACCGGGAGTGGGGCCCTCTCCTGACGATCCCGTTCGCACTGCTGCAGGGGTTCATCTTCTTGCGCACCCATTCGCTCGCCTACGTGGTCACGGTGCACCTGCTGTTCGACGCCGTCGTCTTCGCCGTCCTGGTGCACGCGCACAATCCCGGACTGCTGCCGATCTTCCTCGTCTGAGGCCGCGCGCGAAGGCGCGAGTCTGCGACAATCGGAGGATGCTCATCGCCGGACTCGTCCTCGCCGCGGCTGCTGCCGCGTTCCACGTCTTCATCTTCGCGCTCGAGTCGCTGAAGTGGACCGAGCCCGAGACCCGCAAGATCTTCGGCGTCGCCAGCGAGGCGGATGCCGTCACGATGAAGCAGCTCGCCTTCAACCAGGGCTTCTACAATCTGTTCCTGGCGCTCACGACCCTCTTCGGCATCGGGTTCACGATGTTCGGGTTCGCCACGATCGGGCTGACCCTGGTCTTCGCCGGCACCGGGATGATGCTGGCCGCCGCTCTCGTGCTCGTGCTCGCGGACCGGACGAAGGCGCGTGCTGCGGCGATGCAGGGCACCCTGCCGCTCCTCGCGGTCGTCGTCACCGCGATCGGTGCATCGCTCGTCTGATCGCGGCACCGGATCGCCGGACGCCCGTCAGGCGCGCACGACGGCGGCGACGGCGCTGATCTCGATCAGCGCGCCGGGAACGCCGAGCGCGGAGACGATCGCGGCGGTCACCAGCGGAGGCTCGCCGTCTCGCGCGAGCCGTGAGGCTACCGCGCCGTAGGCGGCGCGAAGATCCGCATCCTGATGGATCAGCACCGTCCAGCTGATCACGTCGTCGAGCGTCGCCTCGACCGCCGCAAGAGCGATCGCCGCATTCTCGACCGCGCGGATCGACTGCTCTGCGGCGTCGTCGGAGACGATCTTCCCGGACTCGTCGACGCCGTTCTGGCCGCCGACGTGGATCGTCGTCGCTCCCGGCGGGACGACGGCGACGTGGCTGAACGCGGGACTCACGACGAGCCCTGCCGGTCTGATCAGTGAGATGTCCATGAACGCAGTATGGGCCGGGTCGCCGACATCGGCGACCCGGCCCATACCGGACGGAGGGCGTCAGAAGCGCAGCAGCACCTTGCCGACACGACCGGGGGTCTTGCTCAGGCGCACGGCATCCGCGATGTCGGCGGCGTCGAAGGTGCCGGCGACCGGGAGGGTGAGCGTGCCGTCGGTGACGCGCTGGATCAGCTCGGTGAACAGTGCTCCGCGGGTGGACGCATCCATCGTCTGGATGACCTTGCTGCCCCAGAAGCCCTTCACCGTCGCCTGCTTGAAGATCACATCGGACGAGGCGATCTCCATGACGGGGGAGTTCATCGCGCCGAAGGCCACGAGCGTGCCGCCCTCGCCGATCAGCGACAGCACGTCGCCCGCCGACGATCCGCCGACCGAGTCGACCCCGGCGACGATCGCGGCACCGCCGGTCAGCGCGGCGGCCTGCTCGCGCCAATCCGTCTGGTCGGTCGCGATGACGTTCTCGATGCCCTGCGCGCGCAGCTCGTCGACGCCGGCCGAGCGCCGCACGAGGCCGAGCACGTTCACGCCGCGTGCGGCGCCGAGCTGGGCGAGCATTCGCCCGACGGCGCCGTTCGCCGCGTTCTGGACGATCCAGTCGCCCTCGTTCACATCGAGGAACTGCAGCAGGCTGATCGTGCTGAAGGGCATCGAGACCAGCTGCGCGGCGCTCTCATCGGAGAGGCCGTCGGGCACGGGGATGAGCCCTGCGGCGTTCGCGACGATGTACTCGGCCCAGGCACCGAAGGTGCCACCCGTCGCGACACGCTGGCCGACGACGAGATGCTCGACGCCGTCGCCGAGGGCATCGACGACGCCGAGCGCCTCGGTGCCGGAGGCGGCGGGCAGCTCGGGCTTGAACCCGTAGGTGCCGCGCACCGTCCACAGATCATGGTTGTGGATGGGGGAGAGGGCGACGCGCAGACGGACCTGGCCGGGCCCCGGCTGGGGAACGGGTCGCTCCTCGAGGGCGAGGACGTCTTCGGCTTCTCCGAAGGTGTGGTGGATGAGTGCGTGCATGGAGTTGCTCCTTCGGTCTCAGTCGTCGGAGACGGTGATCGTGACGTCGATGTTGCCGCGGGTCGCATTCGAATACGGGCACACCTGGTGCGCGGCATCCGCGAGGGCCTGCGCCTGCTCGTGGGGGAGCGTGGGGATCACGACCTCGAGTTCGACGGCGAGGCCGAAGCCGCCCTGGCCGTTCGAACCGATGTGCACGCGCGCGCCGACCGAGGAGTCCTCGATCTGGACTTTCTGCGCCCGGGCGACGGACTGCAGCGCGGAGTGGAAGCAGGCCGCGTAGCCGGCGGCGAACAACTGCTCGGGGTTCGCCCCGTCGCCGCTGCCGCCCATCGCCTTCGGAATGGCGAGATCGAACTCGACGCGACGGTCGTCGGTGGCGACGTGTCCGTTGCGGCCGGCGCCGGTGGCGAGTGCTTCGGCGGTGTACAGAGCTTCCATGGGTGTGTTTCCTTCCGGGAGGGTGGTCATTCGGAGCCGCGGGCGCGTGCGGCGCCGGCGGGAGTCGGGGTGGATGCCTGGAGGAGGCGCGTCAACTCGTGGAGCTCGCCGATCAGACGCAGTCGGTGCGCGTCGTCGTGGATGCCGGAGAACCCGGCGACCTCGGCCGGGATCTTCGCCAGGTCGCCGCGGAGCTCCTGACCCTCCGCCGTGAGCTGCACGGTCACGACCCGCTCGTCGGCGGAGCTGCGCTGCTTGCGCACGAGCCCCGACTGCTCGAGCCGCCGCACGAGCGGGGAGAGCGTGCCGGAGTCGAGCTGCATTGCCTCGCCGAGCGATCCGATGGTCTGCTCGCCCTCGTGCCAGAGGATCGCGAGCACGAGGTACTGCGGGTAGGTGAGGCCCCACGGCGCGAGGAGAGCGCGATACGCCTGCGTCGTCGCGCGCGCGGCGGAGTACAGCGAGAAGCACACCATCTCATCGGTCACGGCCATGACACGAGTATTGCACGCAATTCAGTTGTGCACAATTCAACTGTCGGGCTGTACGTCCTCACGCGGAGAGGTGGCGCCGCGCAGGATGCGAGCGAACGCGGTGAGGAGGAAGAGCTGGCCGGTGATGGCCTCGACGACCGCGATCGTCTGCCCGATGGTTCCTTCCGGGACGAGATTGCCGTAGCCGGTGGTCGTCAGCGTCGTGAACGAGAAGAAGAGCTGATGGGCCAGCGAGTCCTCGTGCGCATCCGCGAACACCGGTTGCGGGGAGAGCAGGCCGAGCAGGTTGTACGCGAAGGCGAAGGCGATCCCCACGAGCACGTATGCCGTGATCGCCGCGAGGAGCGCTTCGAGGTTGAGCCCTCGACGACGGATCTGGTGGGCGATGATCGCGACCGGCGCGATGAGCAGCGCCACGAGTGTCGCCGACGAGAGCCCGATGTCGAGCAGTTTCTGCTCCGTGCCCAAGAACACGGCCACGACCGCCGCTGCTCCGGCGACCGAGAGGATCACCCAGCTGGTGCGCTGCAGTGCAGCGTTCGCGCCGGTGACACGGAAGACGACCGCGACGGTCGCGAGGATCAGCAGGAAAGCGAGTGGGCTCGGGTTCGTCGACTTCTGGGCGGTCGAAAGTGCGTACGACACCACGAGGAGCACGAGCACACCGCAATAGCCGATGACGCCCTCACTCGGCTTGCGCCGACCGTCACCAACGTTCTCGTCGTGGCTGGACACGCCGCCAGTATGGCACCGCGGATGCGACGCATCCACCGTGGCGCTCACCCCCGCAGCGCCTCGCTCACCCACCGTGCGTACTGGTTCCACGGCGGCCCTGCGCGTCGCAGGAGCCGGGTGTGCGCTTCGAGCGCCGAGCTGAACTCGAACCACTCGCCGCCCTCGCGCCACTCGGCGAACTCCCGATGTCGCTGCTGCTCGAGTGCGCGGTCGCCGCGCTCGAACGCGAGCAGCTCGTCGTGGTGGATGCGAGCGACCCTCTGCCGGGGGTGCGCGCTCGTGCCGATCTTCACCCGTCTGTCGTATCGGAGGTAGTAGACGACGTCGACCCGATGACGCGGCAGGTCGTCATCGGGCACATCCCCGTACCGCCAGCCGCAGATCGCGCAGATCCATCGGTCATCACGACGCTCGCCGTCGACCCCGCCGCACAGGTGGCAGGGCCCGGGGAGGGACGTGGGTCGGGTCATGTCGAAAGGCTAGGCGCACCCTCCGACATCGCGTCGGTACACCTTCGTCGTCCGGACCCGCAAGGGGTGACGTTCCCGGGGTCGGATGTGACAGGTTGGGCGCATGTTGCGAGACGGGAGAAACGCATGAGCACTGCGGCCGATCCGGCACCGCCCACGGCATCCATCCCCATCCTGACCCAGGAGCCGTTCCCCGACACCCCGGGCAGTCCCGCGCCCGAGTGGTTCAAGACCGCGGTGTTCTACGAGGTCCTCGTCCGCTCGTTCAAGGACGGCGACGGCGACGGGTCGGGTGACTTCCGCGGGCTGATCGACAAGCTCGACTACCTGCAGTGGCTCGGGGTGGACTGCCTCTGGATCCCGCCGTTCTTCCCCTCCCCGCTGAGAGACGGCGGGTACGACGTCGCCGACTACACGGGCATCCAATCCGACCTCGGCACCACGGCCGACTTCCAGGAGTTCCTCGACGCGGCCCATGCGCGCGACATGCGGGTGATCATCGACTTCGTCATGAACCACACCAGTGACGAGCATCCGTGGTTCCAGGCGAGCCGGAACGATCCCGACGGGCCCTTCGGAGACTTCTACGTGTGGAGCGACACGGACGATCTCTACGAGGACGCGCGGATCATCTTCGTCGACACCGAACCCAGCAACTGGACCTGGGACCCGGTGCGCCAGCAGTACTTCTGGCACCGCTTCTTCTCCCACCAGCCCGACCTCAACTTCGACAACCCGAAGGTGCACGAGGCGATGATCGACGCCATGCGGTTCTGGCTCGACATGGGGCTCGACGGATTCCGCCTCGACGCCGTCCCGTACCTCTACGAGCGCCCGGGCACCAACGGCGAGAACCTGCCCGAGACCCATGATTTCCTCAAGAAAGTGCGGCGGATCGTCGACGACGAGTACCCCGGTCGGGTGCTGCTCGCCGAGGCGAACCAGTGGCCGGCCGACGTCGTCGACTACTTCGGCGACCCCGAGGTCGGCGGCGACGAGTGCCACATGTGCTTCCACTTCCCGGTGATGCCGCGGATCTTCATGGCGGTCCGACGGGAGTCCCGGTACCCGATCAGCGAGATCCTCGCCGAGACGCCCTCGATCCCCTCCGGATGCCAGTGGGGGATCTTCCTCCGCAACCACGACGAGCTCACGCTCGAGATGGTCACCGACGAGGACCGGGACTACATGTGGAGCGAATACGCGCAGGATCCCCGGATGAAGGCCAACATCGGCATCCGCCGTCGCCTCGCGCCGCTCCTCGACAACGACATCGATCGCATCGAGCTGTTCACGGGACTCCTGCTGTCGCTGCCCGGATCGCCGGTGCTGTACTACGGCGACGAGATCGGGATGGGGGACAACATCTGGCTCGGCGATCGCGACGGCGTGCGCACTCCGATGCAGTGGACCTCGGATCGCAACGCGGGTTTCTCGACCGCCAACCCCGGACGGCTCTCCCGTCCGATCGTGCAGGACCCCGTGTACGGGTACCTCGCGGTGAACGTCGAAGCGCAGCAGGAGGACCGGTCATCGCTGCTGCACTGGACGCGGCTGATGATCCACGCCCGCAAGAAGCACCCGGCCTTCGGGCTCGGCAGCTTCAACGACCTCGGGGGATCGAACCCCGCCGTGCTGTCGTACACGCGCGAGCACACCAATGACGACGGCACCGTCGACGTCATCCTCTGCGTCAACAACCTGTCGCAGTTCCCGCAGCCGGTCGAACTCGACCTCCGTCGCTTCGAGGGGATGGTGCCGGTCGAGCTGGTCGGCGGCGTGCCCTTCCCCCGCGTCGGCGAGCTGCCGTATCTGCTGACGCTCGGCGGACACGGGTTCTTCTGGTTCCAGCTGCAGGAACCCGCCGACGATGCCGATGAACGGGGGATGCTGTGAACGTCGTCGCTCCGGGAGTCCTGGAGGACTACCTCGTGCGCACCCGCTGGTTCGCCGGCAAGAGCCGACCGTTCCACGTCTCGCGGGTGCGGCGGATCGCTGACCTCGAGGGCCCGGACCAGGGCGTGCGGGTGGCGGTCTTCCTCGTGACCGTCGACTACTCCGACGGCGAGGCGGGTCACGAGACCTATCAGGTACCCCTGTCGATCTACGACGAGCCGCAGGAGGCGATCGCCCACGCGTTCATCGGGGCGGCGGAGGATGAGGGGCGCATCCGGCACGTCTACGACGCCGTGCACGATCGTTACGCCATGGCGCTCTGGCTCGACGGGCTCGTGGCGGCGGAGCACAGCGCGACGTTCGACCGGGGAGGACTCCGTTTCCATCGCGTGCCGGGAACCGATCCGCTCGACCCGGGGCTGCGGGCATCCCCGCTGAGCGGCGAGCAGTCCAACTCGTCGATCCGGTTCGACGACGTCGCGATCATGAAGGTGTTCCGCAAGGTGACCCCCGGCGCGAATCCCGACATCGAGATCCATCGGGAACTCACCCGGCAGCACTCGGAGCACGTCGCCGCGCTCTACGGCTGGGTCGAGGCCGATGTCGACGGCGAGACCGTGCAGCTGGCGATGATGCAGGAGTTCCTGCGCACCGCTTCCGACGGGTTCGAACTGGCGACCGGGAGCGTGCGATCCCTGCTCGCCAACCCGTCGCAGAGCGTCGAGGAGTCGGGAGCGGACTTCGCCGGCGAGGCCGCGCGCCTCGGAACTGCGGTCGCCGAGGTGCACGCGGCGTTGCGCGGACGGTTCCCGTCGGAGACGCGTGATGCGGCCGCCGCGCAGGCCCTGGCGCGTGCGCTGGAGGATCGCCTCGACCACGCACTCGGTGTCGTGCCGGAACTCGCACCGTACGCCGAGCGCCTTCGGGCGATGTACGCGACGGTGGCCGCGCTCGGCCGGCTCGACGTGCAGCGCGTGCACGGCGACCTTCACCTGGGGCAGACCCTGCGCACCGCGCACGGGTGGCGCATCGTCGACTTCGAGGGTGAGCCGGGGCGCCGGTTCGCGGAGCGCTCGCTCCCCGATTCACCCTGGCGCGATGTCGCCGGGATGCTGCGCTCCTTCGACTACGTGCCCGGCACGGTGGCCCTCACGCAGGCGACGGAGGAGGGGGCCGATCCGGATGCCGAAGACGATCTGCGCGCCGATCTCGCTCGTGAGTGGGCGCGTCGGGCGCGGGGGCATTTCCTCGACGCCTACGTCGGCGCGCTCTGCCGTACCGAGTCGGTCGGGGCGGATGCTGCGGCGCCGGGGGAGGAGGAGCAGATCCTCGCCGACAACCGCGCGCTGCTCGACGCATACGTCGCCGACAAGGCCGTGTACGAGGCCGTGTACGAGAAGCGCAACCGCCCCGCGTGGATCGCGATCCCGCTCGCCGCGCTCGCCGACGTGGTCTGACGACGCGGTTCGGTGGGTCTGCTCCGGTGGATCAGGATGCCGAGAGTACCGAGAGCACGTTGCCAGCCGGATCTCTGAACCAGGCGATGTCCGGCCCGCGATCGGGCCCGCCGCGCATGATCCCCTTGGCGTCGGTGCCGATCTCGTCGTCGTAGATCTTCGTGACCACGCCCCGGGCGTTCAGATCGTCGACCGCGGCCTCGACGTCGTCGACGGGGAAATTGAGGATCGTGAAGCTGGCCGGTGTGTGATCGGGTTTGGCGTACACGAGGATCGACCCTCCGTCGGGCAACCGGATGTCGAGGAACCCCATCGCGTTGGTCGTGACGTCCAGGCCGAGGGTGTCGCCGTAGAAGGCGCGGGCGGCGTCGATCGAGTCGACGCTGAACCCGCTGAACGGATGCGTGATCTGGAAAGCGGTCATGGAATCAGCATGCGCTCGCCGCGGGGGCGTGTCCAGAGGTCGGGGTTCGGGTTCTCTGCCGCTCCGGGCTCTCCGTGCGCTCAGTGTGCTCGTGCGTCGCGTGTCGCCCGAGCCTCGGGCACGACCAGCGGCGTGCCCGTTGCGGGGTCTTCGATCACGCGGGCTTCGAGTCCGAAGACCTCGCGAACGAGCGCGGAGGTCACCACGTCGCGCGGCTCACCCTCGGCGACGACTCGTCCGTCGCGCATCGCGATGAGGTGGGTCGCGTATCGCGCGGCGTGGTTCAGATCGTGCAGCACGGCGACGAGCGTGTTCCCGTCGGCGTGGAGATCGGCGAACAGATCGAGGAGTTCGATCTGGTGGGCGATGTCGAGGAAGGTGGTCGGCTCGTCCAGGAGCAGGATCGGCGTCTGCTGCGCGAGTGCCATCGCCGCCCACACGCGCTGACGCTGACCGCCCGAGAGTTCGTCGACCTGTCGTCCGCGGAGCTCGTCGACGTTCGTCGCGCGCATCGCCTTCTCCACCGCCTCCTGGTCCTCGCTGCTCCACTGGCGGATGAGTCCTTGATGCGGGTAGCGGCCACGGGCGACGAGGTCGATCACGGTGATGCCGTCGGGAGCGATCGAACTCTGCGGGAGCAGACCGATGATGCGGGCCGCCTCTTTCGCCCGGTACCGGCTGATGGACTTGCCGTCGAGCGTGATCGCCCCCTCGGCCGGGATCAGCAGGCGTGCGAGTGCGCGCAGGAGGGTCGATTTGCCGCACGCGTTGGGACCGACGATCACGGTGAACGAGCCGTCGGGAATGCTCAGGGAGAGACTCTCCGAGATCACGCGCCGATCGTAGGCGAGCGTCGCGGATTCGGCGACCAGGCGGGCATCGGATGCGGGCATGGCTAGAGCTGCTTTCGGGCTTCGTGGACGAGGAGGGTGACCAGATAGACGCCGCCGATCACGACGGTGACGATGCCGACCGGAACGGACCCGGGAACGACGTGCTGCGCGATCGCATCGGCGGCGAGGAGAAGGAACGCAGCGACCATCGCGGAGGTGCCGATCGGGATGCCGGCGCCGGAGGTGAGGCGGCGGGCGATCTGCGGAGCGGCGAGGGCGATGAAGGCGATCGGCCCGGAGACGGCGGTCACGATCGCGATGAGCGCCACACCGACGACCATCACCAGAAGGCGCGTACGTTCGGTGCGCACCCCGTGCGCCCGGGCGGCATCGTCTCCGAGTTCGAGCTGACGGAGAGGGCCGCTGACGAGAAGGGTGAGGACGAGGAGCACCGCGAGCGGGCCGATTGCGACACCGACGTCGTCCCAGCCCACGAGGGAGAGCGACCCGGCGCCCCAGATCGACGCGGTCATCGCGACCTCGGTCTGCGCCCGCAGCAGCAGGTAGGTGTTTAGGCTGCTGAGGATGGCGGTCACGGCGATGCCGACGATGATCAGCCGGAAGCCCTGCACGCCGTTCCGCCAGGCGAGCATGTAGACCACGAGGGCTGTCATGAGACCGCCGGCGAGTGCGCCGATCGAGACGGTGATGACGCTGCCCCCGGCGAGCGTGATCACGAGGATCGCGCCGGTGTAGGCGCCGGTCGAGAATCCGATGACGTCGGGGGAGCCCAGCGGGTTGCGGGTGAGAGTCTGGAACAGTGCGCCGGATGCTCCGAGCGCGGCCCCGAAGACGATGGCGGCGACGATGCGCGGGAGGCGCCACTCCACCACGATCCTGCTCGCGAAGCCCTGGTCGGAGAAGAGCGCGGCAGTCACTTCCGGGAGGGAGAGCGGGTAGTCGCCGAGGCACAGCGCGAGCAGCGCGAGCACGAGGATCCCGAGCGCGGTCACGCCCCCGACGAGGAGACCCCGCCGATGCACCGGAACGAACCCGCCGGGCACGGGGAGGGCGAGATGGCCGTCGGGCACGCGACGTTCGGTCGCGGAGCGGTCGAGCAAGGTCACAGCGCGCTCGCCCTCTGCCGTCGGACCAGCAGGATGAGAACCGGGGCGCCGATGAAGGCGGTGACGATACCGACGGGCAGTTCGCCGGGGCGCAGGACGACACGGCCCACCACGTCGGATGCCAGGAGCAGGATCGGTGCGAGGAGAACGGAGTAGGCGATGATCCACCGCTGATCCGGACCGACGATCCATCGTGCGACGTGCGGGATCATCAGGCCGACGAAGGCGATGGGACCCGCCATGGCCGTCGCGGTGCCGCACAGCAGGGTGATCGCGATGATCGAGAGGACACGTGTGCGCAGGACGCTCGAGCCCAGTGACCGCGCGAGGTCGTCGCCGAGGGCCACGGCGTTGAGCGGGCGTCCGAGCATCAGGGCGAGCACGAGTCCTGCGGCGAGATAGGGCCCGGCGACCACGATGACCTCCCAACCGCGGTCCGCGATGGCGCCGGCTTCCCAGGCGCGCATGGCGTTGAATCCCTTCGGGTTCGCCAGCAGCATCCCTGCGGTGATACCCGACAGCACAGCGCCGATGGCGACTCCGGCCAGCGTGATGCGGGCGGGGCTCACGGACCCTCGTCCTGCGGAACCGATGAGGTAGACGATGATCGTCGTGACCAGCGCGCCACCGAACGCGAACCACAGGAACGCGGGCGGTGAGGTGAGGCCGAAGACGCCGACGGCGATCGCCACCGCGAAGGCGGCACCAGAGTTCACGCCCAGGATGCCCGGGTCGGCGAGCGGATTGCGGGTGACGGCCTGGATCAGTGCTCCGGCGACGCCGAGCGCGGCACCGACGAGGAGACCGAGGGCGGTGCGGGGGATGCGGAGCGCGAGCACCGATGCGGCATCGGCGTCCGACCCCGCTCCACGGATGGCGTCCCATACGACCGGGATCGCGACGTCGCGCGCGCCGATCGACAAGCTGAGCATCACGGTCGCTCCCAGGACAAGGGCGATGACGAGGAAGCCGATGGCGCGGCGAACTCTGAAAGTCCCCCGCTCCGCTGACGCGCCGGGAACGGCTGTCGAGCAGGAGATCGGAGAGGTCACCAATCAAGCTTAGGGTAACCTAAGGTCGATCCCGCGCACCCTCCAGAGGTGTCGCGCGCGCCCGTTCGGGTGCGCCCCGGAACGAATCGAAAGGCCATCGCCATGAAAACGACCCTCAAGATCTCGGCGGCCGTCGCGCTGCTCGCCCTGACTCTCGCCGGATGCTCGAGCACCCCGGCGGATTCGGGGCCGTCGAGCGGGGGATCGGCACCCACGACCGGCACTTTCCCGCAGACGGTCGAGACCGCGTTCGGCGAGGTGACGGTCGACAGCGCCCCACAGCGGATCGTCGCGCTGGGGTGGGCGGATGCCGAGACCGCGCTCGCGCTCGGATACCAGCCCGTCGGCGCCTCCGACTGGCTCGAGTTCGGTGGCGACGGCGTGGGCCCCTGGGCCGAGGGGCTCTACGACGAGTCGCCCGAGATCATCGCCACACTGGAGCCGTCCTACGAGGCGATCGCCGCGCTCGATCCCGACCTCATCCTCGACGTCCGGGGAAGCGGCGATCAGGATCGATACGATCGGCTCTCCGAGATCGCCCCGACCATCGGCGTTCCCGAGGGTGGCGAGAGCTACCTCACCACGCAACAGCAGCAGGTCGAGATGATCTCGACTGCGCTCGGCATGCCGGAGAAGGGTGAGGAGCTGCTCGCCGAGATCGATGACGCCTACCGGGCGGCCGCCGATGCGCACCCCGAGTGGGCCGGGAAGACCGTGACCGCCGCCACCCGCACGAGCGAGGGCTGGGGAGCGTACATCGAGGGCAGTAACCGCGTTCAGACGCTCGAGCGCTTCGGTTTCGTGCAGAACCCCACGATCGCCGAGATCCCCACGAACTCCGGCGGGTTCTCGGTCTCGATCTCGAGCGAGGAGCTCGATCTGATCGACGCGGACCTCATCGTCGCCTTCCCGATCTACATCGACACCGCCGAGATCACCGACGACGCGCAGTGGAAGGGCCTCCCCGCAGTGGCGGACGGTCGTTCGATCGTCATCGACGGCGACATCTCCGCTGCCTACTCGTTGGGCTCGCCCCAGGCCGCGCTGTACACGGTGGAGAACCTGACGCCGCTGCTCGAGAAGGCGCTCCCCGCGTCCTGAACAGGGTTTGTCCGCGGAGAAGCGAAGGCATCGATTCGGGATGCAATAGTTCATCCTTCACTGTATGGTCAGCGTATGCTGACCATTGCCTCCCGGATCGATGTGATGAACCGTCTCGGCCGCGCCATGGCCGATCCCACGCGTTCGCGGATCCTCCTGCAACTTCTCGACGGCCCCGCGTACCCTGCGCGCCTCTCGGAGACGCTCGCCCTCTCGCGCACGAACGTCTCGAATCATCTGTCGTGCCTGCGGGGATGCGGGATCGTGGTCGCGACGCCGGAGGGGCGGCAGACCCGCTACGAGATCGCCGACCCCCACGTGACGAAGGCGATCACCCTTCTGGTGAACACCGTGCTCGCGGTAGACGACGGCGAACCGTGCACCGACGAGAACTGCGACGTGCCGCTGTGCTGTTCACCCGCCGATGTCGACCTGTGATGCGTGCTGCGGTCCGGTGATCGCAGCGGCAGGGGCGGTCGGGCACACGGATGCCGAGCATGAGGTTCGTCCGCCGCTCTGGCGTGATACCGCGCTGCTCCCGTCCGTCATCGCCGGCGTGGTGCTGCTCGCCGGCTACGTGCTCGAGTGGAGCGGGTTCCCCATCCCGGCCCTCGTGCTGCAGGGGGTCGCCCTCCTCGCCGGCGCCTACACCTTCGTGCCCGGAGCGCTTCGCCGCCTGGCGCGGGGGCGCCTCGGCGTCGGGCTGCTGATGACCATCGCGGCGATCGGAGCGGTGGCTCTCGGTCACGTGGGAGAGGCAGCGGCATTGGCTTTCCTGTTCTCCCTCGCCGAGGCGCTGGAGGATCGCGCGATGGACCGAGCGAAGGAGGGCCTCCGCGCTCTTCTCTCGCTCATCCCCGAGACGGTGCGCGTGTCGAGGCTGAGCGGCGACGCGAGCATCCCTGCCACGGAGGTGCGAGAGCTCGACGTCCTCGTCGTCGGGGCGGGAGAGCGGATCGCGACAGATGGCGTGGTCGTGGACGGACGCTCGAGCATCGACACGTCCGCCGTGACGGGCGAGTCGATCCCGGTCGCGGTCGGTCCGGGGGAGGCCGTGCCGGCGGGTTCGGTGAACGGATCGGCGACGCTCCGCATCGAGGCGACGGCCGACGGGCGGGACAACTCCCTCACCCGGATCGTCGAGCTCGTCGAGCAGGCGCACGCCCGCAAAGGCGAACGTGCGCGCCTGGCCGACCGGATCGCCCGCCCGCTCGTGCCGGTGGTGCTCATCGTCGCCGCCCTGATCGTCGTGTTCGGGTTCGTTGTCGGGGATCCCGGTCTGTGGGTCGAGCGCGCCCTCGTCGTTCTCGTGGCCGCATCCCCCTGTGCTCTCGCCATCGCCGTTCCCGTGACCGTCATCAGCGCCATCGGCTCGGCATCGAAGTTCGGCGTCGTCATCACCTCGGGCGAGGCGTTCGAGCGGTTCGGAATCATCCGCACGATCGCATTCGACAAGACCGGCACGCTCACCCGCAACGAGCCCGAGGTGGTCGCCGTCGCCGCGGCCCCCGGCCGCACGCGCGAGGAGGTCCTCGCCCTCGCCGCCGCGCTCGAGAGGACGAGCACGCACCCGCTCGCCGCCGCGATCGCACGCGCGGCGGCGGACGCTCCCGCGGCGACCGAGGTCGTCGAGGATGCGGGCCACGGTGTGACGGGTCGGGTCGGGGCCACTCGCGTCCGCGTCGGAAGTGTGCGGTGGCTCCCCGAACTGGGCGACCTCGAGGGCGCCGCCGAAGGGATGGCGGACGACGGGATGACCGTGGTCGCGGTCGAAGTCGATGCACGGATCGCGGGGGCCGTCGGTGTACGCGATGAGCTGCGCCCCGAGGCGGCGGAGACCATCTCTTTGCTCGAGGAGCAGGGTGTTCGCGTCATCATGCTCACGGGCGACAACGAGCGCACCGCCCGCGCGCTCGCCGCCCGCGCGGGAGTGAGCGACGTCCGTGCGGAGCAGCTCCCCGCAGACAAGGCGGCCGCCGTCACCGCCCTCCTCGCCGAGGGGCCGACGGCGATGGTCGGTGATGGCATCAACGACGCTCCGGCACTCGCGACTGCGACCGTCGGCATCGCCATGGGAGCGGGCGGTTCGGCGGCGGCCGTCGAATCCGCCGACATCGCGTTCACCGGCCACGACCTCCGCCTCCTGCCCGCAGCCCTCGCCCACGCGCGCCGCGGGCGCCGAATCATGACCGTCAACATCGGCCTCGCCCTGGCGATCATCGTGGTGCTGTTCCCGTTGGCCTTGTTCGGAGTGCTCGGCCTGGCCGGCGTCGTGCTCGTGCACGAGATCGCCGAAGTCGTCGTCATCCTCAACGGGGTGCGGGCCGCCCGGCGGACGGCATCCGTGCCCCGCTGACCGCATCGCCCGGAAACGGAAGAAGGACCGCCCTCACGGACGGTCCTTCTTCGCGTATACGTGCCCCCGACAGGAGTCGAACCTGCGACCTACGGTACCGGAAACCGGCGCTCTATCCACTGAGCTACGGAGGCGTACCGAACGACGATATCACTGCTCGGGGGTGGTCTCCGACTCGCCGGCGATCGTGACCGGCGCGCCGCTGAGCGCATCGAGCGCGGCGGCGACACGTTCGGCGAGGTAGCGGTGCCCGGCGGAGGACGGATGCTTGCGCCCCACCTCGACGTCGATGACCTCGAGGTAGTTCTGATCGGTGATCCAGTCCTCGGCGACGGGGGAGACGTACCACCAGCCGCGGGCGGCGGCGAGATCCGCGAGATCGGCGTCGATGCGCGCGGTGCCGGCACCGACGGGGAGCTCGTGCGGGGCGGGCCCGAGGATCACGATCGTCGCCTCGGGGTACTTCGCCGCCATCGCATCCCAGGCCGCGTTCACTGCCTCGCGGTATCCGGCCGCGCCCTGCTCGCGGTCGTTGATCGAGCCCTGCAGGATCACGAGGTCGGGAGACAGCGCGGGATCGAGCGCCGCGATGCGCTCGCCGAAGGCGGGGCCGTCGAGTCCGGGCTTGAGATAGCCGCTGCCGCGCACACCCTTCACGATCGTCTCGCCGTCGAGCAGATCGGCGAGGAGATACGCGTATCCCTCGGTCGGGACGGTGGCGGCCGAGCCGTACGTCCAGGAGTCGCCGAAGACGAGCACGGTCGGGTGCTCCGGCAGGACGAGCGGAGCCGGTGCGATCGCGGCGGCGGGCTCGCCTTCCGCGGCGCCGACGGGGGCGGTCGAGGCGAGCGGTGCCCAGGGGCGCCAGACGCCGAGGACGCCCGCGACGACGGCGACGGCGAGCACGGCGGCGACGCCGGCGAAACGCAGTCGGCGGCGTGCGGGAGCGACGGTCATGGCATGAGGGTAAGTCACAGATCGGTCTGCGCAAATTCGACACCGTCCCGAGCCGTAAACTTGGTGGTCTATGAATCCTGAAACGCTCGCCGAAGCCCTCCTCGCAGTCCTCGCTCCGATCGCGGACGAGCGACGCCCCGGCGAGCCCCTCGGGCTCTCGGCATCCGACATCGTCCTGGAGCGTCCGCGCAACCGCGACCACGGCGACTGGGCCTCGAACATCGCGATGCGCCTCGCCAAGCCGTTCGGCACGAACCCGCGCGAACTCGCGCAGCAGATCGCCGACGGTCTGGTCGCGGTCGACGGTATCGCCACCGCCGAGGTCGCGGGCCCCGGATTCATCAACATCCGTCTCGAGGCCGCTGCAGCGGGCGCGCTGGCGAAGACGATCGTCGACGCGGGCGTCGCCTACGGCACGAACACCTCGCAGCAGGGCGTGAGCGTGAACGTCGAGTTCGTCTCGGCGAACCCGACCGGACCGTTGCACATCGCCCACACGCGCTGGGCGGCGCTCGGTGATGCGATCGTCCGGCTGCTCCTCGCCAGCGGCGCGCACGCCGTGCGGGAGTACTACATCAATGACGCCGGCGCGCAGATGGACCGCTTCGCATCGTCGCTGGTCGCCGCCGCGAAGGGCGAGCCGACCCCCGAGGGCGGATACCCGGGGGAGTACATCACGGCGCTCGCCGGTCGCATCCTCGAGGCGCGCCCGGATCTGCTCGACCTCTCCGACGAGGAGCAGCTCGCGGTCGCCGGCGACCTCGGATACGAGTACCAGCTCGCCGAGATCAAGAGCTCGCTCGACCGCTTCAACGTGCCGTTCGACGTGTGGTTCTCGGAGCGCACCCTGCACGCCAAGGACGCGTCGGGCACGAGCCTGATCGACCAGGCGGTCGAGCGCCTGCGCGAGCAGGGCCACGTCTTCGACGAGGACGGCGCCGTCTGGGTGCGCACCACCGACTTCGGCGACGACAAGGATCGGGTGATCCGCCGCTCGAACGGCGAATACACCTACTTCGCCGCGGATGCCGCGTACTACCTCAACAAGGGCGACCGCGGATTCGAGAACAAGATCTACCTCCTCGGCGCCGACCACCACGGGTACGTGCACCGCCTCAAGGCGGTCGCCGGTGCGGCGGGCGAGGATCCGGAGCGCAACGTACAGGTGCTCATCGGGCAGATGGTGTCGATCAACGGCGCCCGCCTCAGCAAGCGCGCCGGCAACATCATCGAGATGGACGACCTGCTCGAGTGGCTCGGCGCCGACGCCCTGCGGTATTCGCTCGAGCGCTCGCCCGCGGACTCGCCGCTCGATCTCGACCCCGAGCTGCTGCAGAAGCGCACGAACGACAACCCCGTCTTCTACGTGCAGTACGCGCACGCCCGCACGCACAATGTCAGCCGCAACGCGAACGATTCGGGCGTCGACCGCTCCGAGTTCGCCCCCGAGACGCTGACGCACGAGTCCGAGGCGGCGCTGCTCGGCGCACTCCAGGAGTTCCCGCGCATCGTGGCGTTCGCCGCCGAGGTGCGCGAGCCGCACCGCGTCGCCCGCTACCTCGAGGAGCTCGCGGGCCTCTATCACCGCTGGTACGACAACTGCCGCGTGATCCCGCAGGGCGACGACCCGATCGAGAGCGTGCACCGCACGCGTCTGTGGCTCAACGACGCCGCCGGACAGGTCTTCCGCAACGGGCTCGACCTCCTGGGCGTCTCCGCACCGGAGCGCATGTAACCCCCGTCCGCACGACCGAGGTAGGGCAGGATGACCCCATGAGCGAAGACAACCGCACGCTGCCGTACCCGGAGCCGGATGCCGAGCATCCGACGCTCGTCCTCCCGGGCGCCGGGACCGGGACCGACGACGGTGTCGCGAGCGCTCCGCAGCGTCGTCGCCGACGCTGGCCGTGGGTGGTGCTCA
This sequence comes from Microbacterium galbinum, assembly GCF_023091225.1. Classification (NCBI taxonomy): domain Bacteria; kingdom Bacillati; phylum Actinomycetota; class Actinomycetes; order Micrococcales; family Microbacteriaceae; genus Microbacterium; species Microbacterium galbinum. Next base: position 826,501 of record NZ_JAHWXM010000001.1, on the reverse strand, counting down.
TCGTCGTCGTCGTGCTCGCGGGGCTCGTGGTCGCGGCGGAGTTCGTCGCGCGGGCGATCCTTCCGGGAGTCGTGCGCTCGCTCGTCATCGACCAGCTCGACCTCCCCGCCGATCAGCAGCTCGACGTCGACGCCGACGGCCTCCTGCTGCCGCAGCTGATCGGCGGACGTCTCGGCAGCCTGCACTTGTCGACCGACGCGGTCACCCTCGAGGGGATCACCGGTGCGGTCGACGTGACCGCGACGGGGGTGCCGCTGCGCGGCGGCGATCTCGCGGGCGCATCGGGCACGATCCGCATCGACGAGGATCAGTTCACCTCGCTGCTGGCGACCACCGACCTGCCGGTCGACACGGTCGCTCTCGACGAACCGAACGCCACCGTCAGCGGGTCGATCACCGTTCTGGGCCTCGCCGTCCCGATCTCGCTCACCCTCACGCCCGGAGCGTTCGAGGGCGACCTCGAACTCACGCCGGTGTCGTTGAGCGTCGGCGGAATCGAGATCGACGCCTCGCAGGTCGGGTCGAACCTGGGGTCCATCGGCGCGGATCTCACCCAGCCGCAGCGGATCTGCATCGCCGATCAGCTCCCGGCGGGCCTCACGCTCACCGGGCTGGAGATCGACGGATCCGTGGCCGTGATCGACATCGACGTCGACGGAGCCATCGTCACCGACGAGAGCCTGCTCGAGAAGGGCACCTGCCCGGCCGGATGAGTCAGGCGTCGCGGGCGGCTTCCTGAGCGGCGCGCAGTTCGTCGGTCGCGATCTTCAGATCGATCTCCGCCCGCTGCACGCGACGCTGCGGGAAAGTGGTCGCGCCGAAACGAGCGCGCACCCGGTTCTGCCGCTCCTCCTCGCCCGTGACGATGTAGGCGCACGAGATGAGCATGACCTGCGCCGACAGGTTGAGCCAGATCAGGAGGGCGAGCAACGACGCGAACGAGGCGAGCAGAGGATTGCTGGTCGCGCCGCCGACGAAGAGCGAGGAGAGCTCCTGGAGCACCAGGAGGCCGACGGCGCCGAGAAGGGCACCGCTCCAGAGGGACCGCGCCGACGGGCGGACCCCGGAGAGCACGAGGAACACGGCGATGAGCAGAGCGGTGTTCAGTGCGAAGACGATCATCAGCGAGAGGATCCGCACGCCCCAGGTCGCCAGCGCGGAGTCGGTGGGGATCCCGAGCAGATCGCTCACCCAACCGACGCCGATCCGTCCGACGATGGAGAGGAATGCCGCCGCGATGAACGCCGCCCCGATGCCGATCGCCAGGGCGAGGTTGCGCAGGATCACCCAGATGAACAGGACGTCGCTCTGCGCGGTGCCCGAGATCACACGAACGGCGGTGCGGAGCGACCCCACGGCACCCAGGGCGGCGCCGATCAGGGCGATCGCCGACACCGCGCCCGCCAGCGAGAACGAGATCGGTTCGCGGAGATCGGCCGGATCGATGACTCCGTCCTCGCCGATCAGGCCGGGCACGACGGATTGCACGGCGTCGATGATCGCGTTCCAGGCCTGCGGGTTCCCGGCGAGCCACAGTGCGGCGATGGAGAATCCCAGGAGCACACCGGCGAACACGCTGAACAGGGCGCGGTAGGTGACGCTGTCGGCGAGCATCGGGCCGCGGCGCTCGCTGTAGAGGAGGAAGGCCCGCACGGGCTTGCGCTGGAGCGCCCAGCGCGTCACGGCTGCGATGGCACGCGGAATCGGCCCGGGGCGGGCAGGGGCTTCGGTCGTCGACGGGGCTTCCACGTTCTCACCCTACGAGTGAGCGCCGGCCGCCGTCACAGGGGTTGCGGGACGGGCGTCACCATGGCTAGGGCGGCATGCGCCGTGCCCTAGAATCGGGGTCAGTCTCGTCGTGCGCTTCCCGCCCGAGTCCCGCTCCACGATTGGTGTTCCTTGCTTCCCGCTGCCGATTCGCTCGCGCCCGAGTGGCTCGCCGTTCCCGATGACGCGAATGATCTCGCGGCCGGTGTCTGGCCCGCGCGCGCCGCCCGAGACGCCGACGGCGTCCTGACCCTCGCCGGGGTGGATGCCGCGACCCTCGCCCGCACCTACGGCACCCCCCTTCTGGTGCTCGACGAGGACGAGGTGCGTCAGCGCGCACGGGAGTTCCGCCGGGCCTTCGACCAGGCGGCGTCGGAGCACGGCACGATCGCGCAGGTGTACTACGCCGGCAAGGCGTTCCTCAGCGCCACCGTCGCACGCTGGGTGGTCGACGAGGGACTCCGCGTCGACGTGTGCACCGGGGGAGAGCTCGAGGTGGCGCTGGCCGCGGGAGTCGCCCCGGCATCCATCGGCTTCCACGGCAACAACAAGTCGACGCGCGAGCTCGAACGAGCGGTCGAGGTCGGCGTGGGCAGCATCATCGTCGACAGCGCGATCGAGATCGAACGACTCGCGGCGATCACCGCCCGCGTGGACGCGGTGCAGCGTGTGCTCGTGCGCGTGATCAGCGGCGTGCACGCCGAGACCCACGACTTCCTCGCCACCGCGCACGAAGACCAGAAGTTCGGATTCCCGCTCGAGGATGCCGAGGTCGCCGTTGCTCGCATCCGAGAGATCCCCGGGCTCGACTTCGTGGGTCTGCACTGCCACATCGGGTCGCAGATCTTCGGCGTCGCCGGGTTCCGCGAGTCCGCCTCGCGCGTGCTCGAGCTGCACGCGGCGCTGCTCGAGGGCGGTGCGGTCCCGCAGATGAACCTGGGAGGCGGCTTCGGCATCGCCTACGTCCGCAGCGACGACCCCACTCCGATCGACGTCCTCGCCGGTGAGATCGTGTCCGCCGTCGCCGAGGGCTGCGCCGCGCGCGGCATCGCCGTGCCCGCGCTCTCGTTCGAGCCCGGTCGCGCGATCGTCGGAACGGCGGGCGTCACGCTCTACGAGGTCGGCACGACCAAGGACGTCACCATCGACTCCGGTGCCGTCCGGCGCTACATCAGCGTGGACGGCGGGATGAGCGACAACGCTCGTCCGGCGCTCTACGGGGCGCAGTACTCCGCGCGCATCGCCTCGCGCGTGGGGATCGGCGCCCCGCAGCTGAGTCGCGTGGTCGGCAAGCACTGCGAATCCGGCGACATCGTCGTCGATCACGAGTACCTGCCCTCCGATCTGGTACCGGGCGACCTGCTCGCCGTGCCGACGACGGGCGCGTACTGCGTCTCGCTGTCGAGCAACTACAACCATGTTCCGCGTCCGCCGGTCGTCGCCGTGCGCGACGGTCGCTCGAGGGTCATCGTCCGCGGTGAGACCATCGACGATCTCCTCTCCCGTGACGCGGGCATCGACGGGGCGAACGCCCCCGAGGGAGAGAAATGACCCACCTCCGAAGGAGCAACAATGGCTGAGTACCGACGACTTCGAGTGGCGCTTCTCGGCGCCGGAGCGGTCGGATCCCAGGTCGCCGACCTCCTGCTGCGCCACGGCGACGAGCTCGCCGACCGTGCGGGCGCCTCGCTGGAGCTCGCCGGCATCGCCGTGCGCGACGTCGATGCTCCGCGCGACGTCGACCTTCCGCGCGAGCTCTTCACCACGGATGCCGAGTCGCTGATCCTCGGATCCGACATCGTGATCGAGCTCATGGGCGGTATCGAGCCCGCACGCACGAGCATCCTGCAGGCGATCGGCTCCGGCGCCGATGTGGTCACGGCCAACAAGGCGCTCCTCGCCACGCACGGTCCGGAGCTCTTCGTAGCCGCCGACCGGGTCGGTGCCTCGGTGCACTACGAGGCCGCTGCGGCCGGCGCCATCCCGATCATCCGCCCGCTGCGCGATTCACTCGCCGGCGACCGCATCGTTCGCATCATGGGCATCGTGAACGGCACGACGAACTACATCCTCGACCGCATGGACACCGAGGGCGCCGACTTCGCCGACGTGCTCGCCGACGCGCAGCGTCTCGGATACGCGGAGGCCGACCCCACGGCCGACGTCGAAGGCTACGACGCGGCGCAGAAGGCCGCGATCCTCGCGAGCCTGGCTTTCCACACCGCCGTGCCGCTCGACGCGGTCTACCGCGAGGGCATCACCACCGTCACCGCCTCGATGATCGAGGAGGCCCGTGCCGCGGGCTTCGTGATCAAGCTCCTCGCCGTGTGCGAGCGCCTCGACGTCGACGGAACCGAATCGATCTCGGTACGCGTGTACCCGGCACTGGTACCGCACTCGCACCCGCTGGCGTCGGTGCACGGCGCCAACAACGCGGTGTTCGTCGAGGCCGAGGCCGCCGGTTCCCTGATGTTCTACGGCGCGGGCGCCGGTGGAGTGCAGACCGCGTCGGCCGTGCTCGGTGACGTCGTCTCCGCCGCTCGCCGCCACATCGCCGGCGGCGTGGGCGTCGGCGAGTCGACGCGGGCGAACCTGCCGGTCGTGCCCATCGGGCACGTCACGACCCGATACCAGGTCACCCTCGAGGTCGCGGACGCTCCGGGTGTGCTCGCCACGGTCGCCGGCATCCTGAGCGACGGGGGCGTCTCGGTCGCCACGATCGTCCAGACGGTCGAGGGCGAGGAGGAGCCCACCGCGCGACTCATCATCGGCACGCACCGGGCAGCCGAGCAGTCGCTCAGCGCCGCGGTCGCGGGACTCGCCGACAGCTCGGTCGTCGAGCGCGTCGTGTCGGTGCTGCGCGTGGAAGGCGAGTGACGGTGGCGGAAGGGCGCACGATCGAGGTCCGCGTTCCCGCCACGAGCGCGAACCTCGGGCCGGGATTCGACACCCTCGGCCTCGCACTCAGCGTCTACGACTCCCTCGTCGTCACCGAGCTCCCGGCGGGTGAACTCGACATCGAGGTGTCGGGTTCGGGCGCCGAGGAGATCCCGCGCGACGCGTCGAACCTGATCGTCCGCACGGTCGAGCACGTCTACGCCGATGCCGGCCGGCCGATGCCGGGTCTGCGGATCGTGGCCGAGAACGGCGTGCCGCACGGCCGCGGCCTGGGATCCTCCGGCGCGGCCGTGGTCGCCGGGGTCCTGATCGCGAAGGGCCTCCTCGCCGGAGACGTCGAGATCGGCGACTCCGATCTGCTGCGACTCGCGACCGAGCTCGAGGGGCACCCCGACAACGTCGCGCCCGCCCTCTTCGGCGGCCTGACGATCGCCTGGATGAGCGAGCGCGGCGCGCAGCACAAGAAGCTCCTCGTGCACCGGGGCGTCTCGCCCCTCGTGCTCGTGCCGGCGTACACGATGTCGACGTCGCAGGCGCGCTCTCTGCAGCCGCCGCAGGTGTCCACTGCGGATGCCGTGTTCAACGTGTCGCGTTCGGCGCTGTTGATCGCGGCGCTGACGCAGAGCCCCGAGCTCCTCCTCGACGCGACCGCCGATCGGCTGCACCAGGATTACCGCGCCGAGGCGATGCCCGAGACGCAGCGGCTGGTGCAAGCCCTGCGTGCCGCCGGTTTCGCCGCCGTGGTCTCCGGTGCCGGCCCCAGTGTGCTGGTGCTCGCCGACGGGCCGGGAAGCCGCCAGGACGCGGTCGAACTGGCCGGGCGAGTGACCGACACTCCGTGGGAATCCCTCCTGCTCGCCGTCGATGTGCGTGGTGGTACAGTGGGGGATCGAGCGGAGGGCTCCACGTAACGTCTTCGTGAATCTGGCCCCATTGCAACTCTTGCAAGACCCGCACGTCCAACCTCATGGCACAAGTGCCCAGGCCGGCTGGCGCCGAGCGTCAGCCCGTGCGAACGCGCGCAGCACCCGTTGCGCGTGTGGACCGCTCACTACCCCCGAGAAATAGAGGGAGTACTCGTGGAGAACTTCTCCGAGACCCAGAACGACCAGGCCGCCCCGGTCGTCGATGCCCCGGCAGCAGCCGGCACCGACGCATCCGCTGAGGCGGCACCCGCCCGCAAGCGCGCACCGCGACGTGCGACGACGGCGACCGCCGCCGCGAAGGCCGAGAAGGCGGCAGAGGCCGCGCCGGCCGCCGACGCGGCACCGGCCAAGGCAGATGCCGCAGGCGACAGCGCCGAGGCCGCTCCGAAGGCCAAGGCGCCGCGCCGCAGCCGCGCCAAGAAGGCGGATGCCGAGGCCCCCGCCGCGGAGTCCGCGGGCGAGACGCCCGCTGCGGAGAAGGCTGCCGAGAAGGCGGCTCCCGCCCAGGCCTCCGACGAGAAGTCGACGGAGAAGCCCGCTGACGCCGGTGCTGCGGATGCTTCCGCCGAGCAGGCCCCCAAGACCACGGGACGCGGTCGCCGCGCCCCGAAGAAGACGGCGGAGTCCGACGCTTCGGCCGCCGACGCCCCTGCCGCCGATTCCGCTGCCTCCGACAACGCTCCCGCCGCGGACAACGCCGGTGAGGGTGGCGACGGCGGAGACGAGCAGAGCGGTCGCGGCCGCAGCCGCAACCGCAGCCGCAACCGCGGACGCGGCCAGAACGGCACCGGTGCCGCGCAGGAGCAGCAGGCGCAGCCCGCCGGCGACGACGAGCAGGGCGGCAACGGCCGCAACCGTCAGCGCAACAAGCGCCGCGGCAACGCGCAGACCGACGAGTTCGACACCGAGATCGGTGAGGACGACGTCCTGATCCCGGTCGCCGGCATCCTCGACGTGCTCGACAACTACGCCTTCGTCCGCACGACCGGTTACCTCGCCGGCCCCAGCGACGTCTACGTCTCGCTCGGGCAGGTCAAGAAGTACAACCTGCGCAAGGGCGACGCGGTCGTCGGCTCGATCAAGCAGCCCCGCGAGGGCGAGCAGCAGGGGCGCCAGAAGTACAACGCCCTGGTCAAGGTCGACTCGATCAACGGGCTGTCGATCGACGATGCCGCCACGCGCGTCGAGTTCGGCAAGCTCACGCCGCTCTACCCGCAGGAGCGCCTGCGCCTCGAGACCGCGCCCGAGAAGCTCACGCAGCGCATCATCGACCTGGTCGCGCCGATCGGCAAGGGCCAGCGCGGCCTCATCGTCGCGCCGCCGAAGGCCGGTAAGACGATCGTCCTGCAGCAGATCGCCAATGCGATCGCGCAGAACAACCCCGAGGTCCACCTCATGGTCGTGCTCGTCGACGAGCGCCCCGAAGAGGTCACCGACATGGAGCGCACGGTCAAGGGCGAGGTCATCGCCTCGACGTTCGACCGTCCGGCCGAGGACCACACCACGGTCGCCGAGCTCGCCATCGAGCGTGCGAAGCGCCTGGTCGAGCTCGGTCGCGACGTGGTCGTGCTGCTCGACTCGATCACCCGTCTCGGCCGCGCGTACAACCTGGCGGCTCCGGCTTCCGGCCGCGTGCTCACCGGTGGCGTCGACGCGTCGGCGCTCTACCCGCCCAAGCGCTTCTTCGGCGCCGCGCGCAACATCGAGAACGGCGGATCCCTCACGATCCTCGCCACGGCTCTCGTCGAGACCGGCTCCAAGATGGACGAGGTCATCTTCGAGGAGTTCAAGGGCACCGGCAACAGCGAACTGCGCCTGTCGCGTTCGCTCGCCGACAAGCGCATCTTCCCGGCCGTCGACGTGAACGCGTCGAGCACCCGCCGTGAAGAGATGCTGCTCTCCTCCGACGAGGTCAAGATCACCTGGAAGCTCCGTCGCGCCCTCGCCGGCCTCGACACCCAGCAGGCCCTCGAGGTCGTGCTCGGAAAGCTCAAGGAGACGCAGTCGAACGTCGAGTTCCTCGTGCAGATGCAGAAGTCGATCCCGACCCTGCCCGCAGGTTCGCACGACAACAACATCCGCTGAGCGGAGAGTCCGTGTTCGAGTCCGTCCAGGCTCTGATCGACGAGCACCGCCGGGTCCAGGAGGAACTCTCCGACCCGGCGGTGCACGCCGACGCCGCGCGTGCCAAGCGTGTGAACCGCCGCTATGCCGAGCTGTCGCGCATCGTCGCCGCGTACGAGGCATGGGTCGCGGCATCCGACGACCTGGATGCCGCGCGCGAGCTCGCTCGTGAGGACGAGGCCTTCGCGGCGGAGGTCCCCGGACTCGAGGCCGGGCTGCAGGCCGCGCAGGAGAAGCTCCGGCGACTCCTCATCCCGCGTGACCCGGATGACGCCCGTGATGTGATCATGGAGATCAAGGCGGGGGAGGGCGGCGCCGAGAGCGCGCTCTTCGCGGCCGATCTGCTGCGCATGTACGTGCAGTACGCGGCGTCGATGGGATGGAAGACCGAGCTGCTCGAGCGCAACGAGTCCGATCTCGGTGGCTACAAGGACGTCCAGGTCGCGATCAAGGGATCCTCGACCGACCCGGCGCAGGGCGTCTGGGCGCACCTCAAGTACGAGGGTGGTGTGCACCGCGTGCAGCGCGTGCCGGCGACCGAGTCGCAGGGACGTATCCACACCTCGACCACCGGTGTGCTCGTCTTCCCGGAGGTCGACGAGCCCGACGAGATCGAGATCAACCAGAACGATCTCAAGATCGATGTCTTCCGCTCTTCGGGGCCGGGCGGGCAGTCGGTCAACACGACCGACTCCGCGGTGCGCATCACGCACGTTCCGACGGGCATCGTCGTCTCCATGCAGAACGAGAAGTCGCAGCTGCAGAACCGCGAGGCGGGAATGCGCGTGCTCCGTGCGCGGCTGCTCGCGAAGCAGCAGGAGGAGCTCGATGCGGCGGCATCCGATGCTCGCCGGTCGCAGATCCGCGGCATGGACCGGTCCGAGCGGATCCGCACCTACAACTTCCCCGAGAACCGCATCGCGGATCACCGCACGGGATTCAAGGCCTACAACCTCGATCAGGTGATGGACGGCGCGCTCGGACCGATCATCGAATCGGCGATCACGACCGACGAAGAGGCCCGGCTCGCCGCCGTCGGCACCGAGTCCTGATCCGCACGCCCCCGGAGCGCTAGGCTCGGCGCGTGATCACATTCCTCTTCCGCACCCTCATCTACATCGTGTCCGCGGGGCTCGGGCTGATCGTCGCCGATCTCCTGCTCGACGGATTCCAGATCGAGTGGTCGAAGTGGTGGGGCTTCGTGCTCTGCATTCTGATCTTCGCGCTGCTGCAGAGCATCCTCTCGCCGTGGATCAGCAAGATCGCCGACCGCTACGCGCCGGTGCTGCTCGGTGGAATCGGCATCTTCTCGACCCTGGTGGCGTTGATCATCGTCGTGCTGCTGCCCATCGGCGGTCTGCGCATCGTCGATGTCACCGGCTGGTTGCTCGGCGCGGTGATCGTCTGGCTCATCACGGCGCTGGGCACGGTGCTGCTGCCGCTGATCTTCCTCAAGCGCCGAGTCGGTGACGCGCGCGAGAAGCGCGATCGTCACGCACGCTGACCGGACTCAGATCGAGTAGTCCGGCACGGTGAGCAGCGCGCGCGTGTCTTCGCCGCCCGCGCGCTGACGCGGCTTGGCCGGAACGCCGACGAGCACGCTGTCCGCGGGCGCATCCCGGGTGACGACGGCGTTCGCTCCGACGAAGGAGTGCGCCCCGATCGTCACGGGTCCGAGGATCTTCGCTCCGGCTCCCACGGCGACACCGTCGCCGAGTGTGGGGTGGCGTTTGCCGGTGGAGCGCGAGCGCCCGCCGAGCGTGACCCCGTGGTACAGCATCACGTCGTCGCCGATCTGCGAGGTCTCGCCGATCACGACGCCCATGCCGTGGTCGATGAAGAAGCGGCGGCCGATCCGGGCCCCTGGATGGATCTCGATGCCCGTGAACCAGCGGGCGAGCTGCGAGTTGGCGCGTGCGAGGAAGCGCAGCCGCCGGCGCCACAGCGCATGCGAGACGCGGTGCGCCCAGATGGCATGGAGTCCCGGGTACAGCAGTGCGACCTCCGCGGCGCTGCGGGCAGCAGGATCGCGGAGCCGGGCAGCGGCGATGTCCTCGCGCATTCGACCGATCATGCGGTGGTCGTCAGTCCTCGCGCAGGTCCGCGAACAGCGCGGTCGACAGGTAGCGCTCCCCGGTGTCGGGAAGGACGACGACGATGTTCTTCCCCGCGTTCTCGGGGCGGGAAGCGACCTGCAGGGCTGCCCACGTCGCTGCGCCGCACGACATGCCGACGAGGAGACCCTCGCGGGCGGCCAGCTCCCGAGCCACCCGGATGGCGTCGTCGAACTCGACGGGGATCACCTCGTCGATCACCTCACGGTCGAGGATCGCGGGGACGAAATTCGGCCCGATGCCCTGGATCTTGTGCGGGCCGGGGTGGCCCTCGCTGAGCATGGGGGAGTCCTTGGGCTCGACGGCGATGACCTGTACACCGGGCTTGGCGGCCTTGAGCGCCTGTCCGGTGCCGGTGACGGTGCCACCGGTGCCAACGCCGGCGACGAAGATGTCGACCTCGCCGTCCGTGTCGCGGAGGATCTCCTGTGCGGTGGTCTCACGGTGGATCTGCGGGTTCGCGGCGTTCTCGAACTGCCGCACCCAAACCGCGCCCGGGGTGTCGGCGACGATCTGCTTCGTGATCTCGATCGCACCGCTCATGCCCTTGGTCGGGTCGGTGAGGACGATCTCTGCGCCGAAAGCCTTGAGCAGCACACGGCGCTCCTTCGACATGGACGCGGGCATGGTGAGGATCACCTTATAGCCGCGCGCTGCCCCGACCATCGCCAGGGCGATGCCGGTGTTGCCGCTGGTCGACTCCACGATCGTGCCGCCCGGCTGCAGCTCACCGGATGCTTCGGCGGCGTTGATCATCGCGATGCCGATGCGGTCCTTCACGCTGGAGGCGGGGTTGTAGTACTCGAGCTTCGCGAGGACGGTGGCGCCGAGGCCTTCGGTCACGCGGTTCAGACGGACCAGCGGCGTGTTGCCGAACGCGGTCGTGATGTCGGAGTGGATACCGGGCATGGAGGAGCCTTCCTGTGCGGGTCGCTTCGCTCTCAGCCTATGGGAGGGGTGCGGGGGAGAGGGCAATGTGACACCCGGGGGGCGCTCTACGCTGGAGATCATGCCCGACACGTCTTTCGCCGCACTCGTCCGTGCGGCCGCTCAGCGCCTCGCCGATGCCGGTGTGACCGATCCGCTCGTCGACGCGGAGCTCCTGGTCGGTCACGTGCGGGGTCTGCGTCGCGGCGAGGTGCAGGCGGCCATCGTCCGAGGCGACGTGATGAGCGACGCGGATGCCGAGCGGCTCGATGCTCTCGTGACGCGCCGGGAGTCGCGGGAACCCCTGCAGCACATCACCGGCACCGCGCCGTTCCGGCATCTCGAACTGGCCGTGGGCCCCGGGGTGTTCGTCCCCCGACCCGAGACGGAGATGGTGGTGCAGCACGCGATCGACGCGCTCCTGCACGCACCCGATCCGCAGCCGATCGGCATCGATCTCGGCACGGGGAGCGGGGCGATCGCACTCGCGATGGCGACCGAGGTGCCGCACGCGCGGATCTACGCCGCGGAGCTCTCGCCCGAGGCGCACGCGTGGGCGAGCCGCAACACCGCCGATGCCGAGAACCTCACGCTGGTGCTCGCCGACATGGCGGATGCCTTCCCCGACCTCGCCGGTGCCGCCAGCGTCGTCATCTCGAACCCGCCGTACGTGCCGGACTCGGCGATCCCGCGCGACCCCGAGGTGCGCCTCTTCGACCCGGCGATGGCGCTGTACGGCGGCGAGGACGGTCTCGATCTCGTGCGCGCGCTCAGCACCAATGCTCTGCGGCTCCTCCGTCCCGGCGGGCTGCTGGTGATCGAGCACGGTGAACTCCAAGGGGCCGAGATCCGCGGCATCCTCGAGCGCGACGACTGGCGTGCCGCGGCGACGCACCGCGACCTCACCCTGCGTGACCGCGCCACCACGGCCATCCGTCCCTGATCCGCTCTCTCGGCGGCCTCCCGTAGAATCGGAACGACATGTCCTCCATCTTCGACTGCGGCGACGAGGCGCAGCTGCTCGCCGGTATGCGCCATGCACGCCAGGCGATCGGCCGCGGTGAACTCATCGTCATGCCCACCGATACCGTCTACGGCGTGGCCGCCGACGCCTTCTCGCCCGCTGCCGTGCAGCGGCTGCTCGATGCGAAGGGACGGGGGCGCGATCAGCCGCCGCCCGTCCTCATCGGCACCAAGGAGACGCTGACGGCTCTGGCGGAGTCGGTCCCCGAGCCGGTTCAACGCCTCGTCGACGCCTTCTGGCCCGGCGGGTTGACCATCGTGCTCCCTGCTCAGCCCTCGCTCGTCTGGGATCTCGGCGAGACCCGGGGAACCGTCGCCGTGCGGATGCCCGAGGGGCGCGTGGCGCTGGAGCTGCTGGCCGAGACCGGACCGCTCGCGGTCTCGAGCGCGAACCTCACGGGTCAGGCCGCAGCGATCTCGGCCTTCGACGCCGAGAAGATGCTCGGCGACAGCGTCGCCGTCTACCTCGCAGACGGAATGAGCCGCGACGGTGTGGCCTCGACGATCGTCGATGCCACCTCGCTCGTGCGTCCGCCGGCGGATTCGGATGCCGGACGCGTGCGCATCCTGCGTGACGGGGCGATCAGCCGGGAGCAGCTGGAGGAGGTGCTCGGCGATCTGCTCGAGCCCGCCCCGGAGCCGGATTCCGCGGCGCCCGCGCCTCGACAGGACGGGGATTCGTGAAGCAGTACCTCTTCACGATCATCCTGACCGCCGCGATCACCTTCGTGCTGACCTGGGCGGTCCTGCGGGTGAGCCTGCGGTTCAAGCTGTACCCCGAGATCCGCGATCGCGATGTGCACACGCGTCCCACTCCGCGGCTCGGCGGGGTCGCGATCTTCCTCGGCATCGCCGCCGCGATGGGGATCTCGGCAGCGAACCCCTTCTTCCAGAGCATCTGGATGCCGCCGCAGACGATGTGGTCCATCCTCGGAGCCGCACTGCTGATCGCCGTGATCGGAGTCGTCGACGACCTGTGGGACCTCGACTGGATGATCAAGCTCGGCGCGCAGTTCCTCGCGGCCGGGATCCTCACGATCGGGGGAGGGCTGCAGATCCTCTCCCTCCCGTTCGGCGATCTCATCGTCTTCTCGAGCTGGCTGAGCATCACGATCACGATGTTCGCGATCGTCGTGGTCATGAACGCCGTCAACTTCATCGACGGCCTCGACGGCCTCGTCGCCGGGGTCTGCCTCATCGCCAACGGCGTCTTCTTCGCCTACTCCTACATCTTCACGCGCGACTCCGGCGCCTCGAGCTACTTCAACCTCTCGACCTTCATCGCCGCCGTCCTCATCGGCGCCTGCATCGGTTTCCTGCCCTGGAACTGGAGTCCGGCGAAGCTGTTCATGGGCGACTCGGGTGCACTCGTGCTCGGCCTGCTGATGGCCGTCTCCGCGATCTCCCTCACCGGGCAGATGGATCCGTCCGCGCTCGACCCCGAGCGTCTCGGGCGGTCCCAGCTGCTCGGTGCGTTCATCCCGATCCTGCTGCCGCTGATGGTGGTGCTGCTGCCGTTGCTCGATTTCGGCCTGGCGGTGCTGCGCCGCATGCACGCCGGCAAGTCGCCGTTCTCGCCGGACCGCAAGCACCTGCACCACCGCATGCTCGACCTCGGTCACCGCGACCGTGATGCCGTCCTCATCTTCTACGCCTGGACGGCGGTGATCTCACTCGCCGTCCTCCTCATGTACGTCGGAGCCCGCGAGGACTGGCCGGGCCAGTACCTTCCCGGTGTGGGATTCGGCGTGGTCGGGATCGCGGCCTGCCTGGTTCTCACCCTGAAGCCCTCGCGACGTGCGATCGCCGCAACCCCCGACTCCGACCCGACCCCCGTGGAGCCCTCATGAGTCCGAACCCCGTTTCCAGCACGCCGATCCTGCGACGCACTCTCATCTGGTCGGGAGTCGCCACCGTGGTCCTCGCGATCGCCGCGGCGGTCGTGGGCTACCTCGTCGGGCAGGAGAACGGACTGATCAGCGGCCTGCTCGGTGTGCTCATCGCCGCCGTGTTCCTCGGGATCACCGGTGCGAGCATCCTGATCGCGAACCGGTGGTTCGGCGAGCCGCTCTACGTCCAGTTCTTCTTCGCGATCGTGCTCGGCGGGTGGTTGCTCAAGCTGATCGTGTTCTTCCTCGGCGTCATCGTCCTCAAGGACCAGCCCTGGCTCGACCCCGTGATCTTCTTCGTCGCGATCGTCGCCGGCGTGCTGATGTCGCTGATCGTCGACGCCGTCGTCCTCATGACGATGCGCCTGCCGAATGTCAGCGATGCATCGCTTCCCTCGGTCGCCCCGGAGGACGTCGCTCCGGGGGCCCCGACCGCCGACGAGGACCCTCAGAGGTCTTAGGGCCGCCTCATACTCTGATAGTGTTGAAACGTGCCCGCCGCTCGCCCGCGAGCGCTTGCGCTGTGAAGCACACCGACCATCGTCGCCCCGGTTCTGACCGGTGCCCCGAAGCTGGAGCCCGCGCTGTTTAATCTTGCTGCGACCCTGACGCCACGACTTGCCACCGATGACGAGTTCCACGCTCCGTCCATCGCGGAGTTCTTCCCCGATGCGGTGTTCCAGATCGGCGACCTGGTCATCCACCGCATCCACCTGATCCAGTTCCTGGCCACGATCGCGGTCGTGCTGATCCTCTGGCTCGGAACGCGCAACATGCGCGTCGTCCCCGGGCGCTTCCAGAGCCTCGTCGAGATGGGCCTCGACTTCGTGCGAGTGAACGTCGCCGAGGACCTGCTCGGGCGCAAGGACGGCCGTCGCTTCCTGCCGATCCTCGCCACCATCTTCTTCATGGTGCTGTTCATGAACATCACGGGAATCATCCCGTTCCTGAACATCGCGGGTACGAGCATCATCGCGGTCCCGCTGCTGCTGGCCGTCGTCAGCTACGTCACCTTCATCTACGCCGGCATCAAGAAGAGCCCCAAGGGCTTCTTCAAGAATTCGCTGTTCCCGTCGGGCGTCCCCCCGTTCCTCTACATCATCGTGACGCCGCTCGAGTTCCTCTCGACGTTCATCATCCGGCCCGTCACGCTGACCCTCCGACTGCTGATGAACATGATCGTCGGGCACCTGATGCTCGTCCTGTTCTTCTCCGCAACGCAGTTCTTCGTCATCACTCTCGGAGGGTGGTGGACAGCACTCGGCGCGGGCACGCTCGCGTTCGGCTTCGCGTTCACCCTGTTCGAGATCCTGGTGGCGTTCCTGCAGGCCTACGTCTTCACCATCCTCACCGCGGTCTACATCCAGCTCGCGGTCGCAGAAGAGCACTGAGCGGGTCGGCAACAACCGCCTTCCCACCCAACGAAAGGAAAAACCCGTGGACGCAACTACGGTTCTCGCTGAAATCTCCGGCAACATCGGCACCGTCGGCTACGGCCTCGCGGCTATCGGACCGGCCATCGGCGTGGGTATCGTCGTCGGCAAGACGATCGAGGGCGTCGCCCGTCAGCCCGAGCTGGCCGGTCGCCTCCAGGTCCTCATGTGGATCGGTATCGCCTTCACCGAGGCGCTCGCCTTCATCGGCATCGCGACCTACTTCATCTTCCAGTCCTGACAGACACCCTCTGCGATAAGGAGACAGGATGCTGAACGCTCTTGTCACGTACGCGGCGGAGGAGGCGGACCACAATCCGCTCATCCCCGCCTGGTACGACATCATCTGGTCGGCGGTCTGCTTCGTCGTGATCCTGGTCGTCGTCTGGAAGGTGGCGCTGCCCAAGCTCTACACCCTCCTCGACGCTCGCTCCAACGCGATCGAGGGCAACATCGCCAAGGCCGACGAGGCCCAGAAGCAGGCCGAGGCGGCTCTCGAGGAGTACACCCGTCAGCTCGCCGAGGCGCGCACCGAGGCCGGTGAGATCCGAGAGGCCGCCCGCGAGGACGGCAAGAAGATCGTCGCCGAGGCCAAGGATGCCGCTTCGTCCGAAGCAGCTCGCATCACGGCGACCGCGCACACGCAGATCGAGGCCGAGCGTCAGACCGCTCTCGTCTCGCTGCGCAGCGAGGTAGGCACGCTGGCCATCGACCTCGCCGGTGGCGTCGTCGGTGAGACGCTCTCCGACGATGCCCGCGCGACGGCGGTCGTCGACCGCTTCCTCGCCGACCTCGAAGCATCCGAGAAGGCGGCTCAGTAATGGGCAGCGCGACCACTCAGGCACTCGCGGCATCCATCCAGACGCTTGCCGCAGCGAAGGACGTCACCCTCGACACCGCGCGGGAGCTCTTCGCCGCCGCGCACGCCGTGGGCGATTCGTCTCAGCTGAGCGGCGCGCTGGCTGACCCGGCGGCCCCCGCAGCGGCACGGCAGAACGTCGTGACCGCGGTGTTCGGCGGGCTGTCGGCGAACACGCAGGCCGTGCTCAAAACGGTCGTCTCGGAACGCTGGTCCAACGCCGACGAGCTCGTCGACGGCATCGACGAGCTCGCGATCCGTGCCTCGGCGATCGCCGAGGCAGGCGCCGACATCGAGGGGGAGCTGTTCGGCTTCTCCCGCGTCGTCGCCGCGAACCCCGAGCTCGAGCTCGCACTGGGAAGCCGTCTCGGCGGTCAGGACGCGAAGTCGGCTCTCGTCGAGCGTCTGCTCTCCGGAGCGACCAGCGCCCCCGCGGCCCTGATCGTCTCCTCCCTCGTGCGTCAGCCGCGCGGGCGGCGGATCCGTCAGCTCCTCAACCGCGCCATGCGGATCGTCTCCGACCAGCGTGACCGCGTCGTCGCGACGGTCTACAGCGCGAGCGAGCTGAACGACGCGCAGCGCGCCCGCCTCGGCGAAGCGCTCTCGCGACGCTACGACGGTCAGGTGGCGCTCAACGTCGTCATCGACCCGACGATCATCGGTGGTCTGCGCGTGCAGATCGCCGACGACGTGATCGACGGCAGCATCTCCGCACGACTCGCCGACCTTCGCCAGAAGCTCGCGGGCTAACACGACTTCGCGCGGGGAACCGCGCACCCAGATACAAAGGGAAGACAATGGCAGAACTATCGATCAGCCCCGACGTCATCCGTGACGCGCTGAAGGACTTCGCCGCCGCTTACGAGCCCACCGGGGCCGCGGCGACCGAGGTCGGCACGGTCATCGACGCCGCTGATGGCATCGCGCACGTCGAAGGACTGCCCGGTGTCATGGCGAACGAGCTCGTGATCTTCGCCGACGGCACCAAGGGCCTCGCCCAGAGCCTCGACGAGCACGAGATCGGCGTCGTGGTCCTCGGCGACTTCGCCGGCATCGAGGCCGGTCAGGAAGTCACCCGCACGGGTGAGGTCCTCTCCGTCCCCGTCGGCGACGGCTACCTCGGCCGCGTCGTAGACCCGCTCGGAAACCCGATCGACGGCCTCGGCGCGATCGCCACCGAGGCCGTCCGCGAGCTCGAGCTGCAGGCGCCCGGCGTCATGCAGCGCAAGTCGGTGCACGAGCCGATGCAGACCGGCATCAAGGCCATCGACGCGATGATCCCCGTCGGCCGCGGCCAGCGTCAGCTGATCATCGGTGACCGCCAGACCGGTAAGACGGCCATCGCGATCGACACGATCATCAACCAGAAGGCCAACTGGGAGTCGGGCGACGTCAACAAGCAGGTTCGCTGCATCTACGTCGCCATCGGCCAGAAGGGCTCGACCATCGCTTCGGTGAAGGGCGCGCTCGAAGAGGCCGGTGCTCTGGAGTACACCACGATCGTGGCCGCTCCGGCATCCGACCCCGCGGGCTTCAAGTACCTCGCCCCCTACACCGGTTCGGCCATCGGTCAGCACTGGATGTACGGCGGCAAGCACGTCCTCATCATCTTCGACGACCTGTCGAAGCAGGCCGAGGCCTACCGCGCCGTCTCCCTTCTGCTGCGCCGCCCGCCGGGCCGCGAGGCTTACCCGGGTGACGTCTTCTACCTGCACTCGCGTCTGCTCGAGCGTTGCGCGAAGCTGTCCGACGAGCTCGGCGCCGGTTCCATGACGGGCCTCCCGATCATCGAGACCAAGGCGAACGACGTCTCGGCGTACATCCCGACCAACGTGATCTCGATCACCGACGGCCAGATCTTCCTGCAGTCCGACCTCTTCAACGCCAACCAGCGTCCGGCGGTCGACGTGGGTATCTCGGTGTCGCGAGTCGGTGGTGACGCTCAGGTCAAGTCGATCAAGAAGGTTTCCGGAACGCTGAAGCTCGAGCTCGCGCAGTACCGCTCGCTCGAGGCGTTCGCGATGTTCGCCTCCGACCTCGACGCCGCCTCGCGTCGTCAGCTGTCGCGCGGTGCACGTCTGACCGAGCTGCTCAAGCAGCCGCAGTACTCGCCGTACCCGGTCGAGGAGCAGGTCGTCTCGATCTGGGCCGGAACCAACGGCAAGCTCGACACGATCGAGGTCGAGGACGTCCTGCGCTTCGAGCGCGAACTGCTCGACTACCTGCGTCGCAACACCTCGGTGCTCGACACCCTGCGTGAGACCAACGTCCTCAGCGACGACACGGTCGCGGAGCTCGAGAAGCACACGGATGCCTTCGTCCTGGAGTTCCAGGGTGGCAAGGGACACGCCATCGGCGCCCCGGGCCACGAGGAGCACGCCGCTGCGGAGGCAGACGACGTCAACCAGGAGAAGATCGTCAAGGGTCGTCGCGCGTAATCGCGTGAGGTACTGATTTCATGGGCGCTCAACTCAGGGTCTACAAGCAGAAGATCAGTTCTGCTCAGACGACCAAGAAGATCACGAAGGCGATGGAACTCATCGCGGCTTCGCGCATCCAGAAGGCGATGGCACGCGTCAAGGCGTCCACCCCCTTCGCGCGAGCCGTGACGAGGGCCGTGTCCGCCGTCGCGACGCACTCGAACGTCGACCACCCGCTCACCCGTGAGCCCGAGAACATCAGCCGCTCCGCGGTCGTGATCTTCTCGTCGGACCGCGGTCTCGCCGGTGCCTTCAACTCGCAGATCCTCCGTGAGGGTCTCGAGGTGGCGGAGCTGCTGCGCGGTCAGGGCAAGGAGCCGGTGTTCTACCTCGTCGGTCGCAAGGCCGTCGGCTACTTCCAGTTCCGTCGCATCGCGGCGGCAGCGGAGTGGACCGGAGACACCGACACCCCGTCGTTCCACACGGCCGAAGAGATCTCGTCGACTCTGCTCGACGCGTTCTCGCGCGGCGGTGCGGGCGGCGGTGTCGACGAGATCCACCTCGTGTACAACCGCTTCGTCAGCATGATGACGCAGTCGCCGGAGTCCGTGCGCCTGCTTCCGCTGGAGATCGCGGAGGCCGACGAGTCGGAGGCGGGCAGCGCTGTCTACCCGCTCTACGAATTCGAGCCCGACGCCGAGACCGTGCTCGACGCGATCCTGCCGGTGTACATCCAGAGCCGCGTCTTCAACGCCCTTCTGCAGTCGTCTGCCGCCAAGCAGGCTGCGACGCAGAAGGCGATGAAGTCCGCCAGCGACAACGCCGACAAGCTCATCACCGACTACACCCGTCTGCGCAACAACGCGCGCCAGGCGGAGATCACGCAGCAGATCGCGGAGATCGTCGGCGGCGCCGACGCCCTCTCGTCTGGCAAATAGACCATCAGGAAAGAGACGAAGAAATGACCACCACCGCTACGGCTGACCAGCCCGCGACCGCGGTCGTCGGGCGCGTCGCACGCGTCAACGGTCCGGTTGTCGATATCGAGTTCCCGCACGACTCGATCCCCGGCATCTACAACGCGCTGAAGACGACGATCACCATCGGCGAGGAGTCGACCGAGATCACCCTCGAGGTCGCTCAGCACCTCGGTGACGAGCTCGTCCGCGCCATCGCCCTGAAGCCGACCGACGGCATCGTCCGCGGCCAGGAGGTTCGCGACACCGGAGAGGCCATCTCGGTCCCGGTCGGCGACATCACCAAGGGCAAGGTCTTCAACGTGATCGGCGAGGTCCTCAACGGCGAGCCCGGTGAGACCCTCGAGGTCACGGAGCGCTGGCCGATCCACCGCAAGGCGCCCAACTTCGACCAGCTCGAGTCGAAGACCACGATGTTCGAGACGGGCATCAAGTCCATCGACCTCCTCACCCCGTACGTCCAGGGTGGAAAGATCGGTCTGTTCGGTGGAGCCGGTGTCGGTAAGACCGTCCTCATCCAGGAGATGATCCAGCGTGTCGCGCAGGACCACGGTGGCGTCTCGGTGTTCGCCGGTGTCGGTGAGCGCACCCGTGAGGGCAACGACCTGATCCACGAGATGGAAGAGGCGGGCGTCTTCGACAAGACCGCGCTCGTGTTCGGCCAGATGGACGAGCCGCCGGGGACGCGTCTTCGCGTCGCACTGTCGGCCCTGACGATGGCGGAGTACTTCCGCGACGTGCAGAAGCAGGACGTGCTGCTCTTCATCGACAACATCTTCCGCTTCACGCAGGCCGGTTCCGAGGTCTCCACGCTTCTCGGCCGTATGCCGTCCGCGGTGGGTTACCAGCCGAACCTCGCCGACGAGATGGGTGTGCTCCAGGAGCGCATCACCTCTACGCGTGGTCACTCGATCACCTCGCTGCAGGCGATCTACGTGCCGGCCGATGACTACACCGACCCGGCTCCGGCGACCACCTTCGCCCACCTCGACGCGACGACCGAGCTCTCTCGTGAGATCGCTTCGAAGGGTCTGTACCCGGCCATCGACCCGCTGACCTCGACGTCGCGCATCATGGACCCCCGCTACCTGGGCGAGGACCACTACCGCGTCGCCACGACGGTCAAGCAGATCCTCCAGAAGAACAAGGAGCTGCAGGAGATCATCGCCATCCTCGGTGTCGATGAGCTCTCCGAGGAGGACAAGATCGTCGTGTCGCGTGCGCGTCGCATCCAGCAGTTCCTCTCGCAGAACACCTACATGGCCAAGAAGTTCACGGGTGTCGAGGGTTCGACCGTCCCGCTCAAGGAGACCATCGAGTCCTTCGATGCGATCACCCGCGGTGACTTCGACCACGTGGCCGAGCAGGCCTTCTTCAACGTCGGTGGTATCGGCGACGTCGAAGAGCGCTGGGCGCAGATCCAGAAGGAGAACGCCTGACCATGGCGCTCAACGTCAGCCTCGTCTCCGCCGACGCGGAGGTCTGGACGGGGGAAGCGAGCCTCGTGATCGCCAAGACCGTCGAGGGTGAGATCGGCTTCATGTCCGGTCACGAGCCGGTGCTGGCCATCCTCGCCGAGGGCCAGGTCCGGATCACCCAGACCGATGGCACCAAGGTGCTCGCGAACGCGCAGGACGGGTTCCTCTCGATGGAGGGCAACGTCCTGACGATCGTCGCCGGCAACGCGGCGCTCATCGCCTAGCAGTCGACTACATGCGTCCGCCTCGGACCCGATCTCCGGGTTCCGAGGCGGACGCATCTGCATTCCCCGAGGACTCATGAAGATCCTTCTCCCTCCGTCCGAGACCAAGCATCCCGGCGGTACCGGTGATCCACTCGATCCCGCCGCACTGGCGCTGCCGGTTCTGCACGAGCATCGCACGGCGGTGATCGACGCTCTCGTCGATCTCGCGGCCGATGAGGAGCAGGCTCGACGGGTGCTGAAGCTGAGCGAACGCCAGGTGGGCGACATCGCCCACAATCGGATGCTGCGGAGCGCACCGACGATGCCCGCGATCGACCGCTACACCGGAGTGCTCTTCGATGCGCTCGACGCGCGCACACTCTCTGCGGCGTCACGCCGCTGGCTGGGGGAGCACGTGTGGATCCACTCGGCACCGTTCGGGCCGGTCGGAGCGCTCGACGGCATTCCTCCCTACCGCCTCGCGGCGGGCACCGCCCTCCCGGGACTGGTGGCGATGCGCCGGCACTGGGCCGATGCCACCAGCGCCGCCCTCGCCGAAACGGAACCCGCGTTCGTCCTGGATCTGCGGAGCGAAGCCTACGTCGCACTGGGACCGATTCCCACTTCCGTGCCGTCGGCCTACGTCCGAGTCGTCACCGACGACGGCGACGGGGGAGCGCGGGCTCTCAACCATTTCAACAAGAAGTCGAAGGGTCAGCTCGTCCGCGCTCTTGCGGAGAGCCGGCCGCGGATCGGCTCGTTGCGATCGCTCCTCACCTGGGCATCGAAACACGACATCGTCCTTCGGCGCACCGAAGACGACCGGGTGCTCGAGCTGGTCGTCACGGAGTGACGCCCGTCCGCGCATGGGGAGATGTCCCCGTGCGTGTCGTTGCCGCGTCGTTATCTGCACCGCTATGGTGGGTCTCGCGGCGTGGATTGCGCCACCAATTCGGATCCGGAGGGGATCATGAATCCTTACTACGACTCGAGCTACTGGGCATTCCTCGGTGGCGTCATCATCTTCAGCGTCATCATCGGCCTCGCCGCCTACGTGCTCGTCTCCCTCTTCTTCATGAAGATCTTCGAGAAGGCCGGTGTCGAGGGCAAGTGGCGCGCGTGGGTGCCCGTGTACAACTACATGGTCTTCGCGAAGCTGGGCGACATGTCGCCCTGGCCGGTGCTGATCGTGATCGGTCTTTCGTTCATCCCGTACCTGAACTTCCTCACCGGACTCGCGGCGGCAGCGCTCTTCGCCGTCATCGCGTGGCGCGTCGGACTCAAGCTCCAGAAGGATGCGGTGTGGGTGGTCCTGTGGATCTTCCTCTCCATCGTCTGGCTCGGCATCAACGCGTTCGACAAGTCGCGATGGAACCCGAACATCCAGCCCGCTCCGTGGGCCGGAAACGGATTCTTCGCTGACCGCACCGTTTGGGCGGGCATCCCCGTCCAGCCTTCTGCCGCCGCCCCGCAGGCCGGATACGGCGCTCCCGGTTACGGCGCGGCCCCGCAGGGGTACGCACCTCCCGCTCCGAAGGGCTACGCCCCGCCGGCTCAGCCCGGATACGCACCTCCCGCACAGCCCGGATACGGCACCCCCGCGGCGCCCCCGGCGAGTGCACCCGCGACCCCGCCCGCGCCGCCTGCTCCGGCCGCGCCGCCCGCGACTCCGCCGGCACCGCCCGCCGCTCCGCCGGCACCGCCCGCTGCTCCGCCGGCACCGCCGACGGACCCCACGCAGCCTCCGGCCTGATCGTCCCGTGCGAAGAGCCCTCGACCTCACGGTCGGGGGCTCTTCCCGTCTTCACGGCGCTTCGGCCCGTCGCCGAAAACCGGCGCGCCGCTGGGATAGCGTGAGGGCATGGTCATGTCACAGCGCCGCGTCGGTGCGTCCGGACTCCTCGTCTCCGCCACCGGCCTCGGATGCAACAACTTCGGGCGGGCCGGCACCGACACCGAGACGATCGAGGGCACGCGCGAGGTGATCTCCGCGGCGATCGCCAACGGCATCACCCTGTTCGACACGGCGGACATGTACGGCGCCGTGGCCGGAACGAGTGAGACGCTCATGGGGGAGGCCCTCCAGGGGCGACGCGACAGCGTCGTGCTCGCGACGAAGTTCGGTCACGAACGCGACATGGGCTACGCCTTCCCCGCAGCCCGAGGATCTCGGCGCTACGTCCGTCGCGCGGTCGAGGAGTCCCTGCGTCGTCTGCAGACGGACTGGATCGATCTGTATCAGTTGCACCTGCCCGATCCCGAGACGCCGATCGCCGAGACCACCGATGCTCTCGACGAGCTGGTCCGTGAGGGCAAGGTCCGCTATTACGGTCACTCGAACTTCACCGGTTGGCAGATCGCCGAGGCCGAGTTCACCTCGACCGCTCGCTCGAGCGGTCGCTTCGTCTCGGCGCAGAACCACTACTCGCTGCTCGCCCGTGCCGCCGAGAGGGAGGTCCTCCCCGCGGTCGAACGGTACGGGCTGGGCTTCTTCCCGTTCTTCCCCCTCCACAACGGGCTCCTCACGGGCAAGTTCACCCGCGAGGGTGGACCCGCGAGCAGCCGGATCATGTCGTCTCGGCGTCACGTATGGGAGAACGCGCCGTGGGAGGCGTTGGAGGCGTATCGCGTGTTCTGCGAGGAACGCGGGATCACGATGGTCGAGGCGACGTTCGGCTGGTTGCTGTCCCGTCCCGCGGTCTCCAGTGTCATCGCGGGCGCGACGTCGGCGGCGCAGGTGGAGTCGAATGCGCGCGCCGGCGATGCATGGCGACCCGACGCCGAGGAGCTCGCCGTCATCGATGCGCTCTTCCCCCTGCCTCAGGACCCGGGGGCGCAGGTGTGAGCGCAATCAGCGATTCGACTACGATGTGTGAGTACCTCGCGGCCGTCCGATCCGCCGTGGGACCATCGGAGGCAGCACGTGGCTGAGACGACAACGACGACGCGTAGCGTCACGGTCGCGCAGCGCCCGCTGCTGCTCTCCTGGGCGGGCACGACTGATCAGGGGCGCCGTCGCGACACGAATCAGGATGCATTCCTCGCGGAGTATCCGCTGTTCATCGTCGCCGATGGAATGGGTGGACACGCAGGAGGCGAGATCGCCAGCCGCAGCACGGTTCAGCGGCTGCAGGCACTGGTCGATGACGGATCCGTGGAGCGGGCGGCGATCGAGAAGGCGCTCGAACTCGCGGTGGCGGACATCGCGGATCACCCCGAGACCACCGACGAGGGAACCGGGACCACGCTGACCGGCGTGTTCCTGGAGCTTCAGGACGGGGAGCCGCACTGGGTGTCGCTGAACATCGGCGACTCACGCGTGTACCTCCTGCGCGACGATCGCCTCGTGCAGGTGACCACCGATCACTCGGTCGTCCAGGAACTCATCACGGCGGGGAAGCTGAGCCCGGAGGAAGCGGAAGGGCATCCCTACAGCAACGTGATCACACGGGCGGTCGGGGCGAGCGAGCTGACGCCGCCGGACTACCTGACGATCGAGGTCCGCGCCGGCGATCGGTTCGTGATCTGTTCGGACGGTCTCACCAAGGAGCTCACCGACTACGGCATCCAGCACTTCCTGCGGGAGAACCCCGAACCGGGGCCGGCCGTCGACGCGATGCTCGCCGCGGCCCTCGAGAACGGCGGTCGAGACAATGTCACCGTCATCATCGTGCAGGTGACCGATCCTGCGGACTCCTCCTCCACACCGGACGAGAACGGCGAATAGCCCCGATCGCCTGTGAGCGGAGACCCTCCGCCGATCCCCATGCCGTCGAATGGAGGGCATGGATCCCCTCCCGATCGTGCTGCCGGCCGCGCAGGTCCCGCCTCGACGCGCCCCTTTGCCGTTCCTCGCCGCCGGTATGCCCGTCGTCGCCGGCGTCGTTCTCTGGCTGGTCACCGGCTCGCTCTTCTCCCTCTGCTTCGCCGCGCTCGGCCCCGTGATGATGGTGGCCTCGCTCGTCGATTCGGGACGCGGTCGTCGTCGGGAGCAGCGACGCATCCTCGAGGAGGATGAGCGGTCATGGGCGGTGGCGGAGGAACAGCTCTCCTCGCTGCACGGGGAGGAGAGACACCGCCGCTGGGGCCAGCACCCCGACGCGGCCACCTGCACGCAGGAACCGCCGCTGCGCGGCACGGAGCCGCCCGAGGCGAGGACGCCCGTCGTGGTCGGTTCCGGTGCTGTCGCCAGCATCATCCGTACGACCGGTGGTGACGGTGAGCGGGCACGTGAACTCCAGGAACGTGCGCGTGTGCTCGAGTCCGCACCGATCATCGTTCCCCTGGGCGCGGGAATCTGCGTGCGGGGCCCGCAGCCTCTCACCGTCGCCGTGGCGCGTGCGCTGGTGCTGCAGCTCTCTCTGCGGTTCGCGCCGGGACAGCTGAAGCTCGTCGGCGAGGGGTTCCCCGACGGGGACTACGCCGGGCTTCCGCACTCGTCGTCCCTCCGGCGAGGATTCCGCCTCGGTGTCGGACCCGCGTCGATCCGGGAGGTCGAAGCGGACGCGACGATCTGGCTGGCGCGGTCCGGCGAAGAAGTACCCGACGGCATCCTCACCGTCCTGGATCTGCAGGAACCGCGGGAGGCCACGCTCCGAACCCCGGAGGGCGTCGTCACGATCGCCGCCGAAGGGGTCTCCCGCCAGCAATTCGAGACGATCGCCGCCCGCCGACTCGCCTCCGACGACGAGGCGGATGCCGTGCCGGAGGCGGTGGAGTTCGCTCAGCTCGTGCAGACACCGGCCGAATCAGGGCTGCGGGCGGTCATCGGTCGAGGAGCCGGTGCGGACGGAGAGGTCGACATCGTCGAAGACGGTCCGCACGCCATCGTCACCGGCACCACGGGTACCGGCAAGAGCGAGCTCCTGGTGACCTGGGTCACCGCGATAGCCGCGTCGTACGGCCCTGAGAGAGTGAACTTCGTCCTGGCCGACTTCAAGGGCGGAACGGCGTTCGAACCGCTCCGGGCGCTGGCCCAGGTGACCGCGGTCATGACGGATCTCGACGAGGCGGGAGCGCGACGCGGCGTGGAGAGCCTGCGCGCCGAACTGCGCCGTCGGGAGGGCGCTCTCGCCGCAGCCGGTGTGCGCGATATCGCCGACGTGGAGATTCCGCGACTCCTGATCGTCGTGGACGAGTTCGCGGCCCTCCTGCAGGACCATCCGGATCTCGGCGCCGTGTTCACCGACATCGCCGCGCGAGGCCGCGCGCTGGGGATGCATCTGATCCTCGGCACCCAACGCGCCTCCGGGGTGGTGAGGGACTCCCTCGCCGCGAACTGCCCGTTGCGGCTCAGCCTTCGGGTCAGCGATCCGTCCGACAGCCGCGCGATGATCGGGACGGCGGCCGCGGCGGAGATCCCCGGGGGAGTGAGTGCTCGAGGCCTCTGCCTCGTGCGCCGCCCGCAGGACGATGATCCCGAACCTCTTCGCGTCGCGTTGACCCGTGAAGACGACCTGAGCGGGGTGGCGAAGCGCTGGGCGCACCTGCCCAGGCCTGTGAGTCCCTGGCTGCTTCCGCTCGCCGAGATGATCCCGCTGCCGGAGGATGCGACGAGGCCGGGGAGCTCGGAGATCCTCTGGGGAGTCGCCGACGTCCCGGAGTCGCAGGAGCAGCCGTGGCTCGTCATCCGGGCGGGCCAGGATCGCGGGATCGCCGTGATCGGCGCTCCCGGGTCGGGGCGCACCACCGCTCTCCGCGTGCTCGCCGCACAGGTCCCGGAGGCGCTGTGGATCCCCGCCGACACGGAGCGGATGTGGGACGTCGTGCAGTCGCTGGTCGAGGGACGGACACGGATGCCCGCGCTCGTCCTTTGCGACGACCTCGATGCCCGTGCCGCGGAGCTGCCGCCCGAGTATGCGCAGACTCTGGTGCAGCGGTGGGAGCAGATCCTGCGCGGTGCGACCGGGAGCAGCGTCGTGATCACGGCGACGCGATCGAGCGGAGCCATCGGGCGCGTGCTCGACGCGCTGCCGCGCCGAGCCCTGCTGCGCGCCGCGAGCAGGGTCGATCACGTCGCGGCCGGCGGCGAGAGCGCGACGTTCGACGAGCGTCGTCCACCCGGCCGTGCTCGCCTCGACGGCCACGAGACGCAGTTCTTCTGGAAGCCCGACGGAGCGGCGAGTGACGGGCGCGCGATCGGCGGCGAGGGGCCGGAGCGCTGGGAGCCGGGAGCGGGGCTCCATGCCATCGTCACGGCCGGGGCCGCGTCGCTCGTCTCCGCGGTTCAGCAGGCGTACCCCTCCGCGCGGGTGAGCGTGATCGGGTCGGGGGCCGTCATCGGTGCGGGTGAGGGCTTCACGCAGACCCCGGGCGGAGAACACGAGCCGGTCGTCCTTCTCGGCGACACCGATGCCTGGCAGCGCGAGTGGTCGCTCTGGCAGCGCGTCCGCACGGAAGGCGAGGTGCTCATCCGCGCGGAGCGGCCTTCGGATCTCCGGCAGTTGGTCGGGCACCGGGAACTGCCGCCGTTCGCGCGGCTTCACGCCGGACGGGTGTGGGCGGTGCGCGGAGCCGAGGCACCGCGGCGACTCGTGGTTCCCGCGCTCCTCGGTGAGCGGGAAACCTGGAGACGTGAGCCCGCGCCCGTGACGGCAGCGAGCGTCGGTGCGCAGCCGCCAGCGGACCAGCCCCGCACACGGCGGAGCCTGCGAGAACGTCGGGGATGAGGCGTCAGATACCGGGGGAGACGAGAACCCGACCGACCGGCTTTCCGCCGCCGAGCACGTCGAGCGAGAGCGCGTCGGCCAGGTCGGCGACATCACGATCCGTGAGTGCCCCGGCTCGCGCGAGCAGCGTCGCAGCCACGATGGTCGATGCGCGTGCTCCGCCGTCGAGCATCTTCAGGGCGACGGTCGTGCCGTTGGGGGCCACCATGACCATGACGCCCTCGGCGCCTCCCTTGGCGAAGACTCCGAGCTTCTCGATGGCGACGGTGTCGGGCCGCCCGGGACCCTCGATGGTCCAGGGGTGCTCGCGCACCGCGCGCACCAGGGAACCGGCGACGCGGTGAAGGGCGAACGGCGAGCGATCCGATGCCGTGCCGATCCGGTGGATCGCGCGGGCGAGGCCCGTCAGCGTCATCGCGTAGACCGGTGCGCCGCAGCCGTCGATCGACGTGTGGGAGATCTTCTCGCCGGTGAGACGCTCGATCACCTCGCGGATGTGCGCCTGCAGAGGGTGGCCCTCCTCCAGATACCCCTCCGTGGGCCAGCCGGTGGCGATGCAGGCCCGCAGCATCGCGGCGTGCTTGCCCGAGCAGTTCATCCGCACGCTCGCCTGCTGGCCGTGCTCCCGCACCATCTCGTCGCGGGTCGCCTGATCGCTCGGCCAGGCCGGCGGGCAGGCGAGCGCGTCTTCGTTCAGACCGCCGGCCGTCAGCATCTCCCGCACCGCGGCGGCATGCCGATCGGTCCCGATGTGACTCGCCGTCGACAGAGCGAGGTGCTCGCCCTCGAGCGCGGCTCCCGCCGTGATGCAGGCGACCGCCTGCAGGGGCTTCATGCTGGAGCGCGGCAGGATGAGCGCATCGGCGTTGCCGAGACGGGCGACCACCTCTCCCTCGGAGGAGAGCACCACCGCCGCTCCCGCGTGTCGCGACTCGACGAAGCCGCTCCGCTCTACGACGGCGAGTTCGACGGAATCCTGAACGGTGAGAGTCTCCAGCACCCGTCCAGACTATCCCCGCCGCCCGACGAGTCGCCGAAGCGAGTGCGGCGCCGGGAGTGTCGGCGACCGGTGGCACACTGGGGAGCATGGCAGAACACGCAACGCGCATCCTCGGAGAGCACCGTTATGCGCTCACGAGCATCTGGACCGGCAACACCGGGACCGGCACGAGCGGCTACCGCGACTATCGGCGCGACGTCGAGATCTCCGTCGAGGGAAAGCCGATGCTCCTCGCATCCGCCGACAAGCCTTTCCGCGGCGACCCCGCGCGATGGAACCCCGAGGACCTCCTCGTCGCATCGCTGTCGGAATGCCACCTGCTCTCGTACCTGCACGCGTGCGTCACCGCGGGCGTGGTCGTCCTCTCCTACCGCGACGACGCGACCGGCACGATGCGCGAAGACGGCGCGGGCGGCGGAGCGTTCTCCGAGGTCACGCTGCACCCGCAGGTCGTCGTCGCCGACGCATCCATGATCGAGGCCGCGGAGCGCGCGCACGTGCAGGCCAACGAGTGGTGCTTCATCGCGAACTCGATGAACTTCCCCGTGCGGCACGAGGCCACGGTGACAGCGCTCGGCTGAGCGCTCGACGACCGTCAGCGGCGCTCGTGCGGCAGTGCCTGCTTGATCTTCTCGATCGCTCCCTGCGCGGGAGCTTCGTTGTATGCCCCGGCGAGCTCCTGGCCCGAGAGCGCGTGGATCGCGGCCATGATCTCGTCGGTCGCGAGACGACGCGCTCGACCGCTCGTCGCGGGGCCGTGTGGGGCGAGATCGAGGGGTTTGCCGAAACGCACCGTGATGCGCTCCTTCGTCGTGGGGATCTTCGCGCCGACCGGCATCACCTTGTCGGTCCCGATGAGCCCGACGGGGACGACGGGCGCTCCGGTCTGCAGAGCCAGGAAAGCGACGCCCGTGCGGCCCTTGTAGAGCCGACCGTCGGTGGAACGGGTGCCCTCCGGGTAGAGCGCTACGGCGAGTCCCTCATCGAGCAGCTGGCGCTGCAGGTCGAGTGCGTCCAGAGCAGCCTGTCCGGCACCGCGGCGTACCGGTATGGCTCCGATGGATTCGAAGAAGGTCTTGCTGAGCCAGCCCTTGGCGCCCGTGCCCTCGAAGTAACTGGATTTCGCGAGGAAATGCACCGGACGGGGGGCTGCAACCGGGATCGCGATGGAATCGATGAAGGACAGGTGGTTGCTGGCGAAGATCACGGCCCCGGTGCGCGGGACGTTCTCCTTGCCCTCGACGCGCGGACGATAGATCAGCCGGGCGAGCGGGCTGATGATGCTGCGCCCCAGCGCGTAGGCGAATCCGGCGTGACGAGGCTCCGCTGACTTCGAGGTCTCTGCGGTCTCTGCGGGGGACGATTCCGGGTCCACGGACGGCTCAGAGGTCATCAGAGAAGGCTACTCCGAGATCCATGCCGGCACTGGAATGAAGCGGTTGTGTCGCGTCTCCCAGCGCGGGCCAAGCGAAATGCGAGAGGATGAAGCGTCCCGCCCGCGATCTCGAAGGCTCAACTGTGCGCAAGCGTCCGCTCCTCCTCCTGTCCACCGTCGCCGCGGCGACCCTTCTGCTGGCCGGCTGCTCCGGCAGCGCTGAGCCGGAGAGCTCGGCCACGCCGGAGGAGACCGCGGGAGCGACGTCGTGCCTCGCCGACCTCGCATCCGGTGCCGGGTCCGACGCCGTCACGGTCGAGGGAACGGACGGCGACGCGAAGGTGACGGTCCCCGCAGGCACCGAGATCACCGAGCCCGAGCG
This sequence comes from Microbacterium galbinum, assembly GCF_023091225.1. NCBI lineage: Bacteria > Bacillati > Actinomycetota > Actinomycetes > Micrococcales > Microbacteriaceae > Microbacterium > Microbacterium galbinum. The sequence goes on along the minus strand of NZ_JAHWXM010000001.1, from coordinate 796,035 downwards.
TTCGGTGATCACCGAGGGCGACGGCGATGAGGTGCTTCCCGGCGACCTCGTCTCGCTGCGTTACCAGCTCGTCGACGCGACGACCAACGAGGTGCTGAGCAGCTCCGAGCGCGGCCCGGACGGCATCCTCTCGGCGTTGCTCGCCTCGCAGCAGCAGCAGATCTCCGACCCCACGCAGTCGACCGTGTTCACGGTCGCGGCGGAGTGCCTCCCCGTCGGGTCGAGCGTCGTGCTCACCCTCCCCGCCTCGCAGGAGGGCCTGAACCCGAGCGTGCTCTACGTCCAGACGATCGAGAAGCTCCCGACCATCGCATCGGGTACCGACGTCGAGCCCGAAGCGGGGATGCCCACCGTCGAGCTCGACGCGGACGGCGCCCCCACCATCACTCTCCCGGACGGCGACGCTCCGGCCGAGACGAAGGTCGCGGTCCTGAAGCAGGGCGACGGCGCGACGGTCGCCGAGGGTGATCTCGTCACTGTTCAGTACCGCGGCATCAAGTGGTCGGACGGGGAAGAGTTCGACTCCAGCTGGAGCCGCGGAGCGGCCCCGGCGCAGTTCCCCACGACGGGTGTCGTGACCGGCTTCAAGAAGGCGCTCGAAGGCCAGAAGGTCGGATCGCAGGTCATCGTGACGATGCCGCCGTCCGAGGCGTACGGTGCGAGCGAGGGCAACGAGCTCCAGAACGAGAGCCTCGTGTTCGTCGTGGACATCCTCGCGACCACCCCGCCGGAGCAGGTCCAGCAGTAAGCGACGGAGCCGAGGGCGTGTCATAGGCTGACGACATGCAGCGCATCATCGTCCTCGGCTCCACCGGCTCCATCGGAACGCAGGCGCTCGACGTCATCCGTGCCAACCCCCGCCGTTTCGAACTGGTCGGTCTCGCTGCAGGCTCGAACGCAGAGATGCTGGGCGAGCAGGCCGAGAGCTTCCGTGTCGAGAGCACCGCTCTGGGGGCGGTCGAGGCCGAGCAGCTCGTGCGCGACGTCGACGCCGACGTGGTGCTGAACGCGATCACGGGATCGATCGGCCTCGGCTCGACACTCGCCGCTCTGAAAGCCGGACGCACGCTCGCCCTGGCGAACAAGGAGTCCCTCATCGTGGGCGGCGAGCTGGTGCTCGCCGCGGCACGGCCCGGGCAGATCGTGCCCGTCGACTCCGAGCACTCCGCGATCGCGCAGGCGCTCCGCAGCGGAACGCACGCCGAGGTGCGTCGGCTCGTCGTCACGGCCTCCGGCGGTCCCTTCCGCGGGCGCACCCGGCAGGAGCTCGCCGAGGTCACGCCGGCCGAAGCCCTGGCCCACCCGACCTGGGATATGGGGCGCATGGTCACCACCAACTCCGCCACCCTCGTCAACAAGGGCCTCGAGGTCATCGAGGCGCACCTGCTCTTCGACATCGCCTACGACGACATCGACGTCGTGGTGCACCCGCAGTCGATCGTGCACTCGATGGTCGAATTCATCGACGGCTCGACCATCGCCCAGGCATCGCCGCCCGACATGCGCCTGCCGATCTCGCTGGGACTCGACTGGCCGAACCGCGTCGGTGGGGTGGGGCGCCCCCTCGATTGGAGGACGGCGTCCTCCTGGACGTTCGAACCTCTCGACGAGGAGGCCTTCCCCTCCGTCGCGCTCGCGAAGACCGTCGGACGTGCGGGAGCGACGTTCCCCGCCGTCTACAACGCCGCGAACGAGCAGGCGGTCGACGCCTTCCACGACGGACGACTTCCGTTCCTGGGAATCGTCGACACGATCGCCCGCGTCGTGGATGCGCACGAACCGCCCGAGCAGCTCACGGTGGAGTCGCTCGCCGCGGCCGAGCTCTGGGCGCGGCAGAAGGCGGACCGGCTGATCGCCGCCGCCTGAGCCTCAGTCCTCGTCGGGGTAGGGCACGGGCCAACGCGAGTCCGGCACCGGCCACCCGGCCGCGCGCAGAGCGCGGCGGGCGAGTTCCCTGGCCGAGTACGGCGTGCGCACACCACGGATATCGCGGTAGTCCTGGTGCCCGGGTCCTGCCCAGAGGATCGCATCGCCGTCCCCGACGAGCTCGACAGCGGCGACGATGGCCGTCTCCGGCGGCGAGTACTCGTGGATCTCGGCATCCGGGCGTGCTTTCCGTGCGCCCGCCACCAGCGTCGCACGGATCGACTCGGGATCCTCGAAGCGGGGGTGGTGATCGGTCACGACGAGGATGTCGCTGCCCTGCACGGCCGTGCGGGCCATGTCGAATCGCTTGCTCGCGTCGCGGTCGCCATCGGCGCCGAACAGCATGACGACGCGTCCCGGCGTCACGCGACGCACGGCGGCGAGTGTCTTCTCGAACGCGTCGGGGGAGTGGCCGAAGTCGACGAAAACGGCCGGGCCGCGCTCGCCCGACACGAGCTGCGTGCGCCCGGGCAGATACGCGCGGATGCCGCCGTCGCGCTCGAGGGCCGTGACGATCCGCTCCCAGGCGTAGCCGCCTTCGAGGAGCATCACGATCGCCAGTGCGGCATTCGCGGCCATGTGTGGGCCGATCACCGGGACCGTCGTCGTGAGGGTTCCCGCGGGGCCCGCGAGGGTGAAGGTGGTGCCGGCGGCGCGCTCGTCGTCGATCGTGACGACCCAGTCCGCTTTCGCTGCGATCTTCGGGTCGGCGGCGATCAGCGGGGTGCCCACCGTCACGACCGGGATCTCGGCGCGTTCGACGACGATCGCGCCGGAGGGGGAGTCGAGGCAGATGACGCCGCGCTTCGACCGGTCGGGGCGGAAGAGCGGCAGCTTGGCCTCGAAGTACTCCTCCATGTCGGCGTAGTCGTCGAGGTGGTCGTGGCTGAGGTTGGTGAAGCCGGCCACGTCGAAGTGGATGCCGTCGACGCGGTGGCGCGAGAGCGCCTGGGCGCTCACCTCCACGGCCACGGCCTCGACCTCGCGCTCGCGCATGAGGGCGAGGAGGGCGTGGAACTCGGATGCTTCGGGCGTCGTCAGTCGCGAGACGATGACCTCGCCCGCGATGTGCCGTTCGGCGGTCGAGGAGAGCCCGGTGACGACGTCGATCTGGTCGAGGATGCCGGCGAGCAGATGGGAGACGCTCGTCTTGCCGTTGGTCCCGGTGGTCGCGAAGAGCAGGGGGAGCGGATCGTCGGCCCCGGTGCCGTAGACCCAGGCGCTCAGGTCGCCCAGGATCGCGCGCGGATCGTCGACGATCAGGATCGGGAGGCCGACCGACTCGGCGATCGCGGCGCCGTCGTCGTCGGTGATGATCGCGACCGCGCCCTTCTCGGCGGCCGCGGCCGAGAACTCGGCGCCGTGGCGGTTCACGCCCCGGATCGCGACGAAAGCCTCTCCCGCGCGGAGGTCGGCGGTCGCGAGGGTGATGCCGCTGACGGCCACCCCCTGCAGCTCGCCGCGCGTGTCGCGAGCGAATCGGGAGGCGAGTTCGGACAGCTGACGCCGGGGCGGGTTCGCGGGGCGGAGCACGGGAGGCAGGCTCGGTTGTTGTTCAATCGACATGTCTCTTCCATGATCTCACGTGCCGGGCGTATTCCTAGGCTCCAGGCAGTAGCGTTGGCGCGTGGAAACCCTGCTCTATGTGGGTGGCATCCTGTTCATGCTGGTCGGGCTCGCGCTCTCGATCGGACTGCACGAGATCGGTCACCTCCTGCCCGCGAAGCTCTTCGGCGTGCGCGTCGGCCAGTACATGATCGGCTTCGGGCCGCGCATCTGGTCGCGCCGGATCGGCGAGACGGAGTACGGGTTCAAGCTGCTGCCGATCGGCGGGTTCATCTCGATGTCGGGCATGTACCCGGCCTCGAAGAACTCCCGCGCAGCAACAGGGATCTTCCGTTCGCTCGTCCAGGACGCGCGCGCCGCGAACGACGAGACGATCGCGGCGGGCGAGGAGGACCGCGTCTTCTACAAGCTCCCGGTCTGGAAGCGCGTGATCGTCATGCTCGGCGGGCCGTTCATGAACCTCGTTCTGGCGCTTCTCATCTTCACGGTTCTCGCTTCCGGGATCGGACTGCAGCAGGGCACCACGACGATCTCGTCGGTGACGGAGTGCGTGCTGCCGGCCGGTTCGTCGCAGACCGAGTGCACGGCCGACGACCCGGCCTCACCGGCGGCCGAAGCCGGGATCCTGCCCAACGACATCCTCGTCTCGATCGACGGCACCCCGGTGTCGACCTTCGCGGAGGCCACCGCGATCGTGCAGGCGGCGCCGGGCGAGACGCTCGACGTGGTCGTGCGGCGCGGCGGCACCGAGCAGAACCTCGAGATCACACCGATCGTCGCCGAGCGCACGCTGACGGACGCCAGTGGCCGCCCGATCCTCGACGACGCCGGGGATCCGGTGGTGAAGGAGGTCGGCTACGTCGGGATGTTCGCGCAGATGGGCTACGTCCCGCAGCCGCTCTCGGTCGGACCCCAGATGGCCGTCGAGAACGTGGGCCGTGTCGCGAATCTGATCGCGACGCTGCCCGTGCGCCTCTGGGACGTCGGCGTCTCCCTGTTCACCGGGAGCGAGCGTGATCCGAACGGACCGCTCAGCGTCGTCGGCGTCGGGCGGCTCGCTGGTGAGGTCGCCGCGACCGATGCGCCGGTGCTCAACCGTTTCGCCGTGCTGCTGAACCTGCTCGGCTCGTTGAACATCGCTCTCTTCGTCTTCAACCTGATCCCGCTGCTGCCGCTCGACGGCGGTCACATCGTCGTCGCGCTGTGGGAGGGGATCAAGCGCGGATGGGCGCGCCTGTTCCGCCGCCCGCCGCCCGCACCGGTCGACGCCACGAAGCTGGTGCCGCTCACCGTCGTGGTCGCGGTCCTGCTGATCGGGATGGGCGCACTTCTGCTCCTCGCCGATCTGTTCAACCCGGTGAACTTCCTGCAGTAGGGTCCCCGCTCAGCGGAGTGCGTGAGCGACGAGCCGTTCCAGCGTGCGGATGCCGTCGCGCGACAGGATCGACTCGAGGTGCCCCTGCACCGATGAGAAGCGCGGCCCGCGCAGAGCGTAGACGTCACCGCTGGTGGAATCGGCCGAGACCTCGGCGTCGCCGATGACGGTCGCACCGGGGGAGACCCGCGCGGTGAACGTGTTGTAGAAGCCGATCGACGCATCCTCGCCGAAGACCGGGACCGACTTCTGCAGACCCTGGTGGGGAGCATCCAGCGGGGTCAGCGCGATGCCGAGGGAATCGGCGAGGATCTGGTGGCTGAGGCAGACCGCGAGGAGCGGTGCCCCCGCCGAGCGGCGGCGCGCGACGACGTCGCGCATCCGCGAGATGCGCGGGCTCTCGGTGTCGCGCGGGTCTCCCGGACCGGGACCCGCGACGACCAGGTCGACCGCGTCGATATCGGCGTCGTGCACATCGCTCCACGTGGCGATTCGCACGTCGAGACCGAGGTGCCGCAGCTGATGCGCCAGCATCGTGGTGAAGCGGTCCTCCGCATCGACGACGAGTGCGGTGCGCCCGGCGAACGGACCCGAATCGTCATCGCCCTGCGGGTTCAGCCAGAAATCCGCCAGGCGTGCGTTCCGCGAGGAGAGCAGCGCCGCGACCGTGGGGTCGTCGGCGAGCGTCAGCGGGGCGCCCGGGGCATCCGCATCGCTGCGCTCCTCGGCGACACGGTCCCGATCGATCGCCCCGATGGCGCCGAGCACACCGGCAGCCTTCCCATGGGTCTCGCTGACCTCACCGTGCGGATCGGAGTGGCGCACGAGCGTCGCCCCGACGGGCACCCGCACCTCCCCGTCCTTCAGGTACACGGTGCGGATGAGGATGGGGGCGTCGAGGTCATGACCGCCGTCGACGTTCGGGGTGAAGAGCGCGGCGACGCCGGAGTAGTAGCCACGCGGTTCGCGTTCGTGCCGGTGGATCACCGCGCAGGCGTTCTGCATGGGAGACCCGGTGACGGTGGGGGCGAACATCGTCTCGCGGAGGATGTCGCGCGGGTCGAGTCGGCTCCGGCCCCGCAGCATGTACTCGGTGTGCGTGAGCCGGGACATCTCCTTGAGGTGCGGTCCCGTGATGCGACCGCCGTCGGAGCAGACCGCGCTCATCATCTTGAGCTCTTCGTCGACGACCATGAAGAGCTCCTCGGTCTCCTTCGTCGATGACAGGAAGTCGACCAGTGTCTCCTTGGTCGCTCCTCCCGCGGGGTGGCGGAACGTGCCGGAGATCGGATTCATCGTGACGATTCCGTCGCGTGCGACGACGTGCGCCTCGGGGCTGGCGCCGACGGCGATGTGACCGGGTGTGAAGACGGCGAAAGTCCAGTAGGCGCCGCGCTCGTGCGTGAGCAGTGCGCGGAACCAGGTGAGGGCCGCGGTGCGCTCGTCGACGTCGATGCGTGCGGTGAAGTCGCGCCGGATGACGAAGTTCGCGCCCTCGCCGCGGCCGATCTCGTCGGCGATGACGCGTTCGACGATCGCGGCGTACTCGTCGTCGGCGATGTCGAAGCCGTCGTCGTGCAGGGGGATCCGCGCTTCGGGCAGCGCGGTGAGGAGGTCGGGCGTCGGGAGGTGCAGATGCTCGTCGACGACGATGCAGCGCAGCGGCGCACCGTCGTCCTGCGAGACGAAACCGCGCTCGCGCACCTGGCGATACGGAACGAGGGCGAACACCTCGCGGGCGGCTCCGTCGACGGTCAGCGGGATGTCGGCGAGCAGATCGACGTCGACCACCTCGCCGGTGAGCAGCTCGACGGTGTCGGCGCCATCGCGCGCGATCAGCACGAAGGACGAACGCGGGTCGGCCGTGAGCGCGGCGAGTCGTGAGAGGGTCATCGATGTCTCCTGTGCAGGGCTCCGGCTCGGCGCAACGAAAAGACCGCCCCGGAGGCGGTCTGGATTCGTGGGAACGCGAACACACCGCCTAGGAGGCGGGCCACCAGGTGAAGTTCGCGAGCATGGGGCGAAACTACCACACCGGGGGTGCGCCGGCCGGGCGGATGACGGCCCGTTCCCCCGGCTCCGCTTCCAGCCTGCGCCCATCCTGGCGGCGTAGTCTGGAGCAGTGCCAGCAGTGAACCTCGGAATGCCGAAGATCCCCGAAGTCCTCGCCCCGCGCCGCAAGTCTCGCCAGATCAAGGTGGGCAAGGTGCTCGTGGGTGGGGATGCTCCCGTCACCGTTCAGTCGATGACGACGACGAAGACGACCGACATCAACGGGACGCTTCAGCAGATCGCCGAGCTCACGGCGTCCGGCTGCGAGATCGTGCGCGTGGCTGTTCCCCACCAGGACGACGCGGATGCGCTCAAGATCATCGCGATGAAGAGCCAGATCCCCGTGATCGCCGACATCCACTTCCAGCCGCGCTACATCTACACGGCGATCGACGCCGGATGCGGTGCCGTGCGGGTGAACCCCGGCAACATCCGCGAGTTCGACGGCAACGTCGGCAAGATCGCCGAGGCGGCGAAGGCCGCGGGCGTCTCCCTGCGCATCGGCGTGAACGCCGGTTCGCTCGACCGGCGCATCCTCGCCAAATACGGCAAGGCCACCGCCGAAGCACTCGTCGAGAGCGCGGTCTGGGAGGCCTCGCTGTTCGAGGAGCACGACTTCCACGACTTCAAGATCTCCGTCAAGCACAACGACCCGATCGTGATGGTGAAGGCATACCGTCAGCTCGCCGAGCGCGGCGACTGGCCCCTCCACCTCGGCGTCACCGAGGCGGGACCGGCGTTCCAGGGCACGATCAAGAGCGCCACCGCGTTCGGCATCCTCCTCGGCGAGGGGATCGGCGACACCATCCGCGTCTCGCTCTCCGCCCCGCCGGCCGAAGAGGTCAAGGTCGGGCATCAGATCCTGCAGTCGCTGAACCTGCGCGAGCGCAAGCTCGAGATCGTCTCCTGCCCCTCGTGCGGCCGTGCGCAGGTCGACGTCTACACGCTCGCGGAGAACGTCACCGAGGGCCTCAAGGACATGACGGTGCCGCTGCGCGTGGCCGTCATGGGCTGTGTGGTCAACGGGCCGGGCGAGGCGCGCGAAGCAGACCTCGGAGTCGCGTCGGGCAACGGCAAGGGCCAGATCTTCGTCAAGGGCGAGGTCATCAAGACCGTGCCCGAAGCCGACATCGTCGCGACGCTGATCGAGGAGGCGAACCGGATCGCCGCCGAGATGGGTCCCGAAGCCCCGCTCGGCACCGCGCAGGTCGTCACCGTCTGACCCGGCAGGGAGAAGCAATGTCGTCGACAGTCGTGTCGTTCGCCGACGGTTCCATCCGGGGCGAGAGCGTCATCACCCGTATCGAGCCGGTCGACGACGGCGCCGTCGTCGTCGTCGAGGCGACGCCCTTCCACCCGGTCGATCACACGTGGCCCGATCAGCCGGGCGATACGGGAACGATCGTCGTGGGCGAGGAGAGCGTCACGGTTGCGGAGGCGGTCATGGCCGCCGTCAGCGATGAGGGCGACTTCGCGATCGGCGCGGCGATCCCGGTGCGACGCGGGGCCGACGGGTGGACGTGGTTGGTCGCCCATCGCCTCGACGGCTCGGCGCCTGCGGGATTCACGGAGGGCGCGGCGGCCCGGCTCGTGGTCGACGAGCCGCACCGAGCGGGACTCAGCCGTGGTCATACGGCCTGCCATCTCGCGTCGCTGGCGCTCGATCTGGCCGTCGCCGACCTGTGGCGCAAGGATCCGGGAACCGATGCCCTCGGTACGCCCGACTTCGAGGGGCGGGCGAATCAGTCCAGTCGTATCCACGAGGACGGCAGCGTCGACGAGTATCGCCTGGGCAAGAGCCTGCGGCGCGCCGGCTTCGACACCGAGACGTTCGCGGCGACGCTCGCCGAGCGGGAGGCATCGATCAACGCGCAGTTGACCGCGTGGGTGTCCTCCGCCGCGGGCAGCCGGATCGTCACCGAGGGACCGGCGATCGTCGACCGGCGCCGGTGGCACTGCGAGCTCCCCGAGGGGGAGGCGGTGATCCTCTGCGGCGGTACGCACGTGGATTCGCTGGCGGCGTTCGAAGCGATCCGGGTGTCGCTCGATCTGAGTGATCCGCAGCTGCTCGTGATGACGACGACCGTCGTCCCCGCGGCCTGACGCACGGTCAGTCCAGGGAGAACTCGATCTCGCCCGCACCGATGTCCGCACGCGCGACGCGCAGGCGGACGACGTCTCCCGGGCGCGCATCGATCGGAACGGGTGCGGATGCCGTGACGGCGGGGTCCGCCAGTTGGATCCGCGCGCGCTCCCCGTGGAGCTCGATGATCGTCGCATCGACCCGGGAACCCACCAGCGGGGTGATGAGCGCGGCCTCGACGGCGTTCACGGTGGCGGCGTCGAGCCGGGAGGCGCGCTGCGACGAGTCCTGCATCAGACCGGGCAGGTCGGCGAGCGAGTCCCGCACCCACGAGGGCACGGCTTCACCGCGGGACACGGCGAGGCAGATCGTCAGCGTCCATCGGTCGACGAGTCGGCGCAGCGGCGCCGTCGCGTGGGCGTAGGGCGCGGCGATCGCGGCCTGCACGGTGTCGGTCGGTGTCGAGCCGTCGAAGGTCGCGTAGCCGGCACCTCGGAACAGGGTCGCGGCCGCCTGCAGCACGGGGAGAGTGAGCGGGTCGTTGCGGTCCAGGTTCCGGAGGAAGTCGCCGTAGTCGCCGGTGGTCCAGGGCCGTCCCAGCGCCGCCGCCTGTCGACGGAACGTGTCGAACGCCGCGTCGTCGGGGCGGGGCATCGTGCGCAGGATCCCCACCTCCGCCTCGAGCATGAGCGAGGCGGCCGCCATGCCCGTCATGAGCGACAACTGCGCGTTCCACTCCTCGACGGGGAGGGGGCTGCGCCGTCGGATCGCGTATCCGCCGGCGTCGGTCCGGACGACCTCTTCGTCGGGCAGGTTCAGGCTGGCGCCGCCCCGGGCTCGCTCCTGCGCGATGCGCAGCCGGCCGATCTCGGGCAGGAGGGAGACGGGTCCGTCCTCGCCACGGTCGACCGCATCCTGGGCGCTGGCGTACTCGAGTTGCACCCGCGACCGGATCAGCGCTCGTTCGAGTGAGGTGCCGACGACGGTTCCGTCACCGTCGAGACCGAAGGTCCATACGAGAGCGGGGCGATCGACGTCGGGGAGCAAGGAGGCGCGGTCCTCGCTCAGCACGGGCGGATGCAGCGGGATCGATCCATCGGCGGCGTAGAGCGTCTGGCCGCGGCGCCGCGCCTCGACATCGACGGCGCCCCCGGGGGAGACGAAGCCGGGGACATCCGCGATCGCGTAGCGCACGGTGTACCCGCGGCCGGCGCGCTCGAGATGGAACGCCTGGTCGAGATCGCGGGAGCCGGGCGGGTCGAGCGTCGCGAACGGCACATCGCGCAGGTCGAGCTCGGGCGGCGGCGACGGGGAGGAGAGTGCTTCGTCGAGCGCTTCGGCGGGAAAGTCGACCGGGGCATCGAGGTCTGCACGCAGTGCCGAGAGCGCGACGGCGAGCTCGGTCTGCGCGGCGGAGGGGTCGACGTGCGAACGACGCTGCGGCATGCGTCCACACTAGGCGGATCCTCACGCGGAGGATTGTCACGGGGCGATTCCCTGCGGCCCGATCGTCGGGGGTTCGCGTTAGCGTGGAGGACATGACCACTTCAGCCAAGGCTCAGACCCTCGTCGACCTCTATGACGCCCCCGAGATCCTCCGCGTCGTGAACGTATGGGATGTGGTGTCCGCGCGAGCGGTCGCCAAGCTCCCCGAGACCCGGGCGATCGCGACGGCCGGTCACGGCATCGCCGCATCGTTCGGCTACGACGACGGCACGATCCCGCGCGACATCATGCTCGACATGGTCGGCCGGATCGCGGCATCCGTCCACGTGCCGGTCACCGCCGACCTCGACGACGGTTACGACGACGCGGGGGAGACCACGCGTCTCGCCATCGCCGCCGGTGTCGTCGGCGCGAACGTCGAGGATCGCCTCAAGCCCCTCGACGAGTCGGTCGCCGTGGTGGAAGCCATCGTCAGGGCGGCCGAGGCGGAGGGCGTGCCGTTCGCCCTCAACGCACGCACCGACGCGTTCGTCCGCGCCGGCGGGCGCCCGGTCGAACAGAGCGTCGCCGACGCGATCCAGCGCGGTCGCGCGTTCATCGATGCCGGCGCCACGTCGGTGTTCGTACCCGGCATCCTCGACGCCCACGTCACTCGCCAGCTGGTCGAGGGTATCGGCGAGCGGAAGGTGAGCGTGATCGGCTTGCCGGGCGCGCTCAGCGCCGCCCAGTACGAGAAGCTCGGCGTCGCCCGTATCTCCTACGGCCCGCTCCCGCAGCGAGCCGCGTTGACGGCGCTGCAGGAGCTCGCCGCCAGCCTCTACAAGGGTGGCGTCGTGCCCGAGGGGCTCCCGGCGCTCAACTGAGTCATCGGCCGAAAGACGACGGCCACGGGTCAGTAGACTTGGCCCGTGGTCACTCGTCTTTCGAACTTCTTCCTCCGTACTCTCCGTGAAGACCCTGCAGGTGCAGAGGTCGCGAGTCACAAGCTGCTGATCCGCGCCGGCTACATCCGGCCGCAGGCGGCGGGCATCTTCGCGTGGCTGCCACTGGGACTGCGGGTCAAGTCGAAGATCGAGACCGTCGTGCGCGAGGAGATGGCCGCGGCCGGCGCGCAGGAGGTTCACTTCCCGGCGCTCATGCCGCGCGAGGCCTATGAGGCGACGGGGCGCTGGGACGAGTACGGCGACCTGCTCTTCCGCCTGAAGGACCGCAAGGGGGGCGACTATCTGCTCGCGCCCACCCATGAGGAGGCCTTCACGCAGCTCGTGAAGGATCTCTATTCGTCGTACAAGGACCTGCCGCTGACGATCTACCAGATCCAGGACAAGTACCGCGATGAGGCCCGCCCGCGTGCCGGTCTGCTGCGCGGACGCGAGTTCACGATGAAGGACGCCTACTCCTTCGATGCATCCGACGAGGGGCTGGAGGCCAGCTACCAGGCGCAGCGCGATGCGTACGAGCGCATCTTCCAGCGGCTGGGGCTCGAGTACGTGATCGTCCAGGCGGATGCCGGGGCGATGGGCGGCTCGCGCAGCGAGGAGTTCCTGCACCCGACCCCGGTCGGCGAGGACACCTTCGTGCGCAGCGCCGGCGGATACGCCGCGAACGTCGAGGCGTTCACCACCGCCGTGCCCGACGCCGTCGCCTTCGACTCCGATGCCGCGCCGATCGTCTTCGACTCGCCGGACACCCCGACGATCGACACGCTCGTCGCGCATTCCAACGCCGTTCTCGACGGGGAGTACTCGGCGGCGGACACGCTCAAGAACGTCGTCCTCGCCCTCACGCACCTCGACGGCACGCGCGAGCTGGTCGTCGTCGGCATCCCGGGTGACCGCGAGGTCGACGAGAAGCGCGCCGAGGTGGCCTTCGCGCCGGCCGAGGTCGAGACCGCCACCCCGGAGGACTTCGCGAAGCATCCGCTGCTCGTGAAGGGCTACATCGGCCCGTGGTCGAGCACGGGCGCGGTGCTGGGCGAGGAGTCCGCCACGGGGATCCGCTATCTCGTCGACCCGCGGGTCAGCGAGGGCACCAGCTGGATCACCGGGGCGAACATCGACCAGAAGCACGCGCACTCGGTGGTCGCCGGGCGCGACTTCACAGCCGATGGCATCGTCGAGATCGCCAACGTGCGCGCCGGCGACCCCGCCCCCGACGGCTCCGGACCCGTGGAGCTCGCGCGCGGCATGGAGATCGGGCACGTCTTCCAGCTCGGGCGCAAGTACGCCGAGGCACTCGGTCTCAAGGTGCTCGACGTCAACGGCAAGCTCGTCACGGTCACGATGGGCTCGTACGGCATCGGCGTCACGCGCATCCTGGCGATCATCGCCGAGCTCAACAACGACGACAAGGGGCTCATCTGGCCCGCGTCGGTCGCGCCCTTCGACGTGCAGGTCGTCGCCGCCGGCCGCGACCAGATCGCGTTCGACGTCGCGGCGGAGCTCTCGTCCGCTCTGGAGGGCATCGGGCTCGACGTGCTCTACGACGATCGCCCCAAGGTCTCACCCGGTGTGAAGTTCGGCGATGCCGAGCTCGTGGGCGTGCCGAAGATCGTGATCGTCGGGCGCGGCGCGGCCGAGGGCCAGGTCGAGCTGTGGGATCGCGCCACGGGTGACCGCGAGGCCGTGTCGATCGCCGAAGCCGTCGAACGACTCTCCCGCTGACGATCGAACGAACGCCGCGTCCCGTCGGGGCGCGGCGTTCGCGTTCTCGGTGTGGCACCTCGCGCCCGTTCAGCGGGTCGTGACACGCTGGACGCATGATCGACGAACCGCTCCCCGATGCCCTGAGTGCCGAGATCAACGCCGTGCTCGACGATGCCGGAGTGCATGCCGACCGTCGGCTCGTGATGAGGATGCTGCGCACCGCGATCCTGCTGGGGGAGGACGGCACCGACCGTCTCGACCTCAAGATCGCTTCAGCGGCGCTCGCGGAGATGCGCGACGCGTTCCGACTGTTCGCGCCGTACCGCGGTGTGCCCAAGGTCACGGTCTTCGGATCCGCTCGCACGCGCACCGACGATCCGCTGTACCGGCAGGCCCGCGACGTCGCGGCGGCGCTGGCGACCGATGGATGGATGGTCGTCACGGGTGCAGGGCCGGGGATCATGCAGGCCGCGGCGGAGGGAGCCGGGCCCGCACTCTCGCTCGGTGTCTCGATCCGCCTACCCTTCGAAGAGAAGCCCAACGGGATCGTGTCGTCCGGTCAGGACCACGTCGTGGCGATGAAGTACTTCTTCACCCGCAAACTGATGCTCATCAAGGAGTCGGAGGGGTTCATCTGCCTGCCCGGCGGGTTCGGCACGCTCGACGAGATGTTCGAGCTCCTCACCCTGCAGCAGACGGGCAAGGCGGAGCCGATGCCGATCGTGCTCCTCGACGAGACCGGTGGGCGATTCTGGGAGGGGCTGCGCAGTTTCGTCGACGAGCACCTCGCGCCGGCGGGGGTGATCTCGGAGGGCGATTTCGATCGAGTGGTGATCACGGACTCCGTCGACGCCGCGCGGGCGGAGATCACGGGTTTCTGGCGCAACTACGATTCGCTGCGCTGGTTCGGGGACACGCTGGTGCTGCGGCTCCGGGCGGAACCGACGGATGCCGAGCTCGCCGACCTGAACGAGCGCTTCGCGTCGATGTTGGCGTCCGACCGCATCGAGCGCGCCACCCCGCGATCCGTGGAGATCGCCGATGGCGATGCCGTCGACCTTCCTCGCCTGGCGCTCCGCCTCGATCAGCGACGCGTGGGCGACCTGTTCCGATTGATCGGCGCGATCAACGCCCTGCCCTCCGCGGATGCGCTGCCGGAGAGGTCGCCGTCGGCCTGACGTGGCGACCCGTGGCGGGGGCGGGGTATCGTTGTACGGATGTCGCGTGTGTGATTCCGCGCGACGAGAGCTGAATAGGGAGCCGTCATGGATATCGAACTGAGCCTGCTGCGTGGAATCGAGAAGGAGAAGGGGATTCCCTTCGACGAACTCGTCGCGATCATCGAGCAGGCGATCCTGACCGCCTACTCCAAGCACGTCTCGGCCGAGGGCGACCTTCCCGAGGGCGTGCGCGTCGACCTCGATCGCAAGACCGGTCACGTCGCCGTTCTGCAGGCGGTCTCCGACGACGAGGGCGCCATCATCGGCGAGGAGGACGCCACGCCGAGCGACTTCGGCCGCATCGCCGCTTTCGCCGCCAAGCAGGTCATCAGCCAGCGCCTCCGCGACATCGCCGACGAGGCCGTACTCGGCGAGTTCCGCGGCAAGGAGGGCGACATCGTCGCGGGCGTCATCCAGCAGGGTCCGAACCCGCGGATGATCCATGTGGATCTCGGTTCCGTCGAGGCCATCCTGCCCCCCGAGGAGCAGGTTCCCGGCGAGGAGTACACGCACGGATCGCGCATCCGCGTCTACGTGACGAGTGTGGCGAAGGGGCTGAAGGGCCCGCAGATCACCGTCTCGCGCACGCACCCCGGTCTCGTCCGCAAGCTGTTCGCGCTCGAGGTCCCCGAGATCGCGGCCGGCCTCGTCGAGATCGTCTCCCTGGCCCGCGAGGCGGGGCACCGCTCGAAGATCGCGGTCAAGGCCAACGACCCGTCCATCAACGCCAAGGGCGCCTGCATCGGCGAGCTCGGCCGCCGCGTGCGCGCCGTCACCGAAGAGCTGTCGGGGGAGAAGATCGACATCGTCGACCACGACCCGGAGCTCGCGGCCTTCGTCGCGAACGCGCTCTCCCCGGCGAAGGTGACGAGCTCGTTCATCCTCGACGCCACCACCAAGGCCGTTCGAGCCCTCGTTCCCGATTACCAGCTCTCGCTGGCGATCGGCAAGGAGGGGCAGAACGCCCGTCTCGCCGCGAAGCTCACGGGCGCCAAGATCGACATCCAGCCGGACAGCGTCCTGGACTGAGCGCCCACCGTCCGCTCGGCACGCGCCGCCCGCGTGCCGAGCGAGAGGAAACGCAGGTGTAAGATGGAACCCGTACGAACGTGCGTCGGCTGTCGCATGCGTGCTCCCCGCTCCGCCCTCCTCAGGGTGGTGTCCCAGAACGGAATCCTCATCATCGATGAGCGCGCCGTCCTGCCGGGGCGAGGCGCGTGGATGCATCCGACGCAGGAATGCATGGCGTCCGCACTGCGGCGCCGCGCTTTCGGACGAGCACTCCGTGTGTCCACCCCTGTGGACACGCAGACCATCGAGAAACGGCTGAACGGCTATGGAAACAAAGTGAACGGCTCGAAATGAGACCCGTCCGCGACTAATGGTCTGCCCTGTCTGGGCAGACTGCCCCAGACAGGAGAATTGTGGCTGGTAAACCACGCGTACACGAGATCGCCGCCGAACTCGGCGTCGACAGCAAGGTCGCACTTGCAAAGCTGAAGGAACTCGGCGAATTCGTCAAGAGTCCCTCATCGACCATCGAACCGCCGGTGGCGCGCAAGCTGCGCGCGGCGATCGATGCCGACCCCTCGCTCAAGGCATCCGCTGAGACTGCTCCGGCTGCGAGCCCCGCCGCCAAGCAGGCAGCCGCCAAGCCGGCAGCGGCCAAGCCGGCCGGCAAGTCGGCGCCGACCCCGGGCCCCAAGCCCGGTCCCAAGCCCGCACCCGCACCGGTCGTCGAGACGCCCGCTGCGGAGGCTCCCGTTGCGGAGTCGTCCGCGCCCGCCCCGGCGGCCTCTGCACCGGAGGTACCGGCACCCGCCGCGCCCGCCGGTGACAGCGGCGCGCCCAAGCCCGGCGCTCCGCGCCCGGGGAACAACCCGTTCTCCTCGGCCCAGGGCATGGGACAGCGTCCCACCGGTCCTCGCCCGGGGAACAACCCCTTCGCTTCGGCGCAGGGCATGGGACAGCGCCCGACTCCGGGCAACATCCCGCGCCCGCAGGCGCCTCGCCCCGGGGCACCCCGTCCGGGTGCTCCGCGTCCCGGCTCGCCCCGTCCCGGTGCCCCTCGCGGTGGACAGGGCGGTCGTCCCGGTGCTCCGTTCCAGCAGCGTCCCGGCGGCCCCGGTCGTCCCGGTGGCGCCGGTGGACCCGGTGCCGGTCCCGGCGCACGTCCCGGTGGTGGCTTCGCCGGTCGTCCCGGTGGCGGCGGCGGTCGTGGCCGTGGTCCCGGCGGTGGTACCGCCGGTGCGTTCGGTAAGGGCGGCGGCAAGAGCAAGCAGCGCAAGTCGCGGCGGGCGAAGCGGCAAGAGTTCGAGATGCGGAGCGCCCCGGTCGTCGGCGGCGTCAACGTCACCCGTGGAAACGGGGAGATCATCCGCATGCGCCGTGGTGCGTCGATCGCGGACTTCGCCGACAAGATCGAGACGCTGACCGGTTACACGGTCCAGCCCGGAACCCTCGTCACGATCCTCTTCAACCTGGGTGAGATGGCCACGGCCACCGAATCCCTGGACGAGGCCACGTTCGAGGTCCTCGGCGAGGAGCTCGGCTACAAGATCCAGATGGTCTCGCCCGAGGACGAGGACAAGGAGCTCCTCGAGGGCTTCGGTCTCGACCTCGAGAAGGAGCTGGAGGAGGAGAGCGACGACGACCTCGAGATCCGTCCGCCGGTCGTCACCGTCATGGGTCACGTCGATCACGGTAAGACCCGACTGCTCGACGCGATCCGTCAGACCAACGTCATCGAGGGCGAAGCCGGCGGCATCACCCAGCACATCGGTGCCTACCAGGTGTGGACGGAGCACGAGGGCATCGAGCGTGCCATCACCTTCATCGACACGCCGGGTCACGAGGCCTTCACGGCCATGCGTGCCCGTGGTGCCCAGGTCACCGACCTCGCGATCCTCGTGGTCGCGGCCGACGACGGCATCATGCCGCAGACGGTCGAGGCGCTCAACCACGCCCAGGCGGCGAACGTGCCGATCGTGGTCGCGGTGAACAAGGTCGACAAGCCCGACGCCAACCCGTCGAAGGTGCGCCAGCAGCTCACCGAGTACGGGCTGGTCGCCGAGGAGTTCGGTGGCGACGTCATGTTCGTCGACGTCTCGGCGCGCGCCAACACCGGTATCCAGGAGCTCCTCGACGCCGTGCTGCTCACGGCCGACGCGGGTCTCGACCTCACCGCCAACCCGAACAAGGCCGCTCGCGGTGTCGCCATCGAGGCGAAGCTCGACAAGGGCCGCGGTTCGGTCGCGACGGTGCTCATCCAGTCCGGAACGCTCCGCGTCGGAGACGCGATCGTCGCCGGCACCGCCTACGGACGTGTGCGTGCGATGGCCGACGAGAACGGCGAGCAGGTCCTCGAGGCCTACCCGTCGCGTCCGGTCCAGGTTCAGGGTCTGAACTCGGTGCCCCGCGCCGGTGACGTGTTCATCGTCACCGACGAGGACCGCATGGCTCGCCAGATCGCCGAGAAGCGTGAAGCGGTCGAGCGCAATGCGCAGCTGGCCAAGGCCCGCAAGCGCATCTCGCTCGAGGACTTCACCCGTGCGCTCGAAGAGGGCAAGGTCGAGTCGCTCAACCTCATCATCAAGGGTGACGTCTCGGGTGCCGTCGAGGCGCTCGAGGAATCGCTGCTCAAGATCGAGGTCGACGACTCCGTCCAGCTGCGCATCATCCACCGCGGTGTGGGTGCGATCACCGAGTCCGACGTCAACCTCGCGACGATCGACAACGCGATCATCGTGGGCTTCAACGTCCGCCCCGACACGAAGGCGCGCGAGCGCGCCTCCCGCGAAGGCGTGGACATCCGGTTCTACTCGGTCATCTACAACGCGATCGACGAGATCGAGAACTCCCTCAAGGGAATGCTCAAGCCGGAGTACGAAGAGGTCCAGTCGGGTGTCGCCGAGATCCGCGAGGTGTTCCGCTCCTCGAAGTTCGGCAACATCGCCGGTGTCATCGTGCGATCGGGAACGATCACGCGAAACGCCAAGGCCCGCGTCATCCGCGACGGAGTCGTCCTCGCGGATGGCCTGGCGATCGAATCGCTGCGTCGCTTCAAGGACGACGTCACCGAGGTGCGTACGGACTACGAAGCCGGTATCGGCCTCGGCAAGTACAACGACATCCAGATCGGTGACGAGATCGAGACGACCGAGCTCGTGGAGAAGCCGCGCGGCTGATCCTCGTTGAGTCGCTCCGGCGATGGATGCCATCGGGATAACGGGAACCCCCAAGACCCCGACTATCCCGATGGCATCCATCGCCTCCGCAACAGTTTCACGCCGCTTCGGCGGTTGAAGAGAGAGAATCAAGCATGGCTGGAGAACGACAGGCTCGCCTCGCCGACCGGATCCGCGTGATCCTCGCCGAGCGCCTCGAGAAGGGGCTGCGCGACCCGCGGCTCGGCTTCGTGACGATCACCGACGTACGCGTGAGCGGTGACCTCCAGCACGCGTCGGTGTTCTACACCGTCCTCGGCACCGAGGAGGAGCGCATCGCCAGCGGCGCGGCGCTGACCTCGGCCACGGGGATGCTGCGCAGCGAGGTGGGGCGACAGCTCAGCACCCGTCTGGTGCCCACGCTGGAGTTCATCCCCGATGCGCTCCCGGAGAACGCCGACCACATCACCGCGCTGCTGCGTCAGGCTCAGGAGCGCGACGCCGAGGTGGCGAAGCTCGCCTCCTCCGCCTCGCACGCCGGCGACGCCGACCCGTACGTGCGCGCGGAGGACGAGGACTCCGACCGCTGATCCCGCCTGCGCGGAGACGCGTTGGGTATATCGGTCGATGACCGCCGCGGTCGCGGTTCTGCTTGCTACCGTCGCACCGGATGAGAAGCGTCTCATCCGGTGCGAGGGGGTGCATCATCGACGGCGCAGTGGTGTCCGGAGGAACGAGTCACGCGTGGGCGACGGTCGGTCCGTTGCTCGGCGAGCTGATCGACGAACAGATCGGGTGCGCGCCGCACGTGCTGTCGCGCCTCATGGTCGATCTGCACGCGAGTGCGCCCACGATCCGTCAGGTGGCGGCCGCGTTGACGCGCGGGCAGCGCCAGGGGCTGCTTCCACTGCCGTCTCCTCTCCCGATGGTGCCCGCCGTCGTCGAGGCCTTCCGAGGGCTCGATCTCTCGGCGCGTGATCGTGCTCTTCTTTTCGCGCTGGCCGTGACGCTGACCGACGAGCTGGAGCCGCTGCTCGCCTTCGACGGACGCACGGCCGAGGATCTCGCGGCGTCCGCGATCGGCGGGCATCTCGACCTGCACGCCGGCCGCATCCGTCTCCAGGACCGGCGACTCGCGATCTGGATATCCGACGGCATGGGGTCGGGCGAGGCCGCCCGGGTGCACGCGCGTCTGCACGAGGTTTTCGCGCGGCAGCGGCGCACGATCGAGGCGGACTGGCATCGAGCGCGCGCGTCGCTGGAGATGGACCCCGGATCCGCCCGCGAACTCACGCGGATCGCGAGAGGGCTGTCGGAAGCGGGGCACGCCGATCGCGCCCTGATGATCGCGCGCGAGGCGGCCGCGCACGCCGCGGGGCGGGATCTCGACGAAGCCCGGATGGTCGCCGGCGCGGCCGCGATCGGGGGCGGATACGCGCTTGAGGCTGCCGCCTGGCTGGGCACCCTGTTCCCGCACGGAACGGAGCGCTATCGGTTGCAGGGCCTCGCCGGCCTGCTCATCGCACAGGCTCACCTGCAGGGGTCGGTTCCCGAGATCGACCTGGAGGCGCTGCGCCCGGCCTCGGATGCACCGGAGGACTGGTACTCGATCGCTCGGGGAGCGGCGCTGGCCGTGCCCCTGTGCGCGGAGCGCGGTGACCGACGGGGCATGCGCGCCTGGCGGGAGTCGCTGCGGCACGCCTCTGCCCGGGTCGGTGTCGAGTCGAAGCTCCGAGACCCCGCAGTCGCCCTCGCGTGGCTGCTCGTGGGCGAGTCCGAAGAAGACGATGCCGAGGGCACGGGCCCGGTGACGGGAGGCCTGATGCGCGCGCTGACCTCCGCTCTCGACGGACGGATCGACGTCGGGCTGCGTCTGCTCGCGCATGAGGACGCGCTCGCGTCGGGTGTGGATCCGCTCGTGGAGGGATTCGAGCGGAGTCCGCTCGTCGATGCGTACCGCGCGGTCGCGCACGCCCTGCTCCTGGTCTGGCGCGGTGACATGGCTGAGGCACGCGAGCATCTGCTCACGGCATCCATGACGCTCCCGGTGAGCATGCCGTTCGCCGGACTCGGTGTCGTTCTCGCCCGCAGGCTCGACCTCGCCGTGCTCGGAGAACTGGGACCGTTCGCTCGTGCGCTGACCTGTGCGCTGCCGTCGGCTCAGCGGATCGATCTGCTGGTCGATCAGGGCATCGAGGCGTTCCTCGACGGAGACTTCGACGGAGCCGCCGGATTCGTCCGGCTGTGGCGCGAGCTCGGGGCACCGCAGACGTCGTTCGCCGTTCCCGGGCTCGAGGAGATCCGCCCGGGCGGTGACGAGGAACCGGTCGTGCGTCTCATCGAGCCCCCGGAGGTCAGACTCGCCCGGTCGCTGCGTACACGCGTCGCCACCGCTCCCGATGTGCGCTGGCACTCCGAGCGCGACGAGGTCCTGCGCGCGGCGCGCACTCTGCGGTCGCCGTTCGCGCGCGCTCGCATCGAGGCGATGCTCGGTACCCGTGCGGCGATCCGCGGGGAGGCGGTCGTCGCTCGCGAGCACCTGCGCACGGCGCTCAGCCTGTTCGAGCTCTCGGGGGCTCACGCCTGGGCGCGATCGGTCGTACGCCGGATCGCGACCCTCGACGCCGATGACGCATCTTCGGCGATCGATCCACTGGCGGCGTGCCGGGCAGCATGGTCGCAACAGCTCACCGCGCGCGAGCTCGAGGTCGCGATGCGGGCGGCGGCCGGCGCGAGCAACCGGGAGATCTCGGAAGCGCTGGTGGTCTCCGTGCGCACGGTCGAGGTGCACATCGGACGGGCGTTCGCGAAGCTCGGCGTGCGCTCGCGGGTCGAGCTCACCGTGCTGGCTCACCGGACCAATCAGCTGCTGTGAGGAGTCAGCGCGGTAGCGCGATCTCGCCGTTCCCGGCCTCGGCGAGCCCGTCCGCGACGAGCGAGTCGATCGCGCGATCCCGTTGCAACGGATCCGGCCAGTCCGGCAGCAGATCCTCCAGGGCGATCCCTGCGGGGGCGATCTCCCTGAGCACGCGCAGCACCGCGCCGCGCGCCTGCCGATCCGAGCCTTCGTAGGCCGCCTGCTTTCGGCGCGTGTCCACCGTCGCGGGACTCCCCGCGGCGATCCACGCGCACCGGTCGGCGATCGGGCACTCTTCGCAGATCGGCGCGCGTGCGGTGCACACGGTGGCACCGAGCTCCATGACGGCGGCGTTGAACACCGCGGCGGCGGAGTCGTCCACCGGCATCTGCGCCTCCATCAGGGCGAGGTCGCGCCGTGAGGGAGGGCCCGGGTGCGCGATGCCGTCGACGGCGCGCGCGAGCACCCGGCGCGTGTTGGTGTCGACCACCGGATGCCGGTCGCCGTAGGAGAAGACGGCCACCGCGCGGGCGGTGTAGTCGCCGATCCCGGTGAGCGCGAGCAGCGCGGGGACGTCTCGGGGCACCGTTCCGTCGTGCTCGCGGACGACCTCCGTCGCCGCACGGTGGAGCCAGAGCGCGCGGCGAGGATAGCCGAGGTTCGCCCATTGCTGCACGACCTCGGCGGGGGAGGCCGTGGCCATGTCCGCCGGTGACGGCCAGCGCTCCAGCCACGCATCGAGACGGGGGATCACGCGGGCGACGGGCGTCTGCTGCAGCATGAACTCGCTCACGAGCACGCCCCAGGCGCCGAAACGCTCGTGGAACTCCGGCCGACGCCAGGGCAGATCGCGAGCCGCGGAACGGTACCAGTCGATGACCGGGGCGGCGATCTCCCGGTCGCGGTTCTCGGGCGTCTCCGGCATCCGACAAGCCTATTCGAGCCGCGACCGCGTGTTCGCCCGTGCGGCCGGGCACCGTAGGCTGGAGGGATGGTTCTGCCGGGCATCCTCCTCGTCGACAAGCCCGCAGGGCTGACCAGCCACGACGTCGTCGCGCGCACGCGTCGTGCGTTCGGCACCCGCAAGGTCGGGCACGCCGGAACGCTCGACCCGATGGCGACCGGACTGCTCGTGATCGGCATCGAGGGTGCCACCCGGCTCCTCACCTACATCGTGGGCGCCGGCAAGACCTACGAGGCGACCATCCGTCTCGGACAGGCCACGGGCACCGACGACGCCGACGGAGAGATCACCGCGTACGCGGATCCCGCCGCCTGGGCGGACGTCTCCGATGCGCGCATCGCCGCGGAGATCTCGGCCCTGACCGGTGAGATCTCGCAGGTTCCCAGCGCGGTGTCCGCGATCAAGGTCGACGGTCGCCGCGCATACGATCGCGTCCGTGCGGGGGAGGAGGTCGTCCTCGCCGCGCGGAACGTCGTCGTCTCGCGCTTCGATGTCGTCGGCGACAGAGCGGGTGACGGCATCCGCGATCTCGACGTGATCGTGGACTGCTCGTCCGGTACGTACATCCGGTCGCTGGCCCGCGACCTCGGTGCCGCGCTGGGCGTCGGCGGGCACCTCACCGCGCTGCGGCGCACCCGGGTGGGGTCGTTCGACGTCGCGGATGCCGTCGACATCGATTCCCTCGAGGGGGCTCCGGTCCTCACCCCTGCGCAGGCCGCGGAGCTCATCCTGCCCGTGCTGTCCGTCTCCGCCGAGGAAGCGCGGGATCTGCGCCACGGGAAGAGACTCGCCGGCCAAGCCGGCCGGATCGATGCACCGCTGGTCGCGGCCATCGACGACGAGGGCGTTCTCGTCGGTGTCGTCGAGAAACGCGGAGGCGACCTCAAGAGCGCCATGAACATGCCGGAGAGTGCCCGATGATCCTGTGGTTCACCCTCGCCCAGATCGTGGTGGCGGTCGTCGCCGGAGCGTTCTGCGTCGTGGCGGGACTCGCCGGCCGTCGCCCGAGCGACTGGTCCGTCGGCGCCGTCGCCCTCGTCGAGGCCCTGCTGGTCGCCCAGGTGGTCACCGCGATCATCGCTCCGCTCGTGGGGAACCCGCCCACGGGGGATCTCCTCGAGTTCTGGGTCTATCTCGTCTCCGCCGTGCTCCTGCCGGTCGGGGCCGTGCTCTGGGCGTTGATGGAGCGCAGCCGCTGGAGCACCGTCATCCTCGGAGTCGCCGCCCTGGCCATTGCGATCATGGTGTGGCGCATGCACGTCATCTGGACCGTGCAGATCGCGTAACCCGGAGCCGCACACGGACGTCGGTCCCCTCTGGCGCATCTAGGATGGAATGCGCTATGAGCACCACCGCCCCCACCACCAGGATGACCGGAATCGGTCGCGTCCTCGTGATCGTCTACGCCGTCATGGCGCTCGCGGCCACCGGCCGGAGCTTCGTGCAGATCTTCCGACGGTTCGACGAGGCTCCTCTCGCGTACTCGCTCTCGGCCGTCGCCGCCGTCGTCTACATCCTCGCGACCCTGGCGCTCGTGCTCGCGAGGCGGCGCGGCTGGTACACGGTGGCCTGGGTGGCGATCGTCTTCGAGCTCACGGGTGTCCTGGTCGTGGGTCTGCTCAGCATCCTGATCCCCGAGCAGTTCCAGCACGAGACCGTGTGGTCGCTGTTCGGACGCGGGTACCTCTTCATCCCGCTGGTGCTCCCGGTGTTCGGCATCTGGTGGCTGCGGACCAACCGGCCGGACGTCGCACGGACGACCGTCGAGGTCGACGCGTGATCGTCTTCCGCGATCTCGCCGAGGTCCCGGAGGGCTTCGGCCCCAGCATCGTGGCGATCGGCAAGTTCGACGGGGTGCACGCCGGCCATCGTGCCGTGATCCGACGGCTCGAGGAACGAGCGGCCGAGACGGGCGCGCGTTCCGTCGCCGTCACCTTCGACCGCAACCCGCTGGCGATCCTGCGGCCCGACCGCTGCCCCGAGAACGTCGTGACGGTGGAGCGCAAACTCGAGCTCCTCGGCGAGCTCGGTCTGGACGCCACGCTGCTGCTCACCTTCGACGAGGAGATGGCCTCGCTCAGCGCCGAGGACTTCGTGACCGAGATCCTGGTCGCGGCTCTCGGGGTCTCGACCGTCCTCGTGGGCGAGGACTTCCGCTTCGGGAACCGCGGTGCGGGCACCCCCGAGCTGCTGCGCGAGATGGGGCCCAGCCACGGGTTCACCGTCGAGGTGGTCGATGACGTCTACCTTCCCGGCTCCGCACGACGGGTGTCGTCGACGTGGATCCGCGAGCTCCTCATCGCCGGCGATGTGACCGGCGCCGCACGGGTGCTCGGACGCTCGCCCGATGTGCGCGGCGTCGTCGTCCACGGCCTCAAGCGGGGACGGGAGTTGGGGTACCCGACCGCGAACCTGTCGGCCGTCGTCGATGCGTTCGTCCCGGCCGACGGCGTGTACGCCGGATGGTTGATCGACCACGACACGAGCATCCGTCACCCCGCCGCGATCTCCGTCGGGACGAACCCGACCTTCGACGACGTGCTCGAGCGTCAGGTCGAGGCGCACGTGCTCGGCGAGACCGGTCTCGACCTCTACGGGCACGACGTCACCGTCGAGTTCACCGAGCGCCTGCGCGGCATGGTCGCCTTCGAGGGCATCGAGAAGCTCACGGCGCAGATCGCCGCCGACGTGAGCGATGCGGAGCGCGTGCTGCGCGAGCACACCGCCTGATCGGTCCGCCGCGCGCGTCGCCACGGGGGTTCCCCGCCCGGGATGGCGTAGAGTGGTCGCAGTCATCGTCGAATCTTCCGCGTCCTGCGCGCATCGGCGAGATGATCGATCTACATCCGCACGGTCCTGGCTCACGCCACACGCGGACAACAGAGCGCCGGAGCCCCTGGGGCGTTCCGGCCTTCACGCTCAGGAGGAGCATGCCGACCACGGCAACCGCCGCCACACGGCGCAAGAAGTCGTCTCGTCGCGATGACGAGGCGCCCCTCATCCCGATCCTCGCGCGCAAGGTGCGCGAGATCGAGGCCAAGTCCCAGCGCGGAAAGCTGGGACCGACCAACCGCGTCAAGTTCCAGGTGATCGCGTTCCTGGTACGCGAAGAGCGCGCCAGGGTCAAAGCGGATGCCGACATCGGTGATGCCGCACGCGCCGAGCTGCTCAAGCGGCTCGACGGCGTCGCGACCATCCTCGCCAAGACGGCGGCGCGCGACACGTCGCTCATCCAGCTGCTCGAAGCGGACCAGGCGACCTCGCCGGTCGCCAAGCGCATGCGCCGCGACTGGCTGCTCGAGTCCGGTGCGGAGCTCGCTCCGGAAGAGTTGATCATCGCCGATGCCGCGCCGGTTCAGATCTCCGTCGTTCCTGCGGCGATCGCCGAGCGTCAGGTGACCCCGCCGTCGGTCGAGGCCCGCCAGCTCGCGAACCCGTTCCTCGCCCCCGATCTCACGCCGCGCGTGACCACCACCCCGCGCCGTCGCCTCGACGGCTGGGAGCTGATGGGCCCGCTGTACAAGGCGTTCGAGACCGGTGCGGGCGGCTCGGCCGCCAGCATGGAGCTGCCTCCGGCCCCCGAGTACGACCACATCTCGCCGAAGGGTCTCGAGGTGATGGTGCATCAGTCCCGCTTCCTCGAGGCGGTTCGCGACGGGCATCGCAGCTTCCTCCTGGCCGATGAGCCCGGCCTCGGCAAGACCGCCCAGTCGGTTCTCGCCGCCTCGGTCGCGGGCGCCTACCCGCTCCTGGTCGTGGTCCCGAACGTCGTCAAGATGAACTGGGCGCGCGAGGTCGAGCGGTGGACGCCGCAGCGGCGTGCGACCGTGATCCAGGGCGACGGCGACGACATCGACGCCTTCGCCGACATCTTCATCGTCAACTACGAGATCCTCGATCGGCATCTCTCGTGGCTGTCGTCGATCGGACTGCGCGGCATGGTCGTCGACGAGGCGCACTTCATCAAGAACCTGTCGTCGCAGCGCTCGCAGAACGTGCTGTCGTTGGCCTCTCGTGTGCGCGAGCGCACGCCCGGCGGGAAGCCGCTCATGCTGGCCCTGACCGGTACGCCGCTGATCAACGACGTCGAGGACTTCGACGCGATCTGGCGGTTCCTCGGCTGGACCACGGGGGAGAAGCCCGGTCCGGAGCTCATGGAGAAGCTCGACGCGACCGGATTCACTCCGGCGGACAAGGCGTTCTACCCCGAGGCGCGCGACGCCGTCATCTCGATGGGGATCGTCCGCCGCAAGAAGAAGGACGTCGCAGCCGACCTGCCCGACAAGCTGATCGCCGATCTCCCCGTGCAGCTCGACGACGAGTTCGGGCGGAGCATCCGCCAGGCCGAGCGCGAGCTGGGGGAGCGTCTCGCCGCCCGCTACCGTCGGATCATCGAGGCCCGTGGCGATCGCGGCCTCGCGCCGGGCGAGATCGACGACGACATCGTGCGTCTCGTCGCCCAGAACGAGCTCGAGGAGTCGAAGGCCGCCGGAACCGGGGGCGACAACGTCTTCACCATGGTCCGGCGTATCGGCCAGGCCAAGGCGTCGCTCGCCGCCGACTACGCCGCGCAGCTGCAGCGCTCGGTGGGCAAGGTCGTGTTCTTCGCGAAGCACATCGACGTGATGGATCAGGCGGAGGCGCACTTCGCCGCCGCGGGCATCCGCTCGGTCTCGATCCGTGGCGACCAGACGACGACGGTCCGTCAGCAGGCGATCGACGACTTCAACGGCGACCCCGAGGTCGGCATCGCGGTCTGCTCCCTCACCGCAGCGGGCGTCGGTCTCAACCTGCAGGCGGCGTCGAACGTCGTGCTCGCCGAGCTGTCGTGGACGGCGGCCGAGCAGACGCAGGCCATCGACCGCGTGCACCGCATCGGTCAGGACGAGCCGGTCACCGCGTGGCGCATCATCGCCGCGCACACGATCGACACGAAGATCGCCGAGCTCATCGATCAGAAGCAGGGCCTGGCCGCTCGTGCGCTCGACGGCGAGGCCGTCGACGATGCGGCAGCCGAGCCCGTGCAGCTCGGGGCGCTCATGCATCTGCTGCGGGAGACGCTGCGCAGCGCGTGAAAAGTCGTTAAGAATCACGATTCTTGATCGCGATTCGAGGGCCGAGAAGGGCCATTCGGAGAAGTTGTGCCGGATGGTCCTTTTTCGTCGGCAAGATCTCCGGTTTTCGACGTGCTCGAATGGCGCTCGACGGGCGCATGGCACTAGTGTCGATCGCAGGCAGCGTCGCCTTTCCCCTTTCCTTCTCCCGAGCGTCTGAGGCAACAGCATGAAGATCGGAATCCTGACGAGCGGTGGCGACTGCCCCGGACTCAACGCGGTGATCCGCGGCGTCGTGCTCAAGGGCACGACCACTTACGACATCGAGTTCGTCGGCATCCGCGACGGCTGGCGAGGGGTCGTCGACGGCGACTTCTTCCCGCTCACGCGTCACGAGGTCAAGGGCCTCTCGAAGGTCGGCGGAACGATCCTCGGCACCAGCCGGACGAACCCGTACGAGGGGCCGCGGGGCGGCGCCGAGAACATCGCGAAGACGCTCGCGGCGCACAACATCGACGGCATCCTGGCGATCGGCGGAGAGGGCACGCTCGCGGCCGCCAACCGTCTCGCGAACGACGGCATCAACGTGATCGGTGTGCCGAAGACGATCGACAACGATCTGCGAGCGACCGACTACTCGTTCGGCTTCGACACCGCGGTGAACATCGCCACCGATGCCATGGACCGCCTGCGCACCACCGGCGATTCGCATCAGCGCTGCATGGTGGCCGAGGTCATGGGCCGCCACGTCGGGTGGATCGCACTGCACGCGGGTATGGCCGCCGGCGCGCACGTCATCTGCATCCCCGAGGTGCCGATGTCGATCGACGAGATCACCGCTCTCGTCTCGAGCGCGCACGACCGCGGTCGTGCGCCGCTCGTCGTCGTCTCCGAGGGATTCACGCTCACCGGGATGGACACCGCGTACAGCGACAAGGGGCTCGACGCGTTCAACCGTCCCCGGCTCGGTGGTATCAGCGAGGTGCTCGCCCCCGAGATCGAGCGCATCACCGGTATCGAGACGCGTTCGACGGTGCTCGGACACATCCAGCGCGGAGGGTCGCCCTCCGGATTCGACCGGGTCCTCGCGACACGCCTCGGCCTGCACGCGGCGGATTCGCTCGTCGCCGAGTCCTGGGGCCGCATGGTCTCGCTGCGCGGCACCGACATCGTCGAGGTGCCGTTCGCCGAGGCGCTGGGCGAGCTGAACACGGTTCCCCGCAGCCGGTACGACGAGGCCGCAGCCCTCTTCGGCTGAGCGCGTCAGCTCGAATCAGGCGATCGCGCCGCATCGGGCCGCTCCTCGACGGAACGGACTCATGCGGCGCGATCGCCTTCTCTTCGCGCGGTCAGTCGGCGAGACCGAGCGTGTCGAGCAGCCAGGCGAGCTCGAACGCACGCTCTCGCCAGGAGTTGTAGCGCCCGCTGACCCCGCCGTGCCCGGCGACCATCTCGCATTTGAGCAGGACGTCGGATGCTCCGGCCTCCCGCAGACGGGCGACCCACTTCGCCGGCTCGACGTAGAGGACGCGCGTGTCGTTGAGCGACGTCACCGCGAGGATGCGCGGGTACTGCACGCCGTCGCGGACGTTCTCGTACGGCGAGTAGGACTTCATGTACGCGTAGACGTCGGCGTCGTGGAGTGGATCGCCCCACTCGTCCCACTCGATGACGGTGAGGGGGAGCGACGGATCGAGGATGGTCGTGAGGGCGTCCACGAACGGGACGGCGGCGAGCACGCCGGTGAACAGTTCGGGAGCGAGGTTGGTGACGGCGCCCATCAGGAGTCCGCCGGCGCTGCCGCCCTCGGCGACGAGGCGGTCGGGAGCGGTCACCCCGGTGTCGACGAGGTGACGCGCGCTCGCGACGAAGTCCGTGAAGGTGTTGCGCTTGTGCAGCAGCTTGCCGTCCTCGTACCACTGGCGGCCCATCTCGCCGCCGCCGCGGACGTGCGCCACGGCGAAGACGACGCCGCGATCGAGCTCCGACAGGCGGGCCACCGAGAACCCGGGATCGATCGAGTGCTCGTAGGAGCCGTAGCCGTAGAGGTGCAGAGGGCGCGGAGTTTCGCCCGGGGCTCCGAACTCCTTCTTCCACACCAGCGAGATCGGCACTCGGGTGCCGTCGTCGGCCGTCGCCCAGTCCCGCCGCTGCCCGTACTCGGTCGGGTCGTAGCCGCCGAGTACGGTGACGCGCTTGCGGAGCAGCAGCTCCTTCGTCGCGAGGTCGAGGTCGTACACGGTGCCCGGAGTGACGAACGACGTGTACCCGATGCGGAGGAAGGGGGAGTGCCACTCCGGGTTGCCGCTCACTCCGGCCGAGTACAGCGGTTCGTCGAAGGGGATGTCCGCGACGGCATCCGTCGTGTAGTCGAGCAGACCCACCCGCTCCAGGCCTTCCGCCCGGTACTCGACCGTCGCGAAGTCGCGGAACGCATCGACGCCGAGCAGCCGCCGACCGGGCTCGTGCGGCAGGATGATGCGTCGCGCACCCTGGGGTGCCTCGGCCGCGACCGAGACCAGTTCGAAGTCGAGGGCATCGTCGTTGTGGAGGATGAGCAGCCGGTCCTCACCATCGACGACCGCGTGCTCGACCGAGTACTCGACGCCTTCGGCGCGCGGCCAGACGATCCGCGGCGCCGCCGTGAGAGGCCCGGCGAGATCGACCAGGTACTCCTCGCTCGTGATGCTCGAGCCGACGCCGATGACCAGGTACTTCCGGCTGCGGGTGATGCCCGCGCCGAGCCAGAACTTCTCGTCGGGTTCGTGGAACAGCTGGACGTCCTCGGACACCGGGGTTCCGAGCGCGTGCAGCCAGAGAGTGTCGGGACGCCAGGCGTCGTCGCGCGTCGTGTAGAGGATGGCCGAGCCGTCGGGCGTGAAGAACGCGCCGGCGGTGTTCGGGATCTCGTCGGCCAGGGTCTCGCCGGTGGTGAGGTCGCGCACACGGATCGTGTAGACCTCGTCGCCCTCGAAGTCGGTCGACCAGAGCAGCTTCGTCGCGTCGTCGGAGGTGTCGAACGCTCCGAGGGAGAAGAACTCGTGACCCTCGGCCTCGACGTTCCCGTCGAGGAGCACGACCTCGCCGGGAACGGCGACGTTCGGCGTCAGCTGCGGGGGAGTCCAGTCGTCGGCGTCGGCCGCCGCACGGCAGTGGATCGGGTACTGCGCCCCCTCGACCGTGCGGCTGTAGTACCACCAGTCGCCGCGGCGGGTCGGCACCGAGAGATCGGTCTCCTGCACGCGGCCCTTGATCTCCTCGAACAGCGTCTCGCGGAGTCCGGCGAGGTGCGCGGTCTCGGCATCCGTGTGCGCGTTCTCGGCCTCGAGGTGCGCGACGACCTCGGGGGACTCCTTCTCGCGCAACCATTCGTACGGGTCGTCGAACGTGTCGCCGTGGTGGGTGCGGAGGGTCGAGCGTCGGTCTGCGATCGGGGCGTTGGTCACCGCTCCACGCTATCCCAGGTCGAGTTGACCGGCACCGGGGACGGTGGGAGGATTCAACGGGGCCGGTTAACGGAAGTCAAACCCACGGTGAACTCTTCGTTCGTCACGTCGATCTCGTCGACATCTCCCTCTTCCTCAACGACCGAAAGCGAACGGTGGAAACCGCAGCCCTCCTCGTCGTGCTGGTGATCCTGCTGGCACTCTTCTTCGACTTCACCAACGGCTTCCACGACACCGCGAACGCGATGGCCACGCCCATCGCCACCGGTGCCCTCAAGCCCAAGACCGCCGTGCTCCTCGCCGCGGTGCTGAACCTCGTCGGCGCCTTCCTGTCGACCGAGGTCTCCAAGACCGTCTCGCACGGGATCATCCACGAGGACGGCATCCAAGCCGCCGTCTTCCTGCCGATGATCTTCGCCGGGCTCATCGGCGCGATCACCTGGAACATGCTCACGTGGCTGCTCGGGCTGCCCTCGAGCTCGTCGCACGCGCTGTTCGGCGGTCTCATCGGCGCCACGCTGGTGGGCGTGGGCGTGCAGGGCATCGACTTCGGGATGGTGCTGTCGAAGATTATCCTTCCCGCTCTGATCGCGCCGGTCACCGCCGGGATCATCGCCTTCGTCGCCACCAAGGCGGCGTACTCGATCACCCGTCGCTACGACGGCAAGCCCGACGGCCGTGACGGTTTCCGCTGGGGGCAGATCTTCACGTCCTCGCTCGTCGCACTCGCGCACGGAACCAATGACGCGCAGAAGACGATGGGTGTCATCACCCTGGCCCTCATCACCGTGGGATGGCAGAACGCCGATCAGGCCGACCCGTACCTCTGGGTGATCATCGCCTGTGCGGTGACGATCGCTCTCGGCACGTACCTCGGCGGATGGCGGATCATCCGCACCCTCGGCAAGGGCCTCACCGACGTGAAGCCGGCGCAGGGCTTCTCGGCCGAGAGCGCGACGGCGGCGACGATCCTCGCCTCGAGCGCATTCGGCTTCGCGCTCTCGACGACGCAGGTCGCCTCCGGCTCGGTGATCGGTTCCGGTCTGGGCCGCCGCGGGTCGACGGTGCGCTGGCGGACGGCCGGTCGCATCGCGATCGGATGGCTCCTCACGCTTCCGGCCGCCGGCGCGGTCGGCGCGCTGGCCGCGCTCATCGCCCTCTGGCTCGGAGGCTGGGGAATCGCGATCGACGCGGTCCTCGCCCTCGCCGTCATCATCGGGCTCTTCCTGCGCTCGCGGCGTGACGCGGTCACGCCCGCGAACGCGATGAGCGATGTGGCCGAGTCCGGCCTCGCGATCGATCTGCCGGATGCCCCGCCGCCCACGCGCCGCCAGCAGCGGATCGAGCAGGCCAAGGCCGAAGCCAAGGCCCGCAAGCAGGCGAAGGCGGATGCGCGTGCGCAGGGCAAGAACGGCACGCGCACGACGAGCACGACCGCGGTCCGCGACGAGGCCGGCACCGAGAAGGGAACGGGCGAATGAGCGTCTCCATCGATTGGCTCGCCTTCTTCCAGGTGTTCGTCGCGGCGCTGATCGGCGCCGTCGCGATCGTCACCTTCTACGCCTTGGGTCTGCGCCTGCTGGTGCGCAGCGGGCACGCTCCCGTCGTGAGCCCCGCGGAGTTCACGGACGCGATCACGGTCATCACCGAGAAGGACCTCCGGCGAGCCGAGAAGCAGGCCGCCAAGGCGGCGCGCAAGAGTCCGCTCACCGACGGGCAGAAGCGCCTGTCGCTCGTCGGTGCGTACGGATGCTTCGCCCTCTGCGCGCTCGCGGTCGTCGCCGGCATCATCATCATCGTCGTCGGCCACTGACGGCCCAGGGCGCTCCGGCGTCCCACCCCCGTCGTAGGCTGGTGCCATGCCAGGGCCCTACGTCTTCGGTCGGCATCAGCCGGCGTCGCACACGATCATCCATGTCAGCGACCCGCACTTCCTCGCCGGAGGCGCGCGCTTGGGCGGGCGCTACAACGTCGACGACACGTTCGCGCGCACGCTGGTCGCCATCCGAGCGGTTCACCCCTCTCCGGCAGCGATCGTCCTCACCGGTGACCTGACCGATCTGGGGGAGCCCGACGCCTATCGTCGCCTGCGTGCCGCGGTCGAGCCGGTCGCCCGGGAACTCGGGACGCGGGTGATCTGGGTCGCGGGCAACCACGACGAGCGACCCGCGCTGCGGGAGGGACTGCTGGACGCGCCCGCGACGGAGGAGCCCGTCACGGGTGTCTGGGAGATCGACGGCCTGCGCATCATCGCGCTCGACACCTCGGTGCCCGGCTGGCACCACGGCGACCTCGACGACGGCCAGCTCGCCTGGCTCGCCGACGTTCTGCGGACCCCGGCTCCGCAGGGCACGCTGCTGGCCATGCACCACCCGCCCCTGCCGAGCCACCTCCCGCTGTTCGACATCCTCGAACTGCGCCATCAGGAGAAGCTCGAGGCCGTGATCCGGGGGAGTGATGTACGCGGTATCCTCGCCGGCCACCTCCACTACTCGTCGACCGGGGTGTTCGCCGGGGTGCCCGTGAGCGTCGCCTCCGCCACCTGCTACACCATGAACGTCGCGCGTCCGGCGGCCGAGGTCAACGGGATGGATGCCGCGCAAGCGTTCAACCTCGTGCACGTGTACCCCGACACCATCACGCATACCGTCGTGCCGGTGACGACGGCGCCCACCGGCGAGTACTTCTCGGAGGCGTGGCTCGAGAAGATGGCGGCGCTGGATCCCGAGGCGCGTCTGGAGGCGTTCTCGCGGAAGCCGACGCGCTGATGCGGTGCCCCGAGCGCGGCGAAGGCGCGGGCGTAGACTGGAGTCATCCCCCACTCCACTCATTCGCCACGACCCACAAGGATGTGACATGGCATCTGCCGCGCCGACCCTGACCCGTACTGAGACCGACTCCCTCGGGAGCATGGAGATTCCCGCCGACGCGTACTGGGGCATCCACACCGCCCGCGCCGACGAGAACTTCCCGATCACGAAGCGCCCGATCTCGGTCTACCCGGATCTCGTTCGCGCCCTCGCGATGGTCAAGCAGGCCAGTGCCCGCGCGAATCGCGAGATCGGAGTGCTCGACCCGGAGCGGGCGGATCTGATCGACCGCGCGGCCCAGCGCGTCATCGACGGCGAGTTCCACGACCAGTTCACGGTCGGGGTGATCCAGGGCGGTGCCGGCACCTCGACGAACATGAACGCGAACGAGGTCATCACCAACATCGCGCTCGAGATGGCGGGACACGAGAAGGGCGACTACGCGTTCCTCTCGCCGATCGACCACACCAACCGCAGCCAGTCCACCAACGACGTGTACCCGACCGCCGTGAAGATCGGCCTGTCGCTGACCCTGCGGGCGCTGCTCGAGGAGCTCGACCTGCTGCGCCGATCGTTCCTGGCGAAGTCAGGGGAGTTCCACGACGTACTGAAGGTCGGACGCACGCAGTTGCAGGACGCCGTGCCGATGACGCTCGGCCAGGAGTTCCACGGTTTCGCGACGACCCTCGGCGAGGATCACAGCCGGCTCACCGAGAACGCCTCGCTCATGTTCGAGATCAACATGGGCGCGACGGCGATCGGCACCGGCATCACGACCCACTCCGACTACGCGCCCGCCGTCCTCAAGCACCTGCGTGAGATCACCGGCCTCGACCTCGAGACCGCCACCGACCTCGTCGAGTCGACGAGCGACACCGGTGCGTTCATGTCGTTCTCGTCGTCGCTCAAGCGCAACGCCATCAAGCTCTCGAAGATCTGCAACGACCTGCGCCTGCTCTCGTCGGGACCGCAGGCCGGTTTCGGCGAGATCAACCTCCCCGCCCGCCAGGCGGGCTCGAGCATCATGCCGGGCAAGGTCAACCCCGTGATCCCCGAGGTCGTCAACCAGGTCGCCTTCGCCGTCGTGGGCGCGGACATGACGGTGACGATGGCGGTCGAGGGCGGGCAGCTCCAGCTCAATGCCTTCGAGCCGGTGATCGCGCACTCGATCTTCCAGTCGATCACCTGGATGCGCCAGGCGATGTGGACCCTCCGGGTGAACTGCGTCGACGGCATCACGGCCAACCGCGACCGCCTCGGGACCATGGTGGGTGCCTCGGTCGGCGTGATCACGGCGCTCACCCCCTTCATCGGGTACGCGGCCGCGGCAGCGCTCGCGAAGACCGCTCTGCTCACCAACCGGAGCGTCGCCGACCTGGTCGTCGAGGCCGGCCTCATGTCGCGGGAAGAGGTCACCAAGCAGCTGTCGCCCGCGCGTCTGTCCGGACTCGAGGCCGTCACGGCCGCGATCCCGATCATCCCGACCGACGATCTCATCGAGATCTGAGCGGAGACGGCAGAAGGGCGGATGCTTCGGCATCCGCCCTTCTGCGATTCCGCGCACCGACGACGATCAGTCGAGGATGCGGCAGTGCGTCGTGAGTTCGCCGATGCCGTCGATGCCGACGGTGACGGTCGAACGGTCGCGGAGGAAGATCTGCGGATCGCGGGAGTAGCCGGCACCGCCCGGGCTGCCGGTGGAGATGAGCGTGCCGGGCAGCAGCGTGAGCGACTGCGAGAGGTGCGCGATGAGCGTCGCGACCGAGCGCACCATCTGGCCGGTCGTCGCGTCCTGCACGGTGTGACCGTCGACGACGGTCCAGATGTGCAGATCCTGCGGGTCGGCGATCTCGTCGGCGGTCACCGCGAAGGGACCCGTCGGAGTGAAGCCGTCGAAGGACTTGCAACGCGACCACTGCGCCTCCGCGAACTGGATGTTCCGCGCGGTGATGTCGTTGACGACCGTATAGCCCCAGACGTGGGAGAGTGCATCGCTCGCCGCGACGTTCTTCGCCGGGGTGCCGATCAGAACACCGAGCTCCGCCTCGTAGTCGACCGCTTCGCTGAGGGCGCGGGGCCAGGAGGTCGTCTGCTGGTGACCCGTCAGCGAGTTCGGCCACAGGGTGAAGACGGTCGGTGCGGCGTCGGTCTTGAGACCCAGCTCGCTCGAGTGGGCCGCGTAGTTCAGTCCCACGGCCAGCACGGCCGGGGGCGCCAGAACCGCCGAGGCGAACGACCAATCGGCGAGCGGATGCCGGGGCGCGGCGCCGTCGGCGAGGGCGGAGCGGAGCAGGTCGAGTGCGGTGTCCCCGCGTTCGATGAGCTGCTGCAGCGTCGCCGGAGCGTCGGTGAGGAGGTCGGAGACGAGGATGGCGTCGGCGTCTTCCACCACGGCGAGAACCGCAGAGAGGGAATCCGGACGGCGCAGATGAGCGAACCGCATGCCTCTACGCTACCCGGTGGCTGCGCCCTGTCCGCGGAGGCGTCCGGTATACCGCTACCGGCACCGCTGTGGCCCCTATGCTCGTGGCTATGAGTTTCGGAGGACCGTCCCAGCCGCAGCAGCCCTCGCCGTACACCCCGCCGCCGGCCCCGCAGCAGCCTCCCGCTCCGCAGCAGCCTCCCGCTCCGCAGCAGCCTCCCGCTCCGCAGCAGCCTCCAGCCGTGCAGCAGCCTCCCGCCCCGCAGCAGGCGCCCGCCCCCCAGTTCTCGCAGCAGCAGTACGCGCAGTCGGCGTACATGCCTCGGCAGTTCTCGCAGCAGCCGGCCTATGCCTCCGCTCTCGCGCAGCCGACGCCGTACACGCCGCCCGCTCCGGCCGCGCCCTCTCCCGCCGAGGGGCTGCCGGCGCTCCCCGTGCCGACGCGCAAGGGGCGCAGCGTATCGATCTGGCTCTTCGGATTCCTCGGGCTCCTCCTCCTGGCGCTGATCGGGTACTTCGTCGTGGCACTCGGGCCCTCGGCATCCGTCATCGGGCTGGTGCTCGCGCTCATCCCGCTCGCGATCGTGTTCCTCGGCGTGAGACTGATCGATCGATGGGAGCCCGAGCCTAAGAGTCTCGTGATCTTCGCGATCGCGTGGGGTGCCGTCGCTGCGGTCGGCCTCACACTGCTGGTCGATCTCGCGCTCACCTTCGCCTTCGGTTTCCGCTCGGAGGAGCTGGCCGCGGTCGTGCAGGCGCCCATCGTCGAGGAGTTCTGGAAGGGATTCGGCGTCTTCCTCATCTTCCTCGTGGCACGTCGCGCGTTCGACGGTCCGATCGACGGCGTCGTCTACGGCGCGCTCGTCGGCGCGGGGTTCGCGTTCACCGAGAACATCCAGTACTTCGCGATCAGCCTGATCGAGGGCGGGGGAGAGCAGCTCTCGGTGACCTTCGTCGTACGCGCGCTCCTCTCTCCGTTCGCCCATGCGATGTTCACGTCACTGACGGGACTCGCGATCGGACTCGCAGCACGCCGCCACTCCTCGGCATGGGCGGCCCTCGGCGCGGGGCTCCTCGGCCTGCTGGGCGCGATCCTGCTGCACGCGCTGTGGAACGGATCCGCGACCTACGCCGACTTCTTCCTGCTGTATTTCACGCTGCAGGTCCCGCTGTTCGCCGGCTTCATCATCGGCATCGTCGCGCTGCGCCGGGAGGAGGCGCGACTGACGAAGGCGCGTCTGAGCGACTACGCGGCAGCGGGGTGGTTCACTCCCGAGGAGGTCACGATGCTCGCGACACCGGCGGGGCGCAAGGTCGGAATGGCCTGGGCGGCGCGGTTGCGCGGAGATCGTCGACCCCTGATGCGCGAGTTCATCAAGGACGCGACGACGCTGGCATCCGTCCGCCAGCGGGCGATCACCGGACGGGATCCGCTCGCGTCGGACGACGAGCGCGCGCTCCTCATCCGCACCCGTGCGACGCGCGCCGCGCTGCTCGCGTACTGAGCGACCCGGGGTGGGACCCCGCCCCGAACAGACTCAGCGCCCGGTGCTGCGGCGATGCCTGCATGTCTCCCGGGCGCTGAGTTGGCTTGAAACCAGGGTGCACCCGCCTCCCGGGAGTGTCAAGGGCGACTTCGTCGGGTGTTCGCTGTGAGCAGGTGCGGTCGCGTTGACCGGTCGGCGTCCACTCGGGTTGGATGGAGTCATGACTGATCGTACGAAGCCCGAGTTCGACGCCCCCACCGGTCCTGCCCCCGCAGAGCTGGTCATCCGCGACATCATCGAGGGTGACGGCACCGAGGCCAAGCCCGGCGACACCGTCACCGTGCACTACGCCGGTGTCGAGTTCGAGTCCGGCGAGGAGTTCGACTCCTCGTGGGGCCGCGGTGAGACCATCCAGTTCCCCCTGCGCGGCCTGATCCAGGGCTGGCAGGACGGCATCCCCGGCATGAAGGTCGGCGGCCGTCGCGAGCTCACCATCCCGCCGCACCTCGCCTACGGACCGGCCGGGGGAGGACACTTCCTCTCCGGCAAGTCGCTGATCTTCATCATCGACCTCGTCGCCGTCGGCTGATCCCACGGCGTTCACGAAGACGCCTCGTCCCGTTCGCGGGCGGGGCGTCTTCCGTTGCACTCAGGAGATTCTTATTCATGGGAATATATCTTTCGAGAGCACGGTTCCCTTTCCTGTCGCCATTCGAGCGGCCCCCACGTCCCAAGGAGATCCCATGACCAGCATCGACATCCCCGGCTACCGCCCCGGCACCTACGTCCTCGACCCCTCCCACAGCGAGGTCACCTTCAGCGTCCGTCACATGATGATCTCGAAGGTGCGCGGCACCTTCGGCGTGAAGAGCGCGACGCTGATCGCTCCCGAGAACCCGCTCGAGACCAAGGTCGAGGCGAGCGTCGACGTCTCGTCCGTCGACACGAAGGACGAGGGTCGCGACCAGCACCTGCGTTCGGGCGACTTCTTCGACACCGAGAACTTCCCGACCATGGACTTCGTCTCCACCGGTGCCCGTGCCGAGAACGGCGAGCTGTACGTCGACGGTGACCTCACCATCCGCGGCATCACCAAGCCCGTCAGCTTCGAGGTCGACTTCGGAGGCTTCGGTTCCGACCCGTGGGGCAACTACAAGGCCGGCGCATCGGCCAAGGCCGTCATCAACCGCGAGGACTTCGGCTTGACGTGGAACGCCGCCCTCGAGACCGGCGGCGTGCTCGTCGGCAAGGACGTCACGATCAACCTCGACCTGCAGGCTGCACTGCAGCAGGACTGATCCGCGTGCGATGAGGACCCCGGGCCGTTCACGGCTCGGGGTTTTCTGCATCGTAGTCGCGGAAGCGCGCGCTGCGCCGCATGAGGACGGCGACCAGCGCGATCACGATCACCCCGCCCAGCACGGGCGGGAACCAGAGCGCTGTGAACGTCGAGAGGGTGCCTGCGTACAGCGCGCCGACCCGGGGCCCACCCGCCACGACGACGATGAAGACGCCCTGGAGGCGGCCGCGCATGGCATCGGGCACCGCCGCCTGCATCATGGTGTTGCGGTAGATCGAGCTCACGTTGTCGGCCGCTCCGGAGAACGCGAGTGCGATGCACGCCACGACGATGAGGGCGATGTTCGGTGCGGCCTCGGAAGCCGGCGGGAGGAAGACGCCCGTGAGTAGGACGATCCCGAACGCCAGGATTGACGCGCCGTACGCCTGGACGGCACGGGCGATGCCGCGTCCGTGCCAGCGGTACTGCACCACGCGGCCGGAGAACAGGCTCGAGGCGAAGGTGCCCAGTGCGACGGCGGCGGTGAGGAGGCCCGTCGTCACCGCGCCACCGCCCAGCAGGATCGTGCCGAGGGCGGGAAAGAGCACGAGCGGCTGGCCGAAGGTCATCGCGATGATGTCGACGATGTACTGCATGCGGATGTTGCCGGCCCGTCGGAGGAATCGCCAGCCATCGACGAGGGAGGCCAGTCCGGGGCGCACGATGTCGCCTTCGGGGCGGAGTGCGGGCAGGGTCCAGAGTCCGAGGAACATCGACAGCATGAGGACGACGTCGATCGTGTAGGTCCATCCGTACCCGGTCAGGGCGACCAGGATCCCGGCGAGGGCCGGGCCCGCCATGACGGTGAGACCCATCGAGATCCCGTTCAGAGCGGATGCCGGCGCGAGCAGGTCGCGCGGGATCAGGCGCGGAACGATGGCGGTGCGGGTCGCCATGCCGACCGAGTTCGCGGCCGCGGTGATCATGCTCAGGGCGTAGAGCCACCAGATCGTCTCCGAGCCGGTCCAGGTCAGCGCGGCGAGCAGCGCTGTGGACGCGAAGGTGACCGTCGCGGCGATGAGTGCGACGCGTCGTCGGTCGAACGCGTCGGCGAGCATGCCGCCGTAGAGTCCGGCGAGGATCATCGGGACGAGCCCTGCGACCGCGATCATCGAGACCGCGAAGGTGCTGCCGGTGAGGCTGAACACGTGCAGCATCACGGTGACGAGTGTCAGCTGCCCGCCGATGCCGGCGAGGGCCGATCCGATCCACATCCGAGCGAACGCGGGGCTCGCCTTCAGAGGGGAGAGGTCGATGAGATGTCCGCGTGATCCGCTCATCGCGATGCCTGGCCGTGCTGCACCTCTCGAGCGTATCCGAGGGGGAACGGGTGGGCGCGGATCGCGGTCGTCGGCAGGGGGCTGGGGCTGGTAGACTCTTCAGGTTGCCGTTTGATCGGCCGCGGATAAAGAGAGCCCTCGCATCAGGCGTCGGGCGCCGCGCAACAAGCTGAAAGGGGATCGAATCTATGGCACTCGAAGCAGACGTCAAGAAGGCGATCATCGAAGAGTACGCGACGCACCCCGGTGACACCGGATCCCCCGAGGTGCAGGCCGCAATGCTGACGCAGCGCATCAAGGACCTCACCGAGCACCTGAAGGAGCACAAGCACGACCACCACTCGCGTCGTGGCCTGTTCCTGCTCGTCGGTCAGCGCCGTCGTCTCCTCGGCTACCTCCAGAGCGTCGACATCGAGCGTTACCGCTCGCTGATCGCTCGCCTGGGTCTTCGCCGATAAGGCAGAGCACGCCAGCGTACAATCGCGCAGAACATTCTTGAGAAGGCCGCCCCAGGTGTGGGGCGGCCTTCGTCATTTCCCGGAGGGGTTGATCTCGCTCCCGCTTTCCCGGAGGAAAGTAAGAAGCGGTGACCGGTCGTCGGCAGCGCGCCGTCGATCGGCGGGCGCTCGCGTGGTTGCAGATCGTCAGTGCGGTGGTCACGGCCGCC
The DNA here is from genome assembly GCF_023091225.1 of Microbacterium galbinum. Taxonomy (NCBI): domain Bacteria; kingdom Bacillati; phylum Actinomycetota; class Actinomycetes; order Micrococcales; family Microbacteriaceae; genus Microbacterium; species Microbacterium galbinum. The sequence continues at coordinate 755,230 of NZ_JAHWXM010000001.1, read as the reverse complement.
TTCCTCGTGGCCAGCGTGATCGCACTTCGCCGGTCGGCGGACGGCGGAGCGCAGGCCCTTCTGTTCGCCTTCCTCGTCTACGGTCAGATCTTCAGCGGGTCCGCTCAGCGCAGCGGACTGCAGTGGCGTTTCACCCGTGTCGGCACGCTCGGCGTCGGTGTCGTTCTCGGAGCGCTCCTGATGCTCTCCGTCGCCCCGGCGGGCGTCCTCGCGAGCGTGCTCCTGCTGCTGCTGCTCGCCCTGTGCGTGCTCGCCTGGTTCTGCGCCGGTGCGACCGATCTCGGTCTTCCCGCCATCGGAGCGCTCTGGCGGTGGCCGCACGAGGTGGGTCTCGCGATCGGCTTCGCCCTTCTGGTCGGGCTGACGGTCTTCGACGTCGGGCGCGCGGAGGGTGGAGCGACGGCGGGTGTGATCGCCGGATGCGGCGTCGTGCTGCTCTTCGTCGGATTGACGTTCGTGCCGGGGCGTGGTGTGCGTGGCTGACCGGTCCGCCCATCCGCGCACGCGACTCGATGACAACTTCGCGTCGCCGCTCCGGTTCTCGCTGTTGGCGACGCTGAGTAAGGGAATCGAACTCGACTTCGCGACGCTGCGCGAGATCCTGCAGTGCGCCGATTCGCCGCTGAGCAAGTCGATCAGCCACCTGCACGCCGCAGGTTACGTCACGGTGCGCAAGGCGAGTCTGGGGAGCAGGCAGCGAACGTGGGTGCGCTCGACCGGCGAAGGGCGGGAAGCCTTCGCCGGTCATCTCCAGGCGTTGCGGGAGATCGTCGCACTCGGTGGCGGCGCGTCGCTGTGAGGGTCAGGCGTCGGCGCCCACGAGGTCGGCATGATGGATCGCCGCGACGTCGGGGTGTGCGCGCAGACGCGACTTGAGCGCGTTCTCGCCGTAGAGAGCGTGGATCGGGTTGCTCGGATCCTCGGTCACCCCCGTGGCCTCGGCGGCGAGATCGGCGGGGAGCTCGATCAGCGGCAACCGCTTGTCGAGCGCGGGGTTGAAGAAGAACGGGATCGAGATGCGCTCGTTCGGCGCCTGCGGAGAGACGACGCGGTGGTTGGTGGCCTTGAGATAGCCGCCGGTCGCGTACTCGAGGAGCTCGCCGATGTTCACGACGAAGGCTCCGGGCACCGGGGGAGCGTCGAGCCACTCGCCGTCGCGCTCGACCTGCAATCCGCCCTTGCCGGGCTCGACCCACAGCAGCGTGAGCACACCGGAGTCCTTGTGCGCACCGACGCCCTGCTGGGGTTCCGGCTCATGCGTGCCCGGGTAGCGGACGATCTTGATCAGGGTGGAGGGTTCGCCGAAGTGCTCGTCGAAGTACGACGAGTCCGCACCGAGGGTCTCGGCCCACGCGCGCAGGAGCTTGCGCGCGACCTCCGAGAGGGTCGCGTGCCACTCGGCGACGATCTCCTGCAACTCGGGCTGCGCGGCGGGCCAGAGGTTCGGTCCGATGAGGCGGTTGAACGCCGGGCCGCCGTCGATCGCGTCGCGCTCGGGGCCGATGTCGATCTGCTCGCGCCAGTCGACCTTGCCCTGCGTCCGCTCGCCACCGATGCGCGTGTACCCGCGGAAGTGCGGGCTGTTGACGTTCTCGATCGCCAACTTGTCGGCCTCGGGCAGTGCGAAGAAGTCCAGCGCGGCCCGGTGCAGGCGTGCCTCGAGAGCGGGGGAGATGCCCGTGCCGGTGAGGTAGAAGAACCCGACATCGTGCGTGGCGGCGCGCAGGTCCTCGCGGAAGCGCGCGGCGGCCGCGGGTCCCTCGTCGAGCTGGGAGAGGTCGAGGATCGGGAGCGAGAGTTCAGCCATGGCACGAGAGTACGTCGCCGCCGCGCCGGGACGGGCGTGTGTTGCGGAGGATTACCGCGGTGCTAAAGTCTCGTAGGTAAGGGATGCCTTACCTCAGTAATATTCTGCAGAGAGATCCCTCCGTGCTCGCCACTTTCCTCATCGGCCTCCGTGAAGGCCTGGAAGCCGCCCTCGTCGTCGGCATCCTCGTCGCCTACCTCGGACGACTCGGCCGGCGTGACGTGCTGCCGCGGCTGTGGGCCGGCGTCGGCCTCGCGGTCGCCCTCGCGCTCGGCATCGGCGCCGTCCTGACCTTCGGGGCGTACGAGCTCACCTTCGTGGCGCAGGAGCTGATCGGCGGGCTGCTCTCGCTGCTCGCGGTCGCCATGGTGACGTGGATGATCTTCTGGATGCAGAAGGCCGGGCGCACGATGAAGGCCACGCTCGAGGGCGGCATCGACCGTGCGCTCACGCAGGGCGGGCTGTGGGCCCTCGTCGCGATCGGCTTCGTCTCGGTCGCCCGCGAGGGGATCGAGACCACCCTGCTGCTGTGGTCGATGGTGCAGTCGTTCGGCGACGCGCCCTCCGCTCTGCTCGGAGCACTCCTCGGACTCGCCGCCGCGGTGGTGATCGGTGCCCTGATCGCGCGCGGTGCCGTGCGCCTCGACCTGCGGCGCTTCTTCGCCTGGACCGGCGGCTTCCTGGTGATCGTCGCCGGAGGCGTGCTCGCCTACGCGTTCATGGATCTGCAGGAGGCCGGGGCACTCCCCGGACCGTTCACGGCCGCCGCCCCCATCGACGCGGTGACCGGTGCCGTGGCCGTCGGCTGGCAGGCGTTCCCGTTCGGGTGGGCGTTCGACGTGACGTCGGCGATCGCTCCCGACAGCGCGTGGGCCGCCATCCTGCAGGCCACCGTCGGCTTCATGCCGCGGATGACCTGGCTGCAGGTGACCGCCTGGGCCGTCTACATCGCGGTCGTCGGCTTCCTCTTCGTGCGCGGTCTCCGCTCGCGTCGTCCCTCGGCATCCGCTCCGCTCGTCTCGTCGAACGCCGCGGACGCATCGGTTTCCTCACCCACACAGCAAGGAGCAGCATGACCACCTCCCACCGGATCCTCGGCGCCGTCGCCGCGACGGGCGCGGCCGCGCTCGTGCTCAGCGGCTGCGTCGCGAAGAGCGATGTCACCGCCGGCGCGGCCTTCGACGTCTCATCGACCGACAGCGCATGCTCGGTATCGGGCACCTCGGCCGAGAGCGGCACCCTGACGTTCGAGGTCACCAACGACAGCGGTCAGGTCTCGGAGTTCTATCTGCTCGCCGACGACGGGCTGCGAATCGTCGGCGAGGTCGAGAACATCGCGCCCTCCGCCTCGCGCACCCTGACCGTCGTGGCTCAGCCGGGCGACTACTTCACGCTCTGCAAGCCGGGGATGATCGGCGAGGGCGTCGGCAAGTCGCCGTTCACCGTCACCGGTGAGCGCGTCACGGTCGACGGTCCCGACGCCGAGCAGAAGCAGCAGGCCGTCGACCTCTACGCCGCCTTCGTGAAGGACCAGGTCGGCCAGCTCGTTCCTGCGGTCGAGGACCTCGTCGCAGCATACGAGGCGGGCGATGACGACACCGCTCGGAGCCTTTTCCCCCTCACGCGCGCCTTCTACGAGCGCATCGAGCCGGTCGCCGAGGCGCTGGGCGACCTCGACCCGCGCATCGACTACCGCGAAGTCGACGCCGTGGCCGAGGGGCTCGACTGGACGGGCTTCCACCGCATCGAGAAGGACCTCTGGGTTCCCGCGCAGGACGCGTTGAACGCGGACGGCGAGACGCCGGCCTGGCAGGATTGGGCGCCGTCGACGACCGAGGAGCGCGCCGACTTCGGCGACCTGCTGCTCGCCGACGTGCAGGAGCTGTACGACTACGTGCACTCCGACGACTTCACCGAGACGCTCGACGATCAGGGGATCGGCGGAATCTCCAACGGCGCCATCGCGCTGCTCGACGAGGTCGCGACGGGCAAGATCTCCGGCGAGGAGGACTGGTGGTCGGGCACCGACCTCTACGACTTCGCCGCGAACGTCGAGGGATCGAAGATGGCGTTCTCGCTGGTGCAGGACTTCGCCGAGGCGCAGGGCGACGACGGGGCCGCGCTCGTCGCGGAGATCGAGTCCGGCTACGCGGCGCTCGAGGAATCGCTCGCGGCGCACGGCTCGCTGACCGACGGCTTCGTCGGGTACTCCGAACTCACGGATGCCGACAAGCGCGAATTCACCGACCTCATCAACGCGCTCGCCGAGCCGCTCTCGCAGCTCACCGGCACGGTTCTCGACTGAGCACCGGGATCGACGGAAGGGTACGATCACGCACGTGAACGACACAGGAGCGGATGCCGCGGCCGACTCGTCCTCCGGCGAGGCGGTGGCCGCGGCATCCGCTCCGACCGGCCTCAGCCGCCGGGGCCTGCTCGGCCTGGCGATCGGCGGGGGAGTCGCGGGCCTGGCCGTCGGTGCGGGCGCCGGGCTGTCCGGCGGCGTCGCCCTCGGGCGCGCACGGGCCGCCGAGGACGCCCTCGCCGCCTATGACTTCTTCGGGGAGCATCAGGCGGGGATCACGACGCCTGTGCAGGATCACCTGCATTTCGCGTCGTTCGACATGATGCCGCGCACGGATCGCGACGATCTCGTCTCACTCCTGCAGGACTGGACGTACGCGGCATCGCGCATGACCCAGGGCCTCGACGTCAGCGCGACGGGAGCGGTCGGCGGGTCGGCGGAAGAGCCGCCGGACGATACCGGCGAGGCGCAGGGCCTCCCTGCTTCCGGGCTCACGATCACGATCGGCTTCGGTCCCGGTCTGTTCGAGAACGAAGACGGCGACCGGTACGGGATCGCCGCGTCCCGTCCCGCCGCTCTCGTGCGGCTTCCCGCCTTCCTCGGCGACGACCTCGACCCGCAGGCCTCGCACGGAGACCTCTGCATCCAGGCCTGCGCCGACGATCCCCAGGTGGCCGTGCACGCCATCCGCAACCTCAGCCGCATCGCCTTCGGCCGCGCGCGTCTGCGCTGGTCGCAACTGGGCTTCGGCAAGACCTCGCGCACCACCGCGGCGCAAGCCACTCCGCGCAATCTCTTCGGGTTCAAGGACGGCACCGCGAACATCCTCGCCGACGACACCGCCGCGCTCGACGCCCACGTCTGGGTCGCGGACTCCGACGAACCGGCCTGGATGGCGGGCGGGTCCTACCTCGTCGCCCGCAAGATCGCGATGCTCATCGAGACCTGGGATCGCGTGCGGCTGTCGGAGCAGGACACGATCATCGGACGGGACAAGGGGGAGGGTGCGCCGCTCTCCGGGGGCACCGAACTCACCGAGCCCGACTTCTCCGGATCCGCGATCGACGCCAGCGCGCACGTGCGGCTCGCCCACCCCGACCAGAACGACGGCATCCGTATCCTGCGGCGCGGGTACAACTACGTCGACGGGAACAACGACCTCGGGCGGCTGGACGCCGGGCTCTTCTTCCTGTCGTACCAGCGCGACCCCGCGCAGTTCATCACGCTGCAGCGCCGGCTGTCGACCGACCTCATGAACGAGTACCTGCGCCACGTCGGCTCGGGGGTCTGGGCGATCCCACGCGGGGCGACCGCGGGGTCGTACATCGGGGCGGAACTCTTCGCCTGATCCGCCGCCGGGCGCGGGCGGCGGAGCGGGTCACTCCGCGATCATGCGCATGATCGCGGCGGTGGCGGCATCCGCCCCGAAATGGTCCTGGGCGGTGATCGTGACGACGGCGTCGCCGGCGAAGATCACCAGCTGCCCGTAGGCGCCGTGCAGGCGCCATCCCGCGCCCGGCCCGTCCCACCCGGCCAGCGCGTACCTCTCGTAGCCGGGGTTCTGGCCGCACGCGAGCCACTCGGAATGCATCCGGTCGATCCAGTGCGCGTCGATCAGGCGGTGCCCCTGCCACTCTCCACGATCTCGGATGAGGCGTCCGATCCGGGCCATCTCCTCGGTGCGCAGGAAGAGTCCGCCACCCGCGACGATTCGGCCGTTCGGGCAGCGCTCCCACTCCGTGTCGATGATGCCGAGCGGCGCGAACAGGCGCGGTTCGAGGTAGGCGTGCACGTCGCCCACGTGCTCGGCGAGCACGCGCATCGCCGTGTACGTGCTCGCGTTCGAGTACTGGAAGGTGCGTCCGGGCGTCGGTCGGCGGAGGAACTCCGCCGCGAGGTCGGGCCAGTCCGTCATCATCGTCTCCGACCACGGGAGATCGATTCCGCTCGACATGGTGAGCAGGTCGCGCAGCGTGACCTCCTCGACCCCGGCGCCGAGCTCCCATCCGGGAAGGGAGGCCGCCACGGGTTCGTCGACGGAGATCAACCCTTCGTCGGCGGCGATGCCTGCGGCGAGCACGCACACGCCCTTGGCGACCGACTGGATGTCGATCCGCTCGTCGGGCGCCCAACGATGCTCGGCGGTCTCGTCGCCGATGAGGACGTGCAGACCGAGGGCGCCGAACCCGTCGGTCTCGATCTCATCGACGATGCGGTCGCGGAGGGTCGAGGCTCGGGTCACGTCGTCCAGGCTATCGCGGCCGTCGCGAGCCGGTCGGGTCGTTGCGCCGTCCCTCGCGGGAGGTCAGCTCGGGGTCGCGGAAGAGCCACTTCGGTCGCGGTTCGACGAGGGGGCGGAACACCCGCCGGACGGGCTTCGTGGCCAGCGCGAGCGCGACGACGACCGAGAGCAGTGTGACGAGCGGCAGCCAGATCCAGGTGGGTTCGAGGTCGCGCAGGATGCCGGACTCGCGGAACGGGTAGAGGACGAAGGAGTGCAGGAGGAAGACGTACATCGTGTACTGGCCGAACGTGGTCCACCAGTACGTGCCGCGGGGGATCAGCGCGAAGAACGCCGCGCACAGCAGCACCGCGAGCAGCATCAGCGCGATGCGCACACCGCCGGCCCACCACTGCTCGCCGCCGAGCCCGAGGTCGGCGTAGGAGTCCTCGTAGAAGAGCCAGTGGCGCAGATCGAACTCCTGCCAGAACGGGAGCCAGTTCCAGGCCGCCCACCCGGTGCCCGCGAGCACGGCGACCGCGACGACCCGGATCCACCACGGGCGGAAGTCGAGCAGGCGCAGTCGGGCCACGACGTCCCGTTCGCGCAGCCACCAGCCGAGGGTGAAGAAGGGCAGAAGGCCGAGCGTGCGCGAGAGCGAGAAGGTGCTGTCGATGTTGGGGAGGTAGCCCACGCCGATCGAGATCGCGACGGTCCAGAGCAGCGGCCAGCGCAGCAGCGCGAGGTAGGGGAGGACGAGGCGGAAGATCCCGAGAGCGAGGAGGAACCAGAGCGTCCAGGACGGCTGCGTCGGGTTGGGGTTCGCCTGGCCCTCGACGAGCCACTTCGTGAGCGTCCAGAGCGTCTCGAAGATGATGTACGGCAGGAGGATGTCGGTGATCACTCGAGCCATCTGCGTCTTGGTCGGCGAGCCCGACTTCGAGAAGTATCCCGAGATGATCGCGAACGCCGGCATGTGGAAGGCGTAGAGGGCGAGGTAGAAGGCGAACGCGATGTCGGAGTCGTAGATGAGACGCTGGATCGCGTGGCCCAGCACCACCAGCACGATGCAGGCGTAGCGTGCGTTGTCCCAGAACGGGACGCGGCGTCGGGGGCGCGGAGTGGTTCCTGTCGCCGGCGGTGTGGAGTCCGCTCCGGTGGTGCTCATGCTCCGAGGCTACCGCCGGGAATAAAGTTGGTGCGATCGCGTTGACTCATATACATTCAAGTGAATAGAACCGGGTGCAATCATCGGGTTCGGAGAAGTTGGAGAGAAATCATGAGCGAGCAGTCAGGGGCACCCGCGATGCAGTTCGGCATCATGTCGGTGAGCGACATCACGCGCGACCCCACCACCGGAGTGACGCCGAGCGAGCAGGAGCGCATCAAGGCGACGCTGGCGATCGCGAAGCACGCCGAAGAGGTCGGCCTCGACGTCTTCGCCGTCGGCGAGCACCACAACCCTCCGTTCTGGTCGTCCAGCCCCACCACCTTCCTCGCCGCCCTCGCGGCGCAGACCGAGCGTCTCATCGTCTCCACCTCGACGACGCTCATCACGACCAATGACCCCGTGCGCATCGCCGAGGAGTACGCGATGCTCCAGCACGTGTCCGACGGTCGGATGGACCTCATGCTCGGGCGCGGTAACACCGGCCCCGTCTACCCCTGGTTCGGCCAGGACATCCGCCAGGGTCTGCCCCTCGCGATCGAGAACTACGCGCTGCTGCACAAGCTGTGGCGCGAGGACGTCGTCGACTGGGAGGGCAAGTTCCGCACGCCGCTGCAGGGCTTCACCTCCACCCCGCGCCCGCTCGACGGCATCGCGCCGTTCGTGTGGCACGGATCGATCCGCACGCCGGAGATCGCCGAGCAGGCCGCGTACTACGGCGACGGCTTCTTCGCGAACAACATCTTCTGGCCCAAGGAGCACTACCAGCGCCTGATCGAGCTGTACCGCCAGCGCTACGCCCACTACGGCCACGGCACGCCCGAGCAGGCGATCGTCGGTCTCGGCGGACAGGTCTTCATGGCGGCCAAGTCGCAGGACGCGGTGAACCAGTTCCGCCCCTACTTCGACAATGCACCGGTCTACGGTCACGGTCCGAGCATGGAGGACTTCACCGAGATGACGCCGCTCACGGTCGGATCGCCGCAGCAGGTCATCGACCGCTACGCGGGCATGCGCGACCACTACGGCGACTACCAGCGTCAGCTGTTCCTGATGGACCACGCGGGTCTCCCGCTCAAGACCGTCCTCGAGCAGCTCGACATCCTGGGTGGCGAGGTCGTGCCCGTCCTGCGCAAGGAGCTGGCGGAGAACCGCCCGGAATCGGTGCCGGATGCTCCGACGCACGCCGCGCGAGTGAAGGCGGAGTTCGGCGACGGACCCACCCGCCAGGCCCGCCCGGGTGCGAACCGCGGAGACAACCTCACCGGCGACAGCCCCTACCAGGACACGCCGGCCCCCGCCGGTGCGTCGTTCGGCCTCGGCCGCAAGGAGGCGTGAGATGACCACGCGTCGGATCGCCGTCGTCTCGGCCGGACTCTCGAACCCGTCGTCCACACGGATGCTCGCGGATCGTCTCGCCGCCGAGACCGTGAGAGAACTCGCCGCTCGCGAGATCGATGCGACGGTCGACGTGATCGAACTGCGCGACTACGCGCACGACATCACGAACAACCTGCTCACGGGGTTCGCTCCTCCCGCCCTCGAGACCGCGATCAACACGGTCGTCTCGGCGGACGCCCTCATCGCGGTGACGCCGATCTTCTCGACGAGCTACTCGGGACTCTTCAAGTCGTTCATCGACGTGCTCGACCCCGACGCGCTCACGGGAAAGCCGGTGCTCATCGGTGCGAATGCGGGCACGGCCCGTCACTCGCTCGCGATCGACTACGCCATCCGGCCGCTCTTCGCCTACCTCCACGCCGACGCGGTCTCGACCGGCGTCTTCGCGGCCTCGAGCGACTGGGGCGGCGCGGGTGACGACGTCGCCCCGCTCGCCAAGCGCGTCGAGAAGGGTGCGCGCGAGCTGGCCGACGTCATCGCTCGCCGGGAGGCGGCGGTCGCGACTGATCCGTTCGACCCCGCGACCTACCTCGGCGAGGGACGCTCGTTCGGGCACATGCTCGGAGGCCTCGCCGGCGAGTGAGCGCGGGGCATGACGCCATCGACAATGTCCGTGGGGCATCGTACGGTGGCGTCATGTCAGCCTCCGAAGCAATCGCCGCCCTCCGTCGTTCGTTCGCGGGGCGGATGCTGCTGCCCGACGATGCCGGTTTCGACGCCGCACGGGCGCCGTGGAACCTCTCGATCGATCAGCACCCCGCGCTGGTGGCGAATCCTCGAGACGTCGGCGATCTCCGGGCGCTGCTCGTCGCGGCACGCGAGACCGGGATGCCCCTCGCGGTGCAGCCCGGCGGTCACGGGGCGGGGAGCGATGTGACCGGGGCGATCCTGGTGCGCATGGCTGACTTCGACATGCTCGACATCGACACGGCTGCGGGGACCGCCGTCGTCGGTGCCGGGGTGCGGTGGGGGCGCGTTATCGAGGCGCTCGAGGGCTCGGGATGGGTCGCTCCGGCGGGGAGCAGCCCGGTCGTCACCGTGGCCGGTTACACGCTCGGCGGCGGTCACTCCCTGTTCAGCCGCACGGCGGGTCTCGGGTCCGACAACCTGCGTGCGGCGTGGGTGCTGCGCACCGACGGGCGCCACGAGCGCGTCGACGACGGGAGCGACCCCGATCTCATGTGGGCACTGCGCGGCGCGGGCGGGGTCGTCGGCGTCGTCACGGCGCTCGAGATCGATCTGGTGCCCGCCCCCGCCGTCTGGGGCGCGACGCTGGTCTTCGACGTCGCGGATGCCGAGGCGGTCCTCCGCGGTGTGCGCGACCTGGCCCCGGTCGCACCGCCGACGCTGAACGCGTCGGTCACGTCGACCCGCATGCCCGACGCGCCGCAGCTGCCCGAAGCGATTCGCGGCAAGAGCTTCGTGACGGTGCAGCTCATCTCGACCGCGGGCCCGGCCGATGATCTGCTCGAGCGCCTACGGAGCGTCGCGCCCGTGCAGCGAGAGGCGGTGGGGGAGACCTCTCCCGTCACCATCGCTGCACAATCGGGGGAACCGACCGAGCCCACGCCGAGCCGTGGTGCCTCGGCGGCGCTGGCCAGTCTCGACGACGACACGATCGATGCGCTCCTCTCGTTCCATCGGCACGACGACCAGTGGCCGGTGATCGGAATCGAGTTCCGCATGCTCGGAGGGGCGCTGGCAACACCGCGGCGCGCGGGATTCGCCGGTCTCGAATCGGCCGGATGGCTCGTGTACGCGCTCGCTCCGCTGTTCCCGGGCGCTCCGGTTCAGCCCGGTGATGCGAGCCTTGCGCGTTTCCGCGAGATCGTCGCACCGGCATCCGCCGAGCGCACGGTTCCCACCTTCCTCACGCCCGGGCAGACGCTCGCCGGGGCGGCGACCGGCGAGGCGCTCGCACGCCTGCGTGCGGTGCGGGAGCGGGTCGACCCGGATGGCCTCCTCCACCACGGACGTCTTCCGCGCTGAGCGCCCCGCATGCACGGCAGCCGGTGCAGGCGTGGGCTCAGGTTCCGTCGCCTCGTCGCCACGTGTACTCGGTCTCCGGGCGACCGCGGGCGCCATAGCGTGCCCCGCGGTCGGCGAGGCCCTCAGCGGCGAGGTGTTCGAGGTACCTCCGAGCGGCGACGCGCGACATCCCCAGCTCGGCCGCAGCCTCGCTCGCCGAGAGCGGTCCGCTGCGCCGCAGCGCGGCCGTCACCCGATCCAGAGAGGAGGGTGAGAGGCCCTTCGGCAGGGGAATGCTCCCGGTCGACCTCCCCAGCAGCGCATCGATCTCGGCCTGGGTCGCTTCTCCGTCCGTCGCCCGCGCCTGCGTGCGATGCGCGCGGTACTGCGCCAGTCGCTCCTGGAAGACGGAGAACGAGAACGGTTTGACGAGGTACTGGAAGACACCGAGCGCCGCCATCTGACGGACCGTCTCGGCGTCTCGCACCGCGGTGATCGCGATCACGTCGACGGCGGCGGAGCGGGCGCGGAGTGTGCGCAGCACATCGAGTCCGGAGCCGTCGGGCATCGTCACGTCGAGGAGCACGAGGTCGAATCCGTCGCCGTTCGCGCGGTCCAGGATCGCCTGCACCGCGGCGCGTGCTCCGGTGCACTCCCCGGCGACGACGAACCCGTCGAGCCGCTCGATGTAGTTCCGATGCAGCTCGAGCGTGAGGGCGTCGTCATCGACGAGCAGCACGCGGATCATCGCCTGCCCCGCCCGCGCGCAGCCGGAAGGGTCACGTGGAAGGTGGTCGGATCGTCGCGGACCTCGATCCGGCCACCGGCATCGAGCACGAGAGCGCGCACGAGCGTCAACCCGACCCCTCGCCCTGCGACGCCCGCCTCCTTCGTCGAGAATCCGGAGGCGAAGATCTCGTCGCGCAGCGATGGGGGGACACCGGGGCCGCTGTCGGCCACGTCGAGCTCGATCCCGTCGCTCGGCGAGCGACGCAGTGTGACCGACACCCACCTGTCGTCGGAATCCGTCACGGCATCCATCGCGTTGTCGATCAGATTGCCCAGGACCGACACGCTGTCGACGGGCGACAGCGGCGTCGGCGGAGTGTCGGGCGCGATGGTCATGCGCCAGTCGATTCCGCGCTCCTTCGCCTGGGAGGCCTTGCCGAGCAGCAGTGCTCCGACGGTGGGGTCGCCGTGCCGGCGGGCGGTGACCTGGTCCACCAGCGACTGGCTCTGCCGCGAGGTCTCGGTGAGGATCTCGATGGCCTCGTCGATGCGCCCCAGTTCGAGAAGCGCGACAGCGGTATGCATGCGGTTGCCGTGCTCATGTGTCTGAGCGCGCAGCGCGTCGCCGAGCGTACGGATCGACTCGTAGGACGATACGGCGTCTCTCACCTGACCCGGAGGCAGATCCCCGGCGATCCGTCGAGTGATCCGCCGTGCCGCCCAGGCGCCGAGTGCCCCGGCCGCCACGAGGGCGGCGGTGATGCCGAGGGAGAGGGGAAGGCGTCGCAGCAGCGTTTCGCTGATGGTTTCTGTGGTGACGCCCGCGGCCACCCAGCCGAGGAGACTCCCGTCCGCACCCGTCACCGGGACGATGGTGCGGACCGAGGGGCCCAGTGTGCCGGTGAACTCCTCGGTGAGAGGCGCCGGACGATCGGGGATGGTGCCGAGATAGGGCTTCCCGATCTCGTCGAGATCGGGATGGGTCACCCGGATGCCGGTGGTCGTCATGATCGTGATGAAGTCGAGCCCCGCGGCGTCGATGACCTCCAGGGCGTACGGTTCGAGCGTGCGCGTCGCGCGTTCCCGGTCCGCGTCCGCGAGCGACGACGAGACGAGCGGTGACGCGGCGAGCGCGACGGCGGTGGACGCGGTCACCCGCTCGGCCTCCGCACGCGTGGCGCGCTGCGCCTCGACGACCAGGAACAGCGCCACCAGGGCGCCGATGACGCCGGCGGACACCAGCAGGACGAGGAACACGCGCGAGGCCGCGCTCCGGTCGGTGCGGGCGTGCGACATCGCGTCTCCCTTCGTCTGCGGTGGCGAATGTGACCAATACGACCACAAATGGTGCCGTCGCGGGAAGTCGGCGAACGTGGGCACACCGCCGGCGACGACGCCGGTCCCGAACGACGACGTTCATCTCCGAGGAGGAACAATGGCCATCACCACCGGATTCACGTTGCCCGGCTTCCACTGGAGGCGCGGCAAGCAGTCCTGGGACCGTCACACCTGGCTCTACGTGTCGGTGATCATCGCGGTCGTGCTGGGCGCACTCGTCGGGCTGATCTGGCCCGAGGTCGGGCAGAGCTTCGAGCCGCTCGGCAAGGGATTCGTGGCGCTGATCAAGATGATGATCGCCCCGATCATCTTCTGCACGATCGTCGTCGGGGTCGGGTCGATCGCCAAGGCCGCGACGGTCGGGAAGATCGGCGGACTCGCGCTGCTGTACTTCATGGTGATGTCGACCTTCGCCCTGGCCATCGGGCTGGTCGTCGGCAACCTCATCCACCCGGGATCGGGCCTCGATATGGCCGGAGCGACGTACGATGCCGACACGGCGGAGGCGAAGAGCACCCAGGACTTCATCCTCGGGATCATCCCGGCGACGTTCTTCTCGGCGTTCACCGGAGAGAGCGTGCTGCAGGTGCTCTTCATCGCGCTGCTCACGGGCTTCGCGCTGCAGGGGTTGGGCGACCGCGGCGCACCGATCATGGACGCGGTCAAGAACCTCCAGAAGGTCGTTTTCCGCATTCTCGGGATGATCCTCTGGCTCGCACCGCTCGGCGCGTTCGGAGCGATCGCCGCGGTCGTCGGCAAGACGGGCATCTCGGCGATCTGGAGCCTCGGCATCCTGATGGTGGCGTTCTACATCACGTGCATCCTGTTCATCGTCGTGATCCTGGGCGTTCTGCTCTACGCCGTGACGCGGGTCAACATCTTCCGGTTGATGAAGTACCTGGGCCGGGAGTACCTGCTGATCGTCGGCACGTCGTCGTCGGAGTCGGCCCTTCCGCGGCTGATCGCGAAGATGGAGCACGTCGGGGTGTCGAAGCCCGTCGTCGGCATCACCGTTCCCACCGGTTACTCGTTCAACCTCGACGGAACGGCCATCTACCTCACCATGGCCTCGCTGTTCATCGCGACCGGCATGGGGCAGCCGATGTCGATCGGCGAGCAGATCGGTCTGCTGGTCTTCATGATCATCGCGAGCAAGGGAGCGGCCGGGGTCACCGGCGCGGGACTCGCGACGCTAGCCGGGGGACTGCAGGCCTACCGTCCCGATCTCGTCGACGGCGTGGGCGTGATCGTCGGCATCGACCGGTTCATGTCCGAGGGACGCGCTCTCACCAACTTCACCGGCAACGCGGTCGCGACGCTCCTGATCGGCACGTGGACGAAGCAGATCGATCGCGATCGGGTCGGTCGGGTGCTCAGGGGCGACCTGCCGTTCGACGAATCACTGCTGGACGGGGTCGACGACCACGGGATGTCCGACGGCAGCGAGGCTGCTGACGTGCACGAGCTCAAGGAGTCCGCGCTCGACGAGATGTCGGCGAAGGAGGAGCGCGCGCGTCGGCGTGCGCTGCAGAGCTGACTCGAACACCGGATGAAGGACGCGGGAGCCGACGGACATGTCGGCTCCCGCATCGGTGGTCAACCGCTCTTGCGTCGGAACTCGCGCCGCGTCTGCGGGGCCGCACCGCCGTGGACGGCGGAATCGCCATCCAGGTGGGACTCGCCCTGGCGGTGCTGCGCGTTCTTCTTCTCGAGCGCTTCCTTGAACTTGCGCTTCATCTCCTCGGAGGAGGAGGTGGCGCCTTCTTCGGTGCTCATGTCCGCCAGCCTAGGCCACCGGCGTCTCGTCCGGGAGGTCTCGCCTGCTGCGGCGCGTGATCAGATCGATGAGCAGACCGAGACCGATCGCCACCGCGACAGACACGGGGACCGCCACGATCGGTCCGCCGGGGAGGACTGCGGCGACGGCTGCGCCGACCGATGCCTGGTACACGGCCCATCCGAGTGCTGCCACGGTGACCAGGGCGAGATAGCGCGGAGGATGCACGCGGGACGCTCCGGCGACGAGGTTGATCGCGAGACGGGCGAACGGAACGAACCGTGCGGTAAAGAGAACCGTGGCCATCCCGCCGTCCAGTCTGCGGCGGGCCCAGTCGAGCGCCCGTCGGACGCGCGGCGCGCGCATCCACCCCCAGCGTTCGGTTCCGACGAAGCGCCCGATCAGGTAGCACGCGATGTCGCCGAGAGCCGCCGCGGCTGCGGCGCAGGCGATGACGGCCCAGAGCGGGGGAGCGCCCGTCGAGACGGAAGCCGCGCCCAGAGCCGTCACCGCGACCTCTCCGGGGATCACCACCAGGAAGGCGTCACCGAACACGAGGAGGCACATGACCGCGAGCGCCCAGGGGCCGGCGAGGACATCGGCGAGGAGATCGGTGGGCACGTCCTCAACGGTGCCCTCCGGCGGTGAACGGCAACTGAAATCCGGATAGCCGGTGACGGGCTTTCGTGCATCCGGTGAACATCTGGTGCGCGCCCCGCGAATCGGCCTCGACCGCCGATCGCTGCCTCCATCCTGGGGGTGTGAGAGTCGCGATCGTGACAGAGTCCTTCCTTCCGCACATGAACGGTGTGACCGGATCCGTCCTGCAGATCCTGCGCCACCTCGAACGACACGGGCACGATGCCCACGTCATCGCCCCCGCCGCGAACGGCATGCCGCAGGACCTGCACGGTGCCCCGATCGAGGCGATCCCGAGCCTCGCACTCCCGGGGTACCGCAACGTCCGCGTCGGCACCTCGCCGGCCTCGCGCCTGGCGGTCTCCCTCCGGCGCTTCCGCCCGGACGTCGTGCACCTGGCGTCACCGTTCGCGCTGGGATGGCGGGGCGTGCTCGCCGCAGAACGGCTCGAGGTGGCGTCGGTCGCGGCCTACCAGACCGACGTCGCGGCCTACACCGAGCGCTATCGCGTCGCCGCGACGACGGGGATCGCACAGACGCACATCGCCCGGCTCCATCGGCGCGCGACGCTGACCCTCGCCCCCTCGTCGGATTCCGCCCGGCAACTCGAGCACCTCGGCGTCGACCGGATCCGCCGGTGGGGGAGAGGCGTCGACGCGGAACGCTTCCAGCCGGCGCGCCGTGATGAGAATCTGCGCGCCCGGTGGGGTGGGGAGGTCGTCATCGGGTACGTGGGCCGCCTCGCCCCGGAGAAGCAGGTCGAGGACCTCGTCGCGCTGCGTTCCCTCCCCGGCGCGCGCCTCGTCATCGTCGGAGACGGACCGAGCAGAGCGCGCCTGCAGGCGATGCTGCCGGATGCCGTCTTCCTCGGTCACCTCGACGGCGATGCGCTCGCCACCGCCGTCGCCTCGTTCGATGTCTTCGTGCATCCAGGGGAGAGCGAGACCTTCGGACAGACGTTGCAGGAAGCGCACGCGAGCGGTGTGCCCGTGGTGGCCACCGGTCGCGGCGGGCCCCTCGACCTCGTCCGGATGGGGATCGACGGATGGCTCTACCGCCCGGGAGACCTCGACGACCTGCGGATGCGGGTGGCCGACCTGGCGGGCGACGCCCGCAAACGCCGGGCGTTCGGTGAATCCGGCCACGACGCGGTGCAGGAGCGTTCCTGGGACAGCGTGTGCGGACGCCTCCTCGAGCACTTCGACGAGGCCCGCACGTTGAAGCGGGTCGACACCTCGCTCCGCGCTCGCCGCAGCATCCGACCCGAGACGCCCCTGCCCGTCGTCCCCGCACGGTGGCAGAGGTACATCGCCCTCGGCGACTCCCTCACCGAGGGGCTGTGCGATCCCGCCCCCGACGGCGCGCTGCGCGGATGGGCCGACCGCCTCGCCCTCCTGCTGGCCTCGCGGGGAGGGCTCCACTACGCCAATCTCGCCATCCGCTCCAAGCGGGTCGCCGATGTGTGCGGCCCTCAGCTGGACCGCGCCCTGCAACTCCGTCCCGACCTGGTCTCCGTGCTCATCGGTGCCAACGACCTGGTGAAGCACCGCGTCGACATCCCCGCGCTCGCCGCGGAGCTCGAGCGTGCGATCGTGCGTCTGCGGGCGACGGGAGCCACGGTCGTCCTCGTGACGCCGTTCCTGCCGGGTCGGCGTGCGGCGGCGATCTACACGGCCCGGTTCGCGGCGTTCGCCACGGCGCTCGGCGGCATCGCCGCGCGTACGGGCTCGGTGCTGATCGACACCGACCTGCACCCGGCGCTGCGCGAGCGCGAGCACTGGGGGGAGGACCTCGTCCACCTCAGCAGCAGTGGTCACCGCTTCCTGGCGTATCGCGCGGGCGAGATCCTCGGGGTTCCGCACGCCGAGGCCCTCGGCGCCCTCGACGCCTCACTGCACGAGCAGATCGACATCGGTACCGGACTGTGGTGGTCCCGCCATGCCCTGCCCTGGGTGTGGCGGCGGCTGCACGGGCGTGCAGCCGGCGACGGCCGTGTCGCGAAGCACGACGACTACGTCTACCTGGGGCGCTCGACGGCGCAGCGCGGCGTACCGGCGGGGCGGGGGTGAAATTGGGCGTCCCTGGTAGGGTTGGGGAGGCTGACCTGTGTCGGCCGGACAACTTCACATCGACTCATGGAGCGATCGGCGGAGGAGCTGGTCCCCTGTGGTGGGTTCCTCGGCAGACGTCATGTCGGGTGGCTTTCTACTGGTGGCCAGCGCAGGCGACATTCGCGAGAGTGCTCGCGCGCCCTTATCCTGCCGTTCCGCTCCTTCATGAACACGCTCGCGCGTCACACGGATTCGCGAGTCTAAACAAAGAAGGAGAGACCTCTTGGAAGGTCCTGAAATCACCGCCACCGAGGCCGTTCTCGACAACGGCCGCTTCGGCACCCGTACGATCCGCTTCGAGACCGGCCGCCTCGCGCAGCAGGCTCAGGGCGCAGTCGCCGCGTACCTCGACGGCGAGACCATGCTCCTCTCGGCCACCAGCGCCGGCAAGCACCCGCGTGAGGGCTTCGACTTCTTCCCGCTGACGGTCGACGTCGAGGAGCGCTCCTACGCCGCCGGCAAGATCCCCGGCTCGTTCTTCCGTCGCGAGGGTCGTCCCTCCACCGAGGCGATCCTGGTCTGCCGTCTGATCGACCGTCCGCTGCGTCCGTCGTTCGTCGACGGCCTGCGCAACGAGGTCCAGATCGTCATCACCGTCCTCTCGATCGCTCCGGGAGAGTTCTACGACGCTCTCGCGATCAACGCGGCATCCGCGTCGACGCAGATCTCGGGTCTCCCGTTCTCCGGCCCCGTCGCCGGTGTGCGCCTGGCGTTCATCCCCGGCCAGGGCGAGCACGCCGACCAGTGGGTCGCGTTCCCGACGGCCGAGCAGGTCAGTGAGGCCGTGTTCGACCTCATCGTCGCCGGTCGCGTGGTCACCAAGGCCGACGGCACCGAAGACGTCGCGATCATGATGGTCGAGGCCGAGGCTACCGAGGGCAGCTGGAACCTCATCAAGGCGGGCGCCACCAAGCCCGACGAGGCCGTCGTCGCCCAGGGCCTCGAGGCCTCGAAGCCGTTCATCGCGCAGCTCGTCAAGGCTCAGGCCGAGCTCGCCGCCACCGCGTCCAAGGAGCCGGGCGTGTACCCGGTCTTCCCGCCGTACTCGAGCGAGGTCTACGACTTCGTCGCGGGTCGTGCGTACGACGAGCTGGTGAACGTCTACCAGATCGCCGACAAGACCGAGCGCCAGAACGCCGACGACGCAATCAAGGACCGCGTCAAGGCGGAGCTCATCGCGGCGACTGAGGCTGGTGAGCTGCCCGCTGGCGCACCCCTCGAGTTCTCGGGTGCGTACAAGTCGGTCACGAAGAAGATCGTCCGCGGTCGCATCCTCACCGAGAGCGTCCGCATCGACGGTCGCGGCCTGGCCGACATCCGTCCGCTCGACGCCGAGGTGCAGGTCATCCCGCGCGTGCACGGCTCCGCGATCTTCCAGCGCGGCGAGACCCAGATCATGGGCGTCACCACGCTGAACATGCTCAAGATGGAGCAGCAGATCGACTCGCTGTCGCCCACGACGAGCAAGCGCTACATGCACCACTACAACTTCCCGCCCTACTCGACCGGTGAGACCGGCCGCGTGGGTTCGCCGAAGCGTCGCGAGATCGGGCACGGCTTCCTCGCCGAGCGCGCACTCGTGCCGGTGCTGCCGAGCCGCGAGGAGTTCCCCTACGCGATCCGTCAGGTCTCGGAGGCGCTCAGCTCCAACGGTTCGACGTCGATGGGCTCCGTCTGCGCGTCGACCCTCTCGCTGCTGAACGCGGGTGTGCCGCTGCGCGCCCCCGTCGCCGGTATCGCGATGGGTCTCGTCTCCGACGAGGTCGACGGTGAGACCCGCTACGCCGCCCTCACCGACATCCTCGGTGCGGAGGACGCGCTCGGCGACATGGACTTCAAGGTCGCCGGTACCAGCGAGTTCGTCACGGCGATCCAGCTCGACACGAAGCTCGACGGCATCCCGTCGTCGGTGCTCGCGGGCGCGCTGACCCAGGCGCGCGACGCGCGTCTGACGATCCTCAACGTCCTCAACGCCGCGATCGACGCGCCCGACGAGATGGCGCCGACCGCGCCGCGCGTCATCAGCGTCCAGATCCCGGTCGACAAGATCGGCGAGCTGATCGGCCCGAAGGGCAAGACGATCAACGCGATCCAGGACGAGACCGGCGCGCAGATCTCCATCGAGGAGGACGGCACCGTCTACATCGGCGCGACCGACGGCCCCTCGGCCGAGGCCGCCCGCGCTCAGGTCAACGCGATCGCCAACCCGACCAACCCGGAGGTCGGTGAGCAGTTCCTCGGCACCGTCGTGAAGATCGCCACTTTCGGTGCGTTCGTCTCGCTGCTGCCCGGCAAGGACGGCCTGCTGCACGTCACCGAGGTGCGCAAGCTCGCCGGTGGCAAGCGCGTCGAGAACGTCGACGACGTGCTCTCGGTCGGTCAGAAGATCCTCGTGAAGATCACGAAGATCGACGACCGCGGCAAGCTCTCGCTCGAGCCCGTGATCGACGAGGCCCCCGCGGCCGACGCCGCTCCGGCCGAGGAGGCCGCGGCCAAGTAATCGGCTCCGTACGACGAGGCCCGGTGCCTTCCCGCAGGGGAGGGCATCGGGCCTCGTCGTTCTCGTGATCGAACTGTTATGGGAAGTTTGCCCGCCGTTCCGCGGATTGGTCGGCGAGTTCGCCGGTTTCGCATACCCTCGAAGTACGCACCGGGGGGTGCATGAATGCAGGTACGAAGATCGGATCGCACCGATCGACGTGGGGGTGAGAGTATGCGATTGTTCGGCGTAGGCGCAGGGGCCCCGGATGATCGCGCGCTCGCGCAGGGTGCGGAGCATCCTTCCGCCCCGATCCCGATCGTGGGTCCGGGGGTCGGCGAGACCATCCGCGTCCCGCTCGGTGAGACCGGGCTCGAGACATTCCCGCTCATGCTCGGCGCCGCCGAGTTCGGGTGGAACGTCGATCTCGAGACGAGCCACGGCATCCTCGATCGCTACATCGAGTTCGGCGGCAACGCCGTGCACACCGCCGACGGGTTCTCGGGCGGTCGCAGCGAGCACATCATCGGTCAATGGTTGCGGTCCCGCGGGCTGCGCGACGAGGTCGTGCTGAGCGCGCGCATCGGCGCGCACGCGGACAACCCGGGGCTCGGGTCGGTCAACCTCGTGCGCGCGGTCGAGGGGTCGCTGACACGGTTGGGTACCGAACGCATCGACGTGCTCTACCTCGATGCCACTCTCGACGCCACGACGAATCTCGAAGACACCCTCGCGACCGTGGAGTGGCTGGTCGACGCCGGCAAGGTGGCGGCCGTCGGCGCGTTCGGATTCGCACCGGAGCGTCTGGTCGAGGCGCGCATCCTCGCGTCGGCGGGCTATCCGCGCATCGAGGTCGTCGACGCCCCGTACAACCTGATCCGCCGCCAGTCGTTCGAAGGTGATCTCCGCCTCGTCGCCGGTGCGCAGAACCTCGCGGTGACCCCGTCGCACGCGCTCGAGCACGGATTCCTCTCGGGCCGCCACCGGAACAAGTCCGTCGCCTCCCGCGGAGTGCGGGGCGAGCAACTGCGAGGCAACCTCAACCGTCGCGGCATCCGCATCCTCCGCGCGCTCGATCAGATCGCGGAGGAGCTGAGCGTGCCGGTCGCCGCCGTCTCGATCGCCTGGTTGCTCGCCCAGAGGTCGATCGTGGCACCGATCGTCAACACCTTCGCCGCCGAGCACGTCGACGAGCTCATGCAGGGGGCGGGCGTCGCCCTGTCGCGCGCGCAGCTCGCCGACCTCGCGCGAGCAGGCACCTGAGCGGCTTCACACGACTGTCATATGCGTGGCATAGGGTGGAGTGAGAGCCCGGCAGATGCTGGCGATGAAGCGAGCGAGTAGTGACGCACTATATCTATCTGGTCAGACACGGTGAACATCAGGATGCCGAGCACGGCCTGGCCGACGGACCCCTTTCCCCGCGTGGACAGCGCCAAGCCGAATTGATCGCCGACCGCCTGGGCGGACTCCCGCTCGATGCCGTCTGGCACTCTCCACTGCTGCGGGCGAACGAGACGGCACGGGCGATCGCGGCCCGCCTGCCCTCCGTCGATCCCAAGCCGACCTCGTTGCTGTTCGACTGCGTCCCGACCGGAATGACCGAGGAGACTCCGGCCGCGTTCGAGCCGTTCTTCGGATCGATCACCGACGCCGAGATCGAGGCCGGCGGCGCGCAGATGTACGACGCCGTCAATGAATTCCTCGTGCGCAAGACCGGCGAGGTGCACGAGGTGCTCATCACCCACAACTTCGTGATCTCGTGGTTCGTGCGCGAGGTGCTCGGGGCACCGGAGTGGCGGTGGATGACGTTGAATCAGGCCCATTGCGGTCTCACCGTCATCGCGCAGAAGCAGGGCCGTCCGTGGACGCTGCTGAACCACAACGACACCGGCCATCTGCCCATGGAGCTCCGCACGGGTATTCCGGACGCGATCCCGGTCTGAGTCGGCGGCGGTTACCGCGCGCCCCCGGCCGTGGCGCGCAGTGCCCGAAATAGACTGGTACCCATGACCACGCAGGTAGCAATCGTCGGCGGGACCGGCAAGCTCGGGGCGATCATCCACGCCGTCATCGACGACCTGGACGGGTTCGAGGTGAGCCGCATCCTGTCCTCGTCGAGCGACCTGTCGGAGCTCGTGGGTGCCGACCTGGTGATCGACGCGTCGACGCCCCAGGTGAGCATCGACGTCGTGCGCTCGGCGGTCGAGCACGGGCAGAACGTACTCGTCGCGACATCGGGCTGGTCGGCCGAGCGCATCGCGCTCGTGCGACCTCTGGTCGAAGCCGCAGGAACCGCCGCGGTGTTCATCCCCAACTTCTCGCTCGGTTCGGTGCTCGGTTCCGCTCTCGCCGCTGCGGCGGCACCGTTCTTCGACTCCGCCGAGATCGTCGAGGCGCATCGCGAGACGAAGATCGATTCGCCCAGCGGCACTGCCGTGCGCACCGCCGAACTCATCGCGGCCGCGCGTTCCGAGCAGGGGCCGGTGAGCGCCCCGCACGCCGATCAGCGGGCCCGAGGTCAGCAGGTCGGCAGCGTCCCGATCCACTCGCTCCGTCGTCCCGGCGTCATCGCGAAGCAGGAGGTGGTGCTCGCGGGCCCCGGCGAGTCGCTGACGTTCACGCACGACACCGTCG
This sequence comes from Microbacterium galbinum, assembly GCF_023091225.1. Lineage (NCBI taxonomy): Bacteria > Bacillati > Actinomycetota > Actinomycetes > Micrococcales > Microbacteriaceae > Microbacterium > Microbacterium galbinum. Next base: position 732,650 of record NZ_JAHWXM010000001.1, on the reverse strand, counting down.
AGCCCGCCCTCGCCTATGCCCCCGGCATCCGCCTCGCGGTTCCGTTCGCTCGGGACGCGACGGGAGTCGTCGTCGGTCTCGAGAACATGATCGACATCGGCATCCGCTCATGATCTCCCGCATCGGCGTCGGAGTGATGGCCCTGTGCCTCGCGCTCTACATCGTCGTGGTGGGCTATCGCGCCGTGCTGATGCTCGGCACCGGCGAGCCGATCGCGATCGCGATCGGCGTCGCGCTGCTCGTCATGCCGTTGATCGGCGCCTGGGCGCTGATCCGCGAGATGCAGTTCGGCTTCGCCGCGGACCGGCTCGGGCGCACGCTCGATGCCGAAGGCGGGATGCCGGAGGCGGAGACGGAGCTGACCCCGAGCGGACGCATCGCCCGGGCGGATGCCGACCCGATGATCGAGCGATACACCGCCGCGGCGGAGGCCGCACCGGAGGAGTGGCGCGCGCGATTCCGGCTGGGTGTGGTGCAGGATGCCGCGGGGCGGCGCAAGGACGCCCGCGCGAGCATCCGCGAGGCGATCAGGCTCTCGCGCGGCTGATCGCCGGCGACTCAGGCCAGAGTGGCTTCGAGGGTGATGTCGATGCCCGCGAGCGCCTGAGAGACCGGGCATCCGGACTTCGCCTCTTCGGCGATCTCCTGGAATGCCTCGGGGGAGAGCCCGGGCACCACCGCGTTGACGTTGAGGTGGCTGCCGGTGATGCCGACGCCCGGCTTGAAGGTGACGGATGCGCTCGCGTTCACGCGCTCCGGCGGGGTGCCGTTCTCGCTCAGCGCGTGAGCCAGAGCCATGCTGAAGCACGACGCGTGCGCGGCGGCGATGAGCTCCTCCGGCGTCGTGGTGGTGTCGCTGCCCTCACTGCGTGCCTTCCAATCGATGGGGAAGGTGCCGAGCTTCGACGACGAGAACGCGACGGTGCCGGAGCCCTTCGCCAGTGATCCGGTCCAGGTGGTGGTCGCTTCGCTGGTTACGGGCATGATTCCTCCGGTTCTCGCACTGCGGATGCGCAGCGTCGCGTCGTCGCCAGCCTAGCGAGCGGCGCTCTCCGGGGGAACGTGTCAGGCCGTGCGCGTGCGTCCGAGGAGTCCCGCGCGCTGGAGCAGCAGGTACAGCTGGCAGCCGAGGCACAGGCCGATCGCGGCGTTCAGGAACGCGGCGATGAACGCGGTGGCGGTGGCGATCGGGAGAGCCCAGGGCACGCCTGCCAGCTGGAGGACGAGGCCGATGGTCACGACGAACAGACCGACTCCCTGCGCGAAACGCGGCGGACGGGGGTCTTCGAGCTCGGTCGGGGGCGCGAGACGCGGACGGATCGCGCGGCGGAAGAGCACTCCCCACGGGGCGGTCGCGGGGGAGAGGATGCTCCAGAGGAAGAGCAGCGCGATCACCACGGTGAGAAGGAAGGCGGGATCGAGTGCGCGATCCGAGACCGGTGCATCCGCGATCACCCATTGGCTGCCGGACGTGAACGTCGAGTCGGAGCGAGGGTGGTAGGCGAACCACCCGAAGGTCGCCACGCCCCGAGCCGTCGCGAGTCCGGTGAGTCCGAGAAACGTCGCGATCAGCAGCAGGACGGCCGTGATGGTCGCGGCGAAACGCGGACCGCGGGGATCGATGCCGGCGGGAGAGGACATGGATGCTCCTGACGTCGTCTCAGAGGGAGGCGAGGGCTTCGGTGAGGGCGCGTCGCTGCGGCACGCCGTGGAATCGGGAACGCACGGCGCCGGATTCGTCCACGAGGAACGTGGTCGGCGTCTGGAGCACGTGATAGCGCGAGGAGAGGTCGGGGCGGTGGGTGAGGTCGACCTCGACGTGACGGAGGCCGTCGCCCTCCTCGGCATAGGAGCGCAGCATCCGGCGGACCTGCGGGCAGCGGGCGCACATCTCGGTGCTGAACTGCACGAGCGTGGCTTTCGATCCGAGCTCGGCGGGAACGGCATCCTGTGCATCGAATCGCAGCGCTCCGCCCGCCCTGCGGCGTCCGTCCCGACGCTTCGCGACTGCGCCGATCACGACCGCGAACGCCACGAGCGCGGCGAGGATCGCGAGGGCGACGACGGGAGACATGCATCGAGGGTACGGCGCGGGTGCGGGTGGAGGGGTCGATGTGTCCGACGATGACGGCAGCGAGCGGATGCACCTCCGCCCGTGTCGTGATGCGGGAAGGTATTCTGGCTCTCATGAGCGCAGCCGTCCCGACGCCGTACGAAGACCTCCTCCGCGACGTCCTCGAGAACGGAACGCACAAGTCCGATCGCACCGGTACCGGGACGACGAGCGTGTTCGGACGGCAGATCCGCTTCGACCTGTCGCAGGGTTTCCCGCTGATCACCACCAAGCGTGTGCACTTCAAGTCGATCGCCTACGAGCTGCTGTGGTTCCTGCGCGGCGAGTCGAACGTGCGATGGCTGCAGGAGAACGGCGTGACGATCTGGGACGAGTGGGCGGACGACGCCGGGGAACTCGGACCCGTCTACGGCGTGCAGTGGCGTTCGTGGCCGACACCGGCGGGGGAGAGCATCGATCAGCTGGCGGAGGTCATCGAGCAGATCCGCCGCTCGCCGGATTCCCGTCGCCTGATCGTGTCGGCCTGGAACCCCGCCGACATCCCCGACATGGCCCTCGCGCCCTGCCACGCGCTCTTCCAGTTCTACGTCGCCGACGGCAAGTTGTCGTGCCAGCTCTACCAGCGCAGTGCCGACATGTTCCTCGGCGTCCCGTTCAACATCGCGTCCTACGCGCTCCTCACCCTGATGATCGCCCAGCAGGTCGGTCTCGAGCCCGGCGACTTCGTGTGGACGGGCGGCGACTGCCACATCTACGACAATCACATCGAGCAGGTCACCGAGCAGCTCACCCGCGACCCCTACCCGTACCCGACGCTGCGCTTCGCGCGTACGCCCGAATCGATCTTCGACTACACCTTCGAGGACTTCGTCGTCGAGGACTACCAGCACCACGCTCCGATCCGCGCGGCGGTCGCGGTATGACCTGGGTCGGCCTGATCTGGGCGGAGGCGGCCGGTGACGTCATCGGCGCCGAAGGCGGCATGCCGTGGCACGTTCCCGAGGACCTGGCGCACTTCAAGGAGGTCACGCTGGGTGCCCCCGTCGTGATGGGGCGCAAGACGTGGGACTCGCTGCCCGAGCGGTTCCGCCCGTTGGCCGGCCGAGAGAACATCGTCATCACCCGCCAGCAGGACTGGAGCGCCGAGGGTGCACGCCGAGCGGCGACCGTCGCCGAGGCGGTGCGCGGCCAGGATCGGGTCTGGATCATCGGGGGAGCCGAGATCTTCCGGCAGGTGATCGGTGACGCCGATCGGCTCGAGGTCACCGAGCTGGACCTCGAGGTCGACGGCGACGCGTACGCTCCCGCGAAGACCGGATGGCGCCTGGTCGACGAAGGGGAGTGGCTCACCTCCCGCACCGGCGTGCGCTACCGCTTCCTCGGATACGAGCGCTGATGCCCACCGCGCTGATCACCGGAGCGAGCGCCGGACTCGGGGCCGAGTTCGCACGTCAGCTCGCGCGGCGCCGCGCCGACCTCGTGCTGGTCGCGCGGTCGGAGGAGGCCCTGTCGTCGTTCGCGGCCGAGCTGCGCAGCGAGTTCGGTGTCGCCGTCGAGGTGCTTCCGGCCGATCTCGCGATCGAGGAGGGCGTCGAGCGGGTCGAGCAGCGACTCGAGCGCGCGGATGACCCGATCGACCTGCTCGTCAACAACGCCGGGTTCGGTTTGCCCCTGCAGTTCGCCGACAACGACATCGCCGACGAGGTGCGTCACCTGCGGGTGCACGTCGAAGCCTCGATGCGCCTCATGCACGCCGCGCTGCAGACCATGCGCGGTCGGGGAGGGCGCATCATCAACGTGGCCTCGGTGGCCGGATTCATCTCGCGTTCGACCTATTCCGCCTGCAAGGCGTGGCTGATCCAGTTCAGCCGGTGGGCCAACGCCGAATACGCACGGGACGGGGTCAGCGTGACCGCGCTGTGCCCCGGGTTCACCCACACGAGCTTCCACGAGCGGATGGGCCTGGCTCCGGGGCGCGAGGGCGTTCCGGCGATCATGTGGCTCGACGCGCGCGACGTGGTGCGCGAGGGACTGCGAGACGCCGCGCGCGGGAAGTCCGTGTCGGTGCCGTCGCTGCGGTACAAGGTGATCGTGGCCGTGGCGGGTCTGCTTCCGCGGTCGGTCACGGCAGGGATAGCTCGGCGCGGACGGGTCTGACGATCCGGCTCAGCGGAATCGTCCCAGGCGGATACCGGCGAGGGCGAGGGCACCGATCGTCTCGCCGTCCCTGATGCGTCCCTCGGCGATCATCGCGAGCGCATCGGCGAACGGCACCCAGGAGACCTGGTCGATGCCCTCCTCGCGCTGACTCTCCGCGGCCGTCGCGGGGTCGGACGCGGTCAGTCCACGGGCCAGGAAGACGTGCTCCGGAGCATCCGCGACGCCGTTGAGCGCGTTCATGATGCCGAGCTCGTGCCATTCGGATGCCGTGAACCCGGTCTCCTCGAGGAGTTCGCGTCGCGCGGCGACGAGCGGATCCTCGCCGTCGCTGCCGCCGGCGGGCACCTCGACGGAGATCCCCGTCGTGTAGCGCTCGAGGGTGACGAGACAGACGCGCTCCTCGTCGTCGAGCGCGACCACGAAGACGGCGGGATGCTGCATCCGCACGACCCCGTAGATGCCGTCGTCCCCGCCGGGGCCGGTGACCTTGTCCTCGCGTACCTCGATCCAGCGGTTGGCGTAGACGGTGTCGGACTCGTGAGTGACCCATGCCATGCCACGAGCCTAGTTCGCGGCCGCGTCCTCGTGAGGTCGGGCCGAGACGATACTCTGGTTGCATGACGCACTCGGGCAACCCTTTCGGACAGGTTCTCGTCGCGCTCGTCACTCCGATGACGGCCGACGGCGAAGTCGACTGGCCCGCCGTCGAGAAGCACATCGATGACGTCATCACCGCCGGTGCTGACGGTGTCGTCGTGACGGGAACGACCGGCGAGACCTCGACCCTCACGGACCCCGAGAAGCTGAAGCTCGTCGAGATCGGCAAGTCCGTCTCCGCCGGTCGCGCCAAGATCATCACGGGGGGCGGGTCGAACGAGACCGCCCACGCGATCGAGCTGTACAAGGCGAGCGAGAAGGCCGGCGCCGACGGCATCATGATCGTCACGCCGTACTACAACAAGCCGACTCAGGCCGGCATCCTCACGCACTTCCGTCTGGTGGCCGATGCCACCGACCTGCCGGTGATCCTGTACGACATCCCCGGGCGCACCGGTGTGCCGATCAAGTACGAGACCATCCTGCGCCTGGCGAAGCACCCGAACATCCTCGCGGTGAAGGACGCCAAGGGCGACTTCTCCGAGGTGAGCCGAGTGCTCAACCAGACCGATCTCATGTACTTCTCGGGTGATGACGCGAACGTGCTCCCGCACCTCGCCATCGGCGCGACGGGCCTGATCGGTGTGACCGCGAACATCACCGCGACTCCGTACCGCACGATCGTCGACGCCGTGAATCGGGGCGATCTCGCCACCGCGACCGCCGAGCACAAGCGTCTTGAGCCCCTCGTGCGCGCCGTGATGACCCACGTTCCCGGAACGGTCGCCGCCAAGTACATCCTCCACGGCCTCGGCCGGATCTCCAGCCCGCGCGTGCGTCTTCCGCTCGTCGGGCCGGAGGAGTGGGAGGCCGCACTCATCGAAGACGAGCTCGATCTCGTCGCCGGCGTCCCGGGCGCCGATTTCTCGAACTTCCGCCCCGACCGCAACGCGGCCGCCGGTGGTGCCCTGCCCAAGGTGCACGGCACGACGCGCTGAGTCGCGTCGCCATGAACGAACGGACGCGCCGAGTGTCCGACTGAGGAGACAGCATGTCCATTCCCCTGGCCGAACCGTCCGCTCTCGACGAAGGAACGCTGCGGGTCATCCCGATCGGCGGTCTCGGCGAGATCGGTCGGAACATGACGATGTTCGAGTACGACGGCAAGATCCTGATCGTCGACTGCGGTGTGCTCTTCCCCGAGGAGCACCAGCCCGGCGTCGATCTGATCCTTCCGGACTTCGAACCGATCCGCGACCGCCTCGACGACATCGTCGGCGTCGTGCTCACGCACGGGCACGAAGATCACATCGGCGCCGTTCCGTACCTCCTGCGTCTCAAGGGCGACATCCCCCTGATCGGGTCGGGTCTGACCCTGGCGCTCGTCGAGGCGAAGCTGAAGGAACACCGCATCAAGGCGTTCACGCTGACGGTCAAGGAAGGCCAGCAGGAGAAGGTCGGCCCCTTCGATCTCGAGTTCGTGGCCGTGAACCACTCCATCCCCGACGCTCTGGCCGTCGCCATCCGCACGCCGGCGGGCATGGTGCTCGCCACCGGTGACTTCAAGATGGACCAGCTGCCGCTCGACGGACGCATCACAGATCTCCGCGCGTTCTCGCGCCTGGGAGAGGAGGGAGTCGACCTCTTCCTGGTGGACTCGACCAATGCGGATGTGCCGGGCTTCACCCCGACCGAGCGGTCGATCGGCCCGGTGCTCGACCAGGTGATCGGCAAAGCGCCGCGCCGTGTGATCGTCGCGAGCTTCTCGAGCCACGTGCATCGCGTGCAGCAGGTCATCGACGCGGCCCACGCCCACGGGCGGCGCGTGGCGTTCCTCGGCCGCAGCATGGTGCGCAACATGACCATCGCCGAGCAGCTCGGGTACCTGAAGGTGCCGGCCGGCGTGCTCATCGACTTCAAGAAGGCGCGCGACCTCCCCGACGAGCAGATCGTCTACATGTCGACCGGTTCGCAGGGCGAGCCGATGGCGGTGCTCAGCCGCATGGCGAACATGGATCACGCGATCGAGGTCAGCGAGGGCGACACCGTCATCCTCGCCTCGAGCCTCATCCCGGGCAACGAGAACGCCGTCTACCGCGTGATCGACGGCCTCACCAAGCTCGGTGCGAACGTCGTGCACAAGGCGAACGCCCGCGTGCACGTCTCGGGACACGCCGCGGCGGGGGAGCTGCTCTACTGCTACAACATCCTCAAGCCCAAGAACGTGCTGCCGGTGCACGGCGAGTACCGTCACCTCATCGCGAACGCCAAGCTGGCGCAGGACACGGGGATCGCCGAGGAGCGCACGATCATCGCCTCCAACGGCACCGTCATCGACCTGCGCGACGGCGTGGCGTCGGTCGTCGGACAGCTCGACCTCGGCTTCGTGTACGTCGACGGCTCGACGGTCGGCGAGATCACGGATGCCGATCTCAAGGACCGTCGGATCCTGGGCGAGGAGGGCTTCATCTCGGTCATCGTGGTGGTGGATGCCGCGACCGGACGCATCATCTCCGGGCCGGAGATCCACGCGCGCGGTGTCGCCGAGGACGACTCGGTCTTCGACGACGTGACGCCGAAGATCGTCGCCGCGCTCAAGGAGGCCTCCGGCAACGGTGTGCGCGACACCCATGCGCTCTCTCAGGTCGTGCGTCGCACGATCGGCCGGTGGGTCAACCAGCGTCTGCGTCGCCGTCCGATGATCGTCCCCCTCGTGATCGAGGCGTGATCAGCGGGATCGGCTGAAAGCCGCGTCGATACGCGGGAATGTCGGCCGTGGGCCGTAACGTGAGGGCATGGCCAGGAGTACGACCAAGTCCGAGCGCGCGTCCGGGAGCGCGCCGTCCCGCCCCTCGCGGCGGGCGGCTCCCCAAGCCTCGCCTGCGCCAAAGAAGCCGGCAGCGAAGAAGCCCGTCCCGAAGAAGTACATCGACGAGCTCGACAAGCCGCCGGTGGCGGTCCGGGCGTGGACGGGGCTCGCACACGGTGTGGGTGGGCTCTTCCGCGCCTTCGGCCCGGAGACGCTGGAGAAGGACGACCGTCGTGACGGCTTCCCGTTCCTGCTGGTGCTGCTGGCGATCCTCGGTGCGGTGAACGAGTGGTTCTTCATCGGCAACGAGGTCGCCGCCAACATCAGTGCGTACTCGGTGGGGATGCTCGTCGGGCGGATCGCCTTCTTCATGCCGGTGCTCCTGCTCCTGCTCGCCGGTTGGCTCTTCCGCCATCCTTCCTCGGTGCACGACAACGGACGCATCGGAATCGGTTTCGGTCTCTTCGTGCTCGCCCTCGCGGGCATCAGCCATGTCGCCGCCGGTGCTCCGAGCGGCGCGGGCGGGGTCACACGACCGCAGCCGAGTCAGGGACCGACGGCTGTCAGTGAAGGCGGAGGCCTCGGTGGCTGGCTCGTCGGTGAGCCGCTCGCGCTGGTGCATCCCGCCGTGGCGTACGTCGTGCTCGGGCTCATCATCGTGCTGAGCATCCTCATCCTCACCAAGACGCCGCCCAACCGCATCGGGCGACGCCTCGGCGACCTCTACGCCTGGATGTTCGACGCCGAGCGCCCGGAGCCGAAGGCGGAGACGCCCGAGATCGACGATGCCGACAAGACCGACGACGAGAACGTCCTGCCCTGGTGGCGCCGCAACAAGAGCGGCCGCGAGGAGGACCCCGACGAGGGCACCCTCGGCTCCGACGACATCACTGCGCTCCTCTCGACGGCGGAGCCGACCCCGGCATACGACCAGGCCGTCGTCGTCGAGAACCCGTACGACTCCGCCACCGAGGTTCTGTCCGACGTGCGCTCCGTCGCCGATTCCCTCGCCGAGCAGCAGACGACGGCCCTTCTCGACGACGATTCCGACACCGGCGAGGTGCCCGAGCTCCCGGGCCTCGACGGCTTCGGGACCGAGGGCCCGGGAGACCGCGGCCCCCAGGCGCCGGTCGCGCCGTACATCCTCCCGTCGCCCGGCCTCCTGGTCGAGGGACCGCCCCCGGTCATGCGCTCCGAGGCAACCGACAAGGTGATCGAACAGATCACCAGCGTGCTCACGCAGTTCAAGGTCGACGCGAAGGTCACCGGCTTCTCGCGCGGACCGACGGTGACGCAGTACGAGGTCGAGGTGGGCCACGGCGTCAAGGTCGAGAAGATCCTGCAGCTGAGCAACAACTTCGCCTACGCCGTCGCCTCGAACGACGTGCGCATCCTCTCGCCGATCCCCGGTAAGAGCGCGATCGGTATCGAGATCCCGAACGCCGACAAGGAGATGGTCGCGCTCGGCGACGTGCTCCGCTCACCGGCCGCGCAGAAGAGCACGCACCCGATGACGATCGGCGTGGGCAAGGACGTCGGCGGCAACATCGTCATCGCGAACCTGGCGAAGATGCCCCACCTCCTGGTCGCCGGTTCCACCGGTTCCGGAAAGTCCAGCTTCGTGAACTCGATGATCACGAGCCTGCTGATGCGTGCGCGCCCGGCGGACGTACGCATGGTGCTGATCGACCCGAAGCGCGTCGAGCTCACCAGCTACGCGGGTGTGCCGCACCTGATCACTCCGATCATCACCAACCCGAAGAAGGCGGCCGAGGCGCTGCAGTGGGTCGTCAAGGAGATGGACATGCGGTACGACGACCTCGCGTCGTTCGGATTCCGTCACATCGACGACTTCAACCGCGCGGTGCGCGCCGGCGAGGTCGAGGTACCCGTCGGCAGCGAGCGCGTGCTCAAGCCGTATCCGTACCTCCTCGTCGTGGTCGATGAGCTCGCCGACCTCATGATGGTCGCCCCGCGCGACGTCGAGGACTCGATCGTGCGCATCACCCAGCTCGCCCGTGCGTCCGGCATCCACCTGGTGCTCGCGACCCAGCGCCCGAGCGTCGACGTGGTGACCGGCCTGATCAAGGCCAACGTGCCATCCCGTCTCGCGTTCGCGGTGACGAGCGTCACCGACAGCCGCGTGATCCTCGACAGCCCCGGCGCCGACAAGCTCATCGGACAGGGTGACGCACTGTTCTCGCCGATGGGTTCCTCGAAGCCGTTCCGTCTGCAGGGTGCGTGGGTCGACGAGAAGGAGATCGACGCGGTCGTCAAGCACGTGACGCGACAGGCCCGGCCCGAGTACCGCAACGACGTCCAGGAGGCGCTGGAGCCGCGCAAGAAGGAGGTCGACGAAGACATCGGCGACGACCTCGAGCTGCTGTTGGCCGCCGCCGAGCTGGTCGTCTCCTCGCAGTTCGGTTCGACCTCGATGCTGCAGCGCAAGCTCCGCGTCGGCTTCGCCAAGGCCGGACGCCTGATGGATCTGCTCGAGTCGCGCGAGATCGTCGGCCCGTCCGAGGGTTCCAAGGCTCGTGACGTGCTCGTCACGGCGGAGCAGCTCGGGGGAGTGATGGCGAAGCTGCGCGGTGAGGATGTTCCCGCGACGCCCAACGCGGGGCCGGCGGCTCCCGCCCCGGCACCGGCGGCGGCGATGGCCTCCGATCCTCTCGACGCGCAGTTCGAGGGTCTTCCCGTCGTCGAGGCCGAGGGCGATGAAGACGCCTGGGGCCTGACGGGACGCGACTGATGGCGATTCCTCGGCAGCTGCCCAACGCGATCACCATCGCGCGCATCCCGCTCGCGGTGGTGTTCTTCGTACTGCTCCTGCTCGGAGGTACCTACGGGGTTCCCGATCTCGCGCTGCGCTGGACTGCCGCCATCCTGTTCATCTTCGCCATCTCGACCGACTGGGTCGACGGCTACCTCGCCCGCCGCTACGAGATCGTCAGCGATTTCGGCAAGCTCTGGGATCCGATCGCCGACAAGCTGTTGACGGGCGCGGGTTTCATCGGACTCGCGATCCTCGGCGAGGTGTCCTGGTGGATCGTCGCGATCATCCTCGTTCGCGAGTGGGGCATCACGATCCATCGCCTGATGATCGTCAACGAGCACGTCGTCGCGGCGGCGTGGATGGGCAAGGTGAAGACCGCTGTGCAGGGTGTCGCTCTGGCCTGGGCGCTGATGCCTCTGCACGTGGTGATCGGCCTTCCCGCCTGGACCCTCATCACCTTCGTGCTCATGCTCGTGGTGCTGGTGCTGACCATCTGGAGCGGGATCGACTACGTCGTCGCCCAGGTGCGCGGGGCGCGTCGGAGTCGATGACCGACCTCGCGGCATCCGTGATCGAGACGCTCGGGCGTCGCGGCTGGACACTCGGCGTGGCGGAATCGCTCACGGGCGGGGCGGTGATCGCCGAACTCGTCGGCGTGCCGGGTGCGTCCTCCGTGGTCCTCGGAGGAGTGGTGGCGTATGCGACGCCGGTCAAGCACACGCTGCTCGGGGTGGACGAGTCGCTCCTCGACCGAGAGGGCCCCGTGCATCCGGAGGTCGCACGCCAGATGGCGCGGGGCGTCCGGCACGCCGTGAGTGTGGACGGCATCGACGCGGCGGTCGGCGTCGCGACGACGGGAATCGCCGGCCCCGTCTCGCCCGACGGGCAATCGGTCGGAACCGTGCACATCGCCGTCGCCACGCCGGAGCGCATCGAGGCGCGATCGTTCCTCTTCCCCGGTGACCGGAATCGGATCCGGTCGGCGTCCGTTCGAGCCGCCCTCGAGATGCTCCGAGAGCTATCCCGGGAATAGTCGCCGTCGCGACGAGGTTACTGATTTCGTGCTCACACTCAAACCACAGAGTGCAGTTGTAGATTTTATGAAGGTCGGCGAGGTTATACTGGCCATCACTTCGGGGGAGACTCCGAGAAACCGATTGGGGAGGAGGTTCCGATGATTCTTGTACGACAGGAAATCGGCGATGTGCTGAGGGACTTCCGTCTGCAGAAGGGGCGCACCCTTCGGCAGGTCGCGAGCAAGGCTTCCGTAGCGCTCGGCTATCTGAGCGAAGTGGAGCGCGGTCAGAAGGAAGCGTCGAGCGAGATCCTCGCCTCCGTCGCCGATGCGCTCGACGTCCCCATCTCCACCATCATGCGCGAGGTCGGAGATCGCATCTCCGTGCTCGAGGGCATCCAGGTGTTCCCCGACGTCGTTCCCGACGATCTGGTCGCCTCGATCGAGCCCGAGCTCTCGCTCCACTGATCCCACGCACCCCGTCGTTGCGCGATGCGTCGAAGTGAGTTCCTGCGTGCCGTCGAGGACGAGTTCCCCGGCCGCACGTCGTCGGTGTTGAACGATCTGGTGCTGACCCCGCTCGCCGGTCGCACGGCGAAAGAGGCTCTGGCTGCGGGGATGCCCCCGCGAGAGATCTGGTTCGCGCTCTGCGACGAGATGGAAGTGCCCGAGAACCGACGGCACGGTGCCGGCCGGCTGGAGCCGCGTCGGCGCTGAATTCGCGCATGCGTTCGATCAATGTCGAGATCGGATGCCGGGATGCGGCGTGTCGTCGAATATTCGTTCGAAGCGGGCGTAGTCTTCTGCACAGTGGTTCAGACGTTCGTGTTTTCCACTGTTCGTGTGACTCGACGACGCAATGTCGGAGGCTCCTCGTACGGTGAAGACATGGCCACCGAGCCATACGCCTTGTCGGAGAGTTGCTTCCAGCCGGAAGCGCCGCGACAGCCTACAGGCGGCACCACGCGAAGCAGAAGGAGCACGACATGCCATCTCCCGCCGACCGCGAGAAGTCCCTCGAGACCGCACTCGCCCAGATCGACCGCCAGTTCGGAAAGGGCTCGGTCATGCGGCTGGGCAGCGACGAGCGCGCACCCGTCGCAGTCATCCCCACCGGCTCCATCGCCCTCGACGTCGCTCTCGGCGTCGGAGGCCTCCCGCGTGGCCGCATCGTCGAGATCTACGGCCCGGAGTCCTCGGGTAAGACCACGCTCACGCTGCACGCGATCGCCAACGCCCAGCGCGCCGGTGGTATCGCGGCGTTCATCGATGCCGAGCACGCGCTCGACCCCGATTACGCCGCCAAGCTCGGCGTCGACATCGACGCACTGCTCGTCTCGCAGCCCGACACGGGTGAGCAGGCGCTCGAGATCGCCGACATGCTCGTGCGCTCCGGTGCCATCGATCTGATCGTCATCGACTCCGTGGCAGCGCTCGTGCCCCGCGCCGAGATCGAAGGTGAGATGGGCGACTCGCACGTGGGTCTGCAGGCGCGACTGATGTCGCAGGCGCTTCGCAAGCTCACCGGTGGTCTTAACCAGACCAACACCACGATGATCTTCATCAACCAGCTGCGCGAGAAGATCGGTGTGTTCTTCGGCTCTCCCGAAACGACCGCCGGTGGTAAGGCGCTCAAGTTCTATGCATCGGTTCGCCTCGATATCCGTCGTATCGAGACCCTGAAGGACGGCACCGACGCGGTGGGTAACCGTACCCGCGTGAAGGTCGTCAAGAACAAGATGGCCCCGCCCTTCAAGCAGGCGGAGTTCGACATCCTCTACGGAGTGGGCATCTCGCGCGAGGGTAGCCTGATCGACTTCGGCGTCGAGCACGGAATCGTCAAGAAGTCGGGGTCGTGGTACACCTACGACGGTGACCAGCTCGGCCAGGGCAAGGAGAACGCCCGTACGTTCCTGCTGAACAACACCGACGTGGCACTCGCCATTGAGACGCAGATCCTGCAGAAGCTCGGCATTGGTGGCGCGGCTGCTCCCGCGGCTCCGGCAGATGAGCTCGCCGAGCGTCGCCCGGCCTGATCATGAACGGTGAGAACGGGGGCGGTCCGCATCAGGACATCGGGCGGGTCGCCCCCGTCATCCCTCTTTTCGGAGCGCGGGGCGTCACCCCGCCGACCGCGACCGCGAAGACTCCCGATACAGCGGTGGAGCCACCCGCTCCAGTATCCGCTTCCGTCTCACTCGTGTCGTTCGTCGACGACCGAATTCCCGGCGACGATGCGCTGGACCCGGTCGAGGTTCGAAAAGCGGCCGCAGAGAGTCTGGTGCGCAAGCTCCGTACTCGATCGCTGTCGGTCTCCGAGGCCCGGCAGGTCTTGAGGACTCACGGGCTCGATGGCACACAGATCGACGACGTCATCGACGACTTCCTCCGGCGCCGGTACCTCGACGATCACGAGCTCGCGCAGATGCTCGTGGCCGCGGGGGTCGATCGCAAGGGCCAGGGTCGCGTCGCCATCTCCCGCTCGCTCTCGCAGCGCGGGATCCCGCGCGACGTGATCGCCGCAGCGCTCGACGAACTGCCGGACGACGACGCGGAGCGCGCGCTGGAGTTCGCTCGCACCAAGGCCCGCTCGCTCAGCCGCCTCGACCACGACACCGCTCTCCGGCGTCTGCTCGGACAGCTCGCTCGTCGTGGGTACGGCGGATCCGTCGCGACGAACGCGGCGAAGACGGCGTTGAACGAGGCATCGTTCGGGACGAAGAGCTCTGGCGTGCGCTTCGTCGAGTCGGACTGACGCGTCAGCCCGGAGGAGCCGTCTCCCGCTCGTACAATGGAGAGATCATGACTACTCCGCGCAGTGAACCGACGATCATCACCTCGTCGTCGGCAGCCGTCGACGCCGACGGTCGTCAGAGATCCTACGAAGTACGCACGTTCGGCTGCCAGATGAACGTGCACGATTCCGAGCGTCTCTCCGGCTCACTGGAGAGTGCAGGCTACGTTCGCGCCGCGGCCGGTGACGAAGCCGATGTCGTCATCATCAACACCTGCGCGGTGCGCGACAACGCGGCGGGGAAGCTCTACGGAACACTCGGCCAGCTCGCAGGCGTCAAGCGCCGCAAGGACGGAATGCAGATCGCGGTCGGCGGATGTCTCGCGCAGATGGACAAGCAGACCGTGCTCGACAAGGCTCCGTGGGTCGATGTCGTCTTCGGCACGCACAACATGGGTTCGCTGCCGCGTCTCCTCGAGCGCGCACGCCACAACGGCGATGCCGAACTCGAGATCCTCGAGTCGCTCGAAGTGTTCCCCTCCACGCTCCCCACCAAGCGCGACGCCGCGCACAGCGGCTGGGTGTCGATCTCGGTGGGCTGCAACAACACCTGCACCTTCTGCATCGTGCCGAGCCTGCGCGGCAAGGAGAAGGACCGGCGTCCCGGCGACATCCTCAACGAGATCCGACTGCTCGTCGAGGACGGAGCGATCGAGGTCACCCTCCTCGGACAGAACGTCAACTCCTACGGGGTCGAGTTCGGTGATCGTCAGGCGTTCAGCAAGCTGCTGCGTGCCGCCGGCGAGATCGAAGGGCTCGAGCGCATCCGCTTCACCAGCCCGCATCCCGCCGCGTTCACCGACGATGTGATCGATGCGATGGCCGAGACGCCCAACGTAATGCCGCAGCTGCACATGCCGTTGCAGTCCGGCAGCGACCGCATCCTCAAAGCCATGCGCCGCTCCTACCGCAGTGAGAAGTTCCTCGGCATCCTCGATCGGGTGCGCGATCGGATGCCCGACGCGGCCATCACGACCGACATCATCGTCGGTTTCCCCGGCGAGACCGACGAGGACTTCGAAGACACGATGCGCGTCGTCGAGCTCTCCCGGTTCTCCAGCGCTTTCACGTTCCAGTACTCGATCCGGGAGGGCACCCCTGCCGCGACGATGGAGGATCAGGTTCCCAAGGCCGTCGTGCAGGAGCGCTACGATCGCCTGCTCGCGCTGCAGGAGCGGATCTCGCTCGAGGAGAACCAGAAGCAGGTCGGTCGGTCCGTCGAGGTTCTCGTCTCGACGGGCGAGGGGAAGAAGGACGCCGAGACGCATCGGCTCACCGGACGCGCTCAGGACAACCGTCTCGTGCACTTCGAGGTCACACCGGGCTCCGACCTCCCCCGTCCGGGCGATTTCGTCACCGTGACGATCACCCACGCGGCGCCGTTCCATCTCCTCGCTGATGACCCGACCGGTGCGCCGTTGCAGATCCGCCGCACGCGTGGAGGCGACGCCTGGGATCGCGCGCAGTCCGAGTCGTGCGCCGTCCCCGCTCCGGTGGGCGACGGCGGTCCGCGGGCCGTGTCCCTCGGGCTCCCCACCCTGCGTGTCGGAGTGTGAACGACTCCGCCGATACTGCGCCCGAGGCGGCGCCGCGTCTCTGGGCGGTGGTCGGCGCCACCGGTACGGGCAAGAGCGAACTCGCACTGAACATCGCCGAGGGGCTGAGATCACGCGGGAATCCGGCTGAGATCATCAACGTCGACGCGATGCAGCTGTATCGCGGTATGGACATCGGCACCGCCAAACTTCCTCTCGATGAACGACGCGGAATCCCGCACCATCTCTTCGACGTCCGCGAGGTCGACGAGGAGGCGGCGGTCGCCTGGTACCAGCCCGAGGCGAGGGCCGCGGTCCTCGACGTGCAGAGCCGCGGTGGTGACGCGATCCTCGTCGGCGGCTCGGGACTCTACGTCTCGAGCGTCGTCTTCGACTTCCGGTTCCCGCCTCGTGACGAGTCCGTCCGCGTGCGCCTCGAAGCGGAACTCGCCGAACACGGAGCGGACGCCCTGCTCTCTCGGCTGAAGGTAGCAGACCCTGCGACGGCGGCGCGTATCGATCCGAAGAACTCTCGCCGCATCGTGCGTGCGCTGGAAGTGCTCGAACAGGGAGCCACCACACACGGCGCCGCTCTGCCGACCACGCCGACGCTCTGGCAGCGGAGCACGCGCGTGATCGGTGTGCACGTCGAACGCTCCGCACTCGTCGAACGGCTCGATGCCCGCGTGGAGCGGATGTGGGCCGAGGGGCTTCTCGGAGAGGTGGAGCGGCTCCGCTCTCAGGGACTCGAACGAGGCGTCACTGCCAGCCGCGCGATCGGTTATGCGCAGGCGCTGGGTCAACTGGACGGTCGTCTCGATCAAGCCGAAGCCATCGCCGAAACCCAGGCGCTCACCCGCCGTTACGCGCGGCGACAGGTGTCGTGGTTCAAGAGGTACCCCGCGATCGAATGGGTCGAGCATCCGATCGATGTCGCGGCGCTGATCGCCGACTGACCGATGTCGGTGGCCGCTGGGATCATGACCACATGGCGACCCATTTCTACACGGCCTCGAGCCTCGACGGTTTCATCGCGACGGCGGATCACTCCCTCGAGTGGCTGCTGAGCCAGGACTTCGACCAGGACGGTCCCATGGCCTACCCGGCGTTCGTCGAGGGGATCGGTGCTCTCGCGATGGGCGCATCGACCTACGAGTGGCTGTTGCGCGCGCAGGGCGAGGAACCCTGGCCCTATACGCAGCCCACCTGGGTGTTCACGCATCGAGAGCTCGCTGTTCCCTCCGGTGCCGACGTGCGTTTCGTCCAGGGAGAGGTCAGCGACGCGCACGCGGCGATGCGGCTCGCAGCCGGCGGCGATGACATCTGGGTCGTCGGTGGTGGCGACCTCGCCGGCCAGTTCGCCGACGCCGGTCTGCTCGACGAGGTGTGGATCCAGTTCGCCCCGGTGACGCTCGGGGCTGGGGCGCCCCTGTTTCCCCGCGCCCTGGAGTTCGAGCTGCTCGACGTGGCTCGTAACCGCGGTTTCCTCTGCGGTCACTACCGCGTCGTCGGGTAGCGCCCGCCCCGGATAGGCTCATTCTTCGGCGCGATCCGGGAGGCGTCGATGAACAGGAGCACCATGGCGTGGAACGTGCGGGCATTCGAACAGGCCGACACCGATGCGGTCATCGAGCTGTGGACCGAGGCCGGACTCACCCGGCCCTGGAACGATCCCCGCCTCGACATCGAGCGCAAGCTGCGAGTGCAACCCGAGCTGTTCCTCGTCGCGACGGACCCGGAAGGCGTGACGGTCCTCGGTTCGGTCATGGCCGGGTACGACGGCCATCGCGGATGGCTCTACTACCTCGCCACAGCGGCTTCCCATCGCGGCCACGGCATCGCGCGTGAACTGGTCGCCGAGGCGGAACGGCTGCTGCTGGCTCTCGGATGCCCGAAGGTGCAGCTCATGGTCCGCGAGGGCAACGAAGCGGTGCTGGGCTTCTACGATGCGCTCGGATACGAGCGGTTCGCGGTGGCGAACACCGGCAAGCGGCTCATCGCCGACGCATAGCCGAGATCCCTAGACTGGGAGCATGGTCGCATTCACCAAGGGTCACGGCACGGGCAACGATTTCGTCATCATCGCCGACCCCGACGGTGCTCTCGACCTCACCGCCGATCAGGTCGCGGCACTCTGCGACCGTAACTTCGGTATCGGCGCCGACGGTGTGCTGCGAGTCGTCCGCTCCGCCGCGATCGCCGACGGTGCTGCAGCGCTGGCCGAGGAGCCGGATGCCGAGTGGTTCATGGACTACCGCAACGCCGACGGTTCGATCGCCGAGATGTGCGGCAACGGCATCCGTGTCTTCGCGCACTACCTCCTGTGGGCGGGCCTCGCCGTCATCGAGTCGGGGTCGACGCTCCCGATCGGAACCCGCGCCGGGGTGCGCGACGTCACCCGCAGCGAGAACGGGTACCAGGTCGACCTCGGCCGCTGGCGTCTCGACGGCGACGATCCGCTGGTGACCGCCAGCGGGCTCGCGGTCACCCGACCCGGTCTGGGAATCGACGTGGGAAATCCGCACGTCGTCGTGGCCGTCGCGAGCGAGGCGGAACTGGCTTCTCTCGACCTCCACCGACCTCCGCTCCTCGATCCGCTCCCGCCCGCCGGTGCCAACGTGGAGTTCGTCGTGCCGGGCGAACCCCTGGTGCGCGACGGCATCGGCCATGTGCGCATGCGGGTGTTCGAGCGCGGGGTGGGCGAGACTCTCAGCTGTGGAACGGGCGTGGCCGCCACGGCTCTCGCCGTTCGTCACTGGGCGGGGGAGCAGGCGCCCGACAACTGGCGCGTCGAGGTTCCCGGCGGGACGCTCGGAGTGCGGATGTTCGCCGCCGAGGACGGAGAGCACGTCGCTCTCGCCGGTCCCGCCCAACTCGCCTTCCACGGCGAGATCGAGCTCGCCTGAGCACAGCGCCCCGCCCGCGGGCCGGCGAGCGGTCGCTGACGCCTCAGGCGATCGTGATGGGCTCGGTCGGGGGAGTCCCGTGCTTGCGCACCTTGAGCACCCGGTAGCCCTTGCTGGTCGCGGTGCGATAGACCGTGAAGCCGGGGTGGAACGTCGAACCGATCCAGCGCTGGAGGGAGTCGGCGCCGAGGTTTCGCTGCACGACCAGCCAGGCGTCACTGCGCTCGTCGAGGCGCGGAATCCACTTCTCGAGCAGATCGTGCAGAACGTTCTTGCCCACGCGGATCGGCGGGTTCGAGCGGATCGTCCGGAAGGTCACATCGGCGGGAACATCCTCGGGCAACGACGCGTTGACATTGGTGAGCCCGAGAGACGCCGCATTGCGGCGGACGAGATCGAGGGCACGCTCATTCACATCCACGGCCCAGACCTTCGCGTGGGGCGCGGCGAGTGCCATCGACAGCGTGATGGGACCCCAGCCGCTGCCGAGGTCGAGAAGATTGCCCCCCGGAGGAACGGGAGGCATGTTGGCGAGAAGCACTGACGTACCGGCGTCCAGGCGATCCGGGCTGAAGACACCGCCGGCGGTGGTGAGTTCGAGCTCGCGGCCTGCGAGCGTCACGCGGATCGTTCGCAGGTTCTCAGGACTGGCCGGGGCCGCAGTGAAGTAGTGATCGGACCCCATACGGTGAGCGTACCGGAGAGCGCGGGCTAAGGTTAAGGCTCGAAACGAAAGCAAGAGATCAGGGACGGATGACGGAAACCACCACACAGCACGAAGACGGCGATGCACTCGATCGTGTGCTCGCTCACGCCGAGAGTCGCTCGGAAGTCCGCGTGTTCGGAGCAGCACAGGCGCTGCAGGACCGGTCGACGGCGGCGCACGCCGCATCGGACGGTGACCAGTGGGACCTGGAGGATCGTCATGCGCTTCGTCGCGTCGGCGGCCTCTCGACCGAACTCGAAGACGTCACCGAGGTCGAGTACCGGCAGCTCCGACTCGAGAACGTCGTGCTCGTCGGGGTCTACCCGCAGGGTGCGCAGACCGACGCCGAGAACTCCCTCCGCGAACTCGCGGCCCTTGCCGAGACCGCGGGCGCCGTCGTGCTCGATGGTGTTCTGCAGCGTCGGCCCCACCCTGACGCCGCCACCTACCTCGGTCGCGGAAAGGCCCAGGAACTCAAGGACATCGTGGCCGCTGTCGGCGCGGACACGGTCATCGCCGACACGGAGCTGGCGCCGAGCCAGCGCCGTGCGCTCGAGGACGTCGTGAAGGTCAAGGTCATCGATCGCACGACCGTGATCCTCGACATCTTCAGCCAGCACGCCAAGAGTCGTGAGGGCAAGGCGCAGGTCGAACTCGCCCAGCTCGAGTACCTCCTGCCGCGTCTGCGCGGCTGGGGTGACTCGATGAGCCGCCAGGCGGGTGGACAGGTCGGTGCCGGTGGCGCCGGAATGGGCTCGCGCGGCCCGGGTGAGACGAAGATCGAGCTCGATCGCCGACGCATTCGCACGAAGATGGCGCTTCTGCGTCGTCAGATCCGCGACTTCGGTCCGGCTCGCGAGGCGAAGCGCGCGGAGCGCAAGCGCAACACGATCCCCTCCGTGGCGATCGCCGGGTACACGAACGCCGGCAAGTCGAGCTTGCTCAACGCTCTGACGAGCGCTGGCGTGCTCGTCGAGAACGCGCTGTTCGCGACGCTGGATGCGACCGTCCGCCGCTCCGAGACCGCTGACGGACGCGTGTTCACGCTGACCGACACGGTCGGGTTCGTCCGCAACCTGCCGCATCAGCTCGTCGAGGCTTTCCGCTCGACGCTCGAGGAGGTCGGTGACGCCGACGTCGTGCTCCACGTCGTCGACGGCTCCCACCCCGATCCGGCCGGACAGTTGCAGACCGTTCGCGATGTGATGGGCGACGTCGGGGTGCGCGACATGCCCGAGCTCGTCGTGTTCAACAAGGCCGACCTGATCGATGACGACGAGCGACTCGTGCTGCGCGGTCTCGAGCCGAAGGCGCATTTCGTGTCGTCGCGCTCGGGGGAGGGCATCGCCGAGCTTCGTGCCGCGATCGAGGAGGCTCTCCCGAAGCCGGCCGTCGAGGTGCACGCCGTGGTCCCGTACGATCGGGGCGACCTGGTCGCCGCGATCCACGAGACCGGGATGCTGTTGGCCGTCGACCATCGCGAAGAGGGCACCGCGGTGCACGCTCGGGTGTCGGAGCGGCTCGCCGCCGATCTCGCGCCCTACGCGAGCTGAGGCCGACCGCAGCGGTCAGGAGGCGATGAACCGCCCCTCGACCGTGGCGGAGACGACGATCTCCTCCGGTTCGTACTCCATTCCGGGTGAGGCGTCTGCCATCGCGAAAGCCGCCCCGCGCGCCTTCAGCATGGGTGCCGCGGGCTGCGCCTCGCGATTCGAGATGAGTCCGACATCGGCGATCTCGACGGGCGTGACCGAATCGCGTCCGAGGGCGCCGGCGTAGGCCTCGGCGCGGGTGACGGCGACACCGACGGCCGCGGCGGCGACCTCGCGCTCGATGCGAGCCCGCGTCTCCGGCGTGAGGTGCCAGTTCACCCAGCCGACCTCGACGCCGTCCCAGGCGGAGATGTCGGACACCCAGATCGACAACTCGGATGCTTCGGTGAACGTCGCTGTGAAGTCGATGCTCGCGTAGTACACCGGAGCGAGTCGCTTGCCCTCGTTGTTCCACGGCCTCTCGGCGCGCACCGAGAGGCGCTTGCTCGACCAGTCGACGACTGTCTGAGCGTCGCTGCGCTCGGTGATGCTCACCCGCAGCGGCTCGGCGAGACGCATGACTGTGTCGACGACCGCCGCCCGCTCGGGGCCCTCGGAGCGGACGGTGACGCGGATGGTGGCGCGCTCCGGCGCGACACGCGCCTCGTGCTCGCCGCGGACGGTGACGGTGACATCGCTCATGTGGCCGACTCTACGCCAGGCACCCGACGCGCGGATGACGGCGACTGCTTAGCGCCGGGAATGGCAGGTGCCCAGGATCCGTTGTATCCTGTGAAGCTGGGTGCCACGGCATCCGGATGAAAACTCCACAGTGCGACAGCGGCTCCTTCGAGAGAAGGACCACGGGGCTGATCGGTTTCGACAGCGCCTGTGAATCCACGAGAAGCGGGCCGAGGATGCAGAGTTATCTCGTAAACGCTCTCTGCAAAACAATAGTTGCCGAAACCAAGCGCAACGACTTCGCCCTCGCTGCATAAGCGAGCCCGATAGTCCGTCAGGCCGTATGTGATTCCGATACGGATCCTGGCGTCATCTAGGAATCTTGCTGCGTGGTGGCGTCTGGACGCCACGTGGGACTCTTCCCAGGCTGGGCTCGTCGACTTAGGTGTCTGTGACAAAGGTCGGAGCCGAGCAGAACGTCTTCACAGACTGCGCCCGGAGAAGGCGTGGAGACTCAGCGTTGGACGGGGGTTCGATTCCCCCCAGCTCCACCAGGTCGCTGTCGCGAAGGAGAAGGCCCTCGGGTTCCCACCATGTGTGGGAACCCGAGGGCCTTCTTCGTGGGGGCGACGGCGGTTACTTCTCCGCCGACACGTCGTCACCGTGCGTCGGCGGTACCGTGGGCGGCTCGCCCTTGGCATCTTCTGCGCCGAGGTTGTCGTTCTCCTCGGGTCCCGGGGACTGTTCCGTGCTGATGTCGTTGCGATCGCTGTCTGCGTTCATGGCGTCACCTTCTTTCTCGGTCGGATGGGGGAGTGATGCGGCGCTCTAGAGCGGGATCGTCGGTTCCTGCGGGTTCGGCGCCAACGGCTCCTCCGGGTTCGGCGCGAGCGGTTCGTCCGGAACGGGGGCGAGAGGCTCGCCCGGTGTGGGATCGAGCGGCTCGGGCCTGGTGGGCTGCTCGCCCGGTGCGAGCGGAGTGGAGAACGGGTCGGACATGTGCGCTCCTTCCGCGGCGCGGTCTGCGTCGCTGGTCCTGAGCGAACCACGCACAGCCATCTATGTCTGCTCCCTTGCCCTTTTCACGCGGATGTGATGCCGTGCAGGCCTTCCGCACGAGGGGTCCATGGTGCACTCTGGGAGCGACCGAGAGGGGCAGTCATGGGAGAGTTCGTCATCGGAGCGACGATCGAGGGCGCCGAGCCGGTGCAACTCGACCCGCGACGATTCAATCGGCACACCTTCTGGTGCGGCCAGAGCGGCAGCGGCAAGACGTACGCGCTGGGCGTGGTGCTCGAGCAGTTGCTCCTGCACACGGAGCTCCCCGTGCTCGTCTTCGATCCCAACGCGGATTTCGTGCGGTTGCGTGAGATCCGCCCCGGCACCGATGACGCAGCGGCGCGCCGACTGGGCGATCTCGATGTCCGTGTGTTCCGCTCCGGCCGTGCGGAGGGCGAGCGCCTACGGGTGCGCTACGTGGACCTCTCGCCGGCGGCCAAGGCCGCTGTGCTGCGCATCGATCCGATCGCGGATGCCGAGGAGTACAACGCGCTGCTGCACACGCAGGTGTCGTCCGGGCAGTTCGATTCGGCGGAGATGATCCGCGGCCTCCGCGAGAGCGGGGAGGCGGTGAAGGTGCGACTCGCGAATCGCATGGAGAACCTCCAAGTGCTCGAGTGGGAGCTGTGGTCGCGTGGTGCGGCATCCGTCGTCGACGTGATCAGCGAGCGCCCGAGGGTGACGGTCCTCGACCTCGGAGGCTTCGATCATCCGGCCGAACCCGGCGTCGCCGCCCTGGCCGTTCTGGAGGATCTCTGGGCGCGTCGGGAAGAGCGCCGACCGCTGCTGATCGTGATCGACGAAGCTCATAACCTCTGCGTTCCGGAGCCGACGACGGCTGTGGAACGGGAGTTGACGGCACGCCTCGTGCAGATCGCCGCTGAGGGGCGGAAGTTCGGGCTGTGGCTCTTCCTGTCGACACAGCGCCCCACGAAGATCCACCCGAACGTGCTGTCGCAGTGCGACAACCTCGGGCTGATGCGCGTCAACGCTCCACGCGATCTCGCCGAACTCGCCGAAGTGTTCGGGTTCGCCTCGGAGCACGCCATCCGTCGTGCGCAGACCTTCGCGCAGGGTCAGGCGCTGTTCGCCGGCGGTTTCATCGCCGAGCCGACGTTCGTGCAGATGGGAGCGCGTCTCACCGAGGAGGCGGGCGGCGACGTCCGTGTTCCGATGGCGTGAGCGTCGACGCGCTCAGGAGTCCTCGGGGATCGGCGTCTGCACGGGGATGGCTCCGGTCCGCAGACGCTCGACGGTCTCCTTCTCGACGAGAACCGGCACGTAATCCTGGATGCGCCCGCCGCTGAGGCGTTCGTGCTCCTCGTGGGCGATGTGCTCGATGCTCTCCCGCGGAACGTCGGGGAATCGGGTGGCGATCCGGTCGAGCATCGCGGCGGTGTTCGCTTCGTCGTTGCGTTCGCTCATGGGCCGATTGTCTCCCGGCTGCCCGGCATCCGCAATGGAGTCCCCTCAACCGGCGCCTTCGATGAGGAGGAGGCCCTGCTTGGTGTCGGCGAGCTTCACCCACCCATCGCCGAACAGGTAGGTCATGCCGTACCCGTCGTCATCGGTGCCCATCGCGTACTGCGGATCCTCGGTGATGTACACGCCCTCGGGACCGTCTTCGCGATGCCACCCCGCGGCCAGGAGCGATGTCTGCGCATCGCTCGCCGCGCCCGCGCTCAGCTCGGCCCAACCGTACAGCTGGCCGTGATCGGAGGCGACGGCGTAGTCGCCCCAGAAGCACAGCAGCCCCTCGTCCTCCGGGATGGTGGTGTCGCCGATGACGAAGTCCTTGGTCTCGGCCGTCCACCCCGCCTCGGTCAGGGCCGCGACCGTGCCGGACGAGATCATCGACTCGCACGTGAGCGCTGCGGAGGTGGGTTCAGGGTTCGGCGTCGCGGCCGGCTCGACGCTCGCCTGCGGCGCCGGCGTCGCGGGATCGGTCGTCGGGGTCGGGTCGGTCTCGCCAGGGGCGGAGCACGCCGTCAGAGCGGCGACGAGGAATGCTGCTCCAGCTGTGATGGAAACGATGCGGGGAGGGATCATCGCGGGCCTCGGGAGATCAGGGATGCAGGAAGGTGAGGAAGGCGTCGTGGAGGATGCCGTTGGTGGCGAGTGTCGAGCGCGTCGAGATCGTCTCGGCCCCCGCGTAGTCGGTCATCGTGCCGCCCGCCTCGCGGACGATCGGCACTGCGGCCGCGATGTCGTACTCCTTGACGTCGAACTCGGCGACCATGTCGAGGCGTCCCTCGGCCAGGAGCATGTACGAGAAGACGTCACCGTAGGCGCGGTCGCGCCACACCCGGTCCGCGAGCGCGATGAGAGTGTCGATGCGTCCGGCATCCGCCCACTGCGCGATGCTCTGGAAGCTGACACTGGCGTCGTCGAGCGACGAGACGGAGGAGACGTGCAGTCGGCGCGGCTCGTTCTCCGTCGCCGTCCAGGCACCCTCCTCGGGGGAGGCCCACCAGCGTCGGCCGAGCGCGGGCATGCTGACGACGCCGACCTGCGGAACGCCGTCGACCGCGAGGGCGATCATCGTGCCCCAGAGCGGCACACCGCGCAGGAAGTTGGCGGTGCCGTCGATCGGATCGATGATCCACTGGCGGTGAGTGTCGCCTTCGGCGCCGAACTCCTCGCCGAAGATGCCGTCCTCCGGGCGCTCGGTCGCGAGGATGTCACGGATCGCGCGTTCGGTCGCGAGGTCGGCATCGGTGACGTGGGAGTTGTCGGCCTTGGTCGAGATCTGCAGATCGGCGGCGTCGAACCGGGGGAGCGACTGCGCATCGGCCGCGTCGGCCAGACGCAGGGCGAGTTCGAGATCGCTGCGGAAGTCGGATGCGCGGGGAATGGCGGTCACGCCACCAGCGTAGTCGCCCGTTCCGAGGGTCTCGATCGGGCATGACCGTGCGGTGACGCGGCCGAGAAGATGTGCCCGAGAAGCAGAAAAGCCCCGAAGACTGGCGAGAGTCGACGAGGCTGATCCGTGCACCCCCTGGGACTTGAACCGAGAACCCACTGATTATGAGTGCTTGGGGCTGAGTCCCCGTCATCGCCCGGCGTCCCCGGAAAGCCCCGAAACACGCGGATCGCCGGACACCGACCGGGGATGTCCGGGAACGTTCGGAAGTAGCGGCGGCGCTATTTTCGCGCTGATCCGCCCTCCCGGAGCCGTCCGCCTGCGAGCGCCCATCTGCCACGCGAGAATGCCCGGACCCTCCCCGCCCCCAGGGAATCCGGGGGTTCGGGCCTTGCGGCTCAGGTGCATCGCCGACGAACTCAGGTGACGGATGGGGCCGTGTCCGAAGTTTCGTCGGCTTCAAGAGGCGGTGCGCCAGTTCTTCCCGCGGCTTCGGTGCGACGCTTGGCGCGGAGTCCGACTAGATACTCGTCGCCTGCCGGAGTCAGCTTCCAGTAGATCGACTTGTCGGAGGGAGGACGTTTCTTCTCACCGATCATGATCGCGCCCAGCGCTCGAAGCTGAACGATGATCGCGCCCCATGTGCTGTCGGTGATTTCTGCTGATCCCCGACTCAGTTCTGGCCACTCATCGAGCCGTTGAGTGTCATTGAACATGTGCGAGTCCCACCGGGACCGCAGTTCCGGCTCTGGTGCCTCGTCAATCATGAACGGGCCAAGGGTCTCGATCACTTCGTCCCATGTGTAGGTCAACTCCGCCGTCGAGTCATAGCGACCGGTGTAGTCGAACCCCTTCAATCGGAACTCGAAGGTTATCTCATCCTCTCCGTGCTCATAGCTCGCGTTCAACTTGGTCGGCTTCGTCCGTGAAGCCGCTTGCTCTTCCGCTTTCTCCCGTTTCGCTTCAGCAAGCGCGGCTTTTAGCTCTGCGATCTGTGTGCGCACTTCAGGCGTCATTGCCTGGTCGCCGCGGACCCAGCCTGGTTGCGGATTTCGCCTGATTGCCCGGTTCAGCCCACGAGAAACAACGGAGCCGAGTTCGGCGGGGGACGCGTACTTCTTGACCATGCGGGACATGACTTTGGTTCGGAACGCCTCGAGCCGCGCCCGTGCCTCTTCTCCCAACTCCGACTTACCACGCGGAATATCGTCGGGATTAGCATGAACGAATCCGAGCACTGGTAGTCCAGCGGAGACAGCGTAGTCGTACTCCATCTCGGTGTAGCTGATCCCATCGGCAGACACCGAACCGTAGCGCCCTCCGACGATGACGACGTAGTAGTCGCATTCATCGATGACCTCTTTAATGAGTGTCCACTGGTCTTCATCAGCCGCCGGAAACATTTCCATGCCCGCGGGCAGGCAGTCCATTTCTAGCAGCGCCTGCATAACCTCTTGGCGCTCGGCGACGAGGTCAACATAGGTCGAGCTCACGAACACCTGATACTTGCGTTCCACAGGAAGCCCCTATCTGCGCGGAGCAACATCTAGCGTTTGGTCGCGCGCGACCTCATCGCTTCAAGCCCTCGCTCGCGGAGCTTTGGCTCGTCGGCGCCCGCTGGCACGATCTCCGCCACTACTACGCCACGGTCATGATCTCCATGATCGGTAACGGTGCCCAGTGCACGCTCTACGAGGTCAGCCGCTGGATGGGCACACGCGAGCTATCAGACCAGGTCGACGTCTATGGCCGTCTTCTAGAAGCCAAGCCGAACGTAGACGTACTGGACGTCATTATGGCCGTGGCTGCAGGGGATTCGGGCGCCATCCTTCCGCTTAGACGAGTTGTCTAGCGCCGGGGTGGTCGAGGCGGCAACGGATAGCGCCATGTTTGCTCTTCGCCGTCACCAGCATTGCGCCACTGCACAGTGATCGTCGAATCACGAGTGCCCATCGTCCGCACAGCCATGAACTGGATCGCCTCGCCGGGCTTCAACTCCCCGGAACGCTGCCATTCGCCGCGCTGGAGTAGCGTCTCATCGGCGGATAGCTGGACATCGAGGGCGCTCGCCTCGCCAACGTTTTCGAGCAGATACGTATCGCCCTGGAAGTGAGTCAGGGACCAGCTGACTTTCGTCGGCGCAGGCGCGCCGGGTAGTAGATGAAGATCGCCCAGGTTGATCCCGTCAGTCGCGAGCTTGTCCAGAGCATCCGCAATCCGCGTCATCGTGTCGATACTGAGTCGGCTGGCCGCCTCAGAGCGCTCGGATGCGGCTTGGCTAGCAGTGTCGGCTCGCTCGGCCCTGTCTGCTTCACTCTTAGCTAGCTTGAGGTCATTCTTCTGCCCGCTGCGTGCGATCCAGATGGACGCGATGATACCGCCGAGGGTCACGAGCGCAATGGTGGCTTGAATCCAGACATCTGCGATCGAAACCGCGACGACCGCGTCGTTTACATCCATGTGCATATGCTCATACTGCCGTAGCGCACCAAGGTCCGCTTAGCTGAGCAGAGCCAAGAGGCGGTCGCGCCGCGTTTCGCCGGGACTATCTAGGGGCGACGGGTCACAGCCCCGGTGGAGAACAAATTCACGAGCGTGACGGCAATTGATACAGCGGCTTCCGCAGCCGCCTGTGTCGACAGGACGTAGTTCGGCGTACCCGGATGGCGGTCGCTGTGCCCTGACCACAGAGCCTGCATCATCCCGAGGATCACCGCTTGGCTCGGATTCTGTTTGTGCTCTTTCACGAACGGCAGCTTCCAGTCGCCGTGTGCCCGCATCTGTCCCATCGCCTTGCCGAGCGTCGCTGTATCGTCTCCGGGCGCGACGGCCGGAAGGACAACCGCTTCGACAGCTTCGATGGACTTACGGTAGCCTAGATCAGGTTGCTGATTGATGCCGTAGACCGCATGCCACGCCTCCGACAGCAACCGCCCCGCGTCGCCGGGCGTCGCCATCGCACTGTCTGCAGCGTCTTGGACGCCTTGTGGTACGCGTCGTTCAAGCCCGGCGAAACCGCTTCGTACACCGACCTTCCACACGGAGCCGCCAGCGTCCAGTACCTCTTCCAAATCGGAGCTGTCGTACTCCTCTGAGAGAAGGTTGTCGAGAATGACCCAGTCCATGATTCGGAGGATTTCATCCTCGTCAAGGAGCTGAAACACTGAATCTGGTCCGTGGGACAGGTTGTCGGCATGTGCTTGCCGTCTCGAACGAAGATCGTACTTCCGCATTCGAGCTATTGCCTTGGGGCCTTGATGGCCGAAGCTGTCGAACTCCGTCCTGAACCAGTCGCGCAGCGCACCCTTCATGTACTGCGGAATGCCTTCGCGGCGAGCGTGGTAACTCTCGGCGTCCTCGCCTAACGGAGTCCAGTCAGCCCATGGATCATTGTTCTGCTCAGCCATGTCTACAGTCTCACTCAAGCCGCGCCTCCCGACGGACGGGCCACGCGGGTTATGGTCGCCGCGCAAGAGCACCTGAACTGAACCACTGCACGAGCGGGATGGCGAGCAGGACGGCCACCTCAGCCTCCGCCGCTGTGGGCTTGCGGTAGCCGTTGCCTCCGTGGCGACTCTCTTGGCCCACCCAAAGCGCGTCGGCCATTTTGATTGGAACATCGGCATCAGGCGTCGGCAGATCAATTGCCCAGCCCGGCTGGGCTTTCATGTCTCGAACCATCGTGCCAAGCGAGGTTCGTTCGTTCTTCGGTGAGACCTTGTCCCAGCCCGCTTCCTCAACGGCCTTGATGGCCTTTTCGTAGGCCTCCTCGGGATCGGGGTTTCGACCGTAGACCGCGTGCCAGGCTTCGCCGAGTAACGCCCCAGCTGAAGACCCGTTTGCGATGATTGCTTTCGCTGCGACCGCGACTCCCTCAGGAACGCGCTGGACCAACCCGCGATGCCCGTCGTGCTCGCCAACCGACCATTCAGACCCAGCGCGTGCCAGCAGTACAGATAGTTCGTCGATCCGCTGATCTCCAAGCCACTCAGCGTCGATGTGGTAGACGAGGAAGTCGATGAAGTCCAGCCACTCGTCGTCGGTCAGGTCGCCTCGGATTCCACGTAGCCCGTCGCGGTCCACGCTCACTTGTAGCGGCAAGGCACGACGTGTTGCCAGATCAAACTCCTGCAGCACCCGTGCAACTTTGTTGGGGCGCTCCAAGAGCATGGGCCTGTAAACGGCTGTCGGGGCGGTTATGGCGAGTGACAACAGCGCAAAGTTCGCCCAGTCGAACAACGGTGCTTCGAGCCAAGTCGGGACGCCGGGGTGCAACGCATCCCATGCGTCAAGGGCAACAGAGCGAGGGCGCCACGTCATTGCACCATCCTGCCGGAAGAGTCCGTCACAGTCCCGCTACGCTCGCCGTACGACTAACAACAGCGACGAGCCCACTCTCGATCTCTCAAACTCTCTCGCCTCGGCGCAAGGCGTTGCCGCCGACTTTGAGGCGAACAAGCAGTTCCGCAAAGAGGCGTTCGGCAAGCTCTTGGAGTATCTGGAGGCTGACGCTCATCTAGACATCTCGCTAGTCGAGGCCTACGTCTACTTCGCCGAAGAGATCAGCGCAGACGCCGACGTGTTCAGCGACATCGTCGGCCGGTTGGCCCTCCAAGTGGCGCTGAGCATCGACGAGGCGTCACCCGAGGCGTGAAGCGCGCGCTGTTTTCGCGCTGTTCGTATGTTCGGGTAGGTCACCCAGACAAAGAAAAAGCCCCGGAGATGGCGAGATCTCTGAGGCTTATTCCGTGCACCCCCTGGGACTTGAACCCAGAACCCACTGATTAAGAGTCAGTTGCTCTGCCGATTGAGCTAGAGGTGCGTGGCCCGGGATGACCCCGACCGAGGAATTACATTACCAGGGGATCGACGCGGTGCGAAATCGAGCCCGCACCCCCGGGAGTGTCGCAGCGATCGAGGTGGCGCGACGCTCCCGGGCGGATGATCAGGCGGCGTCTCCGACGAGGATCGCCTGGGCGTCTTCGGCGGCGGGAACCGCACCGTGCGAGTCGATGTGGGCGAGAGCACGCCGTCCCAGGAAGACCGTGAGAGCGGCGATCAGGACGGATGCCGCGGCGAACAGGTACGGGACCGTCACGTTGAACGAGTGCCACAGCAGTGCGGCGAGGGGAGGGGCCATCGCCCCGCCGAGGAAGCGCACCGCCGAGTACGACGACGAGGCGACCGAACGGGGGAGGTCGGTGGCCTCCATGACCGCCTCGGTGAGCACGGTGTTCATGATGCCGAGCAGGAGGCCGCCGATGATGATGCACACGACGAGGGCCGCAGGGTCGCCGGCGAGGAAGCCGGCCGCGACGAGATCGACCGCCAGCAGGGGCAGCACGGTCACGATGATGCGGGTCCGCGGCATCCGGCGCATGAGGAGCGGAGCGACCCAGACGCTCGTGATCGCGAGCGCGACGCCCCAGCCGAAGAACGTGAAGCCGATGCCGAGTGCGCCGAAGCCGAGGGGGAAGGGCGAGAAGGCGAGGAGCACGAAGAAGCCGATGTTGTAGAACAGCGCGGCGACGGCGAGGATCGCGAGCGCCGGGCGGCGGAGCGCGGTGAAGGGGGCGGAGAACGGCACCGGAGTGCGCTTCTCGGCGGGGCCGCGCAGCAGCACGAGGACCGCGACGAACGCGATCGCCATGAGGGCGACGACGCCGAAGAAGGGTCCGCGCCAGCTCATCTCGCCGAGGAGCCCGCCCAGGAGCGGACCGATCGCGATGCCGAGACCCAGTGCCGCCTCGTAGAGGATGATCGCTGCACTGCTGCCGCCGGACGCCGCGCCGACGATCGTGGCGAGAGCGGTGGAGATGAAGAGCGCGTTACCGAGGCCCCACCCGGCGCGGAAGCCGATGACGGCGTCGACACTGCCGCTGAGGGCGCAGAGCAGGGCGAACGCGACGATGAGCGCGAGTCCGATGAGGAGAGTCGCCTTCGCGCCGATCCGGCTCGAGATCCAGCTCGTGACGAGCATCGCGAGGCCCGTGACGAGCAGATAGCTCGTGAAGAGGAGTTCGGTCTCGACGGGCGAGGCCTGCAGGGACTCCGCGATCGCCGGGAGGATGGGGTCGACCAGTCCGATGCCCATGAACGCGACGACGCAGGCGAAGGCGACGGCCCACACCTGCGCGGGTTGCTTCCAGACGGAGGGGGTGGCGGTCGTGTTCACTGCGAGGAGTCCTTTCGGTCGGTGGGGTCGGTGTGCGCGGCGAGGATCTCGGCCGCACGGGTCAGGGTCGCCCAGTCGGCGTCGTCGAGCGCGTGGAACCGCGGCGCGAGCGTGTCGCGGAACTCATCGCGCCAGGCGGCGAGAGCACGGGCTCCGGCGTCCGTCGCCTCGACGACCACCGCGCGGGAGTCGGCGGGGTCGGGGGAGCGGCGCACCAGTCCGTCGCGCTCGAGCGCGCCGATCAGGCGGGTCATTCCCGGTTGCGTGGTGCGAGCGGCTGCGGCGAGTTCGCCGACTCTCGAGGCGCCCTGTCGGCCGAGCAGGCTGAGCACCCGCCACTGGGCGGCGGGTGCCTCGTTGCCGGCATCCTGCGCGGCGATGCGGCCGAGCGCATACGCCGAGAGCACGATGGAGGGGATCACTTCCGCACGTTGCATACCAACGAGTATATACCTGATGGTATGTAATGAGTGTCAGTGGCGAGCGCCCGCGATCCTCGCCGAGAGTTCGTGGGCGTGAGCGAGCAGCGTGCGGCCGAGGTGCGCGAGGCGATCGGGGCCGAAGCGGAACTCCACGCCCGTCAGGCTCAGAGCCCACTCCGGACGGCCGTGGCGATCGAACACGGCCGCGCCGATGCCCCAGCTGCCTTCCACGATGAGGCCGGGATTGACCGCGAAGCCGCGTTCCTTCGTCTCGGCGAGGCGTGCACGCAGCGGCTTCTGCGCATGCGGGCGGCCCCACGTCGACGCGAGCTCCGGATGCCGACCGAGATACGCATCCACATCGTGGTCGGGAAGGAACGCCAGGATCGCGAGGCCCGCGCTCGCCACGCCGAGGGGGAAGCGCACGCCCTCGCTGAGCACGAATGAGCGGATCGGGAAGGCGCCTTCCTCACGGAGGAGGCATACGGTCTCATCGGCTCGTCGTACCGAGAAAAAGGCGCTCTCCTCGGTCTTGACGGCGAGCGACCGCACGATGTCGCGCGCGAGAGCGGTGACGTCGTAGCGCGCGGCTGCGGCGTTGCCCATGAGGTACAGCTCGGGTCCGGGCATCCAGCGGGCGGTCGTGTCGTCCCGATCGACGAGTCCCTCGGCGCGGAGCGCGCTGAGCAGGCGATGCGTCGTCGACCTCGACAGGTCGGCGGCGTGGGCGAGCTCCTGGAGCGCCATCCCTTCGGGGTGCCCGCCCG
The DNA here is from genome assembly GCF_023091225.1 of Microbacterium galbinum. Lineage (NCBI taxonomy): Bacteria > Bacillati > Actinomycetota > Actinomycetes > Micrococcales > Microbacteriaceae > Microbacterium > Microbacterium galbinum. The sequence continues at coordinate 699,779 of NZ_JAHWXM010000001.1, read as the reverse complement.
AGACGAGCCGGAGGAGTCCGGCCGCCCGTGCGATGGCCTGGGCTCCCGGCACGCTCGTCGACGCTCGTTCCATAATGTGGACGCTACTCGGCGAAACGTCCACATCGCAAGCATCCGCTGTCGCTCCCACCGTGCGACCGTCAAGCTGGAACGAACGCCCGTTCGAAGGAGTACGCGTGATCGACAAGCAGTGGCCCTCTGCCGCGGAGGCGGTCGCCGACATCCCCGACGGAGCGTCCCTCGCCGTCGGCGGGTTCGGCCTCTCCGGGAACCCCATCGCCCTCATCGAAGCTCTGCTCGCCCAGGGGACGACGGACCTGAGCGTCGTCAGCAACAACTGCGGCGTGGACGACTGGGGTCTCGGCATCCTGCTCGCAGCGCACCGCATCCGCAAGATGACGTCGTCGTACGTGGGCGAGAACAAGGAATTCGAGCGTCAGTTCCTCACTGGCGAACTTGAGCTCGAGCTCACCCCGCAGGGAACCCTCGCAGAGAAGCTGCGCGCCGGCGGGTCGGGGATCGCCGCCTTCTTCACGCAGACGGGCGTCGGCACGCAGGTCGCCGAAGGGGGTCTGCCGCGAAAGTACGCTCCCGACGGCACGATCGCCGTCGCCTCGCCCGCCAAGGACGTGCGCACCTTCGGCGAGGGGGACGACGCCCGCGAATACGTGCTGGAGGAGGCGATCACCACCGACTTCGCCCTCGTGCACGCTGCCGTCGGAGACCGCCACGGCAATCTCGTCTTCACCAAGGCCGCACGCAACTTCAACCCGCTCGCCGCGATGGCGGGCCGGATCTGCATCGCGCAGGTCGAACACCTCGTCGAACCGGGCGAACTCGACCCGGACAGGGTGCACCTGCCCGGCGTGTACGTGCACCGCGTCGTCGAGGTCGGAGCCGACATCCCCAAGCGCATCGAGCGACGCACCGTCGCCACGGAAGGAGTCTGACATGGCGCTCACCCGAGACCAGATGGCCGCCCGCGCCGCCGTCGAGCTCGAGGACGGCTCGTACGTGAACCTCGGCATCGGGCTTCCCACCCTCGTCCCGAACTTCGTACCGACGGGCGTCACCGTGGTGCTGCAGTCCGAGAACGGCATTCTCGGCGTCGGCCCGTACCCGACGGAGGATGCCGTCGACCCCGATCTCATCAACGCGGGCAAGGAGACGGTCACCGTGCTCGCGGGATCGGCGTTCTTCGACTCGGCGACGAGTTTCGGCATGATCCGCGGAGGGAAGATCGACGCCGCGATCCTCGGCGCCATGCAGGTGTCGGCTACCGGAGACCTGGCGAACTGGATGATCCCCGGGAAGATGGTCAAGGGTCCTGGTGGGGCGATGGACCTCGTGCACGGCGCCGCGCGCGTCATCGTGCTCATGGAGCACGTCGCGAAGGACGGATCCGCCAAGATCGTCGATCGCTGCTCCCTGCCGCTCACCGGTCGGGGGGTGGTCGACCGCATCATCACCGACCTCGCCGTGATCGATGTGACCGAGGCCGGCCTCGTGCTCGTCGAGACGGCCCCCGGAGTCACCGCCGATGAGGTCATCGCCGCCACCGAGCCCCCGTTGACCCTGTCGCCCGCGCTCGCCGGTCTGAGAGGCTGAAGGACATGCACGACACCGATATCGTCATCGTCTCCGCCGCCCGCACCCCGCAGGGTCGTCTCAAGGGTCAGCTCGCCGCCTTCACGGCCCCGCAGCTGGGCGCCTTCGCGATCCGCGGTGCGCTCGAGCAGGCATCCATCCCCCCGGAGGACATCGACGCCGTCATCGTCGGGCAGGTCCTCTCGGCGGGATCCGGGCAGAACGCCGCACGTCAGGCGGCCATCGGGGCGGGCATCGGCTGGGACGTGCCCGCGCACACCGTCAACAAGGTGTGCCTCTCGGGCCTCACCGCGATCATCGACGCCGCCCGCATGATCCGCACGGGAGATGCCGAGGTGGTCGTCGCGGCCGGCATGGAGTCGATGACCCGCGCCCCGCACCTGCTCATGGGGTCACGCGACGGATGGACCTACGGCAGTGTCGAGGTGCTCGACCACATGGCCTACGACGGGCTCACCGACGCCTATGACCGGGAGAGCATGGGCGCGTCCACCGAACGCCACAACGCCCGATACGAACTCACGCGCGAGGCTCAGGACACCGTCGCCGCGTTCTCGCATCAGCGTGCGGCGGCCGCCCAGGCTGCGGGCGTGTTCGACGACGAGATCGTCACGGTCTCGGTGCCTCAGCGCCGCGGGGAACCCCTGCTCGTCACCGCCGATGAGGGAATCCGCCCCGACACGACGGTGGAGTCGCTCGCAGGACTCCGTGCCGCCTTCGCGGAAGGGGGCACGATCACGGCGGGAAACTCCTCGCAGATCTCCGACGGAGCCTCCGCCGTCGTCGTCACGACGCGCGCGCTCGCCGCGGAGAAGGGATGGCCCGTCCTGGTGACGGTCGGCGCGAGCGGCCAGACCGCCGGGCCGGACAACTCCCTGCAGGCGCAGCCGGCGCGCGCGATCGAACGCGCGTGCGAGAAGCAGGGGATCTCGCCGTCCGATCTCGATCTGGTCGAGATCAACGAGGCGTTCGGCGCCGTGGTCGCGCGTTCGCAGGTGGAACTCGGCCTGGATCCCGCGCTCGTCAACATCCACGGGGGAGGGATCGCGATCGGGCATCCGATCGGCGCATCGGGTAATCGCCTCGTCGTGCACCTGGCGCACGAGCTGGCGCGTCGCGGCTCCGGCACGGCGGCCGTCGGCCTCTGCGGCGGTGGCGGTCAAGGAGAGGCGCTGATCCTCACCCGGTGACACGCGGACTCAGGAGGAGCGGCGGCGCGTGCGCTTCTGCGCCGCCGCCTTCTGCGCCTGCTTCTCGTCGCGGTTCGCGCGCTTCGCCTGCGCGGGGGCGAGGGGCGAATCCAGGGCGACCTCGAGACCGCGGTCGAAGCGGCGGGTGTCGCGCACGGCGCCGATCGCGAGGGCGAAGGTGATGGCCCAGCTGATCCAGGCGAGCGCGGCGCGCCAGGTGACCGGGGACTCGCGGGTGCCGCGGAGGAGCGAGACACCGGTGGTGATCGCTCCGAACAGGCCCGTGCTGAACAGATAGCGCATGCCCCTACGCTACCGCCCGACTCCCGGTCGGGGCGGGGGATTGACACGAACGCCGGATGCCGGGCATATAGCCCCTTCGGATCGGCACTCGCTATCATGGGAGTCAGTCGCGGCTCGTCCGCGATCGTAGAACCGTGTATCTACCGGCCGTCGGCACTCCGACGGACAGCGGCGGCACCCGACCACCGCGTCCGCGGGCGCGCGAGAGCCATGACCCAGACACACACCTCCACCGAGTCGAGCCTCTTCCGTCTCGCCGGCTTCCCCTACTTCCTCATCGCCTTCATCGCGAGACTGCCCTTCGCGATGATGGTCGTCGGCGTGCTGACCGTCGTCGTCTCGGCGCGCGGATCGCTGTCGCTCGGCGGGCTCACGTCCGCCGCGGTCGGCCTCGGCACCGCGTGCTTCGGCCCGCTTCTCGGTGCCGCCGCGGATCGCTACGGCCAGCGGACCGTGCTGCTGCTGCTCGCCATCGCGAACGGCACGATGATGGTCGTGTTCACCCTCGTCGTCTACGGCGACGCGGTCGACGGCCTCGTTCTCCTGGCCGCAGCCGGCATCGGAGCGACGGCCCCGCAGGTCTCGCCGCTGTCGCGTGCGCGGCTGGTCACGATGATCAGCGAGCGGATGCCGGAGGCCCGCCGGGCCCGCACGGTCTCGGGCACCATGGCCTACGAGTCCGCCGCCGACGAGACGGTGTTCGTCTTCGGACCGTTCATCGTCGGCATCCTCGCGTCGCTGATCGCGCCGTGGGCTCCTCTCGTGGGCGCGGCGGTCCTGACGATCGTCTTCGTCGGTGCGTTCGCCCTCCACCCGAGCGGTCGACACGTCGCCGCCGTGCGCGGGGCAGACGGGGCAGCGCCCTCGGCGGTGTCGGAACTCTTCCGCCCGCAGCTCGTCATCGTCGTGATCGGCATCCTCGGCGTCGGCATGTTCTTCGGCACCATGCTCACCTCGCTGACGTCGTTCATGGCGGACCGGGGCGCCTCCGAACAGGCGGGTCTGCTCTACGGTGTGATGGGCGTCGGCTCGGCCGTTCTGGCGCTCGGCGTCGCGTGGCTTCCGGTCCGCTTCTCGCTCCGCGCCCGGTGGCTGGTCTTCTCGGGCATCCTCTTCGCGGGCTCGCTCCTGCTGGGCGTCGTGGATTCTCCCGCGATGATGATGCTCGCTCTCGGCATCATGGGGGTCGGCATCGGCCCGACGCTCGTGACGCAGTACAGCTTCGGCGCCGCGCGCAGCCCGCTCGGACGCTCGGCGACGGTCATGACGATGCTCGGCTCGGGGATCGTCGTCGGCCAGTCGATCGGTGCGGCCGTCGCCGGTGAGCTCGCCGAGAACGTCGGCACCTCGGCGGCGCTCGTGCTGCCGATCGTCGCGGCCGGGGTCGCGTTCGCAGCGGGTCTCGTCAACTGGGTGCTCAGCCGCACGCGTGCGCGGAACGTGGCCGTCGCGGCGTGACGCGGTGAACCGGGGCCGCGAACCTCGATAGCCTGGGGGTACCCCCTGGTGTGAGGAGCCATCTTGGCCGCTGCAGAGTTCGTCGTCGTCGCCAACCGTCTTCCCGTCGATCGGGTCGAGGGCCCCGACGGGGAGGAGACCTGGCGCACGTCGCCCGGCGGACTCGTCGCGGCTCTCGAGCCGATGATGCGCAGCACGCACGGCGCGTGGGTCGGCTGGGTCGGCCAGCCCGACGTCGAGCGCGACCCCTTCGAGGCCGACGGCATCCACCTCATCCCGGTGTCCTTGAGCGCGCAGGAGGTCGCGGAGTACTACGAGGGCTTCGCCAACGACACCATCTGGCCGCTGTACCACGACGTCATCGCGCCCCCGCAGTTCCACCGCGAGTGGTGGGACGCCTATGTCACCGTCAACCGGCGCTTCGCCGAGGCGGCGGCCGCCGCGGTCGCGGAAGACGGCACGGTGTGGGTGCACGACTACCAGCTGCAGCTCGTTCCGCAGATGGTGCGTGAGCTCCGCCCGGACGTCACGATCGGGTACTTCCACCACATCCCCTTCCCCGCGCACGGCCTCTACGCGCAGCTGCCCTGGCGCGACCAGGTGCTGCAGGGCCTTCTCGGAGCCGACGTGATCGGGTTCCAGCGCGCGCAGGACGCCACCTACTTCCTCACCGCCGTGCGGCGCCGCCTGCGTTACGAGGTCAAGGGCGCGAACATCGCCGTCCCGCAGGACGACGGCTCGATCCGGACGGCCGTCGCCCGCGCCTTCCCGATCTCGATCGACACCGCTCCCTACCTGGATCTCGCTGCGAACCCCGCCGTCCAGGCCAGAGCCGCGGAGATCCGTGCGAGCCTCGGCAACCCGAAGCGCATCCTGCTGGGCGTCGATCGCCTCGACTACACCAAGGGCATCCGTCACCGGATCAAGGCCTACGGCGAGCTCCTCGCCGAGGGGCGTCTGAGCGTCGACGACGTGACGCTCGTGCAGGTCGCGAGCCCCAGCCGCGAGCGCGTCGACGCCTACGTGCACCTGCGCGACGAGATCGAGCTGGCCGTCGGGCGCATCAACGGAGACAACGACACGATGGGGCACACCGCGATCCGCTACCTGCACCAGGGATATCCCCGCGAGGAGATGGTCGCGCTGTACCTCGCGGCCGATGTCATGCTCGTCACCGCTCTGCGCGACGGCATGAACCTGGTCGCGAAGGAGTACGTCGCCACGCGCGTCGACAACCGGGGAGTGCTCGTCCTCAGCGAGTTCACGGGAGCCGCCGACGAACTCCGCCAGGCGGTGCGCGTCAACCCGCACGACATCGAGGGCGTCAAGGCAGCGATCATGACCGCGGTCGAGATGACACCGGCCGAACAGGGCAAGCGCATGCGCTCGCTCCGTCGCCGTGTGCTCGAGAACGACGTGGACGCCTGGTCGTCGTCGTTCCTCTCCGCGCTCGACGACGCACGCCGTTGAGCCGCCCCGCATCTTCCCACCCCCACGACTGGAGACACCCATGACCAGCCCCTGGAACCCCGGAACCCCCTCGCCCGAACTGAGCGCGCTCGCGCGTACCGAGCGCCTCGTCGTCGCCCTCGACTTCGACGGCGTCGCCTCGCCGCTCGTGCCCGATCCCATGGCGGCCCGCGCGCTGCCGGAGACCGTGGAACAGATCCGTCGTCTGACGACCCTGCCCGACACGATCGTCTCGTTCGTCTCCGGGCGCAGCCTGCACGACCTCCGCATCATCACCGAGCACGAGGACGACTCGCCGGTCGCCCTCGCGGGATCGCACGGCGCGCAGTACTGGTTCCCCGGCGAGGGCGAGGCCGCACCGACCGGCGACGCCACCGAGGAGGGTGCCCGAGAGGAACTCTGGGCGGCCGCTCGTCCGATCATCGACCGCTACGAAGGCGCCGAGTTCGAGCCGAAGACCTTCGGCATGGGCGTGCACACGCGTCGGGCGGATCGGGAGACCGAGGAGAAGCTCTTCGCCGAGATCGACGCGCTCGCCGCCGAGCGGTTCCCGCACTGGCGCCGCCGCGCGGGCCATCGCGTGCTCGAGTTCTCGTCGCGGACGGAGGGCAAGGACGCCGCGATCGGAGTGCTCCGCGAGCGCTTCCACGCCACCGGCATCCTCTTCGCCGGCGACGACGTCACCGATGAAGACGCCATGCGCGTGCTGCAGCCGGGCGATCTCGGCGTGCGTGTCGGCCCGGGGGAGAGCGCCGCGGCGCTGCGCGTCGACGGACCCGTCGATGTCGCTCGCCTTCTCGGCGCGCTGGCGGACGAGCGGGCCGCCGGGCGGGAATAGACTGCCTGCATGTCTCCGCACGATCCTGCCAGCGCGTCCATCGACATCAAGCCCCGCAGTCGTGTCGTCACCGACGGCATCGAAGCCACGACCTCACGAGGCATGCTGCGTGCCGTCGGCATGGGCGACGAGGACTGGGAGAAGCCCCAGATCGGCATCGCCTCGAGCTGGAACGAGATCACGCCCTGCAACCTGAGTCTCGACCGGCTCGCGCAGGGTGCGAAGGAGGGCGTGCACTCGGGCGGTGGCTACCCGCTGCAGTTCGGCACGATCTCCGTCTCCGACGGCATCTCGATGGGCCACGAGGGCATGCACTTCTCGCTCGTCTCGCGCGAGGTCATCGCCGACTCGGTCGAGACGGTCATCATGGCCGAGCGCCTCGACGGAACCGTGCTGCTCGCGGGCTGCGACAAGTCCATCCCCGGCATGCTCATGGCGAGTGCGCGCCTGGGGCTGTCGAGCGTGTTCCTCTACGCCGGCTCGATCGCGCCGGGATGGGTGAAGCTCTCCGACGGCACCGAGAAGGACATCACGATCATCGACTCCTTCGAGGGCGTCGGCGCCTGTCGTGCGGGTCGCATGACGGAGGAGGACCTGAAGCGCATCGAGTGCGCCTTCGCTCCCGGAGAGGGTGCCTGCGGCGGCATGTACACCGCCAACACGATGGCCTCGGTGGCCGAGGCCCTGGGGCTCAGCCTTCCCGGCTCCGCGGCGCCGCCCTCGGCCGACCGCCGCCGTGACTACTTCGCCCACCGCTCCGGCGAGGCCGTCGTCAACCTGCTGCGCCAGGGGATCACCACGAAGGACATCCTGACGAAGGAGTCGTTCGAGAACGCGATCGCCCTCGCTATGGCGCTCGGTGGTTCGACCAACGTCGTGCTGCACCTGCTGGCGATCGCTCGCGAGGCCGAGATCGACCTGAGCCTGCACGACTTCAACCGCATCGGCAGCAAGACGCCGCACGTCGCCGACATGAAGCCCTTCGGCAAGTACGTGATGAACGACGTCGACCGCCACGGCGGCATCCCCGTGATCATGAAGGCGATGCTCGACGAGGGCCTGATCCACGGCGACGCGCTCACGGTCACCGGCAAGACGGTCGCCGAGAACCTGCGTGACCTCAACCCCGATCCCGTCGACGGCGACGTCATCCACACGTTCGACAACCCCATCCACGCGTCCGGCGGCATCACGATCCTGCACGGCTCGTTCGCCCCGGAGGGAGCGGTCGTGAAGTCCGCAGGCTTCGACGCCGACGTGTTCGAGGGCCCGGCGCGCGTGTTCGAGCGCGAGCGCGGAGCGATGGATGCTCTGGCGAACGGCGAGATCAACGCCGGCGACGTCGTGGTGATCCGCTACGAGGGCCCGAAGGGCGGGCCGGGCATGCGCGAGATGCTCGCGATCACCGCGGCCATCAAGGGCGCGGGACTCGGAAAAGATGTACTACTCTTGACGGACGGACGATTCTCAGGCGGCACAACCGGCCTGTGCATCGGCCACATAGCACCCGAAGCGGTGGACGCAGGTCCTATCGCCTTCGTGCGCGATGGTGATCTGATACGGGTCGATATCGCAGCTCGCTCTCTCGACCTACTCGTCGACGAGGCGGAGCTCGCCTCCCGCCGCTCTGGCTGGGAGCCGCTTCCCCCGCGCTATACCCGTGGCGTTCTTGCCAAGTACTCACGCCTCGTGCGGTCCGCCGCCGAAGGCGCGACGACGGGCTGATCCCGACTCGTTCGGCACGCAGCATCGTCGTCTCCGGCATCCGATGCCCTACAGATCACCAGAAGGAAAGTCATGACTGCTGACTCCGTCTCGGCTGTGCCGAGGCCGCCCGCCCGTCAATCCAACGCCCCCGAGATCACCGGCGCCGAGGCCGTCGTCCGTTCGCTCGAGCTGCTCGGGATCACCGACGTCTTCGGGCTTCCCGGCGGCGCGATCCTGCCCGTGTACGACCCGCTCATGGACGCCTCCGACCTGCGTCACATCCTCGTGCGGCACGAGCAGGGTGCCGGCCACGCTGCCGAGGGCTATGCATCCGCCTCCGGCAAGGTGGGCGTCTGCATCGCGACGTCCGGACCCGGAGCCACGAACCTCGTCACCGCGATCGCCGACGCCTACATGGACTCGGTGCCCCTGCTGGCGATCACCGGACAGGTGTTCTCGACGCTGATGGGAACGGATGCCTTCCAGGAGGCCGACATCGTGGGAATCACGATGCCGATCACGAAGCACTCCTTCCTGGTGAAGGACGCCGCCGACATCCCCGGCGCGATCGCCGCCGCATACGAGGTGGCATCGACCGGCCGTCCCGGTCCCGTGCTGGTCGACATCACGAAGGACGCGCAGCAGGCGATCGCACCGTTCGTCTGGCCGCCCAAGGTCGATCTGCCCGGTTACCGCCCCGTCACCAAGGCGCACGGCAAGCAGATCCAGGCCGCAGCCGCCCTGCTCGCCGAGGCCAAGAAGCCCGTGCTCTACGTCGGCGGCGGCGTGATCCGCGGACGCGCGTCCGCCGAACTGCTCGAACTCGCCGAGTCGACCGGTGCGCCCGTCGTGACCACGCTCATGGCCCGCGGTGCATTCCCCGACTCACACCCGCAGCACCTGGGCATGCCGGGCATGCACGGCACGGTCCCGGCCGTGCTCGCGCTGCAGGAGGCCGATCTGCTGATCTCGCTCGGCGCCCGCTTCGACGACCGTGTGACCGGTAAGGCTGCGCTCTTCGCGCCGAACGCCAAGGTCGTGCACGTCGACATCGATCCCGCCGAGATCTCGAAGATCCGCATCGCGGACGTGCCGATCGTCGGCGACGTGCGCGACGTGCTCGTCGACCTCGAAGCCGCCTACCGCGGCGCGATCGGCAGCGCGAAGCCCGACACCGAGGAGTGGTGGTCGTACCTCGACGGACTCCGCAACGAGTTCCCGCTCGGCTACACGCCTCCGACCGACGGCCTGCTCGCGCCTCAGCACGTGATCCAGCGCATCGGCGAGCTGACGGGCCCCGAGGGCATCTATGCGGCCGGCGTCGGACAGCACCAGATGTGGGCGGCTCAGTTCATCAAGTACGAGCGCCCGAACGCCTGGCTCAACTCCGGCGGCGCCGGGACCATGGGGTACTCCGTGCCCGCGGCCATGGGTGCCAAGGTCGCCGAACCCGACCGCGTGGTGTGGGCGATCGACGGCGACGGATGCTTCCAGATGACCAATCAGGAGCTCGCGACCTGCGCGATCAACAACATCCCGATCAAGGTCGCGATCATCAACAACTCCTCGCTGGGCATGGTGCGCCAGTGGCAGACCCTGTTCTACGACGGGCGCCACTCCAACACCGACCTGAACACCGGGCACGGCACGGTCCGCATCCCCGACTTCGTGAAGCTCGCCGAGGCCTACGGATGCCTCGCGATCCGCGTCGAGAAGGAGGACGAGGTCGATGCGGCGATCCAGCTCGCCCTCGAGACGAACGATCGCCCCGTCGTGATCGACTTCGTCGTCAGCGCCGATTCCATGGTGTGGCCGATGGTGCCCCAGGGCGTCAGCAACAGCTACGTCCAGTACGCCCGCGAGCACGCGCCCGCATTCGACGAGGAGGACTGACCATGTCGACCCACGTGCTGAGCCTCCTGGTCGAGGACACTCCCGGCCTCCTCACCCGCGTCGCAGGGCTCTTCGCCCGGCGCGGATTCAACATCCACTCGCTCGCCGTCGGCGTGACCGAGGTGCCCGGCATCTCGCGCATCACCGTCGTCGTCGATGTCGACGAGTTGCCGCTCGAGCAGGTCACCAAGCAGCTCAACAAGCTGATCAACGTGATCAAGATCGTCGAGCTCGACTTCGCCACCTCGGTGCAGCGCGAGCACATGCTCGTGAAGGTGCGCACCGACAACGCCACCCGCTCGAACGTGATCGAGGTCGTGAACCTCTTCCGCGCCTCGGTGGTCGACTACGCCGCCGACGCGCTCGTGATCGAGGTCACGGGCGACAAGGGCAAGGTCGACGCGATGCTCCGCGCGCTCGAGCCCTTCGGCATCAAGGAGATCGCGCAGTCGGGCCTCCTCGCCATCGGCCGCGGCGGCAAGAGCATCACCGAACGCGTCCTGCGCGGCTGACCCAGACCACCCCATCCATCCGCTCCACCGCCGTCCGGCACGGAGCGAGAAGAACCGCCACGAACAAGGAGAAACACACAGTGAGCACCGAGATCTTCTACGACGCCGACGCCGACCTGTCCCTGATCCAGGGCAAGAAGGTCGCCATCGTCGGTTACGGCTCGCAGGGCCACGCCCACGCGCAGAACCTGCGCGACTCGGGCGTCGAGGTCGCGATCGCCCTCAAGGAGGGCTCCAAGTCGGCTCCGAAGGCCGAAGAGGCCGGCTTCGCGGTCAAGACCGTCGCCGACGCCACCGCCTGGGCCGACGTCATCATGATCCTCGCGCCGGACCAGCACCAGCGCACGATCTACAGCGAGTCGATCGCCCCCAACCTGACCGCGGGCAAGACCCTCGCCTTCGCGCACGGCTTCAACATCCGCTTCGGCTACATCGATGCTCCCGAGGGCGTCGACGTGATCCTCGTCGCCCCGAAGGCGCCGGGCCACACCGTCCGTCGCGAGTTCGTCGCCGGTCGCGGCATCCCCGACATCATCGCCGTCGAGCGCGACGCCTCGGGCAAGGCCTGGGACCTCGCACTCTCGTACGCGAAGGCGATCGGCGGTACCCGCGCCGGCGTCATCAAGACGACCTTCACCGAGGAGACCGAGACCGACCTGTTCGGCGAGCAGGCCGTGCTCTGCGGTGGCGTCAGCCACCTCGTGCAGGCCGGTTTCGAGACGCTGACCGAGGCGGGCTACCAGCCGCAGATCGCGTACTTCGAGGTGCTCCACGAGCTCAAGCTCATCGTCGACCTCATGTGGGAGGGCGGCATCGCCAAGCAGCGCTGGTCGATCTCCGACACCGCCGAGTTCGGCGACTACGTCTCGGGCCCGCGCGTCATCGACGAGCGCGTCAAGGAGAGCATGAAGGGCGTGCTCGCCGACATCCAGTCGGGTGCGTTCGCGAAGCGCTTCATCGACGACCAGGACAACGGAGCCGAGGAGTTCCTGGCGCTGCGCGCCAAGGAGGAGCAGCACCCGATCGAGGTCACCGGTAAGGAGCTGCGTTCGCTCTTCGCATGGAAGCAGCAGGACGAGGACTACATCGACGGCAGCGCTGCGCGCTGATCGACCGATAAACGAGAGCGGGCGTCCCGGAAGGGGCGCCCGCTCTTTCGCGTCCGGTGGTGGTCAGGGGCGGGTGAGCTCCTCGAGCACCTCGACGACGTGACGGTACGGCTGTCCCGTGGCGCGGGTCATCCCGATCTCGCACGTGCGGTTCGCGGAGACGAAGGCGTCGAAGCCGCCCCGATCGGCATCGGCCGCACGTACCTCCTCCGATTCGACCGCGGTCGCGCTGGCAGTGAGCTCGGGGTGCAGCATGCCCCGATCTCCGGCGAAGGCGCAGCATCCCCAGCCGTCGGGAACGAACACTTCCGTGGCGACGGCCGCGGCGATCTCGGTCAGCGCGCCGGTCGCTCCGAGCGCGGTCGTCGAGCAGGTCGGATGCACCGCCACACTGTCGAGCTTCGCCTGAACGGTCACGCGGGGCAGCACCTCCCGAGCGATGTAGGTCGTCGCGTCCTCGATGACGAGGCCTGCGTACTCCGGATACTCGGAGACGGACTTCGCGAGCATCGTGTGGAGCCCCTCGGTGCAGGAGGCGGCATCGCACACGACCGGGAGCTCGCCGAATCGGCTCGCCTCCCAGAGGCTCGACAGCACGCGCTTCGTCATGCGGTCGTAGCCGGCGAGGTGCCCCTTCGACTTCCAGGGCGTGCCGCAGCACATTCCGCCGGCATCCTCCGGGATCACCACGGCGATCCCGGCCCGATCGAGAAGCGCGCGGACCGCGTCCCTCGACCCCTCTCCGTGCCCCTCCGCGCCGAACATCGTGCCGATGCACGCCCCGAAGAACACGGCACGGGCGTCGGACGGGTTCTGGGCGGACGGCGCCTTCGTACCGCCGCGCGGGAGTCCGCCGTCGTAGAGAGGGACGGTATCGGATCCCAGGATCGCTCGTCCGACCCGGGTCGCACCGGTCACGATCGGGGCGGGCAGGGCGGAGGCGAAGGTCAGCGCCGTACCGCCGACGCGCGTCACGGCGCCCCAGCCCTTCGCCGCGGCATCCCAGAGGCCGTCCTCGATCTTCGACGCTTCCTCGGCGCGCAGGCGACGGACGAGATCGCCGGTGTTGATGTCGACGGGGCACGCGACTGCGCACATGCCGTCGACCGCACAGGTCTGCACTCCGTCGTAGTCGTAGTCGGCGCGCAGGTCCTCGAGAAGCGCGGTGTCTCCCTGCTCCTCGGCCCAGGCCATGTCGCGCCGCAGTACGATGCGCTGGCGCGGGGTGAGGGTGATGCTCTTGCTCGGGCACGTCGGCTCGCAGTAGCCGCATTCGACGCACCGGTCGACCTCCTTCTCGACCGTCGGCACGCGCTTGAGGTCGCGGAGGTACGAGTCCGGGTCGTCGGAGAGCACGACGCCCGGATTGAGGATGCCGGCGGGATCGAAGAGACGCTTGATCGACCACATCATGTCGGTCAGCTCATCGCCGTACTGACGGCGGACGAACGGCGCCATGATGCGCCCCGTCCCGTGCTCCGCCTTCAGCGAGCCGCCCTGGCCGAGCACGAGCTCGACGAGGTCGTCGGTGAAGCGCCGGTAGCGCGCGACGCTGTCGGGATCGTCGAAGCGTTCGTTGAGCAGGAAGTGCACGTTGCCGTCCTTGGCGTGACCGAAGATCACCGACCCCTCGTAGTCGTGCGCGGCGAACAGCTCGATCAGGCGCTCGCAGGTCACCAGCAGACGGTCGACCGGCACGACGATGTCTTCGAGCAGCGCGGTGGTGCCGGACGGACGTGCTCCGGCGACAGCGGTGTAGAGGCCCTTGCGCACGTGCCACAGCGCCGCGCGCTCCGAGGCGTCGGTGGTCAGCGCCGCCTCGATCGCGAGGGGGAGGTCGGCGAAGTGTGCGAGCGCGGTCGCACTGTCGATCGCCAACTCCTCGGTGCTGCCGGCATGGACCTCGACGAGGAGTGCCGCGTGCTGATCGACATCGATGTCGGCGATCGCGGCGGGCACATCGCCGAGCCCCTGCGCGACGCGGAGTGAGGCGGCATCGAGGAGCTCGATCGTGGCGAGCCCGAGGTCGCCGAGCCCGGGGAGGGCGGCCATCGCATCGGAGAGCGTGGTGAACACGAGCAGGCCGGTGGCGATCGCGGGACGGATCGGGATGGTGCGGAAGCGCGCCTCGGCGACGAAGGCGAGTGTGCCCTCCGAGCCGATCACGAGGTGCTCGAGGATGCGCACCGGGGTGTCGAAGTCGAGGAGGGCGTTGATGCCGTAGCCCATCGTGTTCTTCATCGAGAACTGGCGGCGCACGAAGGCGACGTTCTCGGGGGAGGACAGCAGCTGTGCGCGGAGGGCGAGGAGCCCCGCGGCGAGGTCGGGGTCGGAGTCGCGCAGGCGCTCATCGGCGTCGGGAAGTGCGGTGTCGAGGACGGTGCCGCTCGGCAGGACGAGGAGCAGAGACTCCACGGTCCGGTAGGAGTTCTCGACGATGCCGCAGGCCATGCCGCTGGAGTTGTTGGCGACGACACCCCCGATCGTGCAGGCGATCTCGCTGGCGGGGTCGGGGCCGAGCTTGCGACCGTGGCGCACCAGACGCGTGTTCACCTGGCGCACGGTGGCGCCGGGGCCGACCCGCACCGAGGCGCCGTCGTCCTCGACGCGGATGTCGCGGAACCCGCTGCGCGTGTCGACGAGGATGTCGCCGCTGACGCCCTGTCCCGAGAGGCTCGTGCCCCCGGAGCGGAACGTGAGCGTGCGCCCCGCTGCGCGCACGGCCTCGAACACCCGGGCCACTCCCGCGGCGTCGGTGGGGGAGAGCACGGCATCCGGCACGAGCAGGTAGTGCGAGGCGTCGTGCGCCCGGGCGAACCGGTCGATCGAGCGGGCGTGCACCTCGGTCGACGGTCCGAGGATCGTCGGGTCGAGTGGTTCGGCGAGAGTGATCGACACGGGAGGCTCCTCGGCGCTGATGGAAGATTGTCAGACAAGTGTACCGATGACGAGGATCTCGCTAACCTGAGTGGGTGAACAGTCCCACGGATGCCCCGCTCGCGGTCGTCGGCGTCGTCGATGCCGTCACGTCACGGCTGCGGGATCGCATCCTGAGCGGGGACCTCCGCTCAGGCTCGGCGCTCACCGAAGCATTCGTGTCGGAGGAGTACGCGGTCGCTCGGCCGAGCGCGAAGGCCGCGATCGAGCAGCTCGTCGCCGCGGGCCTCCTCGAGCGCACCGCGCACCGCAGTGCCCGTGTCGTGGCGATCGACCCGGAGACCGTGCGCGACGTCTATCGCACCCGGACGCGACTCGAGAGCGCGGCGTTGCGAGAGCTCGCCAGCACGCGCACGGTACCGGCCGCGGCGATCGCGGCGAACGCCGAGATCCAGGCGATGCCCGCGGGGCCCGATCCCGCCACCGTCGATCCCGATCTGCGCTTCCACACGGCGCTGATCGATGCCCTCGGCAGCGCTCGAACGGGCCGGATGTACCGCAGTGTGCTCGACGAGGCGCGGATGTGCATGGCGCAGGTGCAGGGCCGTCGTCTGCTCGAGGCCGGCGTCATCGCCGCCCAGCATGCCGAGATCCTCGACGCTTTGGCGGCCGGTGAAGCAGAGCGGGCCACCGCCGTTCTCGGCATCCACCTCTCGTCGGCGCAGGAGCGTCTCGTCGACGCTCTCGGCGCGGACTGAGCGACGAATCCGGCGATCAGCTCGCCGGGGCCTCTTCGACGACGAGCGGGGCCTCCGCCGGGTCCGCCCACACCGGTGCGGGCAGCACGGTGTCGACCTGTCCGGCCTGGATCGCGCGGAGAGCCTCGGTGATCTCCTCGTCGTTCTCGGGGACCGGGAGGCCGCAGGCGCGCAGCTCGGAGCCGAACTGGAGGGTCAGGCGGATCTTGCCGGCCTCGACCGCTTCGGCGGTGGTGCCGGTGCGGATCTCGCTGCCGGTCTGGATCGCCGACACCTCGTCGCACACGTGATAGACGGCGCCGCCGTCGACCCACACGACCTCGTCCTTGCCCAGCAGCTGGATCACCGCGGACTGATCGGCCGTGTACTGCTCGACGGAGGGCGGGTCGAAGTCGACGCCGATGAACACCGCGATCGCCGCGAGCACGATGCCGACGATGCCCGCCGTCGTCTTCTGGCCCTTGTCCATGTCCTTGTTGAGGAAGACCAGGATGATCAGGGGGAGGAACGCCACGACGGCGATGATCGCGCCGAGCTGATTCTGCACGAAGAAGCGCACGGTGTCGGATCTCCGCGCGGGGTCCAGGCGATTGGCCTTCTTCCAGAGCACCGACCCGGTGATCGAGAGTGCGGCGATGACGACGAGCAGCACGAGCAGCGCGATGAACGCCCACTGCGGGAACTGCGCCGTGACGCCCTGCTCCTCGAGCAGACCGGTGTCGGGGTCGCGGACGAACGTGCCGTCCTCGCCGACGAACACGCGCTGACGGAGCAACCAGAAGATGCCGACGGCCTCACCGACGATCGCGAGGAGCCACAGCGCTCCGGCGATCCAGCGGAAGCGTGTGGCCTTCGCCTTCGCTTCGGGGGTCGGCTTCCAGTTCGCGGGCGGTTCGACACCCTCTGCATTCGTTGTGCGCTGCTCAGCCACGATGGCCCCCTCCTCGGTCGTGACGCCGAGCCTAGTGGACGAGGTGTCCTACGCTGGAGACATGACCTCCGATTCCGATGACGCCCTGAACTGGGACGGGGATGACGACGCGTCGCTCGCGCGTCCGGCTCCGGTGAGGCGCGAGAAGATCGCCGCCGAAACGCCTGCCCCCGTCGTCGCCGATCGCGTCGAGGGTCCGTCGCAGCACGCCGCGCCCCTCGGGGACGACCGAGCGGAAGAGGAAGACGAGCGTGCACCCCTGAGCACGGCGATGCTGCTCATCACGGGTGTCGTCGGTGGTGTGTACCTCCTGTACTCGATCGGCTGGGTGGTCGGTGGTCTGAGGCTCAAGCCGCTCGCCAACTTCTTCGTCGCCGACGAGATGTTCGTCCCGTGGTTCGTGCTGGCGGTCGCCGCACCCGCGCTGTGGTTCCTGGCCACGTGGGTGCTCACCCGCGGGCGGGCGTCGTGGGTGCGGGCATCCCTTCTCCTGCTCGGTGTCGTGCTCCTCGTGCCGTGGCCGTTCGTGACCGTGGGGGTGATCGGAGCATGAGCGCCGAGCAGAGCATCGACAGCACGCGCACCTCGCCCCGCTGGATCACCGGCCTCGTCCTGGGGCTGGCCGGGCTGTTCTACGCCTATGCGGTGTGGAACGCCGTCGCGCACCTGATCCAGATGGCGCAGGGAGGGCTGACCGCTGGGGGGTGGATCACGCTGCTGTTCGGCGTCGTGTTCCCCGCGATCGTCTTCGTGTTCGCCTCCGCGATCGGACGTCGCCGTCGCGCGGGTGAACTCGCTCTGGCGCTGCTCGCCGGCCTCGGGATCGTGGCGGTCTTCTGGCTCTGCGTGCTGTCGTTGAGCCTCGGGCTCATCGCCGCCTGACGGGCGTCACACGGTAAAGCCGAGCGATCCCCTCGGGTACAGTGGAGGAGATCGCGCCCCCGAAGGCGTGCGGCGCATCGGCCCCTATTGTGTTGCCCCGAAGGATCCACTGTGCCGAAGCCCGTAGTGCTCATCGCCGAAGTTCTCTCTCCTGCCACGATCGAGGCCCTGGGCCCGGACTTCGATGTCCGCAATGTCGACGGCACCGATCGCGAGGCGCTGTTCTCGGCGTTGTCGGAGGCCGATGCCGTGCTCGTGCGCTCGGCGACGCAGATCGATGAAGAGGCGCTGACGCACGCGCCGAAGCTGAAGGTCGTCGCCCGCGCCGGCGTCGGACTCGACAACGTCGACATCAAGGCGGCCACCGCGGCCGGCGTCATGGTCGTCAATGCCCCGACCTCCAACATCGTCTCGGCCGCCGAACTCACCGTCGGTCACATCCTCAGCCTCGCGCGCCGCATCCCCGCCGCGCACGCCTCGCTGTCGGCCGGGGCCTGGAAGCGCAGCTCCTTCACCGGAGCGGAGCTCTTTGAGAAGACCGTCGGCATCGTCGGCCTCGGCCGCATCGGCGCGCTGGTCGCCGCGCGTCTGGCCGCGTTCGACATGCGCGTCGTCGCCTACGACCCCTACGTCACCTCGGCGCGTGCGCAGCAGCTCGGTGTGCAGCTCCTCTCGCTCGACGAGCTCGTCGCCGAGTCGGACTTTCTCACGATCCACATGCCGAAGACGCCCGAGACCACGGGGATGATCGGTGCGGAGCAGTTCAAGGCCATGAAGCCGACCGCCTTCGTCGTGAACGTCGCGCGTGGGGGGCTCATCGACGAGGAGGCTCTGCGCGAGGCGCTCGTCGCGGGCGAGATCGCCGGCGCCGGCCTCGACGTCTTCACGTCCGAGCCTCCGGTCGAGGGCGGGAGCGCCCACGCGCTCCTCGACCTCCCGAACGTCGTCGTCACCCCGCACCTCGGTGCCAGCACCGAGGAGGCGCAGGAGAAGGCCGGTGTCTCGGTCGCCCGCTCGGTGCGCCTCGCCCTCGGTGGCGACCTGGTGCCCGACGCGGTGAACGTCGCCGGTGGTGTCATCGACCCGTACGTGCGCCCCGGCATCTCGCTCGTCGAGAAGCTCGGCCAGATCTTCGCCGCTCTCGCGACGTCGCCGCTCACGAGCCTCGACGTCGAGGTGCACGGCGAGCTGAACGACTACGACGTGAGCGTCCTCAAGCTCGCGGCTCTCAAGGGCGTCTTCACGAACATCGTGAGCGAGACGGTGTCGTACGTCAACGCTCCGCTGCTCGCCGAGCAGCGCGGCATCGCGGTGCGTCTGCTCAAGGACGATGTCAGCGCCGAGTACCGCAACGTCATCACCCTCACCGGTGCCCTCTCCGATGGTTCGCAGCTCTCGGTGTCGGGCACGCTCACCGGCCCGAAGCAGGCCGAGAAGCTGGTCGGCATCAACGACCACGCACTCGAGCTCCCGATCGAGAAGCACCACGTCGTCATGCTCTACACCGACCGTCCCGGAATCGTCGCGGTCTACGGGCAGAAGTTCGGCGAGGCCGGCATCAACATCGCCGGCATGCAGATCGCACGCGAGGCCGCCGGTGCCCAGGCGCTGAGTGTTCTCACGCTGGACTCGCCGGTCTCCGACGAACTGCTCGACGACGTGCGCGATGCGATCGACGCCGACCTGTTCCGTCAGATCGAGATCACCGACATCTGATCACGACGGGGGATTCGAGGGCGGGGCGCGCGAGCGCCTCGCCCTTCGTCGTCGACGGGATGCCGATCACGGAGCCGTCGTGCGGAGGACGAGCGCGATCAGTGCGGAGAGTTCGTCGGGCCGGGGGACGAGATGCTCGGAGCCGTTCACGTCGAGGGAGTTGTTGAAGTAGAGGCCGTCGCTGAGCAGCATGACGAGGTCGAGCCCCGCCTGGTCGCGCACGTGCGGACGGATGGTGTCCTCCCAGCGCCTGCGCGAGTCCCGAAGGGCGTCCGCAGCGGCGACCGAGCCGCCCTGGGCGAGCCGTGAGGCGGTGACCAGCGCACGGTCGAGTGCGTCGTCCTCCATGACGGAGGTCCGCACGTAGTACGACACGGGGCCTTCGTCGGCGGCGTTCATGCGTGCGAGGTCGGCGGTCGTCAACTCCTCCAGGCGCTGCAGGAGCCCGGCGACGAGCTCGTCCTTCGATCCGAAATGGTAGAGCAGACCGCCCTTCGAGACACCGGCGGCCTTGGCTGTCGCCTCGATGGTGGCGGCCCGCTCGCCCTCGGTGAGGACGAGCTCTTCGAAGGCGTCGAGCACGCGCTCGCGGGCGAGGGGTGGTCGGGGCATCGGGTCCTCTGCTCAGTCGTCGATCAGGGCGGATTCTGTTACTATACCAGCCGGACGGTTTAGTAATGCCGCCGCAGAAAGTGAGAGGTGTGACATGACCCGGACCGCGTCGATCCCGACGGCAGGAACGGATGCCCCCCGCGTCGGAGCCCGCGGATGGGCCGCGCTCATCGTGCTGATGCTGCCGGTGCTGCTGGTTTCGGTCGACAATACGGTGCTCAGTTTCGCGCTGCCCGAGATCTCCATCGCGCTCGCGCCCTCCGGTGCCGAGCAGTTGTGGATCATCGACGTCTACCCGCTCGTGCTCGCGGGACTCCTCGTGACGATGGGAATGCTGGGCGACCGGTTCGGCCGCCGCAGGATGCTGTTGATCGGCGCGAGCGGATTCGCCGCCGTGTCGGTGCTCGCAGCCTTCGCCCCGACCGCCGGTCTGCTCATCGCCGCCCGTGCGCTGCTGGGATTCTTCGGCGCGATGCTGATGCCCTCGACCCTCTCGCTGCTGCGGTCGATCTTCGTGAACCGCGATCAGCGTCGGCTCGCGATCGCCGTGTGGGCCTCCGCGTTCTCCGCGGGCTCCGCGCTCGGACCGATCGTCGGCGGGTTCCTGCTCGAGCACTTCAGCTGGGGCTCGGTGTTCCTCATCGCCGTCCCGGTGCTCATCCCGCTCCTCATCGCCGCGCCGCTGCTCGTTCCCGAGAGCCGCGACCCGAACCCCGGACGCATCGATCTGCTCAGCATCGCCCTGTCGATGGCCGCGATGATCCCGGTCGTCTACGCGATCAAGTCGCTCGCGGTCGACGGACCCTCGGTCGTCGCCGGTGCATGGGCGCTGCTCGGGGTCGTGATGGGCGTGCTGTTCGTGCGCCGCCAGCTCCGCGCGGAGATCCCGATGCTCGACATGGCGCTCTTCCGGCGCGGCACCTTCTCGGGGGCGATCCTGGTGAACCTCCTCAGCGTCGTCGCGCTCGTCGGATTCCTGTACTTCGTGTCGCAGCATCTGCAGCTCGTGCTCGGCCTGTCGCCGATGATGGCCGGTCTGGCCCTCGTGCCCGGCATGGCCGTGATGATCGTCGCGGGGCTCGGCGTCGTACCGATCTCGCGACGCGTGGCGCCGCACCTCGTCGTGCCGATGGGTCTCGCGTTCTCGGTGGCGGGGTACCTGATCGTGGCGTTCACGACCCACGAGCACGGTGTCGCTCCGCTCATCATCGCCTTCGTGGTGCTCGGCATCGGCATCGGCGCCGCCGAGACGATCTCCAACGAGCTGATCCTCTCCAGCGCGCCGGCCGAGAAGGCGGGTGCGGCCAGCGCGGTCTCGGAGACCGCGTACGAACTCGGTGCGGTGCTCGGTACCGCGGTGCTGGGCGGCATCATCACCGCGTTCTACCGCGCTGCGATCGTGCTTCCGGCGGGGCTGCCCGCCGAGACCGCGGATGCCGCGCGCGAGACGCTCGCCGGTGCCTATACCGCCTCGAACGAGCTCTCGGGCACGCTGGGCGACGAGCTGTGGCAGGCGGCGGCGGACGCCTTCGGCTCGGGTGTCTTCATCACCTCGCTCATCGGTGCGGGACTCGTCGTGGTCGCGGGCGTCATCGCCGCCGTCACACTGCGCACGCGCAACCCGCGCTGACCAGTACGCTGGGGGAACCGAGCCGTCGACACCGACTCGCGGCTCGGTTCCCGAAGCAAGGAGTGTCATGTCGCGTGTCGTGAAGCTGGCCGTCATCCCGGGTGACGGCATCGGTCCCGAGGTCATCGCCGAAGCCGAGAAGGTGCTCGACGCGGTCACCGCCGAGACGGACGTGACGTTCGACAAGACCCGCTTCTCGCTCGGAGCCGCTCGGTTCCTCGAGACCGGAGACACGCTCACCGACGACGACCTCGCCGCGATCTCCGCCCACGACGCGATCCTGCTCGGCGCGGTCGGCGGGACGCCGGGCGACCCGCGGCTCAAGGACGCGAACATCGAGCGGGGCCTGCTCCTCAAGCTCCGCTTCACGCTCGACCACTACGTGAACCTGCGCCCCTCCAAGCTCTTCACGGGCGCCGCGGGACCGCTCGCGAACCCCGGTGACATCGACTTCGTCGTCGTGCGCGAGGGCACCGAAGGTCCCTACGTCGGCAACGGGGGAGCGATCCGTCAGGGCACCCCGCACGAGATCGCCAACGAGACCTCGGTGAACACGGCGTTCGGCGTCGAGCGCGTGGTCCGCTACGCGTTCGAACTCGCGGAGCGCCGTCGCCACAAGCTCACGCTCGTGCACAAGACGAACGTGCTCGTGCACGCCGGTGCCATCTGGCAGCGGATCGTGAACGAGGTCGCGGCCGAGCATCCCGATGTCGCGGTCGAGTACTTCCACGTCGACGCCGCCACGATCTTCCTCGTGACGGATCCCGCGCGTTTCGACGTCATCGTCACCGACAACCTCTTCGGTGACATCCTCACCGATCTCGCCGGTGCCGTCACCGGCGGAATCGGACTCGCCGCCTCGGGGAACATCAATCCCTCGGGCGCCTTCCCGTCGATGTTCGAGCCGGTGCACGGTTCGGCGCCCGACATCGCGGGGCAGCAGAAGGCCGATCCGACCGCTGCGATCCTCTCGATCGCGCTGCTGCTCGACCACCTCGGCCTCACGGCCGAATCCGCACGCGTCAGCGCAGCGGTCGAGGCGGACATCGCGAGCCGTGACGGCGCGCGCACCACCGCCGAGATCGGCTCCGCGATCGCCGCACGCCTCTGATCCGCAGGCGTAGGCTGGAACCGCGCGAGGACGCGTACACCCCTCAGAACGGAACATCACCATGACGACCATCGACGCACAGGCAGCAGTGGCTCCGCTCGATTTCGCTGTGACCAAGAACCTCGCCGCGGCCTCGCCCGCGCGAGTCGCCGAAGTGCTGGAGAACCCCGGCTTCGGCGTCGTCTTCACCGACCACATGGTCGACATCTGCTGGTCTCTCAAGGGCGGCTGGCACCGACCGCGCGTGCAGCCCTACGGCCCGATCCCGCTCGACCCCGCGGCATCCGTGCTGCACTACGGTCAGGAGATCTTCGAGGGCATCAAGGCCTACCGCCACGCCGACGGGTCGATCCACACCTTCCGTCCCGACCGCAACGCCGCTCGCCTGCAGGCGAGTGCGCGTCGCCTCGCGCTCCCGGAACTCCCGACCGAGTACTTCATCGAGTCGCTGCGTCAGCTCATCGCCGTCGACGGACGCTGGGTGCCGTCCGGTGCCGATCAGAGCCTCTACCTCCGGCCGTTCATGTTCGCCAAGGAGGCGTTCCTCGGCGTCCGCGCCGCGCAGAAGGTGGCCTACTACGTCATCGCGAGTCCCGCGGGCGCGTACTTCACCGGAGGCGTGAAGCCCGTGCGCATCTGGCTCTCCGAGGAGCACTCCCGCGCGGGTCGCGGTGGTACGGGCAAGGCGAAGACCGGTGGGAACTACGCGTCGAGCCTCCTGCCGCAGGCGCTGGCGAGTTCGAAGGGCTGCGACCAGGTCGTCTTCCTCAACGAGAAGAACGACGTCGAGGAGCTCGGCGGCATGAACGTGGTGTTCGTGTTCAAGGACGGCCGCATCGTCACCCCCGAGTCCGACAGCATCCTCGACGGCATCACGCGCGACTCGCTGCTGCAGCTCGCCGAGGACCGTGGGTACACGGTCGAGCGCCGGGCGATCTCGATCGACGAGTGGCGCGAGGGCGTCGCCTCGGGCGACATCACCGAGGTGTTCGCGTGCGGTACGGCCGCCGTCGTCACCCCGATCGGTGCGCTCGTGGGCGAGGGCTTCGACGAGCCCCAGCCGATCGGCGAGCTCGCTCTGTCGCTGCGCGAAGAGCTCACCGACATCCAGTACGGGCGCCGTGACGACCGCCACGGCTGGCTGCTGCGCCTCGACGCCTGACCGCTCGCCAACTACCCGAGACCCCGTTTCGCCGAACCGGCAAAGCGGGGTCTCGTCGTCGGGGCCGCTGGATAGGCTGGAGTCATGAAGATCGCCCGATTCAGCCATGACGACGCCATCCTCTTCGGGATCGTCGACGAGAAAGACCTCGTCGTCCTCTCGGGCGACCCTCTCTTCGCAGGCTACGAGCCGACCGGTGACCGTGTGCCGATCGCTGACGCCGTCATCCTCGCCCCGGTGATCCCGCGATCGAAGATCGTCTGCGTCGGCAAGAACTACCACGACCACGCCGCCGAGATGGGCGGAGAGGCCCCCGAGGAGCCGCTGCTCTTCCTCAAGCCGAACACCGCCGTGATCGGCCCGGGCGACACGATCGTGCGCCCGGCGATCTCGGGGCAGACCGAGTACGAGGGCGAACTCGCCGTCGTGATCGGCAAGGTCGCGAAGAACGTCTCGGCGGCGGATGCCCTCGACTACGTGCTCGGATACACGATCGGCAACGACGTGACCGCCCGCGACCTGCAGCGCAAGGACGGCCAGTGGGCGCGAGCGAAGGGCTTCGACACCTTCTGCCCGCTCGGCCCGACGATCAACACCGACTTCGACCCGTCCGAGGCGACGATCGAGACGCGCGTCAACGGAGAGGTCCGCCAGAAGGCGCCGCTGACCGACATGATCCATTCGGTCGAGGAGATCATCGCCTACGCGTCGGCCGTCTTCACACTGCTCCCGGGTGATGTCATCCTCACCGGAACGCCCGCGGGCGTGGGCACCTTCGCGGCCGGTGACACGGTCGAGGTCGAGATCACGGGTCTCGGCATCCTGCGCAGCGCCGTGCGCGACGCCGTTCCCGCGGCATGAGCGCGCCGGCCCTCACCGCCGCGCAGCAGTCGGCGGTGCAGCGCCGCACGGTCCTCGTCCTCTCCCTCGGGCAGGTTCTCGGAGGGATCGCCTTCGGCGCGACGGTGTCGCTCGGCGCGCTCCTGGCCGCCGACATCTCGGGAGACGACGCGCTGTCGGGGCTCGCGACGGCGTCGGTCACGCTCGGCGCGGCGCTCTGCGCGATCCCGCTGGCGCGTCTCGCTGCGCGGGTGGGCCGTCGAAGGGCACTGACCCTCGGCAACCTCTTCGCACTCGTCGGCATCGCGGTCGTCATCCTCGCTGCGTCGCTGCGCGTCTTCCCGCTGCTGCTGGCGGGCATCCTCATGATCGGCGCGGGCAACGCGGGCAACCTGCAGTCGCGCTTCGCCGCGACCGATCTCGCCGTTCCCGCCCATCGAGGCCGCGACCTGTCGATCGTCGTCTGGGCGACGACGATCGGTGGCGTCGCCGGCCCGCTGCTGCTCGGGCCGGGGGAAATCGTCGGCGCCGCGATCGGGATGCCGCCGCAGACCGGGTCGTACGTCTTCTCGTTCGTGGCGCAGTCGGCGGCGCTCGTGCTCTACCTCGTCGCGCTGCGACCGGATCCGCTGCTGGCCGCGCAGCGCATCGCGACCGTCGCGGCGGCGGCCTCGAGCGTCCAGGCCGTCGACCGCCCCGTCGTCGCACGCTACGCGATGTTCGCGATCGCGGGTTCCCACGTCGTGATGGCCTCCGTGATGGCGATGACCCCGATCCATCTCTCTCACATGGCGCACAGCATGCATGCGGGGCACGATGCGGCGGCTGCCGCGGCCGACGTCTCGCAGCTGGTCGGGATCACGATCGCGCTCCACGTCGCCGGCATGTATGCGCTCTCCCCGGTCTTCGGCATCCTCGCCGACCGCTGGGGGCGGCTGCAGGTCGTGCTGTTCGGGCAGGTGCTGCTGGGCGGGTCGTTGATCTTCGCGATCTTCGCCAACGACCGGGCCTGGGGCGTCATGGTCGCCCTCATCCTCCTCGGTCTCGGCTGGAGCGCCGCGACCGTCGCCGGTGCCGCGCTGCTGACCGAGTCGAGTGCACCCGAGCTGCGCACGCGCCGGCAGGGGCGCAGCGACTCGCTGATGAGCCTGTCGGCGGCCGCCGGCGCGGTGCTGGCCGGGGTCATCCTGTCGAATTTCCAGTACGCGGGACTCGGGATCGCGGCATCCGTCCTGGTTTTGATCATCGTCGCGCTGTCACCTCTCGGCCGCCGCGCACGCTCGTGAAGTCCTGGGCGGGAGTGGGGGAGGCGTACGCGACCTCGTACGCATCGCTCTGCGCGGGCACGGTCGACACCCTGCTCGACGCCCTCGGGCCGGCTCGGGGACGCTCGCTGCTCGACGTGGGCGCGGGAACCGGAGACCTGGTCGCCCGCGCGACAGGAGCCGGGTGGACGGCGACCGGTTGCGAGCCCGAGTCGACGATGCGGGAGGTCGCCGGGCGCGCCCATCCCGGACTGTCGTTCCTCGCCGCGGCGCTCCCCGAACTCCCGTTCGCGTCAGCGTCGTTCGATGCGGTGACGGCGAACTTCGTGCTCAACCATGTCGTCGATCCGCGAGCATCGGCTCAGGAGATGACCCGGGTGGCGTCGCACGGTGGTGTGCTCGCCGGCACGATCTGGACATCGTCTCCGTCGTGGTTCTGGCTCGAGGTGTGCGAGCGGGCAGGCGTGGCGCCTGCCGCTGGCGAGCGGCTTCCGGCGCACAAGGACTTCGAGCGCACCGTCGGGGGCTTCTCCGCGATGCTGACGGATGCCGGTTGGCGGGACACGTCGACGATCGAACAGACATGGACGTGGGAGGCTGCGCCGGAGACCCTGTGGACGTCGGCGGAGGGCGGCGTCGCCTCGGCGGGCCAGTTCTACCGCAGCCTCGATCGCGAAGAGCGTGCGCGCTTCCGATCCGGTTTCGATGAGGCGTGTGCCGTCCATGCGCGCGGCGGGATGGTTCCCCTGCGTCATTCGGCGGCAGTGGCGGTGGGGCGCGCGCTCTAGAATCGAAGGGCTATGGCTACTCCTCACCCCCTCACCACGACCGCCAGCGGTGCCGACGTCCGCGTCCGCTTCTGCCCGTCGCCCACCGGCCTGCCGCACGTCGGCATGGTTCGCACCGCTCTCTACAACTGGGCGTACGCGCGCCACAACGGCGGCAAGCTCGTCTTCCGCATCGAAGACACCGATGCGGCGCGCGACAGCGAGGAGAGCTTCCGGCAGCTCGTCGAAGCCCTCACGTGGCTGAAGATCGATTGGGACGAGGGCGTCGAGGTCGGCGGACCGCACGAGCCGTACCGCCAGTCGCAGCGACACGACATCTACCGGGGTGTCATCGACAAGCTCCTCGCCTCGGGTGCGCTCTACGAGAGCTACTCGAACGCCGAGGAGATCGACGCCCGCAACGAGGCCAACGGTCGTGCGAAGCAGCTCGGATACGACAACTACGACCGCACGCTGACCGAGGAGCAGAAGGCTGCCTTCCGCGCCGAGGGCCGCCAGCCCGCTCTGCGTCTGCAGGTGCCGGATGAAGACCTCACGTACGTGGACCTCATCCGCGGAGAGGTCACCTTCCCCGCCGGTTCCTTCCCCGACTTCGTCGTGGTGCGCCCGAACGGCATCCCGCTGTACACCTTCGTGAACCCGGTCGATGACGCGCTCATGGGCATCACGCACGTGCTGCGCGGCGAAGACCTCATGCCCTCGACCGCCCGTCAGCTCGCGCTCTACGCCGCGCTCATCGACGCAGGCGTCACGACGTTCGTGCCGCGCTTCGCCCACATGCCGCTCGTGCTGGGGGAGACGGGCAACAAGAAGCTCTCGAAGCGCGACCCGCAGGCCGACCTGTTCCTGCACCGCGAGCGCGGCTTCATCCACGAAGGTCTCCTCAACTACCTCGCCCTGCTCGGCTGGTCGATCGGTCACGATCGTGACGTGTTCTCGCTCGACGAGTTCATCGCCGCGTTCGACATCGAGAACGTCAACCCGAACCCGGCCCGCTTCGACCAGAAGAAGGCCGAGTCGATCAACGGCGACCACATCCGCATGCTCGACGTGAAGGACTTCGCCGAGCGCACGATCCCGTATCTCGCCGCGGCCGGGCTCTTCGACGAGCCGACCCATGAGCAGCTCGTGCTGGCGTTCCGCGCCGCGCCGCTCGTGCAGGAGCGCGTGCAGTTGCTGGGGGAGGTGCCCGGCATGCTCGGCTTCCTCTTCACCGACGACATCGCCTACGAGGCCGATGCGCTCAAGGGCCTCCCGGCGAACGCCGGCGAGGTGCTCGACGCCTGCGTCGCGGCGCTGGAGCCCGTCACCGAGTTCACTCCGGAGAAGATCCAGGATGCCCTGGCGACGGCGCTCGTCGAGAACCTCGAGCTCAAGCCCCGTGTCGCCTACGGCCCGCCGCGCGTCGCGATCACCGGTCGTCGCGTGTCGCCGCCGCTCTTCGAGTCGATGGAGCTGATCGGCAAGGACGAGACGCTGCGTCGCCTGCGTCTGCTGTCGGAGACGCTGGCGGGCTGAGACGCCCGACGAACCGCCTGGAGGAGGACCCCGTTCGCGGTGGTCCTCCTCTTCGCGTTCGGGGCACGCGCACGGGAGCGCGACACGCGCGGCGCGAGCCGCTCCATTTGGCGCTTCCCGATCCGTCCGGTAGGCTTGACTCTCGGTGCGAGGCTCCGGTTTCGCCCTTGGGGTATGGTGTAATTGGCAACACGGCGGTTTCTGGTTCCGTTGTTCTTGGTTCGAGTCCAGGTACCCCAGCAAGACGAAGAGGCCCGGAATTCCGCGAGATGCGGAACCCGGGCCTCTTGCTTTGCCCGCGGGGAGCGGGCCCTGGAGGGCCTACTCGCACTCCCCGATGAACTCGAGGTAGCAGACCGCCTCGTGGGTGACGGCGGGCTCGTAGTCATCGTTCGACACCTCGCGGGTCGCGGTCTCCGCGGTCTTCGTCAGATGCCCGAACGACCCGAGCGACGAGACGTACATGCCCTCCTGGTCGAGGCCGCGCATCCGGTCGATCTCGGTGCGGTGCTGCGTGCAGAGCAGTGTCGCCGCACCCGTCAGCTCGACATCGGCGCAGGCGCCGGCGTACTGCGCCTCCATGAGGCCGATGCAGTCGGTCCAGTCCTGGTTGACCGTGCACGGGCTCACGCCGTCGTCAGCGACGTTGTAGAGGCCCGTCTCGTACTCCTCGGTGTGGAACGTCTCGGGCTTCTCGGCGACATCGGTCTTGGTCCAGTGGCGCGCGGTCGTGAACGCGATCACGACGACGATGATCGCGGCGATCACGAGGGCGCCCACGATCGAGAGGGTGACCCACAGGCCGGTTCGCTTCTTCTTGGCGGGGGCTTCCCCTCCCGGCGTTCCGTACGGTGTGGTCGCAGCGTACGGATCCCCGGTCCCGCCGTAGGGCGCGCCCGTCGGGCCGTCGTGCGGCGCGGTCGCGGCGAAGGCGGCCGGCGCGGCGAACGCAGCGGGCGCGGCTCCGTATGCGGCGGTCGGGGCATCGGATGCCGGTGCCTGATCGACGGGCGGCGACGGCTCCGCGGGCGGAGCGGCAGGCGGGGGAGCCGCGGCGAAGCCGCCGACCGGTGCGCCGGTATACCCGTCGGGCGTGGCAGAAGGCGCGGGTGCAGCCTCGTGTGCGGCTGTCGGCGCGGGGGCCGCGGCCTCGGGCGCCGGGGGAGCGGGCTGACTGATCGACTGCCAGTACCCGTACCAGCTCTGGCTGGCCTGGGGATCGGCGACGACCTGCTGGGCCTCGGCATCCGAGAGCTGGATGCCCAACGACTGGCGCGCCTGCGCATTCAGGAGGTACGAACGGAATTCATCGAGTGACAGGCCCATGCTGGCGATGATGGCAGAAACCCGCAGCGCGCGACAATCCGGTTGGGTATTCCTCCCCATGCCCGCCGGACCTAGCAGAGCGCACGCGAACGTGACCAGCCCCTTCTCGGATCGGGTGCCGGCGGGCAGAGTGCTGGCATGGCAGCTCTCGTGCGCGTGATCCCCGGTGAAGACCTCGGCTTCCGAAGGATCCGATCGGGATCCGGCTTCCGTTATGTCGACAAGGGCGGTGACGCCGTACAGGAGGCCGATCGGGAGCGCATCCACGACCTGGTCATCCCGCCGGCGTGGACGGACGTCTGGATCGCCGCGGACCCGCTCGCGCACATCCAGGCCGTCGGCGTCGACGGAGCGGGGCGCAAGCAGTACCTGTACCACCCGCTCTGGCGGGTCAAACGGGACCGCCACAAGTTCGGCCGCGCGCTGGCCCTCGCCGAAGCCCTTCCGCATGCGCGGGGGCGGGTCACCCGAGCATTGCAGCACGAGACCCTCTCCCGCGAGAAGGTGCTGGCCACCGCATTCCGGTTGCTCGATGACGGAGCCCTCCGGATCGGGTCGGAGCGCTACCTCGTGCGCCACGGCAGCCGCGGCCTGACGACGCTGCGCCGCCGTGACGTGCACGTCGAGGGGAACGTCGTGTCGCTCTCGTTCCCGGCGAAGAGCGGGCAGACCGCGGCGATCGAGATCACCGACGACGTGCTCGCGGCCGTGCTCGACGATCTGGCCGCCGGCCCGGACCGGGCGCCGCTCCTCGCGTATCGGCGGGGACGCCGGCGCGTGAAGATCACGCCCGCCGAGGTGAACCGCTACCTCAAGGACGTCACGGGCGACGCGTTCACGGCGAAGGACTTCCGCACCCTCCACGGCACGATCCTCGCGGCCGACGCCCTCGCGCGCATCGGCCCGCTCGACTCGCGTCGGGATCGCGAGCGCGCCGAGCGCCTCGCCGTACAGGCCACGGCCTCGGCGCTCGGCAATACGGTCGCGGTCGCCCGGGGCAGTTACATCGATCCCCGCGTCTTCAAGCTGTACTCCCGCGGGAAGACGCTCGACCTCTCGGTCGCCCCGGAGACCGCGATCCGCCGTCTTCTGGGCGACACGAGGCGGCGTCGCTGATCAGCTCTCGCGAGGGTAGGTGTAGAAGCCCTCACCCGTGGCCACGCCGAGCTTGCCCTGGTCGATGTAGCGCTCCTTGATGAGGTCGGCGAATGCCTGCTGCTTCGCGTCGCCCATCCGCGAGATGTTGTAGGCGGTCGTGAGTCCGACGATGTCGTAGATCTCGAAGGGGCCGGCGGGTGCTCCGGTGCCGATGCGCCACGTGGCGTCGATCGCCTCCGGCTCCGCGATGCCGTCGACGAGCAGCTCGCCCGCAGCCTGGAGGAAGGGCACGAGGAGGGAGTTGAGGAGGTAACCCGCCTTCTCCTTCTTGATCTCGATCGGCACCATGCCGATGCGGCGTGCGAATTCGACGACCTCGGCATACACCGCCGGGTCGGTGGAGGGAGTGCCCATCACCTCTGCCGTGTTGTGCGACCAGATCTCGTTGGCGAAGTGCAGGGCGAGGAAGCGATCGGGGCGCCCCGTCGAATCGGCGAGCGCGCTCGGGAGAAGGGTCGACGAGTTGGTCGCGAAGACGGTCGACGACGGTGCGGCCTCCGCCATGCGCCGGTAGATGCCCTGCTTGAGCTCGAGGTTCTCGGGAACGGCCTCGATCACGAGGTCGGCTGCGGCGACGGCGTCTTCCAGATCGGTGGTCAGACGGATCCGCGGGATGGCCGCGTCCGCGCCGCCGTCGGCTGCGCCCTTCACCGAATCCGCGACGTACCGCGCGGCCAGTCCGCGGAATCGCTCGCCGGCCCGCTCGAGGGCCGCATCGTCGATGTCGTAAGCGGTGACGTCGAATCCATGGAACGCGGTCTGGAACGCGATCTGCGATCCGAGGACGCCGGTGCCCAGGACGGTGATGTTCTTCATTTCTCTTCCTTCTTCTGCGGCCTCGTGGGCCGTTCTCGGGGACGACGCGTCCGGGTCAGGACGCGTCGGCGGTGCGGTCGAACCTTTCGAGATCGTGCGCGAAGCGGGCGACCTCACCGTCGGACCACGGAGCGAGGTGCGCCTCGACGATCCGCTGGAGCGACGTGAGCGCACGGTGGAAGGCATCTGCGCCGTCCTCCGTGAGCTCGAGCGGGCGTCCGCGTCCGGTGTCGTTCGGCGTCTCGCGGACGAGTCCGAGACGGATCAGCGCTGCGAGCTGGCGTGAGACCGTCGATCGGTTGAGGCGGAACATGCGGGCGATATCGGTGGAACGGATGCCGGGCTGCTCGGCGATCGCCATCATGATCGACTGCTCGGTCATCGAGAGGGGAGTCTCCTCGTCGCGCGCGTCGGCGAGGCCGCGGCGGGTGATCGCGACGAGAGAGCGGAGCACGCTCATGCTGTGGTCCTGACGTTCCTTGTCCATCTCACCCTCCTGTTGCTTGATGCAACGCTACGCCGACGTGTTGCATTCCGCAACATACTCACGGGATGGCCTGCACCCCGACGGTGCGGATGGGAGGATGGAGGGATGGAAACCGCCAACCTCACCCGTGACGAGACCGCGGCGCGATCCGCCGCGATCACCGCGCACCGGATCCGTGTCGAGCTCGATCTCGCGGGCGCTCCCGAGCGCGCGCGGACAGGCTTCCACTCCCGGACCACGCTCGAGTTCGACGCCACGGCGACCGAGACCTGGCTCGACTTCATCGGGGAGTCGGTCGAGCGCGTCGTGGTCAACGGCGACGAGGTCGAGGTCGAGTACGACGGCGCCCGCATCGCTCTGCGCGGTCTCGCGGCCACGAACACGGTCGTCGTCGATGCCGTCGGTGCCTACAGCCGTTCGGGCGAAGGTCTGCACCGGTTCCACGATCCCGCCGATGGCGAGACCTACCTGTACACGCAGTACGAACCGGCGGACTCGCGCCGGGTCATGGCCTGCTTCGAGCAGCCCGACATCAAGGCGTCGTACACCTTCGTCGTCGATGCGCCGGCCGGCTGGGAGGTCCTCTCCAACCAGGCCGCCGTGCGCACCGAGGCGGGCGTCGGCATCCAGCGCGTCGAGTTCGCTCCGACGCTGCCGATCTCGAGCTACATCACCTCGGTCGCTGCGGGTCCCTACACGCGTGTCGACGGGGAGTGGCAGGGCGGCGACCCGCGCATCGCGCTCGGGGTGTTCGCCCGCCGATCACTCGCCCAGTACCTGGAGGCGGAGGAGATCCTCGAGGTCACCCGTCAGGGTCTGGACTTCTTCGCGGAGGCGTTCGCCTATCCGTATCCCTGGGGCAAGTACGACCAGATCTTCGTGCCCGAGTACAACCTCGGGGCGATGGAGAACCCGGGGCTGGTCACCTTCACCGAGGCGTACCTCTCCCGCGGCGCGGCGACCGATGCCCAGCGCGCGGCACGAGCGAACACGATCCTCCACGAGATGGCGCACATGTGGTTCGGCGACCTCGTGACGATGCGCTGGTGGGACGACCTCTGGCTCAAGGAGTCCTTCGCCGACTACATGGGTGCCCATGCCTCGGCCGCCGTGACCCGTTACACCGATGCCTGGGTGACGTTCGCGGCCCGGCGCAAGGCCTGGGCCTACCAGCAGGATCAGCTGCCGACGACGCATCCGATCGTCGCCGACATCACCGATCTCGAGGCCGCCAAGCTCAACTTCGACGGCATCACGTATGCGAAGGGCGCGTCTGTCCTCAAGCAGCTCGTCGCCTTCGTGGGCGAGGACGCGTTCTTCGAAGGAGCCCGCCGCTACTTCGCGGCCCACGCGTTCGGCAATACGACGCTCGACGACCTGCTCGTGCAGCTGAGCGCCGTCTCGGGTCGAGACATGGGCGAGTGGTCCCGGGCGTGGCTGGAGACGACGGGCATGTCGACGCTGTGGCTGGAGGAGACGGACGATGCGGATGCCGCAACCCGTGTGCTCGTGCAGACCGACCCGCGTCCGCACCGCCTGCGCATCGGTCTGTACGCCCGCGAGGGGGAGCGGCTCGTGCGTCGCGAGCAGATCGCCGTCGACATCAGCGAGGAGCGCACGTCGATCGTCGTCCCCGAGGCGGATCTCGTTCTGCTGAACGACGACGACCTGACCTATGCGAAAGCGCGTCTGGATGAGCGCTCACTCACCGCCGTCGAGGAGTCGCTGTCGGCGATCGACGACCCGCTCGCGCGTGCACTCGTCTGGTCGTCGCTGTGGAACGCCACCCGCGACGGCGATCTCGATCCCCGGCGGTATCTCGGCATCGTGCGCGCGCACGCACCGCTCGAATCCAACAGCGGGCTCCTCACCGGCGTCCTCGCCAACGCCGCGTTCGCGATCCGCCGCTTCGTCGCGGACGCGGATCGCGACGCGGAGCAGCGGTCCTGGCTCGCGGCGTCGCTCGTCGCCGTGTGGGACGCGGATGCCGGCAGCGATGCACAGCTGTCGTGGGCGCGCGCCTTCGCCGGGGCATCCGCGTACGACGACCACCATGCCGAGCAGGTGCGGGAACTGCTGGGCGGGCACGTGCCCGACGGCCTCGTCGTCGACCCCGACCTCCGTTGGCAGCTGCTGACCGCGTTGGCGACCACCGGGCACGCCGATGCCGCGGAGATCGCCGCCGAGCTCGAGCGCGATGACACCGGAAGCGGCCGGACGGCCGCGCGTCGCGCGCTGGCCTCCCGTCCGGAAGCCGACGTGCGTGCTGCGGCCTGGGAGGCGGCGTGGAACGACCTCTCGCTCAGCAACGACCACCTCGATGCCGAGATCGGGGGGTTCCGTGCCGGCGGACGCCGTGATCTCATCGCGGGCTTC
This sequence comes from Microbacterium galbinum, assembly GCF_023091225.1. NCBI lineage: Bacteria > Bacillati > Actinomycetota > Actinomycetes > Micrococcales > Microbacteriaceae > Microbacterium > Microbacterium galbinum. The sequence goes on along the minus strand of NZ_JAHWXM010000001.1, from coordinate 665,438 downwards.
GACGCGGAGTACTTCCGCCGCATCGGCGACGCGTGGCGGAGCCGCAGCATCGAACTCGCGCGGCGCCTCGTGCTCGGGCTGTTCCCCTCGTCGGACAGCACCGACGCGGCCGACGCCTGGTTGGCCGAGAACGCGGAGGCGCCCGCTGCGCTGCGCCGACTCGTCCTCGAGCAGCGCGATCACCTCGCCCGCGAGATCCGCGTGCGGGCGGCGCAGAGCTAGGGCGTCCCCGGTTCGAGGGCCATTCCCATCACCGTGCGCACGATCCACGGATGCGCGCGGTCGTCGTCGATGTGGGTCATCCCCAGGTTCTCGGCGACGCCGCGCGAGGCGCGGTTCTCGGGATGGATGATCGCCGTCAGCACGATCGGCGCGTAGCGCTGTCGTGCGAGCTCGACGCACGCGTGCGCGGCCTCGGTGGCGAAGCCCCGTCGTTGCATCTCCCGTCGCACGTGGTACCCGACCTCGAGCACACGCTCGTCGTTCACCGATTGCCAGGTGAGTCCGCAGTCTCCGAGGAACTCGCCCTCGTGGGTCTCGATGATCCACAGGCCGTGGCCGTCCTCGGCATAGCGAGTGCGCATCCGTCCGATCCAGTCGGCGCTCTCCGCCCGCGTCTTCGGCGCCGGGTAGTAGGCCATGACCTCGGGGTCGCCGAGCATCGCCGCGACGCGGTCGAGGTCGTCATCGCCCATCTCCCGGAACCGCAGGCGTTCGGTCGGGTGGGGGAGGAGGCTGGGTGTCGACATCAGATGTCGAGCGACTCGCCGGGCTCGAGCACGAAGAACTCGCCGCCGCCCTGCTGCGTCGCCCACTCCAGACGCTGGCGGTGCATGGTCTTTCCCGCCACCGAGAGCGTCATGTCGTGCGTGCCGAAGGCCCGGCGGGGCTTCACCGCGAGGACGTAGTCGATCGCCTCGCCGATCTTCAGCCACGGGGCACCGAGGGGTGCCGCGAGAGTGCCGACCTCGACGCCCTCCGGCACGGCGTAGGAGTCGCCGGGGTAATACAGCTCGTCGTTCACGAGCACGCCGACGTTCTCGATGACGGGGATCGACGAGTGGATGATCTCGTGCGTTCCGCCGAAGAAGCGCAGAGTGAATCCACCGACCGTGCGCGTCTCGCCGGGGGAGACGACGGTGATCTCGTAGCCCTCGGCCGCGCGGGCGACACCCGCCGGTCCGAAGATCGGAACGCCCGGCGCCATCCGCAGGATGCGGTCGAGATGCTCCGGCGTCCAATGATCGGGGTGTTCGTGGGTGAGCACGACGGCGACGACGTCGCCGAGGTCGTCGAGCGGAGTCGTGAAGGAACCCGGATCGATGAGCAGGGTCTCACCGTTCTGATCGATGCGGAGGCTGGCATGTTCGAACTTGGTCACGCGCATGCGTCGAGTCAACTCCCTCTCCGTGCGCCGTGCAAACCCTTGACTTTCTGCGCGCCACGCCCGGGCGACGTGATGCCGGGGCCTCGATTTGGCGTCGTGAGAAATGCCGTGGCATACTTGAACGGTTGTCGCGCGACGGAAACGAAACGCAGACGGCCCCATCGTATAGCGGCCTAGTACGCCGCCCTCTCACGGCGGTAACGCGGGTTCGAATCCCGCTGGGGTCACACAACAAGAGAAGGCCCCCGGTTCTCCGGGGGCCTTCTTCGTGCGTCGACGTCTGTGCTCAGGTCGCGCGCTTCGCGCCGGTCAGCCACAGCGCGACCGCCGTCGTCAGCAGAGCCGCCGCGGCGAGCGGGAAGTCGAGCCCGTACATCGTGATGCCGATCACCGGGGAGACGAACACGAGCACTGCGGCGGTCGTCGCTGCCGGGGAGGGGAAGCGCGCGGGTGTCTGCCGCGGAGCCTTCTCGAAGCGCACGAGCCACAGCGATGCCAGCCACACGGCGCCGAGGACGATCGCGAAGAACACCGGACGCGTCCACCACCATGCGGCGCTTCCGGGGGTGGGCATCGGCAGGGGCAGCAGCAGCTCGATCCCGATGAGCACGAGGATCACCGGGAAGTGCCAGAGGTAGATCGTCATCAGGCGGGAACCGATCAGGAAGACCGCGCCCTGCGCCGGTCGCGTGCGCATGAGAGCCGTCAGCGGCTGGCGCAGGAGCGTCAGCCCCGCAGCCTGCACGATCGCCAGCAGCGCCATCGGCGCGGTCGGAGGCCACTGGTTCGTGAGCATGCTCGCGGGATATCCCGCGATCGCGACGAGCGCCCAGAGCGCGCCGTAGCCGGCCACGAAGATCGCCGCAAGCTGCCACCGACTGCGCCGCGCGAACCAGCCGTCGTACAGGAAGAAGCCCACCTGCTGCGCGAACAGCCAGATGAAGACGATGTTCGGGATGCCGAAGATCTCCTGACCGAAGCCGTACCCCGTCGGCGGCACGCGATCGATGCCCAGCAGCTCGCCGAGAATCAAGAACCGGAAGGCATCGACCGCGAAGCCGGCGAGCAGCAGCACGACGAGTACGCGCGCGCCGAACCGCTCGTGCAGACGCATCATGAGCGGCGCGCACGCCTGAGCGATCAGATACGCGGCGAGGAACCACAGCGGTGAGCCGACGCCGATCGCGATCGAGTCCACGAAAGCGGGATCGAGGTCGATCAGCCGTGTGACGCCCAGGGCGACCGTGAAGAACACGAAGACCGGGAGTGCGGGGCGGGCGAGCCGGGCGAGCCGCACGCGCACGAAACCGTCGGCCGTCTCTCCTCGGGCGGTCGCGGAGCGCCATCCCGCGCGCGCCGCGTATCCGCCGACGACGAAGAACAGCGGCATGATGTTGACGATCCACGTGCCGGCGACGAACCAGGACTGCAGCTCGACGGTCTTCTCGATCACCAGAGATCCGTCCGAGCCTCGGCCGACGCCGGTGAACAGGATGTGCACGAAGACCACGAGGAGCACGCACGCCACACGTGCGAGGTCGAGCGTGAGGTCTCGTCCGGCGGGGACGGTGCGGGTCGTCGTGTCGGCGGCGGCGCGGGTCATGCCGAAGACTCTAGCGCCGCGAGGCGATCGCCCAGGTGCCCGTGCCGTCGCCTGTGGAAAAAGCGCCGAAGGGGCACCCGCCGAGCGTGCGGGTACCCCTTCGGACATCAGCGCGGGTCAGGCCTCGACGTCGGATGCCGCAGCCATCGCAGCGTCTCGACGCATCCGGCGGGCCCGACGGATGAGCCAGATCGCGAGCACCACCACGCCGGCGATCGCAGCCCAGGGGAGGAGGAAGCCGACGGCGATCACGAGAGCGTTGAGCGAGACGATGAGCCCGTTCCATCCTGCCCACAGCCCGTCACCGAACCCCGCGGGATCGGCCGTCGTCGTCGTGGCGGTCCGGGTCAGCTGCACCTGGAGGCTGGACATCGCGACCTGGTCGTCGAGCGCGGCGAGCTGCTGCTCGTAGGACTCGAGCTGCGCCTGGCGGTCGGTCAGCGCGACCTCGGCCTCGATGAGCTCCGAGACGGATCCCGTCTGCGCCATGAGTTCGGTGAGCCGCTGGACCGAGGCTTTCGTCGCGTCGACACGCGCCCGGAGATCCACGGCGACGTCGGTGACGTCCTGGCGGGAGATCGACGACGACAGCACCTCCCCGGATTCGTCGAGCCCGGCGATGACCGCGGCCAGGTCGGCGGACGGTACGCGGATGCTGATCCACCCGTACCCCGAATCCGCCGGAGCGGGCTCCGACGTGCCGTCGACGGCCAGGGCCTTGCCAACCTCGGTGCTCTCGACGTACCCGCCGTGCTCCTCGGCCAGCGCGCTGATGGCGTCCGCGGCATCTGCGATGTCCTCCACCTCGAGCGTGGCGTTCGCGTTCGCGATGATCTCGCGGTCGGCCGTGGCGACGTCTCCGCTCGCGATCGAGCTCGATTCCGCCGCGCTGTCGAGGCTCGCACTGCGATCGCCGGAGACACCCTGCTCGGGCATCGCGACACCCGGGACGGGCGCATCGACGGCGGGGGAACTGAAGCCATCGGCCGTGCTCGAGGCGCCGCCGGAACCGACGACGCCGAGGATCGGGGGCGTCACCAGCACGCCGACCGCGAAGGCCGCGGCGACGCCGACACCGGTCAGCCAGCGACGGCGGCGCGCTCCGGCACGCGCAGGAGCCACCTGCGGGGCCGGGCCGGGAGCGCGCTCCTCGGCGATCTGGGCGAACACGGCGGTCTCGATGCGCGTGACCGCCTCATCCGACAGCTCGGGCAGCTCTTCCGGGGTGGTCTGGTCGTTCATGCGTCTCTCACTTCCTGGACGGCGCCCCGCAACTGGGTGCGCACTCGGGAGAGACGGTTCCGAACGACGGCGTGACTCACACCCAGCTCCTCCGCGGCCGCCTGATAGGCGTACCCCTCGGTGGCGCAGAGGCGGAAGATCTCGCGATCGATCTCGCTGAGGTTTCCCACCTCATCGGCGATCCGAGCCGCGAGCGCCGCCGTGATGACCTGCTCCTCGACGTTCACCGTGTCGGGGAGGGAGTCATCGAGCGCGTCGGAGGTGTGCGCCTGATCCCGCCGCCGTTGCCGCAGACGATTCGCCGCCTGGAAGCGGCAGATCGTCGCGAGCCACGGCAGGATCGACTCGCCCTGGAGGTCGAGTGCGGGGAGCTTGCGCCAGGCGACCAGGAAAGTCTCCTGGGCGATGTCCTCGGCATCCGCGGGGGAGGCGAGGATGCCGTAGGCGATCCAGTACACGGGTCGGACATGTGCGCGGTACAGCTCGCGGAAGGCGCTCTCGTCACCCGACGCGGCCTGCGCCGCCCATCTCTGATCACTCGTCTGCGTAGGCATCCTGATTCCGTTCGGTGTCTCTCACCCGGAGAGTGTCGAGGGATGCCCCATCGTCTCAGAATCTTCGGAGCGCCGATATCGTCGGCGCTCCGATAGCATTGCGTCTGCGAGGGGGAGTATCCCGGATCCGCGCGTAACGTCATCACGAGCACCAAGGCCGCTGCTCCGGGCGCGCGACGCACCGTGTGCGGGGGAGAGACTCTCGATCCTTCTAGACCCTTCGCGAAAGCTGTCGTTCCCCGTGGAAATCCCTCTCTGGTTCGAGATCACCTCGATGATCGTCCTCACGGTCATCCTCATCGGCGACCTCCTGCTCATCCGGCTCCGGCCGCACATCCCCTCCACGAAGGAATCGACCCTGTGGGTCGTCTTCTACGTCGGGCTCGCCCTGCTGTTCGCCCTCCTCCTGGGTAATGTCGGCGGGTGGCAGAACGCCGGCGACTTCATCACCGGGTGGGCGCTGGAGTACAGCCTCTCGGTCGACAACCTCTTCGTCTTCGTGCTGATCATGGCCCAGTTCGCCGTGCCGCGCCGTCTGCAGCAGCAGGTCCTCATGGTGGGCATCATCATCGCGCTGCTCCTGCGCGGTGCCTTCATCCTCGTCGGCGTCACGATCATCGAGAACTTCTCCCCGATCTTCTACATCTTCGGCGCCTTCCTCGTGTGGACGGCGATCCGCCAGGCGATGCCCGAGGGCGACCACGACGGCGAGGTGCAGCGCGAGAACTTCATCGTGCGCCTGCTGCGCCGCCGGATCGACATCAGCGAGACGTACGACGGATCCAAGATCCGCACGACCGTCGACGGCAAGCGCATGTGGACCCCGATGATCATCGTGTTCATCACGATCGGAGTGACCGACCTGATCTTCGCGATCGATTCGATCCCCGCGATCTTCGAGATCACGACGAACGGGTTCCTCGTGTTCTCGGCGAACATCTTCGCTCTCATGGGCCTGCGTCAGCTGTACTTCCTGCTCGGTGACCTGCTCGACCGCCTGCGTTACCTCCATTACGGCATCGCGGTGATCCTCGGGTTCATCGGCATCAAGCTGATCCTGCACGCGCTGCACGTCAACGAGCTGCCGTTCATCAACGGCGGTGAGCACGTGGAATGGGTGCCCGACATCGACAACATGGTCTCGCTCGGAGTCATCCTGGTCTCGATGACCGTGGCGACCATCGCGAGCCTGATCGCGGCTTCGCGGGAGAAGCGGGCGCAGAAGGTGGCACCGCCCGCGGAGTGATCCCGGAGAGACGCGACTCGGGCGCGGATCACTCCGCCGACCAGAGGATCTCCGCGTCGAGGGTGGCGTCGATCGTCTGACGGAGCAGTGCCCCGACCGATTCCGACTGCAGAAGCGAATAGCGGTCGTACTCGCCGAGCGGGGCGATCGCGGCGAGCTGCCAGGACGCGGCGAGGGGATCGTCGGAGAGTTCGGTGTTCGGATCCCAGCGCGCCTCAGGTGCGCGGGCGAGCACGCGCCGCACGATCGACTCGCCCTCGGCGAGCAGGGGAGTCAATCCGTCGTGCCACTCCAGAGAGGGGAGCGGGGTCAGGGCGGCCCGTGGATGCGGGTCGTCGTCGAGCCACTGCTCGACCAGGAACCGCTCCGTGCCGACGGCGAGTGCGTGCAGCACCTCGGTGTCGGCGGACACGCTGACGAGCCGCGCCAGGGTTCCGACGCGACTGCGCTGATCGCCACCGCCCGCCTCGGCGCCGCGCTCGATCAGCACGACGCCGAACTCCGGATCCTCTTCGTCCAGGAGCCGCCCGATCATGGTGAGGTATCGGGTCTCGAACACGCGGAGCGGGAGCGGGGTGTACGGGAACAGCACCGAACCGAGGGGGAACATCGGCATCGGGTTCATGGGATCAGTCAACACCCCGCGCCGCGCGGAGGCCAGCGACGTACAGTGAAGAGATGCGCAGACCGCTCCCCGTCACTCCCGCGCCCGGTCAGGAATCGGTGTGGGACTACCCGCGACCGCCTCGAGTGGAAGCGGTGGCGGAACGCGTGACGATCCGGCTCGGCGGCGAACTGATCGCGGACACGTACCGGGCGATGAGAGTGCTCGAGACGAGCCACCCGCCGGTCTACTACCTCCCGATCGCCGACTTCGCACCGGGTGCGCTCACCGACGCGGCCGGTTCGTCGTTCTGCGAGTTCAAGGGTGCAGCGCGCTATCTCGATGTCCACGGCGGAGGTGTCGTGCGCGCGGGCGCCGCATGGAACTACCCTGATCCGACGCGGGGTTTCGAAGCGCTCGAGGATCGCGTCGCCGTGTACGCCGGGCCCATGGACGAGTGCACGGTCGGCGGAGAGATCGTCGTCCCGCAGCCCGGTGGTTTCTACGGCGGCTGGGTCACGTCGGCCGTGGTGGGTCCGTTCAAGGGGATCCCGGGCTCGATGGGCTGGTAGTTCCCGCCCGCCGATGATCAGAACGCCCGCAGGTTCGCCTGCAGCCCGCCGTCCGCGTACTCACGGCGCAGGATGCCGCGCCGACGGAGGATCGGCACCAGCTCGTCGAGCGTGCGGTGCAGGGTCACCGGGTGGAAATCGCCCCAGAGCAGTACGCCGTCGTTGCCCCACTCGCCGAGCTCCTCGATCAGGTCGGCGAACTCCTCCGCCGTACCCACGAAGCCGCTCCGATCGCTGATGCGTCCGGCGCGGACGAGGGCGGTGAGGTGCGCGCGCAGGGGGGCGTCCTCGCCGCGGTCGCCGATCAGCCGCTGGATGCTTCCGCGTGACACGTGTGCGCCGAAGATCGAGAGATCGAGCGGGCGATCGAGGTCGAGTCCGGTGAGATCGGTCTCGAGGTCGCTCGACTGCTTGCGCGCGATCTGCTCGAGGGCGGCGTCATCGGGATGGGCCGAGGCGGCGACGATCCGGTCCGCTTCCTCGGGCGACGAGACGATGACGGGCTGGATGGCGAACAGGATCTTGATGTCCTCCGGGCGGCGCCCGCGTTCGATCGCCGCATCGTGGATCTTCTTCCGATACGCGCGCACCGACTTCTCGTTCAGTGGCGCGAGCGCGAGCTGCACATCGGAGTTCGCACCCGCGAAGCCGAGGCCGCGGCCCGACCCGCCCGGCGACACGATCGCCGGTTCGCCGTCGGTGAAGGGGATCGCGTTGAGCGGCCCGTCGAAAGAGTAGTACTCGCCGCGGTGCTGTACCGGGCGCAGCTTCGAGCCGTCGGCATAGACGTCGCTGTCACGATCGAGCACGAGGGCTCCGTCGTCCCAGCTGCGCCAGAGCCCGCGGATGCCGTCGAGCCATTCCTCCGCGCGGTCGTAGGCCTCGTCGTGCCCGAGCTGCGCCGCGCCGGAGAAATGACGCGCGCTCCCGGTGTCGGTGACGACGTTGAGACCGAGGCGATGTCCGCTCAGATGCTGGAGCGTGGCGAACTGGCGGGCCGACGTGAACGGCAGGGACGCCGCGGGATTCACCGTGGGCACCACGCCGAGATGCTTCGTCGCCTGGAACAGGTAGGGGGCGAGCAGCAGAGGGTCGTGCTTGGGCCCACCGAAGGCGTGGCGCACCCGCAGATCGATGGTCGAGGGCGATCCGAGTGAGGGGCCGTCCTCGATGATCACCAGATCGAATCCGGCCTGCTCGAGCGTGCGCGCCGCCTCCTGGTAGATCTCGGGTCGTGTCCAGTCGTAGTCCCAATCGAGCGACGGGTAGCCCCAGCCCTGCGGTCCGAAGCCGCGCGCGAGGAACCAGCCGAAGTGCTGCGGGCGGCTCATGCGACGACCTCCCGAACGGTCTCGAGCACGCGCGACAGATCGGCGATGAGGTCGTCGATGTCCTCGATGCCGATCGAGAGGCGCAGGGTACCCGGGTGCACGCCGAGGGCGAGACGCTCGTCCTCGGTGCGGTGGGAGTGGCTGGTCGTGCCCGGATGCAGCACCAGGGAGCGGACGTCGCCGATGTGCGTCATGTGGATGAACACGCCGACGCTCTCGACGAAGTCGCGTGCGGCGGGGAGGCCTCCGCGGAGGGTGACGGTGAAGATGGAGCCGAACCCGCCCTGGAGGTAGCGCGCCGCGGTCGCGTGATCGGGGTGGGTGGGGAGACCGGCGTAGTCCACCCGCTCGACGTCGGGATGCTCCGACAGCCACTCGGCGACCGCTTGGGCGTTGCGCGACTGCCGTTCGACCCGCAGTCCGAGCGTCTCGACGCCCTGACCGATGAGGAAGGCGTTGAGCGGGGAGGGCGAGGCACCGAATCGAGGAGCCACGCTCTCCCGGGCGTACGCGATCCGCGCGTTCCCACCGTGCCGTGCGGCGACACTCGGCTCGCCGTTGCGGCCCGGGAGAACGAGATGGGGAGCATTGTGTCCGGCGACCGCCGGGTCGAAGCGGCCGTCGTCGACGATCACACCGCCGAGCACCGAGCCGTGCCCGGCCAGGAACTTCGAGGCGGAGTGCACGACGATCGCCGCTCCGTGCTCGAGCGGACGCACGAGGAACGGCGTCGCGAGCGTGTTGTCCACGATCAACGGGATCGCCGACTCGTCGGCGACCGCGCTCACCACGGCGATGTCGAGGATGTCGTTGCGGGCGTTGGCGATCGACTCGGCGAACAGGGCCCGGGTGTTCGGACGGATGGCGGCGCGCCAGGCATCCGGATCGGCGATGTCGTCGACGAACGTCGTCTCGATCCCCAAGCGGGAGAGATTGTCGAGGAAGAGGCCGCGACTTCCCTCGTAGATGTGTGTCGACGAGACGATGTGGTCGCCGGCGCCCGCGACCGTCAGAAGGGCGGTCACGACCGCCGCCTGACCGCTCGCGACGAGCAGGGCGTCCGCCCCGGACTCGAGCGCGGCGATCTGCCGCTCCACGGCCCGAACGGTCGGATTGCCCGTGCGGGTGTAGCCGAAGCCGGCGCCGGTGCCGAAGTGATCGGCGGCGTGATCGAAGTCGTCGAACTCGAAGCCGGCGGTCAGGTAGATCGGCGTCGCGCGCGCAGCGGCGGAGTCTCGCGTCCTCGCGGCGTGCACGGCGCGAGTCGCGAAGCGGGCGTGGTCGGCGGTCATGCGATGCCTCTCGATGATTCGGGTGAACAGTAGAGTGTCACGGCGCGTCATCGGGCGCCGAAGCGGTGGTAACCTGACGTCATGCGGATCGTGCTCCTTCTTAGCGGCCGCGACGAGACCTCGTTCTGAGCCCCTCCTCGTCGCGGAGTCCATCGTGGGCCGAACCGCCAGCTTCAGGAGAAGAGTCATGAACACCCCCGCAGTCGACGTCGATTCCTCACGCCCGAGAACCCTGGCCGAGAAGGTCTGGGACGACCACCTGGTCGTCAAGGGCGAGAACGGCGAGCCGGATCTCATCTACATCGACCTGCACCTCGTGCACGAGGTCACCAGTCCGCAGGCCTTCGACGGCCTGCGCTCGGAAGGGCGACCGCTGCGCCGCCTCGACCTCACGATCGCCACGGAGGACCACAACACTCCGACGTGGGAGATCGACAAGCCGATCGCCGATCTCACCAGCCGCACCCAGATCGAGACGCTGCGCCGCAACGCCGCCGAGTTCGGAGTCCGCCTGCACTCCCTGGGAGACGCCGAGCAGGGGATCGTCCACGTGGTCGGCCCGCAACTCGGACTCACCATGCCGGGCATCACGGTCGTCTGCGGCGACTCGCACACCTCGACCCACGGTGCCTTCGGCGCCATGGCCTTCGGTATCGGTACGAGCGAGGTCGAGCACGTCATGGCGACCCAGACGCTGCCCCTGAAGCCGTTCAAGACGATGGCGATCAACGTCGAGGGAACGCTGCGACCCGGCGTCACCGCCAAGGACATCATCCTCGCCGTCATCGCGAAGATCGGCACCGGCGGTGGCCAGGGCTACGTGCTCGAGTACCGCGGCAGCGCGATCCGCGCCCTCTCGATGGAGGGGCGCATGACGATCTGCAACATGTCGATCGAGGCAGGTGCCCGCGCCGGAATGGTCGCGCCCGACCAGACGACCTTCGATTACCTCGAGGGGCGTCCGCACGCGCCGAAGGGCCAGGATTGGGAGGATGCCGTCGCCTACTGGCGCACGTTGCCCTCCGACGACGGGGCCGCCTTCGACGCCGAGGTGTTCATCGACGCCGACGACCTCGAGCCGTTCGTGACCTGGGGCACCAACCCCGGACAGGGAAGTTCGCTCTCGGCGGCGGTGCCGGATCCCGCCGCGATCACCGATCCGAACGAGCGCGCCGCCGCGGAGCGCGCACTCGAGTACATGGACCTCACGCCGGGGACGCCTCTCAAGGAGGTGCCGGTGGATGCCGTCTTCATGGGGTCGTGCACGAACAGCCGCATCGAGGACCTGCGCGCCTTCGCATCGATCATCGAGGGAAAGAAGAAGGCGGACGGGGTGCGCGTGATGGTGGTGCCGGGCTCGGCGCGCGTACGCCTCGAGGCCGAGGCCGAGGGGCTCGACCGGATCATCAAGGACTTCGGCGCCGAGTGGCGTTTCGCCGGGTGCTCGATGTGCCTGGGCATGAACCCCGACCAACTGGCACCGGGGGAGCGCTGCGCATCGACCTCGAACCGCAACTTCGAAGGCAGGCAGGGCAAGGGCGGGCGCACGCACCTCGTGTCGCCCCTCGTCGCGGCGGCCACGGCCATCCGCGGAACCCTGTCGAGCCCGAGCGATCTGGAGGTCTGATCATGGAGAAGTTCACCACCCACACCGGCATCGCCGCTCCTCTGAAGCGGTCGAACGTCGACACCGACCAGATCATCCCCGCCGTCTTCCTCAAGCGCGTCACCAAGACCGGCTTCGAGGACGCGCTGTTCCACGGCTGGCGGCAGGACCCCGAGTTCGTGCTCAACCAGCCGTCGTATCAGGGCGCCTCCGTGCTGCTGGCCGGCCCCGATTTCGGCACAGGCTCGAGCCGTGAGCACGCTGTCTGGGCGCTGCGCGACTTCGGCTTCAAAGTCGTGCTGAGCCCGCGCTTCGCCGACATCTTCCGCGGCAACTCGGGTAAGCAGGGCTTGCTCGCCGCAACGATCTCCGAAGAGGATCTCGAGCGTTTCTGGGCCGAGATCGAGCGGAATCCCGGGGTTCGGATGACCGTCGACCTCGAGGCGCGCACCGCGTCGATCGGCGACATCCAGGCCGAGATCGGTATCGACGATTACACTAGATGGCGGCTCCTCGAAGGGCTCGATGACATCGGGCTCACGCTGCGCAACGAAGACAAGATCGCGCAGTTCGAGGCCCGTCGCGAGTCGTGGCGGCCCCGGACCCTTCCCGTTCAGTAACGCGGTGGAGGCGGGTGGCTGAGGGGCACCCGCCCCGAACACAGTGAACTGAAGTGAGGCTCCGAATGACGACACCCGTGCGCGACGCTCTTCCGGACGGAGTCCCCGCACTCACCGGAGACGTCCTCGCGATTCGAGGCGGACGCCCGCTGCGCGGCCGCGTCGACGTCAAGGGGGCGAAGAACCTCGCCACCAAGGCGATGGTCGCCTCCCTCCTCGGTGAGACCGTCAGCACCCTCCGCGACGTGCCAGCGATCAGCGACGTCGCGGTCGTCCGCTCCCTCCTCGAGGTGCACGGCGTGCGCGTGTCCGAGGGCGACGAGCCCGGTGCGCTCGTCTTCGACCCGAGCGACGTCGAGTCGGCCCACTTCGAGGAGATCGACGCCCACGCCGGTGCATCGCGCATCCCGATCCTCTTCTGCGGCCCGCTCCTGCACCGTCTCGGTCAGGCGTTCATCCCCGACCTCGGCGGGTGCCGCATCGGCGACCGCCCCATCGACTTCCACCTCGACGCGCTCCGCAAGTTCGGCGCCGTCGTCGAGAAGCTCCCCAGCGGCATCCGTCTGTCGACCCCCAACGGTCGCCTGCACGGCGCGAACATCCACCTCCCGTACCCGAGCGTCGGCGCGACCGAGCAGGTCCTCCTGACGGCTGTGCGGGCGGAGGGCGTGACGGAGCTGCGCAACGCGGCGATCGAGCCCGAGATCATGGATCTCATCGCCGTGCTCCAGAAGATGGGCGCGATCATCTCGTACGAGCCCAACCGGGTCATCGTCATCGAGGGCGTGGAGAAGCTCCGCGGCTACGACCACCGGTCGATCTTCGACCGCAACGAGGCGGCTTCCTGGGCCTCCGCCGCTCTGGCGACCGACGGCGAGATCTTCGTCGGCGGCGCGAAGCAGCAGGAGATGCTGACCTTCCTCAACGTCTTCCGCAAGGCGGGCGGATGGTTCGACATCCAGGAGGACGGCATCCTCTTCCGTCGTGAAGGCGAGCTGCGCCCCGTGGTCGTCGAGACCGACGTCCACCCCGGCTTCATGACCGACTGGCAGCAGCCGCTCGTGGTCGCCCTCACCCAGGCCAACGGCCGGTCGGTCGTGCACGAGACGGTGTATGAGAACCGCATGGGCTTCACCGAGGCGCTCGTGAAGATGGGCGCCGACATCGTCGTCCACCCGCGCGGGCTGCAGGCCGGACCGCGCCGCGTGCCGCGCCGCGACCTCGAGCAGGCCGCCGTCATCACGGGGCCGACCCCGCTGCACGGCGCCGACATCGTCGTGCCCGACCTCCGGGGCGGGTACAGCCACGTGATCGCGGCGCTCACCGCTTCCGGCGAGTCCAAGGTCTCGGGGGTCGACATCCTCAGCCGCGGCTACGAGAAGTTCCTCGCGAAGCTCGACGCGCTCGGCGCCGACTTCGACGTCCTCCGGTGACGCCGATGCGCAACAGGTCGCCGGAGACGACGCGGCCCAGCATCTTCTGGCCGGTCGCAGTGATCGTCCTCCCGCTCGTCTCGTTGATAGCGAAGATCCGGGTGAAGAACCCGGAGAAGCTCCCGCGCGACGGGGCGTACGTGCTCGCGCCGAACCACTATTCGGAGTTCGATCCGCTGATCGTGGCGGTCGCCGTGTGGCGGATCGGACGCGCACCGAGGTTCATGGCGAAGGAGAGCCTCTTCCGTGTGCCGGTTATCGGATGGATCCTGCGCAGGACGGGGATGATCCCCGTGGCGCGGGCATCGTCGGCCACGGCGGCCAAGCAGACGATGCTGCAGTCGAAGGAGATCGTCGAGAACGGTCGCGGGGTCATCGTCTACCCCGAGGGCACCCTCACCCGCGATCCCGACCTGTGGCCCATGCGCGGTAAGTCCGGCGCGGTCCGCCTGGCCCTGACCGACGGCATCCCCCTGATCCCGATGGCCCAGTGGGGCACCCAGGAGATCATGGGCCGGTACCAGAAGGGGCTGAGCCTCTGGCCGCTCCGGAAGCCCGTGGACGTGATCGTCGGCGACCCCGTCGACGTCTCCGACCTCCAGGGGCGCGGCGGCGATCAAGCCGCCCTGAACGAAGCCACCACGCGGTTGATGAACGCGATCACCGTTCTGCTCGAAGAGCTGCGCGACGAGAAGGCCCCCGCCGAGCGGTGGAACCCGTCGACGCACGGTCAGAAGGAGACGGGGCGCCTTGACTCCTAAGCGAACGACGCACCAGGGGCCGCGCGTCGCCGTGATCGGCGCCGGCAGCTGGGGCACGACCTTCGGCAAGATCCTCGCCGACGGCGGCGCCCAGGTCACCATGTGGGCACGCAGAGCCGAGCTGGCGCAGGAGATCAACGAGGCCAAGCGCAACTCGCGATACCTCCCCGGCATCAACCTTCCGCGGTCGATGGCCGCGACGCATGAGCTCGCGACCGCGCTCGAGGGCGTCGATCAGGTCTACCTGTCCGTGCCCAGCCAATCCCTGCGCGAGAACCTGAAGGCGTTGCGGCCGCTGCTCGCCGGCTCGGACGCCAAGATCGTCAGCCTCATGAAAGGCGTCGAGCGCGGCACCGGACTGCGCATGAGCCAGGTCATCCAGCAGGAGCTCCGCTGCGATCCCGACCGAGTGGCCATCGCTTCGGGACCCAACCTCGCGCTCGAGATCGCTCGGGAGCAGCCGACGGCCGCCGTCATCTCGTCGCGCAGCCAGGAGACGGCCGAGACGGTCGCCCGTGCCGCGCGCAACGATTACTTCCGCACCTTCGTGAACACCGATGTGATCGGCACCGAGTTCGGCGGAGTGCTCAAGAACCTCATCGCCGTCGCGATCGGGATCGTCGACGGCGTCGGCTACGGCGAGAACACGAAGGCGTCGATCATCACCCGCGGACTGGTCGAGATGACCGACTTCGCGGTCGCCAACGGTGCGCACCCGGAGACCCTCCAGGGGCTGGCGGGACTGGGCGATCTGATCGCGACCTGCCAGTCGCCGTTGAGCCGCAACAACACGGCCGGGCGTCTGCTCGGCCAGGGATACAGCTTCCAGGACGTCGTCAAGCAGATGCAGCAGACCGCCGAGGGACTCGCGTCCGTCGCGCCGATCCTGCAGCTGGCACGCGAGTCCGAGGTGCACATGCCCATCGTCGAACAGGTGAAGATGGTGCTCGACGGCAAGATGAGCCCGCGCGACATCGCACCCCACCTGACGACGGACGACGACACCCCGCAGGGGGAGAGGACCAACCATGGACAAGCAGACGGTGGTGGTGCTGTTCGGAGGGCGCTCCAGCGAGCATTCGATCAGTTCCGCAACGGCGGGCGGAGTGCTGGGCGCGATTGATCGTGGTCGCTACGACGTGATCCCTGTCGGGATCACCCGCGAGGGCGCCTTCGTTCTCGAGGACGACGACCCGGCCAAGTTCCCGCTCGATGCCGCGCACCTCCCTGAGGTGGTCGACAACGGCACCCGCGTGCTGTGGCCCGAACCCGGCGGAGACCGCACGCTGCGCGTCGTCCGTGTCGACGGAACGATCGACGGTCTCGGTGAGATCGACGTGGTGCTCCCGATCCTCCACGGCCCGCACGGAGAGGACGGCACGATCCAGGGGTACTTCGACACCCTCGAGGTGCCGTATGCCGGTGGCGGTGTGCTCGACTCGGCGCTCTGCATGGACAAGCACTTCATGAAGATCGCGCTGCAGGCAGCCGGCATCGTCGTGGCGCCCTGGGTCACGGTTCGGCGCCGTGCATGGGAGCAGAATGCCGCGCAGGTGCGCGCACAGGCTGCCGAACTGGGCCTCCCGCTGTTCGTCAAGCCCGCGCGTGCGGGCTCGAGCGTCGGCGTGTCGAAGGTGGAGGCGCTGGACGAACTCGACGCGGCGCTCGCGATCGCGTTCGCCGAAGACGACAAGGTACTGATCGAGACCGGCGTCAGCGGACGTGAGATCGAGGTGGCGGTGCTCGAGGGCGCCGACGGCGTGCGCGCATCGCTGCCCGGCGAGATCGTGCTGACCTCGCGCGGGTTCTACGACTTCGCGGGCAAGTACCTCGGGGGAGACGGCGTCGATGTCGTGTGCCCGGCCGTGCTCACGGATGCCGAGATCGCGGCGATCCAGAGCGCGGGTGTGAGCGCGTTCGAGGCCGTGGACGGTCGCGGGCTGGCGCGCGTCGACATGTTCCTCACTCCGGAGGGCGACCTCGTCGTCAACGAGCTCAACACGATGCCGGGGTTCACCCCGATCTCGATGTTCCCGAAGTGCTGGGTGGCCTCCGGTCTCAGCTACGGCGACCTGATCTCGGAGCTCATCGAGGCGGGCCTGCGCCGCTGATCGGCGACGCGAGGTGCCTCAGCCCGCTGTCGGAGGCTGAGGCTGGCCGGGGTGCGGGCCCGGGTACTGCTGCTGCGGATACGCCTGCTGGGGCGGGTACGCAGGTGCGGGATGCCCGGCGCCGTACGCACCGCTCGGCGCCGCCGGGCCGGCTGCAGCGCGGTGGACGATCGCGGCCACGAGAGCGGTGACCCACCCCCAGACGAGTGCCCAGGTGAGTCCCGCGGTGCTGATCGTGAAGAACTGCACCTGGTAGATCTCGATCTGCGTGGGGTCGATCTGGAGGTACGCGAGGGTCAGCGGCGCACGGACGAGGCCGGCGGCTGCGGACGCGATCATCACGGCACCCCAGGTGCCGAAGAAGACGGCGGCCCCGCGCCCGGGAAGAGCTCCGCGGACGATCATTCTCACGAAGAGCCAGGTCAGGCCGCTCAGCACGACGAGCGCCAGGAGCATGCCCAGGACCGGCAGCGGAGAGCCTCCGCGGCCGAAGCCCCACCCGAGCGGATCGGGCAGGATCCAGGCCCGCGGGACATTCGGCACGCCGCCGAGCACGAAGAGGTAGCCGGCGAGGGAGCTGAGGAGAGCGCCGACGCCCACCAGGACGGCGGCGATGACGGGAGTTCGATTCGCGGGCTGAGGGTTCATGCCGCGAGTCTAGGAGACCGCGCTCAGCCGGCGGGGGACTCCACGCGGTCGGTGCATTTCGCGGTCGCCCGCTCGAGCCCGGGCTGGATGCTGGCGGAGAGCTTCTCGACGACCGTGCGGAAGTCGATCTCGGCGCCGCGTCGGATGATGACCTCGACGGCGGGGTCGCGCCCGTAGGTGACCAGGCGTTGACGCTCTTCCTCCTGGTCGAGCACGAGCCAGTCCACGCTGCCGATCGTCGTGCAGACGAGATCCGACGGCGCGGGCGGGGCGACGCCGCAGCGGAGCACGATCGTCGGATCACCCCATGCTCCCGTGGCCTGGGCATCCGTCCATACCCGGTCGAAGCCGGCGACGTTCTCGGGCAGCAGCACCGATACGTTCGCACAGGCCGGGTTGTTCGCATCATCCGCGGGCTCGAGGTGGATCGTCGTGGAGCATCCGGCGAGGGCGATCGCAGCGGCGCCGGCGACCGCGACGGCAGCAGCGAGGCGACGGAAGAGGGGCATGCTTCCAGGCTACCTTTGAGTTCATGCCCTCCCGACCCGAGAACCACGACCCCCTGCTCGGCGAGCTCTCGGAGGGAAGCATCCTGCGCGCGATCCTGTCGCGCACGCCGCCCGGATCGCACACGATCCTCGGTCCCGGAGACGACGCGGCGGTGATCTCCGCCCCATCGGGTTCGGTGGTCGCGACGACCGACACCCTCGTGCACGGTCCCGACTTCCGTCTCGCCTGGACCTCCGGCTACGACCTCGGGTGGAAGGCCGCCGCGGTCAACCTCGCCGATGTCGCCGCGATGGGGGCTCGTCCGACAGCCCTGCTGGTCGCCCTCGCCGTCCCTCGCGATCTGCGGCTGTCGTTCGTCGAGCGGCTGGCCGACGGCTTCCGCGACGCGTGCGAGGCGCTCGCGCCGGGGTGCGCGGTGGTCGGGGGCGATCTGACGGTCTCGGATGTGCTGACCGTCGCGGTCACCGCCCTCGGCGATCTCGAGTGGCGCTCGGCCATCACCCGCTCGGGCGCGCGGCCCGGGGAATCCGTCGCCATCGCCGGTGAGCTGGGCCTCGCGGCCCACGGGCTGGCGGTGCTGTTCGGTCGTTTCCGCGACGGCGAGACGCCTGTCCCCGTCGATCCGTCGAGGCTCGGCGACGGTGAGGCGGCCGCGGTCGCCGCCCAGCTGCGACCGTCACCGCCGATCGGCCTCGGACCGATGGCCGCCGTGACGGGTGCGACCGCGATGATGGACGTGTCCGACGGGCTCGCGCTCGACGCCGGTCGCCTGGCGGATGCCTCCGGTGTCACCCTCGCACTCGACGGGCACGCGCTCGGGCCGGATGCGCGTCGTGCCCTGGCCGGAGGCGAGGACCACGCCCTTCTGGCCACCTTCCCCGAGGGGATGCTCGCTCCGGGCTTCCGCGTGATCGGACGCGTGGTCGAGCGATCCGGTGACGGTGTGCTGTGCGATGGCGAACCCGTGGATGTCCGGGGTTGGGACCCCTATCGCGACTGGGACTCCGCCGCGGGCTGATCGCGATCCGCGCCGTCGAGCGGCTGCCCCCACCACACTGTGGTGTCGCCGTAGGTCTTCTCGCGCACGAGCTCGAGCCCCGCGGCGTCGAGATCCGGGGGTGTCGATCGGCGCGCACGCTCGACCACGACCAGTGCGTCGGGGGACAGCAATGGCGCGAGGGCGACGAGATCCGCGGTCATCGCCTCGTCATCGAGGTCGTACGGCGGGTCGGTGAACACCAGGTCGAACGGGCCCTGCGCACGCACGAGGAACGGATGCACGGCGCTCTCGTGCACGCGGGCCGCCGCGACTCCGCCGGCGCGTGCGACGGCCGCGGAGTTCTTGCGCACGATCGCTGCGGCGGCGCGCCCCCGTTCGACCAGATCGGCGCTGCGAGCGCCGCGGCTGAGCGACTCCAGCCCCAGGGCGCCGGAGCCGGCGTACAGATCGAGCACCCGGGCGTCATCGATGGCGCCGAACGACTCGAGCGCTCCGAAGAGCGACTCCCGCACCCGATCGCTCGTGGGGCGGGTGCCGGCGTCCGGCACCTCCAGGCGCGTTCCTCCGGCCGTACCGGCGATGATCCTCGTCACCCGTTCACGATACGACAGGCGGAGTGACGCGGGTGTCGGTGGCGTTCCCTAGACTCGATGCATGTCGCTCACCCTGGATTCGTCGCTCGACGACGCGTTGGGTACGACGACCGCGAAGACGCTGGATCGGGCGTTCTCGATGCGCACGGTGGGCGATCTTCTCTCGCACTATCCGCGCCGCTACGCCGATCCGGGCGAGCTGACTCCGATCCGCGAGCTCCCGCTCGGCGAAACGGTGACGATCGTGGCCGAGGTGCTCTCGTCGAGCTTTCGTCGCATGCGCAATCGCAACGGGGCGATGGTGGACGTCGTGATCGGCGACGGGATCGGTCGGATGTCGCTGACGTTCTTCGCGAAGAACATCGGTCAGGCGGAGTGGCGGTCGAACGATCTCGCGGTGGGTCGGCGAGGCGTGTTCTCCGGCAAGGTCGGGGAGTTCAACGGCGTGACGCAGTTCGCGCATCCCGAGTACGAGTTGTTCGATGACGAGGATTCCGCTCGACGCAGTGCGGATGCCCGCGCTTCGGTGCCGATCCCGATCTACCCGGCGACGTCGACGGTACAGACCTGGCAGATCGCGAGATTCGTCGGTCGGGTGATCGATGCGCTCGTCGACGTGCCCGATCCGCTCCCGGAATCCGTGCGATCCCGAGAGGAGCTCCTCACCGCGCGCGAGGCCATCGAGCTCATCCATCGGCCCCGCACCAAGAACGACATCGATCCTGCGGTGCGCACTCTGCGCATGCACGAGGCATTGACCCTGCAGACCGCTCTGCTCCAGCAGCGTGATGCGGTGCGCGCGCTCTCCGCGACCCCCCGCGCCGCGTCGCCGGGAGGGCTGCTCGAGCGCTTCGATGCCGCGTTGCCCTACACGCTCACGCCCGACCAGCAGACGGTCGGTGCGCAGGTCGCCGAAGACCTGATCGGCGCGTGGCCGATGAACCGGCTGGTGCAGGGCGAGGTCGGTTCGGGAAAGACGCTCGTCGCGCTGAGGGCGATGCTCCAGGTGGCCGAGAGCGGGGGACAGGCGGCGCTCATCGCCCCGACCGAGGTGCTCGCGGGGCAGCATCTGCGCTCGATCACCAAGATGCTCGGTCGCGAACTGGCTCCGCTCGTGATGCCGACTCTCCTCACCGGCCAGATGCCGGCTGCCGAGCGACGCAAGGCCGCCCTGCGCGTCGCCTCCGGCCAGGCATTGATCGTGGTCGGCACCCACGCACTCCTCGGCGAGAAGACCACGTTCGCCGACCTCGGTCTCGTGGTCGTCGATGAACAGCACCGCTTCGGCGTCGAGCAGCGCGAGGCGCTGCGCGCGAAGGGCTCGAGCCCGCACGCACTCGTGCTCACCGCGACCCCGATCCCGCGCACGGTGGCCATGACGGTCTTCGGCGACCTCGACACCTCCGTCATCCGGACGATGCCGGCGGGGCGCGCGGGCATCGAGTCCTTCGTCGCTCCGCTCGCCGAGCATCCCGGGTGGTTCAACCGTGTCTGGGAACGCGCGGCCGAGGAGATCGCCCAGGGGCGTCAGGTCTTCGCGGTGTGCGCGGCCATCGACACGACCAAGAAGACCGGCGAGGCGGGGGAGCAGCCGGCGATCGCGTCGGAAGGCGGGAACGGCCCGCGCTGGGGCGTCGTGCAGCTCGATGAGGCGCTCGCGACCCATCCCACACTCGGCGGGTTGCGACGTGCGGTCCTGCACGGGCGGATGCCGTCCGACGAGAAGGATGCGGTCATGCAGGCGTTCGCGCGCGGCGAGATCGATCTCCTGCTCGCGACGACCGTGATCGAGGTCGGCGTCGACGTTCCGAACGCGTCGACCATGATCGTGCTCGACGCCGATCGCTTCGGCGTGTCCCAACTCCACCAACTGCGTGGACGCGTCGGTCGCGGTGGCGTCCCGGGGCTCTGCCTGCTGGTCACGGAGGCCGAGTCCGGCTCCGTCGCCCGAGAGCGCGTCGATGCCGTCGCGGCTACGCTCGATGGCTTCGCGCTGGCCGAGGTCGATCTCGAGCTGCGCGGCGAAGGCGACGTGCTCGGCGCCGCCCAGGCGGGCGTGCGCTCCTCGCTCAAACTCCTCCGGGTCGTGAAGGACGCGGGCCTCATCGTGCGTGCTCGCGAGCTGGGTGAGGAGATCCTCGCGGCTGACCCCGACCTCACGCGACACGCCGGTCTGCGCGACGCGATCCTCCGGCGAGTGAGTGACGAGGACAGAGCCGCGCTCGCGAAGAACTGAGCTCGATGTCGCCGCACGGGGAGTGCATCGGAGAGGTGCCCTAGGCTGGTGGGCATGAGCAGCAGGATCGCCGTCGTCCCCGGTTCCTTCGATCCGCCCACGCTCGGACACCTCGACGTGATCCGGCGGGCCGCGACCCTGTTCGACGAGCTCCACGTGCTCGTCGTGCACAACCCCGGCAAGGAGGCGATGCTCCCGATCGCTCAGCGCATGTCCTTGCTGGAGCGATCGATCGCCGACGACGGGATGCCCGGCAACATCATCATCGGCTCGTGGAGCATGGGGCTGCTCGTCGACTACGCGCGCGACGTGAATGCGGGAGTCCTCGTCAAGGGCATCCGATCGCAGATCGACGTGGCCTACGAGTCGCCGATGGCGATCGTGAACCGCCACCTCGCCGACATCGAGACCGTATTCCTCCTGCCCGATCCCGCGCACGCGCTGGTGTCGAGCTCACTCGTGCGTCAGGTGGCCTCGCTCGGGGGCGACATCTCCCCGTTCGTCCCGCCGGTGGTGGCCGAGTTCCTCGACACGGGCGCCCGGGGGATCTGAGACGGAGCGTTCGTCCAGCCCCGCGCCGGTGAGGGCCGGTAGCATTGTCGGGTGCGATCCCGACTGAACGGCCCCTTCATCCTGCCCGTCCGCGACATCGTCCGGCGGCCGGGGGAGATGCGCGAGCATACCTTCACGGTGACGCTTCCCGAGCAGTGGGGCGAGGGGATCGTTTCGTTCGAGAAGGGCTCGAACCTTGACCTCGACGTGCGACTGGAGTCCGTGCACGAGGGGATTCTCGTCTCCGGAGCGGCCGACGCGGAGTACGTCGGCGTGTGCGGTCGATGCCTCATCGACATCGCTCGGCCCGTCGAAGTCGAGTTCCAGGAGCTTTTCGCGTATCCTGGTGAGGAAGAAACTGACTTCGAGGTTCAAGACGACCACGTGGATCTTGAAACTCTCGTCAGGGATGCGACCGTTTTGGCGCTTCCATTTCAGCCGGTGTGTCAGCCGGATTGCCTGGGTCTCGACCCGGAAACGGGCGAAAGGCTGACCGCGAGCACCGGAACGGAGCAGGCCGCTCCCATCGATCCTCGATGGAGTGCGCTCCAGCAGATCACAGACCAAGACGGAACGGCACAGAGCCGCGCCGCCGAGAAAGAAGAGAGCTAGTCATGGCTGGTAACCCCCCGAAGCGCAAGGTTTCCCGTTCGAACACCCGCTCGCGCCGCGCGCAGTGGAAGGCGGCGCCCGTCGCCCTCGTGAAGACGATCGAGAACGGCAAGGTCGTCTACAGCCGTCCGCACCAGGCGAAGGTCGTCACCGACTCGCAGGGCACCGAGCTGTTCCTCGAGTACAAGGGCCGCAAGGTCGCTGACGTCTGAGTCGCGAGTCATCGTGACGGAGGTCCCTGAGGGGAAGCGACCTCTCCCAGCCAAGCTCCGCGTCGATATCGACGCGGAGCTTCTGGAGTTGGCGCTCACTCATCGTTCCTACGCCTACGAGCACGGCGGCATCCCGCACAACGAGCGTCTTGAGTTCCTCGGGGACTCGGTGCTCGGGCAGGCGGTGACCGTGATGCTGTTCACCACGCACCCCGAACTCGACGAGGGGCAGCTGGCGAAGCGCCGAGCGAGCGTCGTGTCGACCGTGGCGCTGGCCGAGGTGGCACGAGGAATCGATCTCGGCAGTCACCTTCTCCTGGGACGCGGCGAAGAGCAGACCGGTGGACGCGACAAGGACTCGATCCTCGCCGACACCATGGAAGCCGTCATCGGCGCGACCTACCTCTCGGCGGGTCCGGATGCGGCGACCGAGCTCGTTCTGCGACTCACCCGGCCGCTGCTCGACGACCCCGAGCGCTACGGCGCGGCGATGGACCCGAAGACCAGCCTGCAAGAGCTGGCCGCACGTATCGGCGCGACCCCGCCCGTCTACGGGGTGGTCGCCAGCGGTCCGGATCACGATCGGCGCTTCACGGCGACGGTCGTCGTCGGCGATGTCCGGATGAACGGCCTGGGCAGCAGCAAGAAGACGGCCGAGATGGCTGCGGCGCTCAGCGCCTGGCGCTTCCTCAGCGAACGTGCCTGAGCTTCCCGAAGTCGAGGTCGTCCGAGCGGGGCTCGCTCCCGCCATGACCGGCGCGATCATCACGGGTGTCAGCGTGTTCGACGAGCGTGCCCTCACCCGGCATCCGGCCGGCGCTGCGGATTTCGTGCGTCGCCTCGAAGGGCGTCGTGTCGTCACGGCCTCGCGACGCGGCAAGTTCCTGTGGATGCCGCTCGAGTCGGATGACTCCGCCTTGATCGCGCATCTCGGGATGAGCGGTCAGATGCTGCTGCGCGCGCCGGATGCTTCGGCCGAGCGTCACGAGCGCATCCGACTGCACATCGAACATCCGACGCACGGCGAGCTCGCCGTCGTGTTCGCCGACCAGCGCACGTTCGGATCACTCGCCGTCGACGCTCTCGTCGCCGACGGCCCGAGCGCCGTGCCATCGCAGGTGCTGCACATCGCCCGCGACCCGATCGATCCGTTCTTCGACGACGTGATCTTCCGCGCGGCCCTGGCCAAACGCGGCAGCGCGATCAAACGGGTTCTCCTCGACCAGACGGTCGTCAGCGGCATCGGCAACATCTACGCCGACGAGGCGCTGTGGGCCGCTCGCATCCACCCCGAGACCCCGGCCGACCGACTGTCGACGCAGGCCGCGCGTCGGCTTCTCGGCGAGGTCCGCTCCGTGCTCGCCAAGGCCCTCGCCGAGGGTGGTACGAGTTTCGATGCGCAGTACGTCAACGTCAACGGCCAGGCGGGATACTTCGCCCACTCGTTGAACGCCTACGGGCGCGGCGGCAAACCCTGCCCGCGCTGCGGAAAGCCCATCGTGCGGGAGAGCTTCATGAATCGCTCCTCGCACTACTGTCCGCGCTGCCAGCGGAGGCCATGACCGCTCCGCTCGGAGTCCAGTCTCCCCCGTAGCGTCTAGTCTCTCGGTATGACCTCGACGCCCACCGCATGGAATCTCCTCTTCCGCTCTCACGATGGAGTCGCCGCGGC
Organism: Microbacterium galbinum; assembly: GCF_023091225.1. Taxonomy (NCBI): domain Bacteria; kingdom Bacillati; phylum Actinomycetota; class Actinomycetes; order Micrococcales; family Microbacteriaceae; genus Microbacterium; species Microbacterium galbinum. The sequence goes on along the minus strand of NZ_JAHWXM010000001.1, from coordinate 641,041 downwards.
TCCCGGCCGTGCGGCGGTTGCGCCGGTGCCTCCGCAGCCTCCTGCCGGGTGGGCCGGAAGCTATGGCCCGGGTGTCGATTGGAGGCACTGGCCGCGAAGCTCTGCGACCGGACTCCCGATGATGCACGTCGTCACCCTATGGCTGCCCGAGGACTATCGGCGGCAGGGGAGCCGGTATCCGGGAATCGCGTTCTTCGCCGGTGAGGGCCAGTTCGCGCCCGATCCCGTGATCGCGGATGCAGGGTCGGCCGACCCCTTCCTGCGTGATCTGGCCGAGGCCGTCGAACATCCTGGCCTTCGTCGGCGGCGCGACCTCATCGACGGAGAGTTCGCGCTGCTCTGGCTGACGGCAGACGAGCTCGCCGCAGGGCCCACGGCACCGCGAGGTGATCTGCGCCTGCCCGGCTCCTGGTCCGACGAGAGCGAGGGCTGCAACGCCTGGGACACTCACGAACCGACGACGGACGTGTGGCTGGTTCCGCGCGTCGATCCCAACGCCGGATTCGCCCCCGGAGAGGTCGGTGCGGGTGTCGTCGCGCCCGATGACTACTCGAGTCCGTTGGACGAGCGTTACGAACTGCGCCCGTGGGCCGCGCCGCTGTGGGGGATGAGTCATCTCGGTGGAACCGCGTTTCCCGTGCAGGCGATGCCGGACGGGCTGACTCCCTGGTATCTGGAGATCGAAGAGATCGTCGGGACGAACTTCGGTGGTGGAGGCAACGCTCAGATCGACCTCGAGTCCGATGCCTTCGATTGGGCGTGCGGCTGAGGCACGTTCGAACTCCGAAGTGATCGCCGGATCAGCCCGCGAACAGGCCGATGTAGGCGAGTCCGTTGTACAGCTTGGTCGTATCGGTGACCACCTGGGTCGGATCGCCGTAGACGAACATGGCATTCGCGTCGTGGATGCCGAGTTCAGCGCACTTCTTTTCGATCGCTGCTGTCGAGACTTCCGCTTCGAGGGTGCTCTCGGCGACGAGCTCCGCGACCGAGCGCGGGACATCGTGGTGGATGACGAGCAACAGGTCTTCGTCGTACACGTGTTCTTCGTCGAGATCGACGCTGAATCCGATACCGGCATCGACCGCGGATGCCTCCTCATCCTGCCAATAGGAGTCGGGCACCTCGAAGTAGGAGAAGAACTACGCTTCGGTCTGCGCTGTCGTGCCGATCCAGAAGTGGAGTGCGGAGAAGGGGGTAGGGAGCTTGGGCGGCCCGTACGCGTCGACCCAATCGAACAGGGTTCCGGGGCGAAGCCCCTAGCGCCGTTCGATCTCGGGAAAGCCCCCGCGGGGAGTGCGGGTCAGCGCTTCGTCCACGAGAGCTCGCTTGTACGCCTCGGTCGCGGCATCGGGAGCCGCGCTCACTCGTCGTACCCGACGGCCGGGGACTCCGCTGCAGGCGACTCCAGCGCCGAGCGCGCGGGCCCATAGGTCAGCGGCACACGCAGCGTCAGCTCTTCTGCGGCATCCCAGAAGTCCTCGTCGATCTCGTCGACACGAGGGGCGAGCTCGCCCGCGACCGCGCGGTAGACGTCGTCTATCGTGCTGACCTCTTCGGACTCCGTGATCGGGCCGATGAGATCCCAGAACTCCTGGAGCGCGGCGTTGGTGCGGTGCGCCCCGCATTCGGAGAGCGCCGCGCGGGCGGTTTGCACTTCGGCGATGCCCCAGTTGCCCAGGAACTGGATAAGGCCGCCGTTGTATCCGTCGGCGACCAGCCGCCAGAGCGCAACCAGCGCTCGCGAACGGGGGGCGAGGGCATCGGGTTTCCACGCGGCGGACTCCAGCTCCGCGAGGGCTTCTTCGAAGAGGGCGTCCTGTTCGATGCTCCAGACGCTCAGGGCGCCCCCTTCCGAGGTCTGCCCGGCAGCGGGCCAGTTCACACCGTGGCCGGAATCGGTGAGGATCCAGCCCGCGCGCTCCGCAGCACTCATCGCCGCGACCGTCGGCCCCACCGAGGTCAGCGGGGCGGCCAACGCGCGGCCGTCATCGAGGTGCACGAGGATACGCTTCTCCTCGAATGTCACATCCACGATGTGCGCTCCGACCACAGGGCCATCCGTTCCTCCTCAGAGCTTCTTCTGCCACGCCCCGACATACGAGACCGGTACGAAACCGATCGCCTCGTTGATGTCGAGCATCGGCAGGTTCTCCTCGGCATTGAAGGTCGAGACCCGCGTCGAGTCGGGCGCGAGTTCGCGCCACCGCAGCAGGTTTGCGCACTTGACGATGGTGCCGAGCCGATGCCCGCGGTGCTCCCGAGCGACGAGCGTGCCGAACTGATGCGTCACGCCCGCGCGGTCCTCGCCGATGAGCAGCTCGTTGTACGCGACGATCGCGCCGGTCGGCACATGTCGCACCGCGGCGACGGAGACCATCTGGCCGGCGCTCGTGAGGCGGGCATCACGACGCACGACGCGTGCGGCATCCCACTCCTCGGCGTCGAACTCCATGTCGCCGCTCGGTGCATCGGTCACCAACCGTGCCAGCACATCGGCGTAGCCGTCGCGCAGCTCCGGCGGGGTCGGCAGATTCCACTCGATGCGGCGGTAGTCGGAACCGGCTCGGCTCATCGCCTGCTCCAGAGCGTCGCGCAGCGGCGCCGGGTCGGCGGTGAGATCGAGTTCGCTGTTGCGTTCGACCTGCTCGAGTCGGTAGCCGCGCGCCCCCAGCAGGTCGGTCAGCGCGATCGCGGGCACTCGTCCCCAGCCGGTCTTCGGGACCAGCATCCGATCAGCCTCGATCGGGCGGTGCAGGCTCCAGATCTGGAGGATGTCGCGTCCGCGTGCGCGCGCCTCGTCCTCGGCGCGATCGAGCAGAGCCTCTTCGACGCCTTCGCTCCAGTGCTCCTCCGGCACGAGCAGGTCGAGCTCGGCCACCCGCGCCCCCGCCTCCTGGGCGTAGTCGACGGTGACGGCGCCGACGATGCGGTCGCCCCGTCGGGCGAGGAAGCCCGTGTGCAGTGTGTCGGTCGTGTCGTGCCACGCGGGCAGCATCTGCGCGGCGGTCGGTGCGAGATCGGGCAGGCCGACCATCTCGTCGCATACCCGGTGGCCGAGTTCGCCATAGGCGAGGAACCCCGCGGCGTCGGGGTCGTCGAGCGTCAGGGGAACGGCGAGGGGGACGACCGTCGTCGGGGTGGTCATGTCAGTTCTTTCTTCCAAGCGCCCTCGTAGGCGCGCGCGGTGAAGCCGATCGCTTCGTTGATGGCGAGCATCGGCCGATTCTCTTCGGCGTTGTAGGTGATCACCCGCTGGGAGGTCGGCGCGATCGCAGTCCAGCTCTGTAGGGCTGCGCATTTCACGCGCAGCCCGAGTCGGTGTCCGCGGTGCTCGCGCAGCACCAGGGTGTCGTGCTGGATCGTCGTCGTCGATCCGCTCGTGCCGGTGCCGAGTTCGGTGAACGCGGCGAGTTCGCCCGTGACGATGTGCTGGGCGGCGGTGACCTGGAGAGTGTGACCCGCCTCGGCCTGCCGTTGCTCCATGCGGCGCACGCGTGCCGCATCCCATGCCTCCTCGTCGGCGTCGAGGTCGGCCGACGGTGCGTCCGTCGACATACGCGACTTCAACCAGGCGTACCCGTCGAGGTGTTCGGCCGGTGTCGGCAGCGTCCAGCGCACGACCCGGTAGTCGCTCGATGCGGCCTCCGCCTCGGCGAGGAGCTCGGCGCTCCGCGCGCGGGCGACGTCGTCGAGGTCCAGCAGGCTGATCCGGTACACCTGCTCGAGCGAGAAGCCGCTGCGGGTGAGGAAGCGGGCGACATGATCGTTCGGGACGCTGCCGTGCCCGGTGGGCGATTCGAGGCGCGCCCCGTCAGCGGTGGGCTGTTCCGTCCAGTTCTGGATCACACCGCGGCCGTGCGCTCGCGCAGCCTCCTCGACGTGAGGGAGGATCGCCCGCCCGATGCCGCGCCCCCAGGCGAGCGGACGCAACTCGATGGTCGCGATCGCCACACGCGACCCCGCTTCGTGGGGGAGATCGACGACGACGCGACCGATCATCTCGTCGGCGAGTCGGACGGTCCATACGAGCGTCGTCTGCTCCTCGCGCGATCGCAGTCGGGGGAGGAGTTCGGCCGGCGACAGATCCTGCTCGTCGCGTCCGGTGAGTTCGCGGTAGACGAGGTTGCGGACGCGGGCGAGCTCACGGAACTCGCCCGCGTCCGCTGCATCCGCCCGGGCCGGAACCACGAGCGGATGCAGGGTCGCGCCTGCGCTGAGGGGGATGCTCATCCGATTCTCCTTCTCAGTGCATCTGACGCTGGAGGTGGTAGGCGAGGATCGCCGCGCTCTCCTGGGGGCTGCGGTGCTGGTCGTGGAGGAACAGCGGTGCAGCCGGAGCGAACTCGCGCTTCGGTCGGCGGGGGCGTTGCGTCCGACGGAGCAGCCAGAGGCCGATCCGCAGTGACAGGCGATCACCGAGCGACAGGGCGCGCAGTTCTTCGGGTTCGGGGATGTGCAGGACCGTGCGGTCCTGAGTATCCGGTGGGTGGGTGATGTTGCGGGACAGCGTGATGTTCACGGTGGTTTCCTTCGAAAGGGGTGTGCAGAAACGCGGAAGACGCGGCGTCGACGGCCGGACGGCCGGACGGACGGATGCGCAGAGGGCGCGGAGAGCGGATGCCGAGAGGCGTGAGCCGCGGATCGATGACGCTCGGCGGCGGTGGCGCACAGGGCGATCGACGCGGACGGATCCCCGAGGGGATCAGTCGAGGGCAGGTGCTGTTCTAGGAGACAGCGTTGCCGTCGACGCCGAGGTCGGTTACCGAGTACGCAAGGCGCGGCGCAGTGGAAGCGTGCGCGACCAGACCGTTGGTCTGTGCGGAGAGCTGAATGTTCATCATCGGTAACCTCCCTTCTTGAGGTGTCGGTGGCCCAAGCTAGCGAACGTTCGGGCACCGAGTCAAGCATTTTCCCAGTTTCACGGCGTGTCGCGCGTGTCGGTCTCGGGTGCCTCCCGCGCGGTCTCCCGGCCGAATCCCGCATTTCCGGTAACGTATGGGCGTGATTCTCCCCGAACGATCGGTGCCCCGATGCATCTGAAGAGCCTGACCCTCAAGGGCTTCAAGTCGTTCGCGCAACCGACGAGCTTCGTCTTCGAACCCGGTGTGACGTGCATCGTGGGACCGAACGGCTCCGGTAAGTCGAACGTCGTCGACGCTCTCGCCTGGGTGATGGGGGAGCAGGGCGCGAAGACCCTCCGCGGCGGCAAGATGGAGGACGTCATTTTCGCGGGCACGTCGACGCGCGGCCCGCTGGGTCGTGCCGAGGTTCAGCTGACGATCGACAACAGCGACGGTGCGCTTCCGATCGAGTACGCCGAGGTGACGATCAGCCGAACGCTCTTCCGCAACGGATCGAGCGAGTACGCCATCAACGGCGACAGCTGCCGGCTCCTCGATCTGCAGGAGCTGCTCAGCGATTCCGGCCTCGGTCGTGAGATGCACGTGATCGTCGGGCAAGGACGTCTCGATACCGTTTTGCAGGCGTCGCCCGAAGATCGGCGCGGCTTCATCGAAGAAGCCGCCGGCATCCTCAAGCACCGTCGACGCAAGGAGAAGACGGTTCGCAAGCTCGACGCGATGGAGACGAACCTGACGCGTCTGAGCGATCTCGCGGGGGAGATCCGTCGCCAACTCAAGCCGCTCGGTCGTCAGGCCGAGATCGCCCGCGAGGCGCAGTCGATCGCTGCCGTCGTGCGCGATGCGAAGGCACGAATCTTCGCCGACGACGTCGTGGCCCTGCGCACGGCGCTGGCCGACCACACGCGCACGGAGAAGGAACGACACACCGAGCGCCTCGTGCTCTCGGACCAGGCCGACACCGTGCGGGCGAGCATCCACCGGCTCGAACAGGATCAGAACTCCGTCGCCGTCGATCAGGCGCGCGGCGTCGCGTTCGGGCTGGAGCAGGTGCAGGAGCGCATGCGCGGTCTCTACACGCTCGCCAATCAGCGGCTCGCCCTCCTCGGCACCGAGGACGACGATGCCGCGGTCACCGCGGTCACCGTGACGCAGGCGACGATCGACGAGGCCAAGGACGACATCACCGAGATCTCGGCCGGTCTCGGTGACGCCCAGGACGCGGCCGTCGCGGCCAGCCGAGAAGTCCTGAACGCCCGCGCCGAGCTCGACACGCTCGACGTCGACATCGCAGAGCAGAGCGCTCTGGTGTCGGAGTACGACATGCGTCTCTCGGAGCTGCGCGGCACCGCCGATGCGGCCGCCTCCGCGCTTGCCGCCGTGCGCGGCGCGGTGCTCCGCCAGGAGAACGCGCTCGAGGCCGCGAACGAGCGGCGGCGAGAGGCGTCGGAGGCGCTCGAGGCGATCGAGGATGCCGAGGCGCCCGAAGGTTCTGCGGCCGATTACTCTGCGGCGTACGAGAGTGCGCAGCGCGCGGCGACCGCGGCGGAGGCTGAGCGCGAGACTCTGCGCGAGCGGCTGCACGCCGCCGAGCGCGAGGTCGACTCGTTGACGGCCAAGGCGGCGGCGCTCGGGAGCGCGCTGGCGCTGTCGGGTGGTTCCGCCGAGATCGTGAAGGCGGGTGGCCCGGGGATCCGGGGTCTCGTCGGCGACGCGGTGCAGGTCCGATCGGGCTTCGAAGCCGCGGTGGCCGCCGTGCTCGGTCCCCTCGCCGAGGGCGTGCTCGTCGATACAGCCGCCGATGCGTTCACGCTGGCTGCCGAAGCGGCCGACCAGCGGAGGGGAGTGGTCGACTTCGTCGCGGCCGAGACCTCGCGTCGTTCGGTCGAACTCCCGCAGTTGTCCGGAGTGACCCCGGCGGTTTCGGCCGTCGATGCGCCCGCGGGAGTGCTCGGAATTCTCGCCCACGTCCTCATCGCCGACGATCTCGATGCTGCTCGCGCTGCGCGCACCGCTCTGGATGCGCTCGACGACGAGTCGACCACGATCGTCACCGTCGGCGGAGACGTCGTCACCGCCCACAGCCTGCGCACCGGGTCGGGAGGCGAACGCTCGCGCCTCGAGCTCGCGGCCGAGCGCGACGCCGCCACAGAGCGGCTCGCCGAGGTGCAGGTGATCGTGGATTCGCTCCGCGAGGCACGGGAAGACGCGAACGAGGCCGTCGAGACGACGCGGCGCCAGTCGAAGGACGCCCTGCGCGCACTGCGCGAGCTGGACGCGGCCCTGGCCACGCACGCCGAACAGGTGAACCGCATCACGGTGCGTCACGAAGCCGCGGTCGCCGAGTGCGAGCGTCTCGAGACCGGTCTCGCACAGGCGCAATCGGCCGTGGCGGATGCCGAGGCGAAGGCGGAGTCCGCGAAGACCGCGCTCGACGATGCCGTCTCCGCTCCCCGCCCCGTGCTCGATGCCTCGGCGCGTGACGGTCTGCTGGAGGCGTTGGAATCCGCGCGCGAGGGCGAGGTGCGGGCGCGGCTCGAGATCGAGACGCTCCGCGAACGCGTGCGTGCGGCGCAGTCGCGGGTGACCGCACTGGAGCGCCAGCGCGAGCAGGAGCGGGATGCCGCCGCCGAAGCTGCCCGCCGTGCCGTGATCCGCCGCGCGCAGCGCGAGGCGGCCGCCGGTGTCGCCGAGGAGCTCCCTCGCGTCCTCGACTCGCTCGACCGTTCGGTCACCGAGGCGCGCGTGGCGCTGGCCGAGGCCGAGACGGCTCGGGCGGCCCAGAACCAGGAGCTCACCGGACTGCGGGCGCAGGAGTCCTCATTGCGGGAACGCCTGGCCGGGCTCACCGAGAGCGTGCACGGCCTCGAACTGCAGATCCACGAGAAGAAGCTCCACCTGACCGGGCTGCTCGAACGCGTCGCCTCCGAGCTCGCGCTCGACGAAGACATCCTCGTCGCCGAGTACGGCCCCGATCAGCCCGTTCCGCGCGACATCGCCGAGGTCTCGGACGACCACGAGATCGACGTCGACCTGACCATTCCGTTCGACCGCCGCATCCAGCAGCGACGCCTGGCCGACGCCGAGCGCAAGCTCGCACAACTCGGCCGGGTGAATCCGCTCGCGCTCGAGGAATTCGCCGCGCTGGAACAGCGTCACGCGTTCCTCACCGAACAGCTCGCGGATCTCACGCAGACCCGTCAAGACCTGATGACGATCATCGCCGACCTCGACGAGCGGATGCAGACCATCTTCGCGAGCGCGTTCGCGGATACCCAGGAGGCGTTCGGCGAGGTCTTCCCCCTGCTGTTCCCCGGCGGTACGGGGAGCATCTCGCTCACCGACCCCGACAACATGCTCACGACCGGGATCGAGGTCGCCGTGCGCCCGGTCGGGAAGAAGATCGAACGGCTCTCCCTGCTCTCGGGCGGAGAGCGCTCACTCGCAGCCGTCGCTCTGCTCGTGGCGATCTTCAAGGCGCGTCCGAGCCCGTTCTACATCCTCGACGAGGTCGAGGCCGCGCTCGACGATGCGAACCTCGGCCGACTTCTCACGGTCTTCGAGCAACTGCGCGAGACCTCGCAGCTGCTCGTGATCACGCACCAGAAGCGCACGATGGAGATCGCCGACGCGCTGTACGGCGTGTCGATGCGTCAGGACGGCGTCTCCGCGGTGGTCGGGCAGCGCGTGGGCGATCGCGCGGCCGCGGCGAGCTGAGGTCTCGCAGCGAATCGCCGGGGACGGCGGCGGACTCCGCGATGCTTCGCGCCCCGTAGGCTGGGGGGCATGGCGGAGAAGTCCTGGTCCCTCGGTCGCGCACTGCGCGGCATGTTCGTCAAGCCCACGATCGATGAGACGACCTGGGACGACCTCGAGACGGCGCTGATCACGGCGGACTTCGGTCCCGACATCAGCGAGCGCATCGTCGAGGAGCTCCGGGCGAAGGTCGAACGGTTCCGTACGACCGACCCGAAAGACCTCCAGCGGATGCTGCGCGAGACGCTCGAGGAGCACTTCGCGAAGTTCGACACCACGCTCAAGCTCACCGAGCGCCCCGCCGTGGTGCTCGTCGTGGGTGTGAACGGCGTCGGGAAGACGACCACGATCGGGAAGTTCACGAAGTTCCTGCGCGGATTCCAGCGCAGTGTCGTCGTGGGCGCCGCCGACACCTTCCGCGCGGCGGCCGTCGACCAGCTCGCCACCTGGGCCCAGCGCGGTGGCGCCGCGATCGTGCGGCCTCAGCAGGAGGGCCAGGACCCCGCATCGGTGGCGTTCCAGACCGTCGAGTACGCGCAGCGCGAGGGGATCGAGATCGCGATCATCGACACCGCGGGCCGGCTGCACACCAAGGGCGGCCTGATGGACGAGCTCGGCAAGATCCGGCGTGTGGTCGAGAAGCAGGCGCCGATCAGCGAGGTGCTGCTGGTGCTCGACGCCACGACCGGGCAGAACGGGGTGATGCAGGCGGAGTCCTTCCTGCAGCACGCGGGGGTCACGGGACTCGTCCTCACGAAGCTCGACGGGTCTGCCAAGGGCGGTTTCGTTCTGGCGGTTCAGGAGCGCACCGGCATCCCCGTCAAGCTCCTCGGTCAGGGTGAGGGCATCGATGACCTGACCGGATTCACCCCGCACGTGTTCGTGCAATCACTTGTCGGATGACGACGGGACTACCGTCGCGAGCATGAGGCTGGTTTCATAGCGGTATGGCGATCGAACACGACTACTTCGGGCTCCTGTCCTCAGGGCCGGACGGATCGATCTTCTGGTCGGAGACGGTCGAACTCGGCGACCAGAGCGTCACCGTCGACCTGACCGCGCCCGATCAGGACGATGTGTCGTCCGAGGCGCTCGACATCGCAGCCTCGTTGATCGCCGGGCTCGAGAACGTCGACGACACGGCACGTCGCGGGATGCTGTCGGAGGTCGACGATCGCACGAGCGAGGTGACCGAGTACATCCTGCAGCAGCAGGAGGCCTACGGTGACGACCTCCCCGATGTCCTCGTCGACATCTCGGGCGACGCCGCCGTCGACATCATCCGTTCTCTCCGGCTCATGAGCATGACGATCCTCGCCGACGAGCACGGCGGGTCCGAGCCGTTCGCGGTGCTGGAGTACGCGCTCGACGCCGCCACCACCGACGACGTGCTCCTGGTGAACCTCGGTTCCGACGGCAGCGTGCAGTCGGTGATGAGCGCCGACTGACGCGACGGTCTGTGCTCAGACCGCCTGGGCGAATCCCAGATCCGCGCTGTCGGCGATGTGGGCGAGGTGCGCGGGGATCTCCCGTCCCTTCGACACCATCGACTGCGCCCACAGGCGGCCCGCACGGTACGACGAACGCACGAGGGGCCCGGCCAGGACACCGAGGAACCCGATGCGCTCGGCCTCGTCCTTGAACTCGACGAACTCCGCCGGCTTCACCCAGCGCGCCACCGGGAGGTGACGCGGCGACGGGCGCAGGTACTGCGTGATGGTGATGATGTCGCACCCGGCGTCGTGCAGATCCTGGAGCGCCTGGACGACCTCCTCCGGTTCCTCACCCATGCCCAGGATGAGGTTCGACTTGGTGATGAGGCCGGCGTCTCGCGCCTGTGTGATCACGTCGAGCGAGCGCTCGTAGCGGAACGCCGGGCGGATGCGCTTGAAGATGCGCGGCACGGTCTCGACGTTGTGCGCGAAGACCTCGGGGCGCGCATCGAAGATCTGCCCCAGGAACGCCGGATCGGCGTTGTGCTCGTTGGCCAGCAGCTCGACGCCGGTGTTCGGATTGAGCTCGTGGATCTTGCGGACGGTCTCCGCGTTGAGCCAGGCTCCCGTGTCCGGCAGATCGTCACGCGCGACGCTGGTCACCGTCGCGTAGCGAAGGTTCATCCGCACCACGCTCTCGGCGACCCGACGCGGCTCGTCGGTGTCGTAGTCGGCGGGCTTGCCGGTGTCGATCTGGCAGAAGTCGCACCGGCGCGTGCATTGCGAGCCCCCGATGAGGAAGGTGGCCTCGCGGTCCTCCCAGCACTCGAAGATGTTGGGGCAACCGGCCTCCTGGCACACGGTGTGCAGGTCCTCGCTCTTCACGAGCGACTGCAGGGCCGTGTACTCCGGGCCCATCTTGGCCTTGGTGCGGATCCATTCGGGCTTGCGTTCGATCGGCGTCTCGGCGTTTCGTACTTCGAGGCGGAGGAGCTTGCGCCCCTCGGGGACGGCGGTCATGCGGTGACTCCTGAGTACTCGGTGGCGAAGGTGCGGATCACGGAGGAGAGGACGTCGGCGGGGGAGACGTCCGCCCCGACGATCTCGCTGATGGTGGTGACGCCGGCATCGGTGATGCCGCACGGGATGATGCCGCGGAAGCCTGCGAGGGAGTTGTCGCAGTTGAGCGCGAACCCGTGCATCGTCACGCCCTGCTGCACCCGCACGCCGATAGCGGCGACCTTGTCCTCGGACAGCGGGCGGCGCACCCAGACGCCGCTCCTGCCCTCGACCTGGTAGCCGTCCACGCCGAGCGGTCCGAGGACATCGATCAGCAGACGCTCTAGGCGGCGCACGTGGGCGACGACGTCGAGCGGCTCCTCGAGTCGGACGATGGGGTATCCGACGAGCTGCCCCGGTCCATGCCAGGTGATCTTCCCACCGCGGTCGACGTCGATCACGGGCGTCCCGTCCGCGGGGCGTTCGTGCGGCTCGGTGCGCTTGCCGGCGGTGTACACGGCCTCGTGCTCGAGCAGGATGAGCGTGTCGGGGCGGGTGCCGTCGACCACGTCCGTGTGGATCCGTCGTTGAAGATCCCATCCCTCGGCGTAAGGGACGAGGTCCGGAGCGAGTCCGGCCGTCACGATGTCCAGCATCCGATCTCCCGTCGAAGCGCATTGTTGTAACGCGTCCAACAATACGCCTCTCGATGCTCGCCGCGACGCATCGGCGCGGCGCGGTACCGTGAAGGCATGAAGACCACCGGTCGTGCCGGACGCCCGAAGGCGTCGTCTCGCGAGACGCTCGCCGAGGCCGCCTGCGAACTCTTCCTCGAGCAGGGGTACGAGTCGACCTCCATCGCCGAGATCACTCAGCGGGCAGGGGTGAGCCGGTCGAGCTTCTTCAACTACTTCGCGTCGAAGAGCGACGTGCTCTGGTCGGGGCTCGACGCTCGCATCGCTGAGGCATCCGATGCTCTCGACGCCCTCGATCGTGACGCGAGCGACGCGGACGTGCGCCTGATCCTGCTCGCAGCGGTGCGGGAGTTCGCCCCCGACCCCCTGGCCCTCGCACTGCGGAACGTCGCGGCGATGGGCCTCGAGGACGAGCTTCCGCGCGACGCGGGCGTGCGCCAGGCGCGGCTGGCCGCGGCGATCGCACAGGCCGCCCGCGCCTCGGGGATCGATGAGATCCGCGCCGATATCCTCGGTGCGGCTCACGCCGCCGCGGTGCTCTCGTCGCTCCGGGTCTGGGCGGAGCAGGGGGCGGGTCGTGCGGCACCCGAGAACGTGCTCCGCGATGCGCTCGACCTCATCGGCGACCTCCGCTGGTCCCGCTGATTCGAGAAGCCGGGCCGAGCCGACGATCCGCGTCGGTCGACTCGCGTAGAATCGGAGCACCATGGCTACGTTTGGCACGCTCTCCGATCGGCTCACCGAGACCTTCCGCAATCTGCGCACGAAGGGAAAACTCACCGCGAGCGATGTCGACGGCACCGTGCGCGAGATCCGCCGCGCACTCCTCGACGCCGACGTCGCACTCACGGTCGTCAAGGACTTCACGGCGAAGGTCCGCGAACGTGCGCTCGGAGACGAGGTCAACAAGGCGCTGAACCCCGCCCAGCAGGTCGTTCAGATCGTCAACGAGGAGCTGGTGCAGATCCTCGGCGGAGAGCAGCGTCGTCTGCAGTTCGCGAAGACCGCTCCGACCGTCATCATGCTCGCCGGCCTCCAGGGTTCGGGAAAGACGACGTTCGCCGGAAAGCTCGCCAAGCAGCTCGAGGGCGAGGGGCACACGCCTCTGCTCGTCGCCGCGGACCTTCAGCGCCCGAACGCCGTGAACCAGCTGCAGGTCGTCGCCGAGCAGGCCGGCGCCACCATCTACGCCCCCGAGCCCGGCAACGGCGTCGGCGACCCGGTCAAGGTCTCGCGGGACGGTGTCGAGCACGCGCGCCGCCAGCAGCACGACGTCGTGATCATCGACACCGCCGGACGACTCGGCGTCGACGCCGAGCTCATGAAGCAGGCGGCCGATATCCGCGCGGCGGTCCAGCCCGATGAGGTCCTGTTCGTGATCGACGCGATGATCGGTCAGGATGCCGTCAACACGGCGAAGGCGTTCCAGGAGGGCGTCGATTTCACCGGTGTCGTGCTCTCGAAGCTCGACGGCGACGCGCGCGGTGGAGCCGCGCTCTCGGTCGCGTCGATCACCGGTCGCCCGATCATCTTCGCCTCCACGGGTGAGCGTCTCGAAGATCTCGAGCCCTTCTACCCGGATCGCATGGCGAGCCGCATCCTCGACCTCGGTGACATCCTCACTCTGATCGAGCAGGCGCAGCAGGCGTTCGACGAAGAAGAGGCGATGAAGGTCGCCGAGAAGCTCGCGACCGAGCAGTTCACCCTCGAAGACTTCCTCGAGCAGCTTCAGCAGATGAAGAAGATGGGCTCGATGAAGAAGATGCTGGGGATGCTCCCCGGCATGGGCCAGATGAAGCAGCAGCTCGACGACTTCGACGAGCGCGAGATCGACCGCACCGAAGCGATCATCCGGTCGATGACGCCGGGCGAGCGCCGCAATCCCAAGGTTCTCAACGGCTCGCGCCGCCTGCGCATCGCTCGGGGTTCGGGCATGACGGTCACCGACGTGAACCAGCTCGTCGCCCGCTTCGAACAGGCCGCGAAGATGATGAAGACCGTCGCCCGCGGCGGCACCCCGAACATCCCCGGCATGGGCCCGGTCCCCGGAATGGGACGCCCCGGCGCATCGTCCAAGCGCGGGAAGAAGGGCAAGTCGTCGAGCGGATCGCGCTCGGGCAACCCGGCCAAGCGTGCGGCCGAGAACTCCGGAGCCGTCGCTACCGCGCAGCCGACCGGTTCGGGATTCGGTCTGGGCGGCGGCGCGAAGGCGCCGACCGAGGCCGATCTCGCCGAGATCCAGAAGCTGTTCGGCAAGAGCTGACGGCCCGCCCGGGCATCGCCGCGAACTGCCCGCCGACCAATGCGGCGAGGACGACGGCGATCCCGACACCCTGAATGACGGTGAACGACTCGCCGGCGACGACGACGCCGAGGAGCGTCGCCACCACCGGGGAGAGCAACGCGAGCAGTCCGGGCGCGATCACAGGCAGTTTCTGGATGCCGCCGAACCACAGGGTGTAGGCGAAGATGCCGCCCGCCGTCGCGAGCCACGTGTAGCCGAGTGCGGCCGTCGCGTCGATCGCCGGGGGCGTCCCCTCGATCAGGAGCGTGAGGGGCAGGAGAACGAGACCTCCGGCGCCGAGCTGCCACCCCGCGTAAGTGATGGGACCGACCCCCTTCGGCCGTCCCCAGCGCTTCGTCAGGACCATTCCGGCGCCGGTCGCCGTCACGCCGCCGAGCGCCGCGAGGACTCCCCACGCGTCGAGCCCCGCCGACGGCCCGAGGACGATGAGTGCGACGCCCATCGTGCCTCCCAGTGCCGCGGCCGCGGAGAACGGACGGATGCGCTCGTGCAGCACGAGCGCACCCAGCGCGAGCACGATCAGCGGTTGAGCGCCGGCGACCGCGGCAGCCACCCCTCCCGGAAGACGCTCGGCGGCGAGGAAGAGCAGGGGGAAGAACGCCCCGATGTTGAGCGCGCCGAGCACCACCGCCTTTCCCCACCAGGCGCCGCGGGGGAGTCTGCGCGAGAGCAGGATCGCGAGGACCCCGGCGGGGAGGGAGCGCAGGAGTCCGGCGAAGAGCGGATGCCCCGGCGGCAGCATCTCCGTCGTGACGAGGTAGGTCGTTCCCCAGGCCATCGGTGCGAGGGCGGTGAGGAGCAGGATGCGCAGACGGTTCATGTTCTCAGCATGGACACGCAGCCAACATGAATCCAACGCATTCTGAGCATGTTGTTCATGACGTGAGATCATGTTCAGATGGAGCTTCAGCAGATGCGCTACGTCGTCGAGGTGGCCGCGACGCGGAGCTTCACCCGAGCCGCCGAGCGTTGCTTCGTCACGCAGTCCGCGCTGAGCCACCAGATCGCCGCCCTCGAGCGGGAGCTGGGTCAGCGACTGTTCATCCGGTCGAGCCGCGGTGTCCGGATGACCGAAGCGGGGGAGGCCTTCCTCCCACCGGCGCGCAGCGCGCTCGCTTCTGCGCAGCAGGCCATCGATGCGGTGGCCGCCGAGCCCGATCAGCTGGACGGCACCGTTCGGATCGGAATCATCCCGACGGTCGTCGCCGTCCGCGTTCCGCGCCTCCTCGCGTCGTTCCGAGCCGCACACCCCGCCGTACGGGTCGAACTGGAGATGGGCAACAGCGATGAGCTCGTCGCGAAGATCCGGCGCGGCGATCTGGATGTCGCGCTTCTCGGGCTGAAACCGGGCGCCGAGCCCCGCGGTGTCGGATACCGGGAGATCGCCGTCGATCATCACGTCGCGGTGCTCCCGCGTGCCCACCGACTCGCGGCGCGCACCCGACTGAGACTCGGCGATCTCGCCGAGGACGTCTTCGTGGACTTCCCGGCCGGGACGTCGGGGCGAGCCCAGAGCGACGCCGCCTTCCGGGCGGCGGGCGTCGATCGCGACGTCGCATTCGAAGTCGACACGGCCGGAGTCATGCTCGGCCTGGTCGCCGAGGGACTCGCGGTCGCGCTCCTCACTCCGGGGGCGGTTCCCGCGGGTATGGCCGGGGTGAGCACGGTGCCGGTCGTCGACGGCCCGAGGCGAGCGGAGTACGTCGCCTGGGATCTCGACTCGCCTCGGCGTGTCGCTCGTGCGTTGCTGACGGTGCTCGATGGGGAGGCATCCGTCTGACAACGGCGAAGGGGCGGGCCCGGAGTTCCCTCCGGACCCGCCCCTCGCGGTGATCGGTCGTTACTTGACGTCCTCGTCGACCCAGTCCATCGACTTGGTGACGGCCTTGCGCCACAGGCGCAGCTGGCGGTCGCGCTCGTCGCTCTCCATGGAGGGCTCCCAGCGACGGTCTTCCTGCCAGTTTGCGGAGAGCTCGTCGAGGCCGCTCCAGAACCCGACGGCGAGGCCGGCGGCATAGGCGGCGCCGAGGGCGGTCGTCTCCGCGACGACCGGTCGCACCACCGGCACACCCAGGACATCGGCCTGGAACTGCATCAGAGCGTCATTGGCGACCATGCCGCCGTCGACCTTGAGCTCCGTGAGGTCGACGCCCGCGTCCGCGTTGACCGCGTCGAGCACGTCGCGGGTCTGGAAGGCCACGGCCTCCAGTGCGGCGCGCGCGATGTGGTTCTTGTTCGCGTAGCGGGTGAGGCCCACGATCGCGCCACGCGCATCCGGTCGCCAGTACGGTGCGAACAGGCCCGAGAACGCCGGGACGATGTACACGCCGCCGTTGTCCTCGACCTTGTCGGCCAGTTCCTCGACCTCGGGGGCCGAGGAGATGATGCCGAGCTGGTCGCGCAGCCACTGGATCAGCGATCCGGTGACGGCGATCGAACCCTCGAGCGCGTAGTGCGTCGGAGCGTCGCCGAGCTTGTAGCCGACGGTGGTGAGCAGACCGTTCTTCGAGTGGACGATCTCCTCGCCGGTGTTGAAGATGAGGAAGCAGCCGGTTCCGTAGGTGTTCTTGCTCTCACCTGTCTGGAAGGCGGCCTGTCCGAACGTCGCGGCCTGCTGGTCGCCGAGGATGCCGGCGATCGGCGTCTCGCGAAGCAGCGAGGAGTCCTCCGCCGCACCGTAGACCTCGGAGGAGGAGCGGATCTCCGGCATCATCGAGCGCGGCACGCCGAACGCCTCGAGGATGTCGTCGCGCCACTCGAGCGTCTCGAGGTCCATGAACATCGTGCGCGAGGCGTTCGTGACATCGGTCACGTGCACGCCGCCGTCGACGCCGCCGGTGAGGTTCCACAGCACCCAGCTGTCGGTGGTGCCGAAGATGAGGTCCCCGGCTTCCGCCTTCGCGCGCGCACCCTCGACGTTCTCGAGGATCCACGCGATCTTCGTCCCCGAGAAGTACGTCGCCAGCGGGAGTCCGACGATCGGCTTGAAGCGCTCGACTCCGCCGTCGGCCGCGAGGCGGTCGACGATGTCCTGCGTGCGGGTGTCCTGCCAGACGATCGCGTTGTAGGCGGGCTTGCCGGTCGTCTTGTCCCAGACGACGGCCGTCTCGCGCTGGTTGGTGATGCCCACCGCTGCGATGTCGTGACGGGTGAGGTCGGCGCGGCTCAGTGCGAGGCCGATGACCTCCTGCACGTTGCGCCAGATCTCGGAGGCGTCGTGCTCCACCCAGCCGGCCTTCGGCAGGATCTGCTCGTGCTCCTTCTGGCCCGTCGCGATGATGCTGCCCTTCTTGTCGAAGATGATCGCGCGGCTGGAGGTGGTTCCCTGATCGATGGCGAGGATGTAGTCAGCCATGGTGTGTTCTCCTTTGAAGTGGGATTCGGGTGGCGTCAGGCTGCGAGGCCGAGCAGGGCAGGGGCGGCGAAGGCCGCGATCGCACCACCGATGAGCGGTCCGACGACCGGCACCCACGAGTAGCTCCAGTCGCTCGAGCCCTTGCCCTTGATCGGGAGGATCGCGTGGGCGATACGGGGGCCGAGGTCACGGGCCGGGTTGATCGCGTAGCCGGTCGGTCCACCGAGCGAGGCGCCGATGGCGACCACGAGCAGCGCGACGGGCAGCGCGGTGAGCGGTCCGAGGCCTCCGGGCACGCCGACCTCGATGTCGCCGTAGTCGGCGAATCCGAAGATCACGAACACGAGGACGAACGTACCGATGATCTCCGTGACGAGGTTCCAGCCGTAGGACCGGATCGCGGGGCCGGTCGAGAAGACACCGAGCTTGTTGGCGGCCTCCGGCTCCTCATCGAAGTGCTGCTTGTAGGCGAGCCAGACGACGATCGCACCGAGGATCGCACCGAGCAGTTCTGCTGCGGTGGCGACGAGGAACATCGTGAAGGTGATCTTGCCGGCGATCGCCAGGCCGATACCCACGGCCGGGTTGAGGATCGCACCCGAGTACGCCGAGACGATGACACCCGCGAACACCGCGAGGCCCCATCCCCAGTTGACCATCAGGAAGCCGCCGCCGAAGCCCTTGTTCTTCGCGAGGGCGACGTTGGCGACGACACCGCATCCGAGAAGGACCAGCATCGCCGTGCCGACGAACTCCGACAGGAAATAGAGACCGAGATTGACATCAGGCATGTCTTCTTTGACCTTTCTTACGTGTCACGTCATCCCTGCCGTGACACTTCTTGGGTTACGCCGCGGGGAGGCGGCGGTTCCGTCTCGTCAGCCGCGGGTGCGGGACGAGATGTCGAGGCCGTGCCGCTCGTTCAGCAGCTGGCGCGTCTGTTCGAGTTCAGCATCGTGCCTCGAACGGTCCCAGTCCAGTAGGGGAGCGAGCGCGTCGGCGATCTCATCGAGGACCTCGGCATCGGCATGACCGGTGAACGCGATGCTCGTGCGACGCAGGATGACGTCCTGCAGGCGCGCGACGAGCTCGTTCTGCACCATCCACTCGAGCTCCCGGGTCGAGAGGTCGCCGCCGGCGAGCGGGGCGTCCGCTCCCTGCTCGACGTACTCCCAGACCTGGGCGGCGCGGGTGCCGTAGCGGGCGAGGAGTTTCTCGGCGCGGTCTCCGGCGCCCGCGAGGTTCTCCTGGATCCAGATGCGCTTCGCCTTCTCGGTGCGCGGGAAGTCGCGGCCGCCGCCGATGGCGCGGCCGGCGGTCGAGACCGTGCGGGTGCGGTTCAGCAGGCCGAGCACGACGTCGGAGAGCGACTCGCCGAGCGCACGGAAGGTCGTCCACTTGCCGCCGACCAGGCTCACGAGCGGGACGGCGCCCGTCTCGTCGACCTCGATGCGGTAGTCGCGCGAGACGAAACCGGGTGCGGTGTCCTCGTGACGGGGGAGCGGACGGATGCCGGAGAACCGGTACACGATCTGCTCACGGTCGACCGCGATCTGCGGGAAGACGTGGTGGATCAGGTCGAAGAAGTAGTCGACCTCCTCCTCGGTGCAGACGGCGACCTCGCGGGGATCCGCGTCGATGTCGGTCGTTCCGACGAGCACCTTGCCCTTGAGCGGGTAGATCAGCACGATACGACCGTCGGAGTGCTCGAAGAAGATCTCGCGTCCACGCGTGGCGGCGAGCAGCTCCGGGTGGTCGAGCACGATGTGCGACCCCTTGGTGCCGCCCATGAATCGCGTGTCGGTGCCGAGGGCGTCGTTCGTCAGGTCGGTCCAGGGGCCGGAGGTGTTGACGACCACGTCGGCCTTCACCGGGAACTCCGTGCCGCTCTCGCGGTCACGGAGGACGATATTCTCGCCGTCGCGGGCGATCGCCTCGACGTAGTTGAGCGCGTGCGCGCCCGGGTGCGCGGAACGGCCGTCCTGCAGGACGTCGAGGGCCAAGCGCTCCGGGTCGTGCATGGACGCGTCGTAGTACGTGGCGGTGTACTTGATGTTCGGGTCGAGCGCGGGCAGTTCGGCCAGCGAACGCTTGCGGCCGAGGAAGCGGTGGCGCGGCACGCTACCGCCGTCACGGGAGAACGTGTCGTAGATCGTCAGACCGATCTTGATGAGGAACGCACCGCGCTCCTGCGGCTTGCCGCTCTTGTGCGTGAGAAAGCGCAGGGGCGCCGAGAGGATGCCCGAGAACGTCGAGTAGATCGGGATCGTCGTCTGCAGCGGCTTCACGTAGTGCGGAGCGATGCGCAGGAGGCCGTTGCGCTCCTCGACCGACTCGCGAACGAGACGGAACTCGCCGTTCTCGAGATAGCGGATGCCGCCGTGGATCATGTGGCTGGACGCCGACGATGCCCCGGAGGCGAAATCGCCGCGTTCGACGAGGACGACGTCGACGCCCTGGAGGGCGAGGTCACGGAATGTCGATATTCCGTTGATGCCGCCGCCGATGAGCAGCACCGTCGTACGTCCGGATTCGCGGAGCGCGCGTACGTCGTCGCGCTCGGCCGATGAGTGTGTCGATTCGATCATTCTCGAGCTCGCTTCCTTGCTTGCCCACCAGCATCGACCTCTCGTCCGCTGCGCGCAAGCCCAGTGCACATATGTGCAAGGATCGAGGGCAAGGAGGCGGTCTTGGCTGATCACAGTGCACATCCGCGTGACGGGAAGCTGGTCGCCGCGCTCACCGCGGCCCAGCTCTACTACATGCAGGACAAGACGATGGAGGTCATCGCGCGCGAGCTCGGCACCTCCCGCTCATCGGTATCTCGTCTTCTGAGCTACGCCCGGGAGAGCGGTTTGGTCGACATCCGCATCAATTCGCCTCTCGAGCGGCTCGGCATGCTCGAGCAGCGGATCCGCGATCGCCATCGCATCGTGGCGCACGTCGTTCCCATGCCCGAGATCGTCAGCGAGGTCGAGCGCCTGGAACGGGTGGCGTTGACCGCGGGACGACTGCTGTCACAGTTCGTCGACTCGAACATGATCATCGGCGTGGCGTGGGGGTCGACCATCAGTGCGGTCAGTCGCGGCCTCACGCAGAAGGAGACGCACAACACGACATTCGTGCAGTTGAACGGTGCGGGCAACACCCAGACCAGCGGTGTCGAGTACTCGAGCGACATCCTCCAGCGCTTCGGCAGCGCGTTCGGTGCGCAGGTGCAGCAGTTCCCGGTGCCGGCGTTCTTCGACGACCCGGCGACGCGCGAGGCGATGTGGCGGGAGCGGAGCACACGGCGTGTGCTCGACCTGCAGTCGAAAATGGACATCGCGGTCTTCAGTCTCGGATCGCCCGCGGCCGAGGTGCCGAGCCGGGTGTACGTCGGCGGATACCTCGGGCGCGACGACTATCGGAGCCTGCGCGAGGACCATGCGATCGGAGACGTCGCGACCGTCTTCTTCCGCGCCGACGGCTCCTGGAAGGACATCCGTCTCAATGCGCGGGCGACCGGCCCGACACTCGATCGCCTGCGACGCGTACCCCGACGGGTCTGCGTCGTGTCCGGCATCCCCAAGCTCGCCAGCCTCCGTGCGGCGATCGCCGCGGATCTGATCACCGATGTGGTCCTCGACGAGGGACTCGCGCGCCGCCTGGCGGAGGACTGACGGTCAGGTTTCGTGGGTCGAGGCCTCCGGGCCGGAGCGGAACTCGCGGATGAGGTGCTGCACGACCTCTCCGAGGTCGCCCTCGGCGGCGTCCGCCACGGCCACCTGCCGCGCATAACTGGCTCCGTCGCGCAGGATCGTGCCGACGCTGCCGAACTCCCGTTCGCACCCGAGCGCTCGTGCTACGGGCGCGAGTTCGTCGAGGGTCTCGGCGAGGTGATCCCGCACGTCGCGCTGCGCGCCGGAGTCGTCGACGATCACCCGCGCGTCGAGTCCGTAGCGGGCCGCGCGCCATTTGTTCTCGCGGTGGAACCAGGAGGGCAGGGCGGACAGCGGGCGTCCCTCGTCGAGTTCTCGCGAGAAGTGCTCGACGAGGACCTGCACGAGCGAGGCGACCGCGGCGAGTTCGGGGAGCGTCGACATCCCGTCGCAGGCGCGCACCTCGATCGTTCCCCAGCGGGGTGCGGGGCGGATGTCCCAGCGGACCTCGGAGGCATCCTTCATCACGCCGGTGCGCACCATGTCGTCCATGTACGACTCGAACTGCGCCCAATCGTGTAGAGGCCAGGGGAGCCCGGCGGTCGGCAGCTGCTGGAACACCAGCGCGCGATTGGAGGCGTACCCGGTGCGCTCCCCGGCCCAGAACGGACTCGATGCCGCGAGTGCCTGCAGGTGAGGGAGGTACGCGGTGAGCGCGTTGATGATCGGGAACACCTTGCGATGGTCATCGACGCCGACGTGCACGTGAATGCCCCAGATCATCATGTTGCGGCCCCACCACTGCGTGCGCTCGATCAGCGTGTGGTACCTCGTCTTATCGGTGACCTGCTGGTCGTACCACTGCGCGAACGGGTGGCTGCCCGCCGACAGCAACTCGATCCCGATCGGGTCGGTGGCCCCGCGCACCGCGGAGATCGCCCGGGCGATGTCGTCGACGGCGTGGGCGACGGACTCGCCGACGCCGCTCGTGACCTCGATCGTGTTGGTGAGGAGCTCACCGGTGACGGTGTGGCGCTCGCTCGCGCTCTGTTCCTCGAGAACGGCGAGGAGTTCGGGCGCTCGTCCGGCCAGATCACCGGACGCCGGATCGGCGAGCATGATCTCCCACTCCAGGCCGACGGTGGAGCGGGCTGAGGGGGCGAACTCGAGCGTCACGTGCACATTCTGGCACGCGGCCGACGCGACACGGCAAAGCCGGAGTCCTCACGTTTCGCGCCCGGGCTCGGCATCTGGCAGAATAGAAGGTCGGACGGCATGCTCGACCCTCTATCCAGCTTCCGTCCTCCTCTTTGAGCTTCCGCCGGATGTGCACCCCACTCTCCAGGCGACCAGTTCGTTTCCTTCCACACAATTCAGGAGAATCGTGGCTGTCAAGATTCGTCTCAAGCGCCTGGGCAAGATCCGTGCGCCGTACTACCGCATCGTCGTCGCCGACTCGCGCACCAAGCGCGATGGTCGCGTGATCGAGGAGATCGGCAAGTACCACCCCACCGAGGAGCCCTCGTTCATCGAGGTCGACTCCGAGCGTGCGCAGTACTGGCTCTCCGTCGGCGCGCAGCCGACCGAGCAGGTCGCCGCGATCCTCAAGATCACGGGCGACTGGGGCAAGTTCAAGGGCGACGCCGACGCGAAGTCGACCCTCAAGGTCGCCGAGCCGAAGGCCGCCTTCGAGGTCGATTCCTCGAAGAAGTCCGTCGTCAAGCCCAAGGCGGAGAAGAAGGTGGAGGCTCCCGCTGAGGAGGCTCCCGCCGCCGACGCCGACGCGGAGGCCGCCGAGGCTCCCGCCGCCGACGCAGAGTAATCCGTCGTGCTCGCCGCCGCGCTCGAACACATCGTCAAGGGGATCGTCGATCACCCGGAGGATGTGCGCATCACCGCATCCACGTCGCCGCGAGGCGATCTCCTCGAGGTGCGCGTGCACCCCGATGATCGTGGACGCGTGATCGGGCGCGGCGGCCGCACCGCCAAGGCACTCCGCACGCTCGTCGCCGCCCTGGCCGACGGCCGTCGCGTGCGCGTCGATGTCGCGGACGACTGACGTGGTGCCGCAGGACACCCCACAGGGCAAGAACCAGCTCCGGGTGGGGCGCCTCGTGAAGGCCCATGGCCTCAAGGGCGGGCTCAAGCTCGAGCTGTACACCGACAACCCGGAGCGTCGCTTCGTCACGGGAGCCGAGTTCACGTTGCAGGTGCCCGAGGCATCTCCGTGGCACGGCAAGACGATCACCGTGCGCGAGTACCGGGTGATGAACGGCAACCCGGTCGCCTTCTTCGACGACGTCGACGACCGCACCGCCGCCGAAGGCCTCGTGCGGGCCATCCTCTGGATCGACCAGGACGTCGACGAGACCGAGGACGACGCGTGGTTCGACCACCAGCTCGTGGGCCTCGATGTCGTCCGTGACGGCAACGTGGTCGGACGCGTCCAGCGCATCGAGCACTTCCCGGCGCAGGATCTCCTCATCGTCAAGTCCGGTGAGAAGGAGATCATGGTGCCGTTCGTCTCGGCGATCGTTCCGACCGTCGACGTCGCTGCCGGTCGAGTGATCGTCACCCCGCCGCCCGGGCTCTTCGAGGAACTTCCGGATGCCGACGACGACTCGGCGGCGGCCGAGGAACCGCTCGCAGCCGAGGATTCCCCAGCGGCCGAGTAGCCGCTGAGAGGTCACTCCCGTGCGCATCGACGTCCTCTCCATCTTTCCGTCGTACTTCGACGGTCTCACGCTCTCCCTGCTCGGCAAGGCGCGCGATGCGGGCATCCTCGACCTGAACGTCCACGACCTCCGAGACTGGACGTCGGATCGTCACCGCACCGTCGACGACACCCCGTACGGCGGGGGTGCCGGAATGGTGATGAAGCCAGAGCCCTGGGGGCTCGCGCTCGACGAGGTCGCCGCGGCCACCGAACGTCCGACGATCATCTTCCCTTCGCCGGCCGGTGAGGTCTTCACGCAGGCCACCGCGCGCGATCTCGCGACGCGCGAGCACCTCGTCTTCGGCTGCGGCCGGTACGAGGGCATCGACGAGCGGGTCTTCGAGTACGCCGCGGCGCTCGGTGAAGTCCGCCTGATCAGTCTCGGCGACTACGTGCTCAACGGCGGCGAGGTGGCGACGATGGCGATGATCGAGGCCATCGGACGCCTGGTGCCGGGAGTCGTCGGCAATCCCGAGAGCCTGGTCGAGGAATCGCACGAGGACGGCCTGCTGGAGTACCCCTCGTACACGAAGCCGGCGGTCTGGCGGGAGCGCGCCGTTCCGGAGGTGCTCCTCAGCGGGAACCATGCGCGCATCGCGCAGTGGCGCCGTGATCAGCAGTTCGAGCGCACGCGAGCGCGTCGACCGGACCTGCTCGCCGACGACGCCGACTGACGGGGGCGGATAGACCTCCTCCTTCTCGGTGATAGCGTCCGAGGATGATCGATCGCGCGCTCGCGGATTCCTTCCAAACCATCGGAGCGGACTACGACCGCTACCGACCGGGCTTCCCGGATGCCGCCGCCGACCTGATCCTGCCGGTGCGGGTCGGGGCGGTGCTGGACCTCGGTGCCGGAACCGGCAAGTTCACCGAGCTTCTGATCGGTCGCGCGACCTCCGTCCAGGCAGTCGAGCCGTCCGAACCGATGCTCGACGTGCTGCGGGCGAAGCTGGTCGATGTGACGGCGCATCTCGGCACGGCCGAGAGCATCCCCCTCTCCGACGCCTCCGTCGACGCGGTCACGGTGGCGCAGGCGTTCCACTGGTTCGAGCGCGAGGCGGCGTGTGCCGAGATCGTTCGCATTCTGGCGCCCGGTGGTGTCCTCGGGCTGGTCTGGAACCACTCCGATCCCGCCTGCACCTGGGACCGTGCTGCTCACCGCATCGCTCATCCGGCAGTGGGCGCCGACGATCAGACGACCGGGAGTGCCGTCGAGGATCTTCCCGGCTTCGAGTTCGACTCGCGTGCGGTGATCGCGTGGTCCGAGAACATCTCACGTGATGACTACCTGCGTCGGTGGGGCACGATCAGCAGTGTCCTCGTCGCCGACCGCCGATCGAAGACCGAGATGCTCGCGGCGATCGAAACGGTCCTCGACGACGCCCCCGAGACGAGTGGGCGGGCGGAGCTGGTTCTCCCGCAGCTCACCGAGGTGTACAGGTACCGCCGGACGGCGTGACCGCGAGGACGCTCAGTCGACCCCGAGGAACGATCGGTCGGTCAGCACGATGGGTCCGTCCGCGGTGATCGCGACGGTGTGCTCCGAGTGCGCGCCGCGCGAACCGTCGACGCTGCGCAGAGTCCAGCCGTCGGGGTCGGTGACCAGCTCGTCGGTCGTCGCGAGGAACCAGGGCTCGAGTGCGAGCACGAGTCCGTCGCGGAGCGGGAATCCGCGTCCGGCGCGACCGTCGTTCGCGACGTGGGGGTCGCCGTGCATCGTGCGGCCCACTCCGTGCCCGCCGAAGTCCGTGTTGATCGAGTACCCCTCGCCATGGGCGACGGCTGCGACGGATGCCGAGATGTCGCCGATCCGGTTGCCGACGACGGCCGCGGCGATGGCAGCATCCAGTGCGCGCTCCGTCGTCTCGATCAGCCGGAGGTCCTCGTCGCGCGGGGTGCCGACCACGAACGACACGGCGGAGTCGGCCACCCATCCGTCGACGGATACGGCGAAGTCGAGCGAGACGAGGTCGCCGTCACGCAACGTGTAGTCGTGGGGGAGCCCGTGAAGCACTGCGTCGTTCACGGATGTGCAGATGACCTTCCCGAACGGGCTCGCACCGAAGGACGGGTGGTAGTCGATGTAGCAGGACTCGGCACCGCGCTGACGGATCAGGTCATGGGCGCGACGGTCGATGGAGAGGAGGTTGGTCCCGACCTTCGTGTCGGAGCGCAGTGTGGCCAGCGTCTCCGCGACGAAGCGGCCGGCTGCGCGCATCTCGTCGATCTCGGCAGGGGTGCGCAGTTCGATCATTCGGGGGAGTCCTCTCGTCCTCGTCCATTCTCCCCGATCCGGGCGGACGCGGCGTCGCCGCGCTCACAGCGAACAGCCGTGCGAGCCGCCGCGCACCGGCATACCATCGGAGCATGTGGTTGCGACGGGCGTTCTTCCGCTGGCTCCTGCCGGCGGCCTTCCTCCTGCCCCTTTGGCTCCTCGTCGGATGGGGAGTGTTCCAGGGCGGATGGGCCATCCTCTGGGTACTGTTCATCGCGATCCCGTCGGTGTTCCTGGGCCAGCTCCTCCTCACCCTCCTCACTCGTTCGCGACCGTCGGTGCGCGCCGACCGTGCCGTGTCGTGGTGGGACGTGGCAGGGTTCACGCTCTGGCACGGTCTCACGATCGCGGTCGGATGCTTCATCCCCGGGGTCTTCCCGTGGTTGCTGACCGCCGCGGTGATCGTCGGCCTCGCACTCGTCTGGTTGCAGGGGTGGCAGCTCTGGAGCGAGGCCAAGGGCAGCGGGGCTCGGTTCCGCGAGACGATCGCCTGGTCCTCGTTCCCGGCATCCGATGACGCATCACCGGAGCCTCGCCCGCGCGAGGTCATCATCGT
This sequence comes from Microbacterium galbinum, assembly GCF_023091225.1. Classification (NCBI taxonomy): domain Bacteria; kingdom Bacillati; phylum Actinomycetota; class Actinomycetes; order Micrococcales; family Microbacteriaceae; genus Microbacterium; species Microbacterium galbinum. The sequence goes on along the minus strand of NZ_JAHWXM010000001.1, from coordinate 614,448 downwards.
GCAGGAGAAGGACCCGCTCGGCTGAGACGCGTGTTTTGGCGGCTGCGGTCATCCATGGCAGAATAGACGTTTGTGCCGTGACCGGTTCTGCCTCAGGGGAACCCGCGGATGCTTCGGCCCCGTACGGTGCACACCCATTCTTGTTCCTTCCACCATGCATGCGACCTGAGGCGAGTGCAGAGAGAGACGATCATGCAGATCCTCGACGCCGTAGACGCGGCTTCCCTCCGTTCGGACATTCCGGACTTCTTCCCCGGTGACACCGTCAAGGTGCACGTCAACATTACCGAGGGCAGCCGCTCGCGTATCCAGGTCTTCCAGGGCGTCGTCATCGGCCGCTCGGGCGACGGCGTGCGCGAGACCTTCACGGTCCGCAAGATCAGCTTCCAGGTCGGCGTCGAGCGTACCTTCCCGGTGCACTCGCCGGTGATCGACCACATCGAGGTCGTCACCCGCGGTGACGTCCGTCGCGCGAAGCTCTACTACCTGCGCCAGCTGCGTGGCAAGAAGGCGAAGATCAAGGAGAAGCGCGACCGCTGAGTCGCAGCATCTCCACAGCACCCCAGGACACGATGTCCTGGGGTGCTTTGTTTCGTCCCCGGTATGCGAACCTTGATACTGCCGCTCGATGGCACGCACGACTGACGAAGGATGCCGATGACCTCTGAACCCTCCGCCGCGCCCGCCACGGGCACGAGGCGGCGCCGTGGACTGCTGGTCTTCCTGCGCGATGTGCTGATCATCATCCTGATCGCCGCGCTCGTCTCGTTCGTGGTCAAGACCTTCATCGTCCGCTCGTTCTACATCCCCTCGGCATCCATGGAGCGCACGCTCATGGTCAACGACCGCATCCTGGTCGATGAGCTCACGCCGCGATGGACGGGGTACGAGCGCGGGGACGTGGTGGTGTTCCAGGACCCGGGCGGATGGCTCGGCGACCAGCCGCAGCCGCCGGCATCCCCTCCGCTCGTGCAGGCGATCGACGGCGTGCTGACCTTCATCGGGATCTCCGCCTCCGATTCGCAGGACCATCTCGTCAAGCGCATCATCGGCCTCCCTGGCGATCACGTCGTGTGCTGCAACGCACTCGGACAGATCACGATCAACGGCGCTCCGATCGACGAGCTCGACTACCTGAACCTGCCTGAAGGGAACACCGCGGCGTCGAACGAACCTTTCGACGTCGTCGTGCCAGAGGACTCGCTGTGGCTGCTCGGCGACAATCGCACTCGGTCGCGGGACTCGCGAGCGCATCAGGAACTTCCCAGCGGCGGCTTCGTCCCGGTGTCGAATGTCGTGGGGAAGGCCTTCCTGACGACCTGGCCGTTCGGGCGGATCGGGGCGATCGACGGACACCACCAAGCCTTCGACAGCGTTCCGGACGAAGAATGACGGTCGTTTCCCCGACCCTCACGCTCGAGCGGCGCATCCTCGGAGACAGCGCTCTGATCATCTCGCTCGACGAGGTCGGTCGCGGAGCGCTCGCGGGCCCGGTCGCGGTGGGCGCGGCGGTGATGGATGCCGCCGGAGCGCGACGTCGTGTGCCCGAGGGGCTCCGCGACTCCAAGCTCGTCACCGAGCGACGTCGACCCGACGTCGCGGAGCGGGCGACGGCATGGGTACGCGCCTCGTCGGTCGGATGGGCCAGTGCCGCGGAGGTCGACGAGGTCGGCATCATCCGGGCACTGGGTCTGGCCGCCTCCCGTGCCGTCGATGCGGTCGTCGCGCAGGGCACGTCGACCGCGGGGGCGGTCGTGCTGCTCGACGGGAACCATGACTATCTCTCTGCCGTGCATCATTCCGTACTCGACGTGCGTCCGGTGATCAAAGGCGATCGGGACTGCGCTTCCGTCTCGGCCGCATCCGTGATCGCGAAGGTCGCGCGCGACGCGCACATGGCCGACCTCCATGCCGACTACCCGCAGTACCAGTGGGATCGCAACAAGGGATATGCGAGCACCGAGCATCGAGAGGCCATCCGCACGCTCGGGCTCTCCCCGCTGCATCGTGCGTCGTGGGCGATCGCCGATGCTCCCGCCCTATTCTGAGCGCCGGATGCGGTGCCGCACGCGTGCTCTCGCGACCCTAGGATGGAACCACCATGGATGAGGAAGCCTTCGACGACTACGACCGCGAGCTCGAGCTCGCGCTGTTCCGCGAGTACCGAGACGTGGTCTCGCAGTTCCAGTACGTCGTCGAGACCGAGCGTCGGTTCTACCTGGCGAACGATGTGAACGTCGTGCGTCGCGACACGGAGCACGACTTCTACTTCGAGATCTCGATGAGCGATGTGTGGGTGTGGGACATCTACCGCGCCGATCGCTTCGTGAAGGCCGTGCGTGTGCTGACCTTCAAGGACGTCAACGTCGAGGAGCTGCAGCGCCGGGAGTTCGAACTTCCCCAGGAACTGTCGCTCGACGGCGAGTGAGTCGGAGAAGCGCACCTCTCCTGCACCACTGACGCCTGAGGGCCGGGTTTCCGCCGTGCGGTGGACGCTCGGAGACAGCCCCGCGGCACGGGTGCCACGATCGTCATGCTGTCGGAATGGCAGCGAAGGATGACCTCGGTAGAGCCGGGGAAGAACGGGCGGCGCGGCATCTCGTCGGCGCCGGGTACACACTCCTGGACCGCAACTGGCGTTGCGCGCAAGGTGAGATCGACATCGTGGCTCTTCAGGGCGAGGACCTCGTCTTCGTCGAGGTGAAGACGCGGCGGACGATCGACTACGGTCATCCGTTCGAGGCGATCGACGCGCGCAAGAAGCGGCGGATGTGGGGGCTCGCCCACGCATGGGCCGTCGCGCACCCGCTTCATGCTCGTGGGCGTCGGATCAGGCTCGATGTGGTGGGGATCGTCGGTCACGACCCGTCATCCGGTTCGCTCGAGCACGTGGCGGACCTCGTATGAGCACCACACGCACCTGGGCGGTCGCCATCACAGGGGTGGACGGGCACATGGTCGAGGTCGAGGCGGACCTCTCGAACCAGACGCCGGAGTTCAAGATCATCGGGCTGCCCGACAAGTCGCTCGGAGAGGCGGTGCAGCGCGTGCACAGCGCATGCAAGAACTCCGGACTCGACCTCCCGCGGCGAAGGATGACGGTGAATCTCTCGCCGGCCAGCCTGCCGAAGCACGGATCGGGCTTCGACCTCGCGGTCGCCGTCGCGACACTCGCTGCGGGGGATGCGATCTCCCCGCGATCGATCCGGGACACCGTGCACGTCGGCGAGCTCGGTCTCGACGGTCGCGTTCGACCGGTGGCCGGAGTGCTCCCCGCGGTGTTCGCGGCCGCGAGGGCAGGCTTCGAGCGCGTGATCGTGCCCCAGGCCAACGCCGCCGAAGCGCGACTGGTGACCGGGATCGAGGTCCGCGGGGCGCGCTCGCTCGCGGAGGTGGCGGTCTGGCACGGGGCGGATGTCGAGATCCCCGAGGTGCCCATCGAAGAACCGCCCGCCGTGGAGGAGGAACCGAGCGACTCGCTCGACCTCGCGGACATCGTGGGGCAGGAGTCGGCGGTCGAGGCGCTCGTGGTCGCCGCAGCGGGCGGGCACCACATGCTCCTCAGCGGTCCCCCTGGCGCCGGCAAGACGATGCTCGCGCGACGTCTCCCCGGAATCCTTCCACCGCTCACCGAAGGCGAAGCACTCGAGGTCGCCTCGATCCGCTCGCTGATGGGTGACCGAGTGGCGTGCCTCGACCGGACCCCACCGATCGAGGCACCGCATCACAGCGCATCCGTCGCCGCACTGGTCGGCGGCGGATCGCGGGTGGCGCGTCCCGGCGCGATCGTGCGCGCCCATCGCGGCGTGCTGTTCCTCGACGAGGCGGCCGAGTTCTCGAGGGTGGCTCTGGACGCGCTTCGCCAGCCGCTCGAATCCGGCGCGATCGAGGTGATCCGTTCGGGGTTCACCGCACGGTTCCCCGCGCGCTTCCAACTCCTGCTCGCGATGAATCCGTGTCCGTGCGGCAATTACGGCGTGCGCGGCGCGGAATGCACCTGCCCGGCGCAGGCGATCAGACGATATGCGACCCGGCTCTCGGGACCCCTCCGCGACCGTATCGACATCGAGTTGCGTGTCGCGAGAGTGGCTGCATCGCGCGCGACCGCAGGTGGCCGCTCCGAATTCTCGACGGCCGCCGCTCGACAACGCGTCGCCGATGCGCGGGGTCGTGCCGCCGCGAGGTGGACGGGGACGCCGTGGTCGCGGAACGCCGACATCCCGGGGACGTGGCTCCGGCAGGGGGAGTTCCGCCTGGACTCCGCGGATCGTCAGCCGCTCGATCGCGCACTCGAGCGGGGAGCGCTGACCCTGCGCGGCTACGACAGGGTGTTGCGGTTGGCGTGGACGATGGCCGACCTCGCCGGACTCGCGCGTCCTCGACCGGATGAGATCGGTCGAGCGCTGCTCCTCAAGAGGGGGATGACGCCGTGACCCACGAGATGATCGGCGACCGGGAGGTCGCGCGTGCGGCGTCCGCTCTCCGAGCAGGTGAGGCGGGCGTATCGACGGAGGCGATCGCTCGCGCGGCGTGGTCGGTGCTCGCGGAACCGGGCGACGGCGTCGCGGGCTCGCTGATCCGGGAACTCGGTGCCGCCGGTGCCCTCGAGCTTGCCCTCGATGCGCCGAGTCCGGCGGATGGTCGTGTGGACGGCTCCGCACGGGCGCATCGCGCGTTGGCGGAAGGGAGAGCGCGCTGGCGGCCGCGTGCGCAGACCCGTGCGTTGGTCGACGCCTTGCACGGTGCGAGCCAGGTCGGTGCGCGCCTGGTGATCCCCGGCGACCCGGACTGGCCGGATTCGCTGGACGACCTGGGGGAGCACGCTCCACCGGCGCTGTGGGTTCGCGGGGACGCCCGACTCCTGAGGGCGACCCCGCGCGTGGCCATCGTCGGCGCTCGCGCGGCGACCGGGTACGGCGAGCACATCGCCGCCGAGATCGCCGGAGATCTCGCCGCGGGCGGTGCGACGGTCGTCTCGGGCGGGGCGTACGGCATCGACGGCGTCGCGCATCGTGCGGCGCTCGGAGTCCGAGGGGCGACCATCGCGTTCCTGGCCGGCGGTGTGGACCGCGCGTATCCCTCCGGACACCAGGAGCTCTTCACCCGAATAGCCGGGCACGGAGCGGTCGTCAGCGAGTTGCCGTGCGGAGCCGCACCGACGAAGTGGCGCTTCCTGGCCCGAAACCGTCTGATCGCGGCACTCGGCCAGGCGACCGTGGTCGTCGAGGCGGGTTGGCGGAGCGGCTCCCTCAACACGGCGGGTCACGCGGCGGCGCTGGGGAGACCCCTCGGAGCCGTGCCGGGGCCGGTGACCTCGGCGGCCTCAGCGGGGTGCCATCGCCTGCTCCGTGAGTACGACGCACGCTGTGTGACCTGCGCAGCAGAGGTCCGCGAGCTCTGGGGCGACGACACGCAGGAGGCGTCGGCTTCGCGGCGCCAGGATCCGGATCGCACCCGTCTGCTCGACGCTCTCGGAACGCGGACGCCGCTCGACGTCATGGAGATCTGTCGACGCAGCGGTCTCGCCCCCGACCGGGTGCGCGCGCTGCTCGGTCTGCTCGACCTCGAGGGGATCCTGACACGATCGGATGCGGGGTGGGTGCGCGCGGCGACCCGCTGATCGAGCCGCGGCGGCGAGGTGCGATCTCTCGCACCGTCATCCGGTGCATGCTGGAGCCATGCAGCTCGCCGCCGCCGTCCAGGCCTTCACGGAGTACCTCGAGCGGGTGCGCCGGCTGTCGGCGGCGACGGTGCGCGCCTATCGCTCCGACCTGCGGGACCTGACAGCGTCGGCCGGAGACATCACGATCGGGGACGTCGATCTCGACGTGCTCCGCGACTGGCTGTGGAAAGCGACCCAGCGCGGAGATGCACGCTCGACGTTGGCGCGCCGCGCGGCGGCGGCGCGATCGTTCTTCACCTGGGCGACCGAGCACGAGATCATCGCGCACGATCCGAGTCTCCGCCTGATCGCTCCGAAGCGCGGTCGCACCCTGCCGGTCGTGGCCTCGAAGGACGCGATGACTTCGCTTCTCGAGCAGCACCGCATCCGCGCGACCGCCGGCGGAGACCCGCTCGCTCTCCGCGACCATGCGATCCTCGAGACGCTCTACGGCTCCGGCATCCGTGTCTCCGAACTCTGCGGACTGGACATCGACGATCTCGACGTCGATCGCCGTACCGCGCGCGTGCTCGGCAAAGGCGCCAAGGAACGAGTCGTGCCCTTCGGGGTGCCCGCCCGTGAGGCGCTGAACGCGTACCTGCGGCGCGCGCGCCCGGCGCTCGTCGCCCGGAGCGATGCCCCCGGTGCCGCCGTCTTCCTCGGCAGCCGCGGCGGGCGAATCGGACCGCGCGCGGTGTACTCGCTGGTGGCAGAAGTGCTCGGCCCTCTCGTGGGGTCGGAGACGGTCGGTCCACATGCACTCCGGCATACGGCGGCGACGCACCTCCTCGACGGCGGCGCCGACCTGCGCGCCGTGCAGGAGATCCTCGGCCACGCCAGCCTGGGTACCACGCAGATCTACACGCACGTCTCCGCCGAGCGACTGACCGCCACCTACCGTCTCGCGCACCCGCGCGCCTGAGCGGGCGTCACGAACCGTCGCAGCACGGCAGAAGGACCGCTCTGGCCGGTGCGCCGAAGAGCAGGAGCGGATTGATGTAGACGCGGTCGAGGCGCACCCCCACGTGCAGGGTGCCGACCATGCTGTGCCCACCCTGCGCGACGACCCCCACGATGTCTCCCGCCACCACGGTGTCGCCGGGATTCAGGGAGGAGGCGAGCGGCTCGAAGGTCGAGACGTATCCGGCGCCGTGGTCGATCGTGAGCAGCGGACGGTCGACGACGGTTCCGCGGAAGGCTACGACGCCGTCCGCGGGTGCACGGACCTCCTGTCCCGGAACGCCGGCGATGTCGATCCCGCGGTGGCCGGCCCCGTAGGCGTGAGCGGGAGCGCGGTACGGCGCCGTCACGGATCGCGGGCCGTCGAGGGGCCAGCGCCACGCGGCGTCGTTCTCCGACGAGTAGGACCGGACCGAGGGGTCGGGCTCGAGGGCGGCGATCGCAGGATCGTTCGCGCCGAGTGCGAGCGCGATGAGGAGGGCGGCGATCAGGAAGACACGTCCGGGTGGGGTCATGCCGAGAGTCTGCGGGTCGTTCAGGCCGACGAGACGTGAGTCCGAGCGACGGGCCCGGAGGCGGGGGAGAAGTGCGCGATGTCGCCGCCCGTGGAGAGCAGGACAGGCGGTCGTTGTCCTGTATGCTGGAGGGGCACCTCGAAATCGGGGTGACTACGCGTGCCCAGAGCGACTCCGGTCGTGGCATCCACTCCCACAGGTCCTTCCTCGGAAGGCGGGTGTGCGCCGGGCACCAGGAAGTCCGATCGAACGATCGGCGAAAACCTCAACGGCGCACCGCGCCAGAACAAGGAGACGACCATGGCTGTGGTCACCATCCGCCAGCTGCTCGACAGCGGCGTGCACTTCGGACACCAGACCCGTCGGTGGAACCCGAAGGTGAAGCGCTTCATCCTCACCGAGCGCAGCGGCATCCACATCATCGACCTGCAGCAGTCGCTCGGCTACATCGACAAGGCCTACGACTTCGTCAAGGAGACCGTCGCCCACGGTGGCACGATCCTCTTCGTCGGCACCAAGAAGCAGGCGCAGGAGATCCTCGCCGAGCAGGCCACGCGCGTCGGTCAGCCCTTCGTCAACCAGCGCTGGCTCGGTGGACTCCTCACGAACTTCCAGACGATCTCTAAGCGCCTCGCGCGCATGAAGGAGCTCGAGGAGCTCGACTACGAGACCCCGGCGAACAGCGGCTTCACGAAGAAGGAGCTCCTGCTCAAGAAGCGCGAGCTCGACAAGCTGCACAAGTCGCTCGGTGGAATCCGCAACCTCACCAAGACGCCGTCGGCCATCTGGGTCGTCGACGCCAAGCGCGAGCACCTCGCCATCGACGAGGCCAAGAAGCTCGGCATCCCCGTGATCGGCATCCTCGACACGAACGCCGACCCGGACGACTTCCAGTACCCGATCCCCGGCAACGACGACGCGATCCGCTCGGTCTCGCTGCTGACGCGCATCATCGCCGACGCCGCTGCCGAGGGCCTGCAGCAGAAGCACAACCCGGAGACGGGCGACGCCGAGCCTCTCGCCGACTGGGAGAAGGAGCTCCTCGAGACTCCCGCCCAGGAGGTCCAGGAGTCCGCTGACGCCGCTGCCGTCGAGACCGCGGCTGACGAGGCCGCCGTCGTCGAGACGCCCGCCGCCGACGAGACCGCTGCCGACGCGGCCGGTGCAGAGGCTCACGACGAGGCGATCGCCGCCGCTTCCGGCGAGGAGACCGCTGAGGTCGCCGCCGCCGAGGCCGCAGACGCCAAGTAATCCCGCGACCACCACACACATCACGAAGCAAGGAGCCACCACACATGGCCAACTTCACCATCGCTGACCTCAAGGCGCTGCGTGAGCAGCTCGGTACGGGAATGGTCGACACCAAGAAGGCGCTCGAGGAGGCCGACGGAGACGTCGAGAAGGCCACCGAGATCCTGCGTCTCAAGGGTGCGAAGGGCAACGCGAAGCGCGCTGACCGTTCGACCAGCGAGGGACTCGTCGTCGCTCGCGAGCAGGCCGGTGCCGTGACGCTGATCGAGCTCGCGTGCGAGACCGACTTCGTCGCCAAGAACGACCGCTTCATCGCGCTGGCCGACAAGGTCGCCGACGCCGCTGCAGCCGTCAAGGCCGACTCGGTCGAGGCGGCCCTGGCCGCCGACGCGGCGGGTCAGTCCGTCGAGCAGCTGATCTCGGAAGAGGCTGCGATCATCGGCGAGAAGGTCGAACTGCGTCGTGTGCGTACGATCGCCGGCGACAACGTCGAGGTCTACCTGCACCGCACCAGCAAGGACCTGCCGCCGCAGATCGGTGTCGTCGTCGCCTACTCGGGCGACGACGCGGACACCGCTCGCAGCATCGCGCAGCACATCTCGTTCGCCAACCCGTCGTACCTCTCCCGCGAGGACGTTCCGGCTGACGCCGTTGAGAAGGAGCGGGAGATCGTCACCGAGATCTCGCGCAACGAGGGAAAGCCCGAAGCGGCTCTCCCCAAGATCGTCGAAGGCCGCGTCTCCGCGTTCATCAAGCAGGTCGCCCTGCTGGAGCAGGACTACGCCAAGGACAACAAGCTCTCTGTCGCCCAGGTGGCGAAGGACGCCGGTATCACCGTGACGGACTTCGCGCGCTTCAAGGTCGGCGCGTAGCAGAGTCGAAGGGGTTCGGATCGGTGAGATCCGAACCCCTTCTTCATGCCCAGAAGGCACTATCTTGAATCGGGACGAGAGGACAACACCCATGACCGAACGCACCGGACGCCGCCGCGTCCTTCTCAAGCTCTCCGGAGAGGCATTCGGCGCCGGTCAGCTGGGTGTCAACCCGGATGTCGTCGGCCAGATCGCGCGCGACATCGCCGCAGCCGTCGACCGCGTCGAGGTCGCCATCGTCGTGGGCGGGGGCAATTTCTTCCGCGGCGCCGAGCTGAGCCAGCGTGGCATGGACCGGGGGCGCGCCGACTACATGGGCATGCTCGGAACCGTGATGAACGCGCTCGCGCTGCAGGACTTCCTCGAACAGGCCGGGGCGGCCACGCGTGTGCAGTCCGCGATCTCCATGACCCAGGTCGCCGAGCCCTACATCCCGCGCCGGGCGGAGCGTCACCTCGAGAAGGGCCGCGTCGTCATCTTCGGTGCCGGTGCCGGCCTCCCGTACTTCTCCACCGATACGGTCGCCGCTCAGCGCGCGCTCGAGATCGGCGCGGAGGAGGTCCTCGTCGCGAAGAACGGCGTCGACGCCATCTACACGGCCGACCCCAACAAGCACGCGGATGCCGAGCGCATCGAGCGGGTCACGTACAGCGACGCGCTGCAGCGCGGACTGAAGGTCGTCGATTCGACCGCCTTCAGCCTGTGCATGGACAACAACATGAACATGCGCGTCTTCGGCATGGAGCCGGCGGGCAACGTGACGCGCGCCCTTCTCGGTGAGCCGATCGGCACCCTGGTCACCACCTGAGTGTGTGACGCGGCGGAGAAGGCTTCGCCCGATAGAATTTGCAGAACACCCCGACGATAGGAGTCACCGTGATCGCGGACGTCCTCGCTGAAACCACCACCCGCATGGACCGGGCGGTCGAAGCTGCCAAGGAGGACTTCTCCACGGTGCGCACCGGTCGCGCGAACCCCCAGCTCTTCCAGAAGGTCCTCGTCGACTACTACGGAACGCCGACCCCGATCGGTCAGCTGGCCTCGATGGTCAACCAGGAGGCGCGCACCCTCGTCATCACGCCGTACGACAAGTCGGCGCTCAAGGCGATCGAGCAGGCCATCCGCGACATGCCGAACCTCGGGGCGAACCCGACGAACGACGGCAATCTCGTGCGGGTGACGATGCCGGAGCTGACGGCCGACCGTCGCAAGGAGTACGTCAAGCTCGTCAAGTCGAAGGGCGAGGACGCGAAGGTCCACGTCCGCGGCATCCGCCGCAAGGCGAAGGACGACCTCGATGCGCTCAAGAGCGAGGTCGGTGAAGACGAGATCGCGCGTGGCGAGAAGGAGCTCGATGCTCTCACCCGCCAGCACGTCGACCTCATCGACGACGCGCTCAAGCGCAAAGAGGCAGAACTCCTCGAGGTGTGAGGACGGATGTCTGACACGCGAGATTCCGAGGACGGTGCGCCGTTGACCCGCCGCGAGGCGCGGGATGCGACGACGCCGGACTCGGGCATCCCGTTGGCGGACGAGGCGTTCCCCGCCTTCGACGCCTCGCTCATCCCGCCCCGCCCTCCGCTCCCGGACGAGCCGGCCGTGGTGATCCCCGACATGATCGACACGGCGGACCACAACGCCATCCGTGAACAGTGGCGGGCGAAGCGCGACGAGTTCGGAAGTCACGTCTCGCATGCCCGAGACCAGATCGACCAGGCGAACGAGCGGATCAAGCAGCGCACGGGTCGTGACCTCGTGCTCGCGATCCTCATCGGCCTCGCGTTCGGTGCGGCTCTTCTCGGTTCCCTCCTGTTCATCAAGGTGCTCTTCGTTCCGTTCGCCCTGGCGGCTGCGCTGCTCGGGGTCTACGAACTCGCGCGGGCTCTCCGGGCATCCGGCCGCCGGATCGATGTCGTCCCGCAGCTGGTAGCTGCCGGCGCGCTCGTGCTCTCCGGCTATTTCGCGGATATCTGGCTGTGCTGGATCGTGCTGTTCCTCGCCGTGGCATTCGTCATCGTCTGGAGGCTCATCGCGCAGATGTTCGCTCAGGACGGGCGCACCTACGGTGATGTACTCGCGGATGCCGTCATCGGCGGCTTCGTGCAGGTCTACGTTCCCTTCCTCGCAGCCATCGCACTGATCCTGCTCGGGCAGGAGGGCGGACAGTGGTGGGTGCTCGGCTTCATCGCCATCGCGGTCGCGGCCGACACCGGCGCGTACGCCGCCGGCCTCGCCTTCGGGCGGCATCCGATGGCTCCGCGGATCAGCCCCAAGAAGACCTGGGAGGGTTTCGCCGGTGCGGTCGTCGCCTCGCTGACCGCGGGTGTGCTGCTCGCGATCTACCTTCTCGAACTGCCGTGGTGGGGCGGGCTCCTCTTCGGTGCCGCCATCCTGCTGTCGGCGACACTGGGCGATCTGGGTGAGTCGATGCTCAAGCGCGATCTCGGGATCAAGGACATGAGCTCCTGGCTTCCGGGCCACGGCGGGCTGCTCGATCGGCTCGACAGCATCCTGCCGTCGACGGTCCCCGCCCTCTGCCTCTACTTCCTCCTCTCTCCCTGGGTGGTGCTGTCATGAACGACCAGAAGACCGAAGAGCAGCAGTCCTCCCGTGCGGCCTTCGCCGTCGCCACGGGGCGCACCAAGGGATATCACCCTGTGGCCGTCGACACCTTCCTCGCCTCGGCGCGCGCCGCCTTCGAGCACGGGGGAGATCTCGGTGCGGCGGATGTCCGCACAGCCTCGTTCCCGCTCGTGAAGGGCGGCTACGTGGTCGGTGACGTCGACGCCGCACTGAGCCGTGTCGAGGACGCTTTCGCCGCGCGCGAGCGCGATCGTGCCGTGCGTTCCGAGGGCGCGGGCGTCTGGGTCGAGCAGGCGCGCGACGAGGCTCAGGTGATCCTCGACCATCTCGCGCGTCCGCGCCGTCACCGCTTCGCCCGCACGGGTGCACTCACCTTCGGATACCGCGTCGACGAGGTCGACCACGTGGCGACGCGCATCGTGCGCTACCTTCGCGACGGCGACGCGTTGAGCGCGGAACAGCTGCGTTCGGCGGCCTTCCGGATGCAGCGCGGCGGTTATCGCGAGGAGCAGGTGGACGCCCTGCTCGACGCGGCGATCGACGTGATCCTCGCCGTCCGCTGACCTTCTCATGGCCGTCCCAGGCAGTCTTGCGTAGACTGTCGACCATCGTGAACTCCCGAAACGACATGACACCTGCACGACGTGACGCCTCGCCGGTACCTGTGGCGACGGCGAATTCCGCGCATCGTGGTACTCGTCGATGGTCGCGTCGCCGCGGTGTGGTCGCGGCATTCGCATCGCTCGCGGTCGTCGGTTTCGCGGCCGCGATGGTCGCACCGACCGCCGTCGCTCTCGCGGATCCGCCCGAGCAGGAGACGCCGGACAGCGCGTATTCCGTCGCACTCGAAGACACCCAGAACCTGACGGTGACCGTCGAAGGTGCCGAGATCGCTCCGGTCGAGCGCGGGTCCTTCGAGGTCTACGTGACGCCGAAGCCGACCCCCACGCCCACGCCGACGACGGCCTCTAACTCGAATTCGGGAGGGACGGCCCCCGCGGCCCCGCTCTTCTACACCGGTGGCGGAGCGCCGGCGGACTGGATGGCTGCGGCGGGAATCGCCGAAGCCGACTGGGGCTACGTCGACTACATCGTGTCGCGCGAGAGCGGGTGGAACCCGAACGCCACGAACAGCAGTTCGGGTGCCTGCGGCCTCGTGCAGGCTCTGCCCTGCAGCAAGGTGCCGGGCAACGGCTACGACCCGGTCGACAACCTGCGCTGGGCAAACGGTTACGCCGGGAAGTATGGCGGCTGGGCGGGCTCGTACAACTTCTGGATCAACAACCACTGGTGGTGAGCAGGCACGATGCCCCGCTCCCGCAGGCGGCCTCCTTCGCGAGCTGAGGCCGACGAGTCCTTCGAACGCCTCCTCGCGGGGTGGAAGCGTACCGAGACCCGTCGCGGTGCGGAGTGGACCGTGCAGCCCGTCTCGGCGATCCAGGCCCAGAAGTCCTACGTGTGCCCCGGGTGCTCTCGCACGATCGAACCGGGCACCGCTCATCTCGTCGCCTGGCGCGCCGATGGAGTCCTCGGCGATGCCGCCGACCTCGCCGCACGCAGGCACTGGCACACACACTGTTGGAGGCAATCGTGACCATCGAGATCCGCGGACCGCTCGAACTGCCCGCGCAGCGGGAGGACATCGAGCTGCGTACGGCCGACGGCCTCACGCTCGTCGGTGAACTCGCGCTCCCCGAAGGGGCCGACCCCGTCGCGACCCTCGTGACTCTTCACCCGCTCCCCACCGCGGGAGGGTTCATGGACTCGCACATCCTGCGCAAGGCCGCGGCGCGCCTCCCTGCCCTCGCGAACCTCGCCGTCCTGCGGTTCAACACGCGGGGGACGACGTCGCCCCGCGGCACGAGCGAAGGGGCGTTCGACGGGGGAGCGTCGGAGCAGTTCGATGTGGCCGCCGCGATGGAGTTCGTCCACGAACGCGAGCTGCCGCGCCCCTGGCTGCTCGGATGGTCGTTCGGCACGGAGCTGGCCCTCAAATACGGGCGGGATCACGAGATCGCGGGCGTCATCCTGCTCTCTCCGCCCCTGCATCGCGCCACGGACGCCGAGGTCGCCGCGTGGGCGCAGTTCGATCGGCCGGTCGTGATCCTCGTCCCCGAGTTCGACGACTACCTCCGGCCCGAGGAGGCGCGTGAGCGCTTCGCCTCGATCCCGCATGCGACGCTGATCGCCGTCGACGGCGGCAAGCACCTCTGGGTGGGGGAGTCACAGACGCGCCGTGTGCTCACCGAGATCGTGGCCGCCGTCCACCCGGCGGCCCTCCCGCTGCCGACAGAGTGGCCGGCATCGCGCTGAGCGGCGTCAGAGCTCGTTCATGCGGGGGATGAGCACCTGGCGGTAGATGATCAGGATGCTCGCGGCGACGGGGATCGCGATAAGCGCTCCGAGGAGTCCGAGCAGGCTGCCGCCGGCGAGGGCGGCGACCACGACGACCGCACCCGGTACCGACACGGCGCGGCTCATGATGCGCGGAGAGATCACGTACGCCTCGATCTGCATGTAGATCAGGTAGTAGATGCCGGCGGCGATCGCGGTCGCGGGGGATCCGAGACCCGGGATCAGGCAGATGAGCACGATGAGTGTCGAG